>NZ_VHSY01000007.1:0-396392 GCF_013048625.1 Vibrio sp. 11-4(1) | reverse complement strand
AGAACGAGAATTAAGAAACAGCTTTCCGGATTAAAGAATTTGCTTGGCGACCATAGCGTTTTGGACCCACCTGATTTCCATGCCGAACTCAGAAGTGAAACGAAATAGCGCCGATGGTAGTGTGGGGCTTCCCCATGTGAGAGTAGGACATCGCCAGGCTTTAAATTACGGACATTCGTTTTAATAACGGGTGATACCACTGCGGAGTGGTAGTTCAGTTGGTTAGAATACCGGCCTGTCACGCCGGGGGTCGCGGGTTCGAGTCCCGTCCACTCCGCCACTTATTTGAGAGTCGTCTCATTAAACACGAACTGCAGGGGTGTAGCTCCAATTGGCAGAGCAGCGGATTCCAAATCCGCGTGTTGGGAGTTCGAATCTCTCCACCCCTGCCATATATCAAGGCTCTGACTTAGGTCGGAGCCTTTTTCGTTTCTAACGAATAGTTGTCGATATCTGATACATATTGATCTTAAGAACATATTACATCGATGACTTAAGCCATTCTATTTCCTTTGCAATAGATTGCGTCACTAAGCTTCGGTGTATCATTTTACCCCTTCTTACCTCTCTTCATACTCCCATTATTCTTCGTTAGTGAGCTAGTTGATTTACTACTTGATCTATATGACGTGTATAGGAAAGGTTAGTGGTTACATTGGCTTGGATGATCACTGACTTGGTTCCTGTTATTATCATGAGTTAATGCTAATAATTAGGAAGTAAGTTTATGCCACATTTTCGATTCCGTGCTGTAGAGCCGCAAGCTGTTCAGGCACTATCAAAGCCTCTGACGGATGAACTTCAGCCTCTGATGGACTGTCCGCGTGAGGATTTTACTTTTGAGTATATCTACACTACGTTTTTCAATGAGGGCGAGGTGAGTGCTGCATATCCTTTTGTCGAAGTGCTTTGGTTTGACCGTGGTCAGGAAGTACAAGATAAAGTTGCTAAGCTTATTACACAGCAAGTTCGTGGTATTGCTGGTGCAGATATTGATGTTGCAGTTATCTTTTCAGCTTTATCCCCTAAAGCTTATTACGATAATGGCGAACACTACTAAAGGCTAAAAGCTATGAAGCTGAGTTTCATTGTATCTTTGGGTTTATGTTTCTCAGCTTCTGTATACTCTACTCCTTGGGAGTCTGTTGCTAACCCTACCCAAAACTCTTCTTCCTCTATTGGTAGCTATGCTA
This sequence comes from Vibrio sp. 11-4(1), assembly GCF_013048625.1. Lineage (NCBI taxonomy): Bacteria > Pseudomonadati > Pseudomonadota > Gammaproteobacteria > Vibrionales > Vibrionaceae > Vibrio > Vibrio sp. 11-4(1). The sequence continues at coordinate 395,199 of NZ_VHSY01000007.1, read as the reverse complement.
ACGGTTGTTTGGATGGTGCATTACCTTTGCCTCTTGATGGCGTTGGTTATCAAGTTTTACGCAGTAAAACGAAACGCTACTATGGGCACCCTAAAACGATAGAGTTTATTGAAAACCTAGCGCTTAAAGCTCATCAAAATCTCAACACAACGCTGCTTATAGGTGACCTCTCTTTACCAAGAGGAGGAAAGTTTTCTTCTGGCCATTCTAGTCACCAAACTGGGTTAGATATTGATATCTGGTTAAGACTCGCTGACCAACCGCTTTCTTATAACGAATTGCAACTCCCCAAGCCAATGAGTGTGGTGGATTTAAAAGGTTATTCCATACTTAACCATCGCTGGGAGGATAGGCACTTTAAGCTGATTCGATATGCTGCACAGAGTGAGGATGTTGCACGAATTTTTGTACATCCTGTCATTAAGGAGCAGCTTTGCTCGCAAGAAGAAGGCAAAGAACGTTCTTGGTTACGTAAAGTTCGCCCTTGGTGGGGGCATCATTACCACTTCCACGTCAGGTTATCTTGTCCTGAGTCGAGTGGTTACTGTGTTGAACAAGCCCTGCCTCCCGCTGGTGATGGTTGTGGGGTAGAGCTTGCTAGTTGGGGACCGAAAGTTAAGCCTATCGATAAGCCTCCGTCTGCGAAAGTTATTGCTAAGCCCAAGCGAAAAACAACGATTCCACCGCAATGCCAATCACTTATCTCTACTAACTAGAGTGACTCTACAGGTTTATATTCCCTTACGTATCTCTTTTATGAAACTGGAGAAACATCATACTTTTGTCTACAGTGAATAATACCAATACAAAAACTAACCTAATTAGTTTTGGTGACATAATATAGAAATCTAAATTAAACAAAGAGTTGTAGTATAGATAAGTCGTAACTTCTCTGTTTAGAAAGATCTTTCGTCACGATACTTTGGTTTCTTAGCAATATGTCTGTCAGTTGGCTAGCGAAGCAATAACAAGGCAGACAAGTGTGTGAGGTGGGAATGGATACTTCTCCTGCTAGAAGAGTAAATCAAGGATAAAACCATGACTATGATTTGTGCAAAAGAATTTGCAGAGTGGTTAAGACACAGATTTAGCAGTGAAACGAAAGGGGTCTTATTGACTCGGGTTGATGTAAACCACCTGACAGGACGTCAGCGTCTTGATCCCGGATTTGTTAATGATGTGCATTACGAGCTGATGCAATATGGAATGGCTTTTGTTACGGACACGAGCCGAGAAAACTTTTATCTTGTGCCGGTTTCCCAAGCTGAAAATTGGCGAGATAGGTTAGAGTCTCATTTTGAAAAAGAGTTGTTTTGTAATATCTATCCTATTGAAAAGTCGGGTTAAAAAAAGGTTCAACTTTGTCTCCAAAGTTGAACCTACTTGTTCTTATGCTAACCCTTGAATAATCACGAACTTCTCCAGTAACTGCTCTTCTGTTTCTACATGATCCGGGTCTGTGATAATGCATTTTGTAATCGGGCACACTGACTGACAGGTCGGCTTTTCGTAATGTCCCTTACACTCTGTACATAGAGCTGGGTCAATCTCGAAAATGCTTTCTCCCATGCTGATTGCCCCATTGGGGCATTCGGGATCGCACATGTCGCAGTTGATGCATTTGCCAGTAATGAGCAAGGCCATGATTACTTACCAGTCGGGTTACGGGTGTCCTGCCCTGAGTTTAAGTTACGCATCAATAGACCGTATTCTAAATCTAGATCTGCTGGTACTGGAATGAAGACGAAGTGACCATTCCCTTTGGCATCCTCAATAGACTCTGACTTACGGTTTTCCATCGCTTCTAGCGTGAAAACAACATTACCTTTTGGCGTCATTAACTCAAGACTATCACCGACAAGGAATTTGTTTTTCACTTCTACTTCAGCCATATCGCCACGACGTTTACCAGTGAACTCACCGACAAACTGTTGAGCATCAGAGACTGAGTAGCCGTAATCGTAATTCTGGTAGGTGTCGTGAGTATGACGACGTAGGAAGCCTTCGGTATAGCCACGGTGAGCTAGGCTCTCTAGTGTGCCCATTAGGCTTTCATCAAATGGTCGGCCTGCTACAGCATCATCAATCGCTTTACGGTAAACCTGTGCAGTACGAGCACAGTAATAGAATGATTTAGTACGACCTTCGATTTTCAGTGAGTGCACACCCATCTTAGTTAAGCGCTCAACATGCTGTACCGCACGTAGGTCTTTTGAGTTCATGATGTAAGTGCCGTGCTCATCTTCGTACGCTGCCATTTTTTCTTCTGGACGGTGCGCTTCAGAAAGTAGAACGACTTCATCCGTTGGTTTACCACGACCAATTGTGGTTTCAGGGCGTTCGTCTTGTACTTCGACAGGCTGTGCTTCAGATGGGTCAAATTTCTCTACGATATCACCAGCGTCGTTTTCTTTGCCTTCTTCCACTTTGTATTCCCAACGGCACGCGTTGGTGCAAGTGCCTTGGTTAGGATCACGTTTGTTGATGTAACCAGAAAGTAGGCAACGACCAGAATAAGCCATGCATAATGCACCGTGAACGAATACTTCAAGTTCAGTTTCAGGACAATGCTCACGAATTTCTTCGATTTCTTCTAGAGATAGTTCGCGAGAAACGATCACACGTTCCACGCCATTCGCTGCCCAGAACTTAACAGTCGCCCAGTTTACAGCGTTTGCTTGTACAGAAAGGTGAATTGGCATTTCTGGGAAAGCTTCACGAACCATCATGATTAGGCCTGGATCTGACATGATCAATGCGTCAGGACCCATTTCTACGATTGGTTTAAGATCACGGATGAAGGTTTTTAGCTTCGAGTTGTGTGGTTGAATGTTACATACCACATAAAGCTTTTTGCCTAGAGCATGTGCTTCATCGATACCGATTTTTAGGTTTTCGTGGTTAAACTCATTGTTACGTACGCGGAGGCTGTAGCGAGGTTGGCCAGCGTAAACTGCATCTGCGCCGTAGGCGAATGCGTAACGCATGTTTTTCAGGCTTCCCGCAGGAGACAGTAGCTCAGGTACGAATGCTTTCTCAGTTGTCATTGCTCAATTCTCTTTTATCTGATCACAAGTCAGGCCAATTCCACCTAATGGAAATGGGGCGCAAATTTTACGTCAAAATGTGAACTGTGACTAGGGTAATTGTGCTTCAGATAGAAAAACACCCTCAAAAAAAGTGAGGGCGTTATGGTTAACCTTTATACAATGTTAAGCGTTAGGATTTGGTAAGCCGCCTAGCGCATCATATAGGTTGGGTAGGAAAGCACTGAACTCCCCACACATCAGAGAGAAGTCTGCATCAAATCGAGCCGCTTGATCTTCACGTGGAATATCGTCATTTTGATCTTTCAATTCATCAGAGAATTTTAGACGCTTAATACCCGCATCTTCTGTCATGATGAATTCAATACGATCTTGCCAATTAAGTGCAAGCTTCGTTACGACTTTATCTGCTGCGATGTGGTTGCGGATTTCATCTGTGGTCAGCTCTTGCTTCTTACAACGAATCACGCCACCTTCTTCAAGCACGGATTTTAGCTCAGCTTCGTCCATCATGGTGATACCTTGAGGTGTGTCGCCCGTTTTCACCCACTCGGTTAGCGTTGTTTCAATCGCTACTTCTGGAATGGCAGGAACAACAGGTAAACTACCCATGGTTTTACGAAGTAGTGCTAATACGTCTTCCGCTTTTTTGTAGCTGCTTGCGTCAACAAGGATGAACCCTTCTTTTGGCATGATGAGCACGTGAGTGTGGCTGCTGCGGCTAAATGCGCGAGGCAGTAAATCCATTACGATGTCATCTTTCAGGTTGTCTTTCTCTTTCTTCTTCAGAGGACGACCTTCTTGCGCTTCCATTGCTTCTACTTTTGCATTCAATGACTCTTTGATCACTGAGGCAGGTAGCATTTTCTCTTCTTTCTTGGCGCAAATCAGAATGCGGTTTTCTGACACGTGAGTCATCATGTCGCCATGTCTACCCATTGCACTGACCCAACCAAATTTCTGTTTATCTTGACTGCCACATGGGGTGAATCGGAATTCAGACAGTTGAGTTTCTAGTTGTTCGGCGTTGAAAGTAACCTCGCGGTTAACGCGGTATACCAGACAGTTTTTAAACCACATAAATCTTCTCTAGGCTTGATGACAAGGGACTAATCATAGGGAATTTTTGTGCTGATGTCTTAATAGAAATGAAAAATATCCGAATGAACCTCAAAAGAAAGTTATATGAAAATTTGTTTTCAAAGGTCACAAAAGTGTCATAATTGGTAGTGATAATGCTTATGCATAGAGGGGCGCTTTGTCTCTTAAATTCATTAGCTCAACGAACATAAGGTTACTCAATTATGTCTAGAAGGATTCTGGTTGTTGAAGACGAAGCTCCTATTCGCGAAATGCTGTGCTTCGTACTTGAGCAGAAAGGTTACCAAGCGGTAGAAGCGGAAGATTACGATACTGCAGTAACCAAACTGGCTGAACCCTTCCCTGATTTAGTTTTACTGGATTGGATGTTACCAGGCGGCAGCGGCATTAACTTCATCAAGCATATGAAGCGAGAGGAATTAACGCGCAACATTCCAGTTGTGATGCTTACCGCTCGTGGTGAAGAAGAAGATAAAGTGCGCGGTTTAGAAGTCGGTGCGGATGACTACATTACTAAGCCATTTTCTCCTAAAGAGTTGGTTGCCCGCTTAAAAGCGGTGATTCGTCGTGTAACCCCGACCGCACTGGAAGACGTAATTGATGTGCAGGGATTGAAGCTTGATCCTGTATCACACCGTGTCACGGCTAATGATGCACCATTAGATATGGGCCCAACAGAATTTAAAATGCTGCATTTTTTCATGACGCATCAAGAGCGTGTGTACAGCCGTGAGCAGCTATTAAACAATGTTTGGGGTACTAACGTGTATGTCGAAGATCGTACGGTCGATGTTCATATTCGCCGCCTGCGTAAAGCATTGGAAGCCGCAGGTCATGATAAGCTGATCCAAACTGTTCGTGGTGCTGGATACCGCTTCTCGACAAAGGCATAAATTAACACGCAGCTTATCGGTACCATTTCTGGAGTTATGAGTGGTTGAAAGATTAACGTGGAAAAAGCTGGCCTGGGAGCTGGCTTTTTTTTACACCCCATGGGTGATAGTAGGTTGGATATTCGGTTATATGCCGTGGTTGCTTTTGGCAGCTACGGCATTGCAGCTTGTGTGGCATTTGCATAACCAAGTACGTTTATCTTCTTGGTTATGGGATGAAAAGCGCCTGACGCCACCGTCTGGTAGCGGTAACTGGGAATCTTTGTTCAATGGCTTGTATCGCTTACAGCAGCGCCAACGCCGTAAACGCAAAGAGCTTACTAATCTCATTCGCCGATTCAGAAATGGTGCGGAATCGTTACCCGATGCCGTCGTGGTGTTCCGTGCTGAAGGCAATATCGTTTGGTGTAACAAACTGGCTCAACACTTATTGGGTTTCCATTGGCCGGAAGACTCTGGTCAACCTATCTCCAACCTCATTCGTACGCCTGACTTTATCAAGTACCTCAACAAGAAAGACTTCTCTGAGCCATTGGAAATGCGCTCACCACTCAATGTCGAACGCATGCTAGAACTACGTATCGTACCGTATACCGAAGGTGAACATTTGATGGTGGTGCGTGATGTTAGCCAGTTAAAACAACTTGAGGGAATGCGCCGTAATTTCTTTGCTAACGTTTCTCATGAACTGCGTACACCAATGACGGTCCTACAAGGTTATTTGGAGATGACAGAAGACCCTGACATGGTTGTGGGCCCAATGTGGAGTAAAGCGCATGGTGTTATGACGGAGCAGCTCAACCGTATGAACAGTTTGGTGAACCAACTACTGACGCTATCTAAAATTGAAGCGGCACCTATGCATGAGCTTGAAGAAGTCGTGAATGTACCTGCGATGCTCGAAGTACTAGAAAAAGAGGCGGTTAGCCTTAGCGGGGACAACCAACATAAATTGAAATTTGATGTTGATGCTAGCCTACGCGTACTGGGCGATGATGACCAGTTACGTAGTGCTATCTCTAACCTCGTTTATAATGCTGTCAAATACACACCGCCTGGCGCGAACATTAATGTTCGTTGGTTCCAGACATCTCAAGGCGCATGCTTAGAGGTGGAGGACAGTGGTGATGGTATAGAACCTCAGCACCTCCATCGACTTACTGAGCGTTTTTATCGCGTCGATAAAGCAAGATCACGCGATACCGGAGGGAGTGGGTTAGGGTTGGCTATTGTGAAACATGCGCTGAGCCACCATGATTCTCATTTGGAAATTCACAGTGAAGTGGGCGTGGGCAGTAAGTTTTCTTTTGTATTGCCTGAACGTTTGGTGGTGAAATAATGGCATTAAGAGTCGCAAAAGTGTTCAGTCTACTGGCTCTCGCTTGTTCCGGTATGGCTGTCGCTCAAGATAAACCATTGCCGAATTATCATAAAACGACTGGGATTGTCGGTAACTTGCTCTCTGTTGGATCCGATACACTTGCAGGCATGACAACACTTTGGGTGGAAGAGTTTAAATCCATTTACCCGAATATTAATGCGCAAGTCCAAGCGTCTGGCTCTTCCACTGCCCCCCCAGCATTGACCGAACAAACGGCTCAGTTTGGTCCCATGAGCCGCCCTATGCGTTTAAGAGAGGTTGAAGCGTTTGAACGTGAACATGGCTACAAGCCAACGGCGCTTAGGGTTGCGATCGATGCTATCGGTATTTTTGTCCATCAAGACAATCCAATTCAAGGGCTCAACTTTAGTCAGTTAGATGCTTTGTTTTCTGCAACTCTGCGCTGTGGTGAAAGTCAATTTATCACGAACTGGCAGCAACTCGGTCTTGAATCACAGTGGGCAAAGCGCAACGTACAGTTGTTTGGTCGTAACTCCGTTTCTGGAACTTATGGTTACTTCAAAAGCAATGCCTTATGTGGCGGCGATTTTAAAACACGAGTTAACGAGCAGCCAGGCTCAGCGTCAGTTGTGCAAGCTGTTGCCTCAACTATCAGTGGAGTTGGCTATTCTGGTGTTGGTTATCGAGTAGCTGGCGTACGCTTAGTTCCGGTGGCAAAAACGGGGAATGACTACGTGACGCCAACGCGAGAACATATTGTTAGTGGTAAGTACCCACTATCACGTTACTTATATGTATATGTGAATAAGCACCCGGATTACCCATTAACACCAATAGAAGCCGAGTTTATTCGCTTTATTTTCTCCGCTCAGGGGCAAGCGTTGGTTGAGAAAGATGGCTATGTGCCCATTACAGCAGATTTTGCAGAAGAAGAATTAAAAAAAGTCGGCCTGTAAGCCGACTTTTTGTTTAGGTATGAACAGCACGAGATCAGAAAGTGAGTGTCCACTTCGCGCTGTCCCAACGTTCTTGTTCTTCCTGTAAATCAGCATGAAGCAATTTGTTGTTTTCTAGCCATGCTTTATCTGTGCACGTAAGAATCCATTCATCATTTTTGATGGATAAAGTGATGTCAGGCAATGGATCTTCGTTACGCTGTCCATTTAATACGATAGAAAGTCGTAATGTTTTGATGAGGCTTATAACGTCACTCTGTTTATAGAGGTTGAAATCTGGTAGTTCTTGCAATTTGAGCGCTTTACGCTGGAAGCGAGCTAATGTTGCAAGCACTAATTGCTGCTCACGGTTGAAGCCTTGTAGGGTGGAGTGCAACAGAATATAAAAAGAGTGGCGATGGAAACTACGCAAGTTGATACTTAATCCGACTTCATGAAGCAACGCTGCCCACTCTAGTAAGTCAAATAACTCACTCTTTTTTTTAATGCCTAGTTCAGAGCGCACCTGACATAACATCTCACGTGCATGGCCTTTAACACGAGCAGCATGCTCTAAGTCAACCCGGTGTTTGTTGGCTAAATTTTCAGTTGTGCGCATACGTATATCTGAGCGCGCAAAACGCTCTTCCATTTCGTACAACAGACCTTCGCGCAGAGCACCATCGGAGAAAAACATCTGCTCAATGCGAAGTGCTTTGAAAATTGCGGACAAAATCGCCACGCCTGCCGCGAATACGGGCTTACGTTCTTCTGTTAAACCTGTCAGTTCAATCTCTTCAATTGAATCAAAATTACACAGAGTTTCAATAAGCGTGTCCAGTCTCTTCGCGGTGATCAGGCCATCTTCAAAACCTAATCCTACTAGCACTTCTTGAATTGCTTTGATGGTTCCTGATGAGCCGAGAGCGATATCCCAGCCTTTTTTACGGTATGCTGAAGCGATGGACTCGAGTTTTTGCTCGGCGGCTAACATCGCTTTATTGAAGTTTTTCCCAGACAGTTTGCCGTTTTTAAAATATTGCTCTGTAAAGCTGACGCATCCCATCTGTTTACTGTTGAGAAGCTCAGGTTCAAATTCTTGTCCAATGATCATTTCGGTACTGCCGCCACCAATATCAACGACCAACTTGGAGTTTGACTCTACTTGAGTGTGAGCGACACCTAAGTAAATCAAGCGGGCTTCTTCTTCCCCTGGGATGATTTCTATTGGGAAGGGCATCACTTCTTTCGCACGCTCAATGAATAGATGAGCATTTTTAGCGCGTCTTAGTGTGTGTGTCGCGGCGATACGCACATTCGACTCATCAAGCCCTTGCAGTCTCTCAGCGAACATGGCTAAGCACTCTAACGCACGTTCCATCGCGGAATGACTTAAGTTCAATTCACTGTCGAGTCCTGATGCTAAGCGAACACGCTGTTTATGACGGCTAACCAGTTGTAAGTCACTGCCTACAACCTTGGCCACCACCATGTGGAAACTGTTTGAGCCGAGGTCTATCGCGGCAATGTAGCGAGTATCTTGTTCAAGTATTTGAGGCATCTGAATTTTGTTTTCTAGTTTGCTTTTCTATATTTTTAAGATAGTCATAGATAGCGATTTGAGAACGAACTTTTTTGCGATTACCTCGTGGTACGTAAGCGTTGCTCATTTCCTTATCTATAAAACGAGCCTTTACTGTATCGGTAAAATGGATATTCGTTATATCAATAATTCTCTGTTTCAAACGTGGATCACGGACTGGCGCCGCCACCTCAATGCGGTGATCGATATTTCTTGTCATCCAGTCAGCAGAAGAGATATAGACTTGCGGATCGCCATCGTTATGGGTAATCACCACGCGTGGGTGTTCCAAAAAGCGGTCAACAATACTGATGATCCGAATGTTGTCGCTGATTCCCTCAATGCCTGGTACTAAGGAGCACATGCCGCGAATGATCATATTTATCTTCACTCCCGCCGTACTTGCTCCATATAGCTTATTGACGATGCCTTTATCGACTAGGTTATTGACCTTGATCGTAAGGGCGGCTTTCTTTCCTAGCTTGGCATTCGCAATTTCATTATCGATCAGGCGGTAGATTTGGGTACGAGAATTACGTGGAGATACCATGAGGTGATTGAACTTCACTGGGCGATATGGATTCTCAATGTAACCGAAGACATTACGAACTTCGTTAGTGATTTCTTGATCTGCGGTAAGGAGAGAGAAGTCGGTATAAATTCGTGCCGTCTTCTCATGGAAGTTGCCTGTGCCGATGTGCGCGTAGCGAATAATTTCTTCACCTTCACGGCGACTGATCATCAGTAGCTTTGAATGAATCTTAAGGCCAGGCGCTCCGAAGATGACGTGCACACCTGCCTCGGTCAACACTTTTGACCATTCGATATTGGCTTCTTCATCAAAGCGAGCCTGCAGCTCCACGACCACGGTGACATTTTTTCCGTTGTGCACGGCATCAATTAATGAGTTCATCAAGCGAGAATCTTTCGCGACGCGATAAATGTTAATCTTGATACTAAGTACTTTTGGATCGAAGGAGGCCTGGCGTACCAACTCACTAATGTGGTCAAAAGTGTGGTAGGGGTAATAGAGTAGAATATCTTTCGCTTTAATCGCATCAAAGCTGTTAGCGTAACCTTCGAAATCGGCGCATTTCATTGGTGGAAGCGGTTTATTTTCAAGGTACTCTCGCCCAACATTTGGAAACGCAATGAAGTCTTTAAAATTGTGATAGCGGCCGCCGGGGATAAGGTTATCGTAATTAGAGATATTGAGCTTGTTACAAAGAAACTCTAGCATTTGGGGCGGCATATCACGTTCGTAGACGAAGCGAACGGGCTTTGCTGTCAGTCGCTGATTGACACCTTCAGACATTTGTTCGAGCAAGCTGTATTCGATTTCGTTGCGTAAATCGTATTCGGCGTCACGCGTCATTTTCATCGCATAGCCGCTAAGCTCATCATAATCAAAAAAGCCTTTGAACAGCTCATCCAAACAGTGGCGGATAATATTATCAAGTAAGATGATGGTTTTTCGACGCTTTCCTTTCTGTTCTGGTACCATCACAAAGCGGGGAAGGTGATCGGTCGGAATTTCGATCAAAGCGTACTGGTAATGCTCTTCTTTACGTAGCTCTACAGCGATGTAAGCGTACTCGTCTTTGAGAAATTGCAGAACATCGATCTCATCTTTCATTAGCAGAGGGGTGATATGCGGCATGACCTCTCTACGGAAGTATTTCGCGATCCACTTTTGCTGCGATTCATCCAGTTGTTGCTCGTTGACCAAGAAAATGCGACGTCGCGCCATTTCTCGAATCAATTCGCTGTAAAGCTCATCAAATTGTTCGTTAAGCTTGAGTGCTTTCGACTGCATTTTGGTTAACAGTCGTTTAGGGCTATCGCTGCCACCGCGCTCTTGGCTGATTAGGATTCTGCGCTTCACGTCCGCAAAGCGTACTTTGTAAAATTCATCTAAATTGTTGGAAAAAATCCCAAGAAAGCGAATACGTTCGATCAAAGGGACGGTTTTATCGGCAGCTTCTTGTAATACTCGTTCGTTGAAAGACAACCAACTAAGTTCTTTTTCTATATATAGTTTTTCTGCGCTCATAACCTTACCTAGCCAAAAGTGAAGTAATACGTACTCATCTTGGAAAAATGGATGAGTGAGAACATTATGAGATTTTCATTACAGATTTATTTCATACCACGCATTGCATCAGAGTTGTATTCTTTTCAGGTGTTTAATGTGATCTGTAATATAATTGTCATCTTAACGACATATTCTAGTACTAAGTCAAAAAAGGTAGAGATTTAAATGGCACAAGCCGAGTTTTCATTGCAGGAAAAAGATAAGAAACGACTGATAAAAGATCGTTTAGTTCGACTTGCAGTGACATCCGGTGGTGTCGGCGTTCTCGCGGCGCTTATTTTGATCTTTGTCTACCTCGCCATGGTGATCATTCCGCTTTTTTCTGATGCGGAGATCAAAACCAACCAAGCCATTCGAGCCACCCATATTGAAACACCACTGGCGATTTCGGTGGATGATTACGCTCAGCTAGCGTTCGTTCTAACCCAAAGTGGTGAGATTCAATATTTGTCGATGGACGATCCTACGAAGCCTGCAGTGTATAAACAGCAAATCGTCCAGGAACCCGTCGCTTTCTCTCAATCTGCTCCTGGACTAGGTTGGTATGGGTTTGTTGATGGGCAGGGTAAAGCGCACCTTTTCAAGCCTGAATTTAATGCCACGTTGAGAGAAAATACACGTCCTCCGGAAGTGATTGAGCTAGACACCAGCATGGATCTGACGCTGAGTACGCCTCAAGATCCTGTGACTCAGTTTGTGTTTGCAGCTTCAACGCCCTTACCAACAATTGTTTGGCAGACACAAAGCGGTGAAGTGAAGGCTCGTTGGCAAGTGGCTTCGTCTTTGGGTACGCCTCCGACAACGATCGATTTTACGTTCTCTTCAGGCTTTGATGCACCTCAGCAAATGTTATTGACACCTGATGGTGAAACGCTTTATTTGCGCGATGGCTCTGAGTTGATCGTGTTAAAGAAAACCGCACGTAAATTTGCTGTGCGAGAGGTGGTCGACCTCACTCAAGGTGATAAGAAGCACTCCGTTCGTACAATGGACCTACTGGCTGGTGCTTACTCGCTTTTGGTGACACACAACGATGGTCGGGTGTCGCAATGGTTTGATACGCTGCAAGAAGAGAGACGCACGTTAACGCATATTCGTGATTTTAAATTGGCATCAGAGCTTAAGTATTTGTTGCCGGATTCTCATCGCAAAGGATTTTATAGCTTTTACACCAACGGCACGTTGCAAAGCCATTATACAACCAGTGAAAAACTGGTGTTGTTTAAGCGTGCGTACAATCAAGCGCCCGCAATCGCAGCAATGTCTAACAATGAACGCTACTTAATCACTTGGCAAAATAATGAGTTAAATGTTGCGGAAGTGGACAATGCCTATCCGGAAATTTCATTGTCCTCATTATGGCAAGAAGTGTGGTACGAAGGGTATCCTGAGCCTGAATATGTGTGGCAATCGACTTCGGCGAGCGATAACTTCGAGGCTAAGTTCAGCCTAGTACCTATTGCGTTTGGGACGATAAAAGCGGCGATGTTTGCGATGCTGTTTTCAGTACCGCTCGCAGTGCTAGGTGCTATTTATACGGCGTACTTTATGTCACCACGCATGCGTCGTGTCGTAAAACCGTCGATTGAGCTAATGGAAGCACTGCCGACGGTGATCATTGGTTTCCTCGCGGGGTTGTGGTTCGCACCTATTGTCGAAGACCACCTGATTACGATCGTCGTCATGCTGTTTGTTTTGCCCTTGAGCACCATGATTATGGGCGGGGTATGGGCGTTAATACCGCAACCTTTGCGAAATCGTCTGCCTAATGGTTGGCATGCTTTAGTGCTCATGCCTGTCATATTGGTACTGATTGGGCTTGGAGTGTGGATTTCGCCTACGATTGAGCAGACGTTCTTCAGTGGTGATATGCGCTTATTCTTAACCGAGCATGGTATTGGTTACGATCAACGTAATGCATTGGTGGTGGGGTTAGCGATGGGTTTTGCTGTTATCCCGACGATTTTTACCATCGCCGAAGATGCCATTTTCTCTGTGCCGAAGCATTTATCGGATGGCTCTTTGGCATTAGGGGCCACGCCTTGGCAAACTTTAATCTATGTTGTCTTGCTTACCGCAAGTCCGGGTATTTTTTCTGCCATTATGATGGGGCTGGGACGCGCTGTTGGTGAAACCATGATTGTGTTAATGGCAACGGGCAATACGCCATTAATGGATTGGAATATTTTGGAAGGATTGCGCAGCCTGTCAGCAACCATCGCCGTTGAGTTGCCAGAGTCCGAAGTTGGAAGTTCGCATTATCGTCTATTGTTCCTAGCTGCATTGATTTTGTTTGTGTTTACGTTTGCAGTAAACGCGCTTGCGGAGTGGGTTCGTCAAAGACTGAGAGATAAGTACCGTGCGTTGTAATAATGGTTTGAATAAAGAGCGAGTAATGACGTGTTAAATTGGATTCGTTCTGGCGCACCGTGGATATGGCTAACAGGCGGTGCAGTCAGCATCAGTTTGTTGTCGGTATTAGGGTTGTTACTCCTTATCGGCTGGAAAGGCCTGACTTACTTTTGGCCAGCTCCCTTGTATCAGTGGAATGTTGCAGCATTGACGCCTGTACAAGGCGAAGTGCTACATGAAAATACTATTCTGATTGGCCAAGTGTATGAGCGCAGCTTTGTACCGAAGAGTTATCTGCCTGAAAGCGCAGCACAGCAGTTAGAAGACGATGAAGACTTTGCCACGCGACTCAGTATCAAAATCGCTAACCGAGAGTTGTATCCCGCCGATTTTATCTCCGTATTGCAAATGCAGTTGGACGAGCCCACGACGCCAAAAGAGTGGGCTGTGATCGAGCGCAGCAGCGGTGGTTATTTCTTTGGTAAGCTGGTGGCGTTTCAAGATGGCGATAATATATACACCAGTGATATTCAATCGGTACTAAATAAAAAGCTTGATGATGCAGAAACTCTGCGCCATGAGATTGATTCTTTGGTGGTCGATCAGCTTAAAGAGCTTGGTTGGAAGCTAGAGCAGTTGCGATTAGATAAGCGCAAGCATGAGTTGAATGACACGCTGACAGAAAGCTTTTTAAAGGAAAACCAGACGAAAAAAGAGCGGATAGAGAAAGCTCTGGCGACGTTAGATTTACAGCTTGATGGCTTACGATTACAGCTTTCTGGCTATGCCCTGATTGTCGAGGATATGACGGGCTCACAAGTATCGATTCCGCTCGAAGACATTTTGGACTACTGGTACCCAAACCAAATGTCACTGCCTGATAAAGTCATGCACTGGGGGAAGCAGGTTTGGAAGTTTTTATCTGAAGATCCAAGAGAGTCGAACTCTGAAGGAGGCGTGTTCCCTGCGATATTTGGTACGGTTTTCTTAGTACTTATCATGTCGATCATTGTGATGCCACTTGGGGTGATCGCCGCTATCTATCTGCATGAATACGCTAAGAATAACGCTCTAACCAGGGTTATTCGTATTGCGGTTATAAACCTAGCGGGTGTTCCATCGATTGTTTATGGCGTATTTGGTTTAGGCTTCTTTGTTTATACGATTGGTGCCTCTATCGACAACGTATTCTATGCGGAAAAGTTACCGGCACCAACCTTTGGTACGCCGGGTTTGTTATGGTCCGCATTAACCCTTGCCGTGTTGACGCTTCCAGTTGTGATTGTGACGACAGAAGAAGGTTTAACTCGTATTCCGAGTTCAGTACGACATGGCTCTCTGGCACTTGGTGCAACTCAGTTCGAAACCCTATGGCGTGTGGTTTTGCCTATGGCGACGCCAGCTATTATCACAGGGTTGATCCTTGCGATTGCACGTGCAGCTGGCGAAGTAGCGCCACTGATGCTGGTGGGGGTCGTGAAATTGGCATCCAGTTTACCGGTTGACGGGCAATTCCCTTATGTGCATTTGGATAGAAAGTTCATGCATTTAGGTTTTCACATTTACGATGTTGGCTTTCAAACCTCCAACATCGAAGCTGCGCGACCATTAGTTTATGCCACCTCTTTCTTACTCGTGACAGTGATTGTCGGGCTAAACTTAACAGCAATCAGTATTCGCAATAATTTACGAGAAAAATACAGAACGTTAGGACAAGATTAAGTATGTTTAATTTTGATAGTACATTAGGTTATGAGCCACCATTGGACGTTCATAATTTAACGGATGAACAAACAGCAATCTCAATCGAGAACCTTAATCTGTTCTATGGTCAAACTCAGGCGCTGCATGATATTTCGATGCGAATTCCCAAAGGGCGAGTCACCGCTTTTATCGGTCCTTCAGGGTGTGGAAAGTCGACGTTATTACGTTGCATCAATCGCATGAACGACTTAGTGGAAGGGTGTCGAGTCACAGGTAAAGTGCGTCTCCATGGCAAGAATGTTTATCATCCTAATGTCGATGTTGCGACACTTCGACGCCGAGTAGGGATGGTGTTTCAAAGACCCAATCCATTTCCTAAGTCTATTTATGAAAACGTAGTTTATGGCTTACGCTTACAAGGTGTAAAAAACAGCCGCAGCTTAGATGACGCAGTGGAGCGATCCTTGCGCTCGGCGGCGTTGTGGGATGAGGTAAAAGACCGCTTGCATGAGAACGCATTTGGCTTATCTGGTGGTCAGCAACAGCGCTTGGTCATTGCGCGGGCGGTGGCGATTGAGCCGGAAGTCCTGTTATTGGACGAGCCAACATCAGCGTTGGATCCAATCTCAACTTTAACTATTGAAGAGCTTATCAATGAGCTGAAGACTCAATATACTGTCGTTATCGTTACCCATAACATGCAACAAGCGGCGAGAGTGAGCGATCATACTGCATTCATTCATATGGGTAAGTTAATTGAATACTCTGACGCGGACTCGATCTTCACTTCGCCAATGAAGAAACAGACCGAAGATTACATTACGGGTCGCTACGGTTAAGTCGCGACTCTATACGGAATAAGGAAAATCATGCACTTTGGACGTCATATTTCAGGACAGTTTAACGTAGAGCTAGAATCGATTCGTACTCATGTATTAACCATGGGTGGCTTGGTAGAACAGCAGCTTTCGTATGCTATTCAAGCCTTGCATAAAGAGGACATCGAACTGGCGCGTAAGGTTGTGCGTGACGATCATAAAGTGAATGCGATGGAAGTCTCGATCGATGACGCCTGTACACGCATTATTGCTAAGCGTCAGCCAACGGCAAAAGACTTGCGCTTAATCATGGCTATCATCAAAACGATCACTGATTTAGAACGCATCGGTGACGTGGCGACACGCATTGCTTACGTTGCCATTGAAAGCCCATCATCAAAAGAACGACAGTTCCAAGTGTCGTTAGAGCCTCTCTGCCGTCAGGCAATTAATATGCTGCATCAGGTTTTGGATGCGTTTGCCCGCATGGATGTAGAAGCGGCAGCAGAGGTGCACAAACAAGATGACAAACTAGACGCCGAGTATGAAGCGGTGATTCGTCAGTTGATGACCTACATGATGGAAGATCCAAAAAATATCCCCAACATTCTGCAAGTGATGTGGTCGGCACGCGCGATTGAGCGTGTTGGTGACCGCTGCCAGAACATCTGTGAATACATTATTTACTTCGTGAAAGGGAAAGATGTACGCCATCTAGGTGATCAAAGCATTGATGACGTACTGAAGTAACTGATTTCAATAAATAGACCAGCTTTTAGGCTGGTCTATTTATTAGAGAGAGGGAAAGTACATCAATATTTACCGGGCACGAAGGTCTGATCATCAATGGGCGCTCTGACATAACCTTCTTTATTGAGATCAGGTAATTCAATCGGTGGGTACTCAAGCGCTTTGTAATCAATCTGGCTAAGTAAATGGCTGATACAGTTCAAGCGCGCTTTCTTTTTCGAGTCAGAGGGCACGACCCACCAAGGACAGCTCTTCGTATCTGTGTAAGCGAACATTTTATCTTTTGCCTCAGAATACTCGACCCAGCGATGACGTGACTCCAAATCCATTGGGCTGAATTTCCAACGTTTAATCGGCGTATTAATTCGACCTAGAAAACGTTTTTCCTGCTCTTCGTCTGAAACCGAAAACCAATACTTAATCAGAATAATCCCAGAGCGTTGCAACATTCTCTCGAATTCAGGGCAAGAGCGTAAAAACTCTTCGTATTCGTCTGGAGTACAGAACCCCATGACTTTTTCGACACCCGCTCGGTTATACCAACTTCGGTCAAATAAAACGATTTCACCAGCAGATGGTAAATGAGCGACGTAACGTTGGAAGTACCATTGCGTTTTTTCTTTTTCTGTCGGTGCAGGCAGAGCGACCACGCGACAAACACGCGGGTTTAGCTTTTCTGTGATGCGTTTAATCACCCCGCCTTTGCCCGCAGCATCACGGCCTTCAAACAGAACCACCACTTTTAACCCTTTGTGTTTGACCCACTCTTGAAGTTTTACGAGCTCAACTTGAAGGTTTTTGAGCTCCTTTTCGTATTCCTTTTTCTTCAATTTAGACATACACCTTTCCTCACTCCTTGATAAACAATATGTTAGCACTCAAAAGCTATGCGTGTGAGGTTACGGTCGTCTATTTGAGAGCTGCTACGACATCGGTAATGGCTTGTGTACTTGTGATGGGGATTAAGAAATCATCGACATCAGTTGCGCCCATTTTGCTTTGTTCAGCAACAAAGTTCATTTTACTAGGTCGAGTCGTTTTGCCTGACAGATGGATTTCAGGAACTTGAGTGTCTTCTACTAATGCACGTACGTTACTTGCATTAACGCCAGCACCCGCCATGATTGCAATGCGTCCTTGGGCTTGTTCAACAAGAGATTTAAGTGCTTTCTGGCCTGCTGGCGCAGAAGGTGCTAGCCCTGAAGTGAGAATGCGTTCGCAGCCCAAACTGATGACCTCTTCCAATGCTGATTGAGCGTTTCTACATTGATCAAAAGCACGATGGAACGTTACGCCCAGCCCTAATTCCTGTGCGAATTCGCACAGTGCTGTTGCAAAGGGCATGTGGATATCCCCCTCTTGAGTGAGTACACCTAAAACCACACCATCCAAGCCCGATTGGTGAGCCGCTTCAATATCCCAACGCATCATTTCGATCTCTTCTTCACTGTAGAAGAAGTCACCTTGGCGCGGGCGAATCATGGCATAAATAGGAATAGTCGAAATCCTAGCGGCTTGCTGCATAAAGCCATAACTGGGTGTTAGCCCGCCTAAAGCCAAAGAGGAGCAAAGCTCAATCCGAGTGGCGCCGCCAGCAATGGCGTAGTGCAGAGATTCAATATTATCGATACAGACTTCTAGGTGAGTAACCACGTTCATTCATCCTGCTAACGTTACAAATAAGTGTTGTGGCTAAGATATTAACAGGGCCAATAAGCAGAATCTGTATGGAGGGCATGAGAAATAGAGGTAAAGTTTACGCTACAGCGTTACCTCATTTTGGCGGTTTATCTGAAGGTAAAAGAAAGCCCAGAGCATTTGCTCTGGGCTTTGATAGGACTTTACTTAGACTGATTGGCGTTTGCGGTTTTCCGCATTAGCTTTTTGCTTTATATACATCCAACCATCACACCCGTTGAGCTAGGGTGAAGGTCTATTATTTTTTGCCTAGGTCAGCTGCGTGCTCAGATAGGAACGCTGCAACACCTTTTGGAGATGCGTCCATACCTGCTTTACCTTCTTCCCATTGTGCAGGACATACTTCGCCATGCTTCTGGTGGAAGTTAAGAGCGTCAACCATGCGTAGCATTTCGTCGATGTTACGGCCTAGAGGTAGGTCGTTAACTACTTGGTGACGTACAACGCCTTCTTCGTCGATTAGGAAAGAACCACGGAAAGCAACGCCTGCTTCTGGGTGCTCAACGTCGTAAGCTTTACAGATTTCGTGCTTAACGTCAGCAACTAGTGGGTACTTAACTTGACCGATACCGCCATCTTCGATAGCAGTGTTACGCCATGCGTTGTGAGAGAACTGAGAATCGATAGAAACACCGATTACTTCAACACCTTTAGCTTGGAAATCAGCTAGACGGTTGTCGAATGCGATTAGCTCAGATGGGCAAACGAAAGTGAAATCTAGTGGGTAGAAGAATACTACTGCTTTCTTACCTTTAGTGAACTCTGCAAAGTTGAAGTTTTCAACGATTTCACCGTTACCTAGAACAGCTGCTGCAGTAAAATCAGGGGCTTGACGACCTACTAGTACCATTTTTTTTGCTCCTAAAAAGTATGGTTAGTTCCAAACCGAATTCAGTTGTGTCGGTTTGGTCCGTGTTTGTACGAGACAAACTATAGTACAGATTGTAGTATTGAAAAAAGCGAAATAAATAGATTGAGTTAATCGAAAAAAACGATAATAGCAAAACTCTTAACTCGATCACTGGAACGGCGGTAGATACAAATACAATTATGAATAAATGGCCCAGTTTGAAGCAGTTGCACTACTTAGTCACGCTGCATGAAACAAGACATTTTAGTGACGCTGCAGAGCGTTGTTTTGTCAGTCAGTCGACTTTAAGTAAAGGTATTCAAAACTTAGAGGAATTGATTGGTTGTCCATTATATGAAAAGAAAGACAAGAAAAGTCCACTGGTTTTTACCCAAACGGGAGAAATGGTAGTAAAGCAGGGGCGAGAGCTGTTAGCAAAAGGGCAAGATTTGGTCGAGCTTGGACGTATGTGCCAAGGCGACGATATGCAAGGCCAGCTAAAAGTGGGATGCATACCAACAATTGCTCCGTTTTTACTGTGTGATTTGGTGCAAGAGGTTAACTACCGTTTCCCACAACTGAATCTTTTATTAAGAGAAGACACGACAACAAACTTACTTCAAGCGCTTAGACACGGTGAGTTGGATGTGCTCATTTTAGCGTTGCCAGTGGAAATTGACGGTATGGAAAGTCGAGTGGTGGGTAAGGATCCGTTTCGAATGGTTATTAGTGCGAATCAAGCCCAATCGGTGCCTGTGCCGATTCGTTACGCAGATTTACCTGACGAATCCGTCTTTTTATTAGAGAAAGAGCATTGCTTAACGGAACACGCGGTATCTGCGTGTAAATTAACAGATAAAGAAAAAATTAATCCGTTTACAGCAACCAGCCTTCATACTTTGGTGCAAATGGTTGCGAATGGTTTGGGAACAACGTTCATTCCTCAAATGGCTATCGACCACGGCCTGCTACATAACCAGAATTTAGTCGTGATCGATCCCCCAGGAAAGCAAGCCTATCGTGAAATTGGCTTAGTTTGGCGTCCGAGTTCATCAAGAACGAAAACATTTAATCAGCTTGCAGAAGTCGTTTCCGAACTGCTTTAGCTATTAGTATTAGCCTCTACATCTCCATTATTTATCTAAAAGCGCACTGAAAACAGTGCGCTTTCTAGTATTTTATTCTGTTGGTGAACTTTGACTTGTAAAATTTTACAGCTCTTCTTTGATGAAGCTTTCATAAAATAGTGAAATTTCACAATGTTAATTTTACACAAAACCTAGTATGTCTTGTTTGACCCTTGTTTGAATCCACCTTGCCAGCCCTTGTGAATACAAGGTGTTTGTTTGCCAGTCTATATTCATACACTCGTTTGAAATGATAAATCGACCTTAAAATTAATGTAATTTAATTACGTAATAACTTACAAAAATAGGTGTTCGATAGGCGGTTTTTACCCTGCCGAATAAAACTTCGAATTTTCTGTTTTGTTTATCTTGGGGGTTTCGTTAAACCCTTTGTTGAGATAGCTTATTTAAAGGCCGATAAGACTTATGTCTAGATTGAAAATACACATAACATTACGCAATCTATCGACATAGCTAGACGAGTTGAACACAAAGTTAAAGGATGTAATTTGTTGTTCATAACTTACAAATGTAGCTTTACGCTGACTGCCCAAGATGGATAAAGCACGTTAAGGATGAATGATTATGCTTGCTCAGACAGAACAAAAAACACAACAACTAAAGCAAACCCAAGGCATGCTTGAGGTGAATGGAGTCGTTGCTCCAGAACATCAAGCAATTTTCCCTGTTGAAGCCCAAACCTTTTTATCTCTACTGTGTGAAAAATTTGCCGGACGTGTTGAGCAGTTGCTGGAAGCACGAGAAGAGAAGCAAGCGCGTATCGATGCAGGTGAGCTGCCAGACTTTTTACCAGAGACACAAGACATCCGTGAAGGAAGCTGGAAGATCCTGGGAATCCCACAAGATCTGCAAGATCGCCGTGTGGAGATTACCGGACCAACTGATCGCAAGATGGTGATTAACGCACTGAATGCGAATGTAAAAGTGTTTATGGCAGACTTCGAAGATTCAATGTCTCCAGCATGGAGTAAAGTGCTGGATGGGCAAGTGAATTTACGCGATGCCGTGAATGGCACTATCAGTTACACCAACCCAGGGAATGGCAAGCATTATCAGCTGGAAGATGACCCAGCGGTGTTGATCTGCCGTGTTCGCGGCCTTCATTTAAAAGAAAAACACGTTACGTGGCACGGTCAGATCATTCCAGGTGCGCTATTCGATTTCGCTCTGTACTTCTATAACAACTACAAAGCCTTACTTCAAAAAGGCAGCGGCCCTTATTTCTACATTCCAAAACTGCAATCGCATCACGAAGCGAAGTGGTGGAGCGAAGTGTTCCATTTCACGGAAGACTATTTCGGTCTTGATACAGGCACCATCAAAGCGACTGTGCTGATTGAAACTTTACCAGCCGTATTCGAAATGGATGAGATTCTGTTCTCGCTTAAAGAACACATTGTTGGTTTGAACTGTGGTCGCTGGGATTACATCTTTAGCTACATCAAAACCTTGAAGAAGCACTCAGAACGCGTACTGCCAGATCGCCAAGTGGTTACGATGGATAAGCCATTCTTGAACGCTTACTCGCGATTATTGGTGCGTACTTGTCATAAACGAGGTGCTTTCGCGATGGGAGGAATGGCCGCCTTTATCCCAGCGAAAGACCCGCAAGAGAATCAAAAAGTATTAGACAAGATCCAGACTGACAAATCGCTAGAAGCAAACAACGGTCACGACGGTACTTGGGTAGCTCATCCAGGTTTGGCTGACACCGCGATGGAAGTTTTTAGTGCTGTACTGGGCGAGCGCACCAATCAATTGGATGTGAGTCGTTCAGAGGATGCACCTATTACAGCGGCTGAACTACTCGAGCCTTGTGAAGGCGAGCGTACAGAAGCCGGAATGCGCCACAATATTCGTGTTGCGCTGCAATACATCGAAGCTTGGATTTCTGGTAATGGTTGTGTACCGATTTATGGCTTGATGGAAGATGCGGCGACAGCTGAAATCTCTCGCGCTTCTATCTGGCAATGGATTCAACACGGCAAGTCGCTAGATAACGGATTGAAGGTCACTAAGGATCTGTTCGAGCTCTATCTAAAAGAAGAGATTGAAGTAGTGAAACAAGAAATTGGCGAGCAGCGCTACCAAGCGGGTCGATTTGAAGAAGCGGCAGACTTGATGGCAAGGCTCACTACGAGCGATGAGCTGACCAACTTTTTAACAGTTCCTGGTTATGAATACCTGGATTAATAAAGAATAACTGTAACACCAATAACGTGAAGGATTTTCAAGGCAGATAGGGAAGTACTGCCTGAGAACGGAAACTCAACGCACACGCATAAAGTGCAAATTATAAAGAGGGATAGACCAATGACTAACTTAACTCGCCGCCAACAAATTGAAGCTCTGGAAAAAGACTGGGCAACTAACCCGCGCTGGAAAAATGTAAAGCGTACATACACTGCTGAGGAAGTGGTGGAACTGCGTGGCTCTATGGTACCAGCTAACACAATTGCACAACGTGGTGCAGACAAACTTTGGTCACTGGTCAACGGTAGCGCGAAAAAAGGTTACGTAAACTGTCTTGGTGCGTTAACTGGCGGCCAAGCTGTTCAACAAGCTAAAGCTGGTATTGAAGCGATTTACCTATCTGGTTGGCAGGTAGCGGCGGACAACAACACCGCTTCGACGATGTATCCTGACCAGTCTCTATACCCAGTCGATTCTGTACCGTCAGTAGTAAAACGCATCAATAACTCGTTCCGTCGTGCAGACCAAATCCAATGGTCAGCAGGTAAATCGCCTGAAGATGAAGGTGGTATTGATTACTTCCTACCTATCGTAGCGGATGCTGAAGCAGGCTTTGGTGGTGTGCTTAACGCTTACGAGCTCATGAAATCGATGATCGAGGCAGGCGCAGCGGGCGTTCACTTTGAAGACCAGCTAGCATCGGTGAAGAAGTGTGGCCACATGGGCGGCAAGGTATTAGTTCCAACGCAAGAAGCGGTGCAAAAACTGGTTGCTGCTCGTTTGGCTGCTGATGTGGCGGGTACAACAACCTTGGTTATTGCTCGTACTGATGCGAATGCGGCAGATCTCATTACTTCAGATTGCGACCCATACGATAAAGACTTTATTGAAGGTGAGCGTACTCAAGAAGGTTTCTACCGCGTTCGCGCAGGTATCGACCAAGCCATCTCTCGCGGCCTAGCTTACGCACCGTATGCAGATTTGATCTGGTGTGAAACAGCGACGCCATGTTTGGAAGAAGCACGTAAGTTTGCAGAAGCGATTCACGCTGAATACCCAGATCAATTGTTGGCATACAACTGTTCGCCGTCCTTCAACTGGGAGAAGAACCTAGATGCAGAAACTATTGCTAAGTTCCAACAAGAGCTGGCAGACATGGGCTACAAGTACCAATTCATCACGCTAGCAGGTATTCACAACATGTGGTTCAACATGTTCGAACTGGCACACGCTTATGCTCAAGGTGAAGGTATGCGTCATTATGTTGAGAAAGTTCAGCGTCCTGAATTCCAGGCGGCAGAAAAAGGCTATACATTTGTTGCACACCAACAAGAAGTAGGTACAGGTTACTTCGATAGAATGACCAATACTATCCAAGGTGGTAACTCTTCAGTGACCGCATTGACAGGTTCGACCGAAGAAGACCAATTCTAATTGGCAGAGAAACACTTCCTTAATCAGCGTCAGTAATGGCATTTTGAGCGGCAACCCTGCCGCTCTTTTTTCGTTTAAAACGTTTAAGAAACGAAATTTACACCCAAGATAAAGCGTTTGCGTATTATTCTTCTGGCTCGATTTCTTCGGGTTCCACTTCTTCTTGCAGTTCCAATAAGTTAATCGCAATGGTCACAAAGTCACTGTCAGTAATGATGCCTACCAATCGACCCTTGGTGACAACAGGTAAACAGCCAACTTTGTGCTTTTGCATATAGATAGCGCTCTCTTTAAGCCCCGCGATGGGTTCGGCCGTCATGATGTTGGTGTGCATCATTTCGTAGAGCGGTGTATCTAGAGTAAAAGATTGTTCAGCCTCATCTGGGTGCAAGCTCGATTCTTGAGCAGCAAGAATGTCGCGTTGAGTCACCAAGCCTTGTAAGTGGTTATTGGCATCAACAACCGGAATATGTCGAATATCAAGCGCATCCATCATGCTTTTTGCATCACGCAAGGTGTGCGTGCGCAGTAAGGTATGAGGATTACGAGTCATCATGTCTTCAACCTTGATCATAGAGACCTCCAGCGGCATTGTCCTTCTCTTAAATATAGAGAATATTTTTCTGTATATCTGGGAGCTAACTCGTTTTTCATCAATTAAATAGCACAATACACTTGCTCTTCTTTTTGTCTGCGTAATCTGTGTCTTATCGACGTTTTTATTAATTTGAATAAGTAGGTTTGTGTGCGAGTCAGTTGGCATTTTGGGTTGATATTGAATGGACCGCTAAGGTAATCCAATGAATTGAATCGCACATTTTTATTCGCTGGATTTTCCAAGATTCGTCTCTCGAAGAAGATACGTTCAGGCTTACCAAATTGAAGACAGCAACCTAAATGAAAAGAACAACGTGTAACAAACTCATTGCGCTGGCAGTGGCGGCATTCAGTGTGCAATCAGCACAGGCGATTGTGTTAGGAGATGAACTAACCGACTCTGTTGATCGTGTTACTTTACGAGCAAGTAATATGGCAGAGTTCCCACTGTGTGGCGGCACCATGCTGACGGAGCAGTGGGTGTTGACTGCGGCACACTGCGTGGTAATGGGGCAGGGAACGAACGAAGCAAGCTACTATGTGACCCCGCCGGGCGAGTTGTCGGTGAATGCGAATGTGCATGAACTTAATTCAGCAGGGCTTGATAACTTCTATCCGGTGTCTCACGTTGTGGTTCACCCTGATTACACGCGGATTTCAAAAGCTGAGACCGACAGTAATGGTAACGTGAAACCTATACAAACCGGTTTAGACTCAGACATCGCGTTGCTGTATCTCACGCGCCCAGTGGCAAATGCGAGCTTTGCTGATTTAGCAAACAAAGCCGACATGGAGAGTATCGAAGCGCGTTTGGCAGTGGATTGGAACGATAATTACCTGACCAATCAACGTGTCGAAAATGTGCAAGTGTTTGGGTGGGGGACCACTCAGCCGGATGCTTCTGAACCTTCCAATACGCTCAAAACCACCATTAGTACATTTTTACCCATCGACAAATGTTATGAGCGTTTAGAAATTGGCAGCAGTTTTCCGGGGATCATCGACTCAAGAGAAAACCAAACCAAAATTTGTACGCTACCAACGAAAAACCGAGTATTAGAGCCGGATAGCCACACCCAATATGGTAACTCTGCATGTAAAGGTGACAGTGGTGGGCCGCTGGTCGATGTGGCTACGGGAAAACAGATTGGTATTGTTAGCGGTGGACCTCTCATTCTTCCGACTTGTGGCTCTTTGACGATTCCAAGTTTCTACACCAAGGTGAGCCAATATTACGACTGGGTACAGTCTTACATTACTGCCGATGCGCCACCAAGTAGCTACATCATTGCACCGAACTTTATTAAAGAGGCTAATAACGAAGTCGGCGGAGATAAAGAGTGTCACGACGGTATTGCAACCAATAACTGTGATTTCAAAGGGTCAGATGATGATGGTGGCAGTCTGGGTCTGTGGCTATTGGGTCTATTCGTACCCTTGGCGTGGTGGCGAAGGCGTGAGGTTTGATAGGGCGATTTGAATACCAAACGAGTAAGCAGCGTTATGCGCTGCTTTGCTTTTTAATGTTCCATTTCTGTCGGCTTAAACTGAAAAACAATGCCAAGTGATCGCGGTTTTTCACGTTTTATTACACTCTTCATCATGGCTTTTACAGTGATATTCTGGGGATTTGCTTGCT
This sequence comes from Vibrio sp. 11-4(1), assembly GCF_013048625.1. Lineage (NCBI taxonomy): Bacteria > Pseudomonadati > Pseudomonadota > Gammaproteobacteria > Vibrionales > Vibrionaceae > Vibrio > Vibrio sp. 11-4(1). Next base: position 369,021 of record NZ_VHSY01000007.1, on the reverse strand, counting down.
ATTGCAGCATGTAAACATATACTAGTCTGCTGCGAAAAACTCGTCGCAATTTTATCGTCGTCCTAGACGTGATTTGACCAATATATAAGACAAGTAACATGCAAGTATCAGATTTCCATTTCGACCTTCCAGATGAACTTATCGCTCGTTACCCTCAGCCAGAGCGTACCGCTAGCCGACTATTACAAATGGACGGCAATACCGGAGAGCTAATTGATGGCACATTTACTGATGTATTGGGCCAAGTTCAACCCGGTGATCTCGTGGTGTTTAATAATACTCGTGTTATACCTGCTCGTCTTTTTGGTCGTAAAGAGTCGGGTGGTAAGCTAGAGGTGCTGGTGGAGCGCATGCTTGACGAGAAAAGCATCCTCGCGCACGTTCGCTGCTCTAAATCTCCAAAACCAGGTACAACCATCATTGTTGGCGAGAATGATGAATACTCAGCAGAAATGGTGGCGCGTCACGACGCTCTATTTGAACTGAAATTTAACGCTGATAAGACGGTATTAGAAATTTTGGAAGAAATCGGCCACATGCCACTTCCTCCTTACATTGACCGCCCAGATGAAGATGCAGATAAAGAGCGTTACCAAACCGTATATAACCAGAAGCCAGGCGCAGTAGCGGCGCCGACCGCGGGTCTTCATTTTGATGATGTTCTACTAGAGCAAATCAAAGCGAAAGGCGCAGAGTTTGCTTACGTCACTTTGCACGTTGGTGCGGGTACATTCCAGCCAGTAAAAGTAGAAAACATCAACGATCACCATATGCACGCTGAGTACGTAGAAGTACCGCAAGAAGTCGTCGAAGCAATTAAAGCGACGAAAGCGCGCGGTGGACGAATTATTGCTGTTGGTACTACATCGGTACGCTCACTTGAAAGCGCAGCGCAAGACGCATTGAAAAAAGGGACTGAGTTGGTCCCATTCTTTGGTGATACAGAAATCTTTATTTTCCCTGGCTACGAATATCAGCTTGTGGATTGCTTGATTACCAATTTCCACCTGCCAGAATCCACACTGATCATGTTGGTGAGTGCATTTGCAGGTTATGAGAACACCATGAATGCTTACAAGCATGCGGTAGAAAACAAATATCGCTTTTTCTCATATGGTGATTCAATGTTCATCAAGAAGAAAACGATTTAGTAAAAAATAAGATTTACGAGTGCTAGCAGTAAGCTAGGAAATAGAGCAGAACCTCTGCTTTATCTCTCGCAAGGAAAAGCGACCGCTCCTTAAAGTAGGGTAGAGCCCTAAACACTCAGTCAGACTGTTTCTCTGACACCCGGAGGCATCGTGAAATTAAAATTCGATCTTAAGAAGAAAAACGGCAATGCTCGTCGTGGTCAACTGACTTTCGAACGTGGCACTGTTCAAACCCCAGCGTTTATGCCAGTTGGTACTTACGGTACGGTTAAAGGCATGACGCCAGAAGAAGTGAAAGGTACGGGCGCAGAAATCTTACTAGGTAACACGTTCCACCTTTGGCTGCGTCCAGGTCAAGAAGTCATGAAAATGCACGGCGACTTGCATGATTTTATGAACTGGCACGGTCCTATTCTTACTGATTCAGGCGGCTTCCAAGTATTCAGCCTTGGCAAGATGCGTACTATTACCGAAGAGGGTGTGCACTTCCGTAACCCAGTTAATGGTGACAAGATTTTCATGGACGCAGAAAAGTCGATGGAAATTCAAAAAGACCTAGGTTCTGACATCGTCATGATTTTTGACGAGTGTACGCCATACCCAGCGACACACGATGAAGCGAAGAAATCGATGGAAATGTCACTACGTTGGGCACAGCGCTCACGTGATCACTTCGAGAAGCTAGAAAACCCGAACAACCTGTTTGGTATTGTTCAAGGTGGTGTTTACGAAGATCTACGTGATGTGTCGGTAAAAGGTCTAACGGAAATCGGTTTTGACGGTTACGCGGTTGGTGGCTTGGCAGTAGGCGAGCCTAAAGAAGACATGCACCGCATTCTTGAGCACACTTGTCCGCAGCTTCCAGAAGACAAACCTCGCTACCTAATGGGCGTGGGTAAACCAGAAGACTTGGTTGAAGGTGTTCGCCGCGGTATCGACATGTTTGACTGTGTAATGCCAACGCGTAACGCGCGTAATGGTCACCTGTTTGTGACTGGTGGTGTGATCAAGATCCGTAATGCGAAACATAAAACGGATACAACCCCGCTGGATCCGCACTGTGACTGTTACACTTGTCAAAACTACAGTAAATCGTACCTTCATCACTTAGAGCGTTGTAATGAAATTCTGGGTGCTCGTCTGAATACGATCCACAACCTACGCTACTACCAGCGTCTGATGGAAAGTATTCGTAAAGCGATTGATGAAGATCGTTTTGATGAGTTTGTTACCGAGTTCTATGAGCGTCGTGGCCGTGAAGTGCCACCACTAGCAAAAGAACAGTCATTGACGGACTAAAAAGAATTAAAGCCTTTGGCATGTCGCCAGAGGCTTTTGCTAATAAAGTAGGCTAACGCACGTTATTTTTGAGAGAGTGATCGCTATTAGTTACTCTCAGACTTGAATCTAAAATGCGAAAGCCCAACTTGTTGGATTATCAATAAAATATAATGAGGATGTTTTAATGTTTATTTCTCAGGCTCACGCAGCAGCAGAAGGCGCGCCAGCAGGCGGTGGTTTTGAAATGCTAATCATGCTTGGCATGTTCGCAGTGATCTTTTACTTCATGATTTACCGCCCACAAGCGAAACGTGTAAAAGAGCACAAGAACCTAATGGCTTCTATGGGCAAAGGCGACGAAGTTCTAACTAGCGGTGGCCTAGTGGGTAAAATCACTAAGATTGCTGAAGACAATGACTACATTTCAATCGAGCTTAACGCGAACAATGAAGTGGTAATCAAGAAAGACTTCATCACTGCAGTGTTGCCAAAAGGTACGCTTAAGTCTCTATAAAACAGCTAAAGGATCCTCGCTGTGCTAAACCGTTATCCATTATGGAAGTACTTGATGGTATTTTTTGCCATCATCACCGCTGCGTTATACGCACTTCCAAATATCTACGGTGAAGATCCGGCTATTCAAGTTACAGGGGCGCGTGGCGCCTCTGTAGATATGTCAACGCTGGATGCTGTCACTACTGCTCTTGATAAAGAGCAACTCTCTCATAAATCCATTGCTCTCGAGAATGGATCAATTCTTGTTCGTTTTAACGACACTGACACGCAAATCAGTGCTCGTGATGTCATCAGCGAAGCGCTTGGCAAAGACACAATTGTTGCACTTAACCTTGCTCCTTCTACACCCGATTGGCTAGAAGCGATTGGCGCGTCACCATTAAAGCTGGGTCTTGACCTTCGTGGTGGTGTCCACTTCTTAATGGAAGTAGACATGGACGCTGCGATGGAAAAGCTCGTTGGTCAGCAAGAAGAAGCTTTCCGTAGCGAACTTCGTGAGGCAAAAATTCGTTATCGTGCTATCCGCCCTTCTGGCAAAGAAGCGGTAGAGGTTCTGCTACGTAACGAAGAGCAATTAGCAGAAGCGAAAGCAATGCTAGAAAAGAATCACCCGGACATGCTCTTTGTCGAATCTGATTCAAATGGCCGTTACGCTCTTACTGCGACCTTTACCGAGCAACGTTTACAAGAGATCCGTAACTACGCTGTTGAGCAAAACATTACGATTTTACGTAACCGTGTAAACGAGCTAGGTGTTGCAGAGCCTCTCGTTCAACGTCAAGGTGCAAGTCGAATTGTTGTTGAGCTTCCTGGTGTTCAAGATACTGCTCGTGCAAAAGAGATTCTAGGTGCGACTGCAACGCTAGAATTCCGTGAAGTTGACGATAAAGCTGACCTATCAGCGGCGGCAAATGGTCGTGCGCCAGCAGGCAGTGAAATCAAAATGGACCGAGACGGTCGTCCGGTTGTGCTTAAGAAGCGTGTTATTCTTGGTGGTCAAAGCATTACGGATGCAAGCTCAAGTGTCGATGAATACGGTCGTCCACAAGTTAACATCTCGCTAGACAGCGAAGGTGGTAACAAGATGTCAGCGTTCTCTAAGAAGAACATCGGTAAGCTAATGGCTACCGTGTTTGCTGAGTACAAAGACAGTGGTCGTCGTACGCCAGAAGGCAAAGTCATCCTAGATAAGCATGAAGAAGTCATCAACCAAGCGACGATTCAATCGGCTCTTGGACGTAACTTCCGTATCACGGGTATAGACTCCGCAGCTGAAGCGCACAACCTTGCACTTCTATTACGTGCTGGTGCACTGATCGCACCTATATCTATCGTTGAAGAGCGTACTATTGGTCCATCAATGGGCCAGCAAAACATCGATATGGGTATCCAAGCGTGTATCTGGGGTATGGTTGCCGTAATGCTGTTTACGCTGCTTTACTACCGTGGCTTTGGCTTGATTGCCAACATCGCTCTAATGGCTAACTTAGTGTTGATCATTGGTGTTATGTCGATGATTCCAGGCGCTACCATGACGCTTCCGGGGATTGCCGGTATCGTGTTAACGGTCGGTATGGCGGTTGATGCGAACGTACTTATCTTCGAGCGTATCCGTGAAGAGCTTCGTGATGGGCGTAGTCCACAACAAGCTATTCACCAAGGTTACGCGAATGCATTCAGTACGATTGCCGATGCGAACATCACGACACTGATTACTGCAATTATCCTATTTGCAGTCGGTACTGGTGCAGTGAAAGGTTTCGCGGTTACTCTATCTATCGGTATCTTAACTTCAATGTTCACCGCCATTATTGGTACACGTTGTATCGTGAACCTGATTTACGGTGGCAAACGCGTTGATAAATTGTCGATCTAAGGCTGGGAATTAATATGTTTCAAATTCTAAAAGCAGAGAAGACGATCGGCTTTATGCGTTGGTCGAAAGTAGCATTCGTTTTTTCAATCTTTATGATTGCTGCTTCTATCTTCACTTTGTCAACTAAGTGGCTAAATTGGGGCCTAGACTTCACTGGCGGTACGCTAATTGAAGTTGGCTTTGAAAAACCTGCGAACCTTGAAAAAATCCGAACCGCTTTAGATGCGAAAGGTTTTGGTGATGCGACAGTACAAAACTTCGGTAGTGCTCGTGAAGTAATGGTTCGTCTTCGTCCACGTGACGACGTTTCTGGTGAAACGCTGGGCAACCAAATCATTGGTGCTATCAAAGATGGTACTGGCGAAAGCGTAGAAATGCGTCGTATTGAATTCGTAGGTCCTAACGTTGGTGATGAGCTAACAGAAGCTGGCGGTCTAGCGATCCTCGTGTCGCTGATCTGTATCCTGCTTTATGTCTCGATGCGATTTGAATGGCGTCTAGCGGCTGGTGCGGTTATGGCATTGGCTCACGATATCATTATCACGTTAGGTGTTTTCTCATTCCTACAAATAGAAGTTGACCTAACCATCGTCGCAGCACTATTAACGGTAGTCGGTTACTCGCTCAACGATACCATCGTTGTGTTTGACCGTATCCGTGAAAACTTCCGCAAGATGCGTAAAGGTGAGCCAGCCGATATCATGGACGCTTCAATCACCCAAACATTGAGCCGTACGTTGATTACCTCGGGTACAACATTGTTCGTGGTAATTGCACTGTTCATGCAGGGTGGTGCGATGATTCACGGCTTCGCAACCGCACTTCTACTTGGTATCACTGTAGGTACTTACTCTTCTATCTACGTAGCATCAGCACTAGCGCTAAAACTGGGCATCCAGAAAGAGCACTTGATGCCACCTCAAGTAGAAAAAGAAGGCGCAGAGTTCGACGAAATGCCATAAGGCAGGTTGAGAATCGAAAACAAAAACCGCTGAGCAATCAGCGGTTTTTTTGTATCTGAATCGAGCCGTATGCTTGCAGAACCTCACTGTATGGAGAGCCTTACATTACAGCTAAGTAGATACGGTTCAGTAGATACAAAAAAGCCCCGCTCATTGAGTGGGGCTTTCTAAAGTCATCAGCGTGACGGGCTAAATATGACTTTCAAATCTTACTTAAGGATCGCGCTGTTACCGTTTTCGCGGATGTGCTTAAGGATAGATTTTACGCCACGAGCGCTTGAAGCAACAATGTTACCAGACTTCATGTACTCAGTGCCGCCAGCAAAGTCAGTTAGGATTGCGCCAGCTTCACGAGCAATAAGCTCACCTGCTGCCATATCCCAAGGTTTTAGACCTAGCTCGAAGTAACCATCAACACGGCCAGCAGCCACGTAACATAGGTCAAGAGCAGCAGAGCCGCTACGACGGAAATCAGCACATTCAGTGAATAGCGCACCAACGATCTTGATGTAAGACTCAGCGTGTTGTTTCTGCTTGAATGGGAAGCCTGTTGCTAGAACAGTACCTTGAAGGTCTTTTAGTTGAGCAACACGAATACGCGCACTGTTTAGTTGAGCGCCAGCACCACGTTGTGCAGTGAATAGCTCGTTTTGCATTGGATCGTAAACACAAGCAACTTCAGTTTTGCCTTTGATACGAACAGCGATAGAAACCGCGAAAGTTGGGTAACCTTTTACAAAGTTAGTGGTGCCATCCAGTGGGTCGATGATCCATTGTACGTCTTTATCTTTACCTTCGATAAGACCTTGTTCTTCAGCAACGATACAGTGCTCAGGGTAAGACTGCTTGATAGTATCGATGATGATGTATTCTGCTTCTTTATCTACATTAGTGACAAAGTCATTAGTGCCTTTAAGAGTAGATTCTACTTTATCAGTGTTTTCTAATGATTTAGCAATATGATTGCCTGCCTTTCGCGCAGCGCGAATAGCAATGTTTAGCATTGGATGCATACGAATTTCCCAACGGATGTTAAAGAACAAATGAAAGCGGCGGCGAGTATACCAGAGATCAGTAAAAAGGGAAGTGGTTATTTTTTGTTCTAAAGTCAGTGGTTTTATTGTATTTAGCTTGAGGCGAACGAGAACAATGACCAAGAATGAGAAGAGAGGCCTGCTTCGCCCTAGGGAGTGTTAAAAAACTATGGTAACATTCTGCGGTTTTAATTTAGGTAGCAAACACAGATGTTGGATCAAGTAAAAATTGTACTCGTAGGTACCTCTCATTCAGGCAATATTGGCTCAGCAGCTCGAGCTATGAAAGTGATGGGGTTAAGCCAACTAGTATTAGTCGATCCACAATGTGAAGTGGATGAACAAACTCTTGCTTTGGCTGCGGGTGCTGGTGATATTGCTCAAAATGCAAAGATTGTCGGCACATTAGAGGAAGCGGTTGAAGATTGCAGCCTAGTGGTGGGCTCCAGTGCTCGCTCTCGTACATTAGAATGGCCAATGCTTGAGCCACGTGAATGTGGTGAGAAATTTGCGGTTGAGGGTAGAAAACACCCTGTCGCGCTCGTGTTTGGTCGTGAAAGAACTGGTCTAACAAACGAAGAGCTGCAAAGGTGTCACTACCATGTTTGCATTCCTGCTAACCCTGAATATAGCTCGCTTAACCTAGCGATGGCCGTACAAACTCTGAGTTACGAAGTACGAGTTGCGCATTTGAACTTAGAGCAAAGCCAGTTTGCCCCAAATGAGCCGGAAGAGTACCCACGTCATAGAGAGCTCGAAATGTTCTTCGAGCATCTTGAAAAGGTGATGGTTGAGACCCAGTTTATCAATAAAGAGCAACCAGGGCAGGTGATGAATAAATTGCGTCGCTTGTTCTCTCGTGCTCGGCCAGAAACCCAGGAGCTCAATATTCTACGCGGCATTTTAACCTCGATAGAAAAGAAGTTCTGAATAAAGAATAACCACTTTAGGTGTAAGGATGAATACCTGAGTAAAATGGTCAAATAAATACTTGACCAAATTACTCGGGTATGGAAAAATCTTAACCATTACAAACCATGTGGATACGGTGTGGTATGAAACTTACATCTAAAGGAAGATATGCGGTGACAGCCATGCTGGATGTGGCACTGCATTCGCAACAAAACCCTGTACCTCTTGCTGACATCTCAGAGCGTCAGGGGATCTCGCTCTCTTACTTAGAGCAGCTATTTTCAAAATTGCGTAAAGCAGGTCTCGTTGCCAGCGTTCGTGGTCCTGGTGGTGGTTACCGACTTGGTGCCGACGCACACAGTATCGCTATTGGTACCGTGATTGCAGCCGTTGATGAGTCAGTCGATGCAACCAAATGCCAGGGCAAAGGAGATTGCCAAGGCGGAACACGTTGCCTTACTCACACGCTATGGCGCGACTTAAGCTCTCGCATTAGTGACTTCTTGAATAACATCACTCTTGGTGAGTTGATGACAGACAATGAAGTCCTCGAAATTTCTGATCGTCAGGACATTGATCTGGCGGTAACCCATGGGCTATCAAACAAAAATACAACCGCCGCGCCCATCGGTGTAAACGTCCGCTCTTAGCGGTCAGCTTTTTACATTGGAGTAGAGAATGAAACTGCCGATTTATCTTGATTATTCCGCTACATGTCCAGTTGATCCACGTGTTGCTGAAAAAATGGTTCAGTACATGACAATGGATGGCACATTTGGCAACCCAGCGTCGCGTTCGCACCGTTACGGCTGGCAGGCAGAAGAAGCGGTCGATACTGCTCGTGAGCAAATTGCTGACCTTCTAAATGCAGATCCTCGCGAAATCGTATTTACATCTGGTGCGACAGAATCAGACAACCTTGCGATTAAAGGTGCAGCGCACTTTTACTCGAAGAAAGGCAAGCACGTAATCACTTGTAAAACAGAGCACAAAGCCGTTCTTGACCCATGTCGTCAACTTGAGCGTGAAGGCTTTGAAGTGACTTACCTTGAGCCAGAATCAAATGGCTTGATCGATCTAGAGAAGCTTAAAGCGGCAATGCGTGATGACACAGTGCTTGTGTCTATTATGCACGTAAACAACGAGATTGGTGTGGTTCAAGACATTACAGCGATCGGCGAATTGTGTCGTGAGCGTAAAATTGTTTTCCACGTGGATGCAGCGCAATCTGCAGGTAAATTACCAATCGACGTTCAAGAGATGAAAGTTGACCTAATTTCGCTTTCTGCTCACAAAGTTTATGGCCCTAAAGGCATCGGTGCACTTTACGTTCGTCGTAAGCCTCGTATTCGTCTTGAAGCGCAAATGCACGGTGGCGGCCATGAGCGTGGTTTCCGCTCTGGTACACTTCCTACTCACCAAATCGTTGGTATGGGTGAAGCATTCCGCATTGCAAAAGAAGACATGCAAAAAGATTACGATCACGCTTTAGCGCTTCGTAACCGTCTTTTTGATGGCGTGAAAGACTTAGAAGCAGTGACGGTAAACGGTGACCTTGAGCAACGTGTACCACACAACCTAAACATCAGCTTCGCATTCGTAGAAGGTGAATCACTACTAATGTCGCTTAAAGATCTAGCGGTATCTTCTGGTAGTGCTTGTACGTCTGCAAGCCTTGAGCCTTCTTACGTTCTTCGTGCCCTAGGCATGGATGATGAATTGGCTCACAGCTCGGTTCGTTTCTCGTTTGGTCGTTTCACGACTGAAGAAGAAATTGATTACGCAATTGAACAAATCCGCGTTGCAGTGACTAAGCTACGCGACATGTCTCCTCTATGGGATATGTACAAAGAAGGGATTGATTTGAGCACTGTTGAATGGGCTCACCATTAATCTCAGGGATTGAAATAGAGGATTCGAGGTAATTTATCATGGCATACAGCGAAAAAGTAATTGATCACTACGAGAACCCACGTAACGTTGGTTCATTCGATAAAGAAGACCCATCAGTAGGTAGCGGCATGGTTGGCGCTCCAGCTTGTGGTGACGTAATGAAGCTTCAAATCAAAGTGACACCGGAAGGTATCATCGAAGATGCGAAGTTCAAAACATACGGTTGTGGTAGTGCAATCGCATCAAGCTCACTAGTAACTGAGTGGGTAAAAGGCAAGTCAGTTGATGAAGCAGCAGCAATTAAAAACTCTGAAATTGCTGAAGAGCTAGAGCTTCCACCAGTGAAAGTTCACTGTTCAATTCTTGCTGAAGATGCAATCAAAGCAGCGGTTGCAGACTACAAGAAAAAACACCAAGAATAATTATTCCGTAATATAATGGGAGCTTTGACGCTCCCATTCCAATCGAAATTTAGACAGACTAAGGTGCAGTATGGCCATCACAATGACAGAATCAGCGGCAAGTCGCGTAAGAGCATTCCTAGATAACCGAGGCAAAGGTATCGGTTTACGTCTTGGAGTGAAGACGACTGGTTGTTCAGGCATGGCATATGTACTTGAGTTTGTTGATGAGCTTAACGAAGAAGATGAAGTTTTTGAACTCTCTGGAGTGAAAATCATCATCGACAAAAAAAGCTTAGTGTACCTAGACGGTACCGAATTGGATTACGTGAAAGAAGGGTTGAATGAAGGTTTTGAATTCAACAACCCTAACGCGAAAAGTGAATGTGGTTGTGGTGAAAGCTTCAACGTCTAATTGATTGTCCTTCTGGGCAAGCGAGTCCGGAAGGCTTTACTAGGACCCGAACTTAATGAATCACTTTGAATTATTTGGGCTACCAAGTCAGTTTAAGCTGGATGGTAGCCTTCTTTCTTCTCAGTTCCGAGAACTACAAAAACGCTTCCACCCGGATAACTTTGCAACGGGATCTGAACGTGACCGTTTGATGGCGGTGCAAAAGGCAGCGCAAATCAACGATGCCTATCAAGTTCTGAAAAATCCTATCTCCCGTGCCGAGTACATCCTCGCAGAGCAGGGAGTTGAGATCCGAGGTGAACAGCAGACAATGCAAGATCCAATGTTCTTAATGGAGCAAATGGAGCTGCGCGAAGAACTGGAAGAAATTGCTGACAGCACCGATCCTGAATCGGCGCTTTTTGACTTCGATTCTAAGGTCAGCAAAATGTACAAACAGCATCTGGCAAGCGTCGAGCAAGAGCTTGATGATGGTCTTTGGGCTGAAGCCGCAGACCGAGTTCGTAAGCTAAAATTCATTGCCAAACTAAAGAACGAAATTGAACTAGTCGAAGACAAACTCCTCGGCTAGTTAGCGTGACAAGGACCTATCATGGCACTACTTCAAATCGCAGAACCGGGCCAAAGCTCGGCACCTCATGAGCATAAGTTAGCAGCGGGTATCGACTTAGGTACTACCAACTCTTTGGTTGCTTCTGTACGTAGCGGCGATGCAACTCCACTTGCGGACGAGCAGGGCCGTACTATTTTACCTTCAGTCGTTAATTACGCTGAGGAAACGTTAACGGTCGGCCACGAAGCCAAAGCTAAAGCAGAGTTTGAACCAGAGAACACGATTATCTCTGTAAAACGTTTGATCGGTCGTTCATTAAAGGACATTCAGTCCCGTTACTCTTCACTTCCTTATCGTTTTAAAGAGAGTGAAAATGGTCTTCCAATCCTGCAAACGCCTCAAGGTGACAAAAACCCGATTGAAGTATCTGCGGACATTCTAAAAGCGCTAGGTAAGCGAGCAGAAGAAACGTTAGGTGGTGAGTTAGCGGGTGTTGTGATCACTGTTCCTGCTTACTTTGATGATGCTCAGCGTGCAGGTACGAAAGACGCCGCGAAATTAGCAGGTCTTCATGTTCTCCGTCTGCTTAACGAACCAACCGCCGCGGCAATTGCTTATGGCCTAGACTCAGGCCAAGAAGGTGTGATTGCGGTTTACGATCTAGGTGGCGGTACATTTGATATCTCTATTCTACGTTTGTCGAAAGGCGTATTTGAAGTATTAGCAACAGGTGGTGACTCTGCGTTAGGCGGTGATGACTTTGACCATCTGTTAGCGGATTACCTAATGGAGCAAGCGGGTCTCGAAGCCCCACTTTCTGCTGAAAAAAACCGTACGCTACTGAACATTGCTACTGCGACTAAGATTGCTTTCTCTGAGCAAGACAGCGTTGATGTTGACGTGTTTGGCTGGAAGGGCACCGTTACTCGTGAGCAGTTCGAAGATCTGATTCGCCCATTAGTGAAGAAAACACTAATGTCTTGTCGTCGTGCATTAAAAGATGCTGATGTTAACGCAGACGAAGTACTCGAAGTTGTCATGGTTGGTGGTTCAACACGCACATTGCTGGTTCGTGAAATGGTAGGCGAGTTTTTTGGCCGCACACCGCTAACAAGCATTAATCCTGATGAAGTTGTCGCAATCGGCGCGGGTATCCAAGCCGACATTCTAGCGGGTAACAAGCCTGATTCAGAAATGTTACTTCTTGACGTGATCCCACTGTCGCTTGGTATTGAAACCATGGGTGGTTTGGTTGAGAAGATCATTCCTCGCAATACCACAATTCCTGTTGCGCGTGCGCAAGAATTTACCACATTCAAAGATGGCCAAACGGCCATGAGTGTCCATGTGGTACAAGGTGAGCGTGAAATGGTTGATGATTGTCGTTCACTGGCTCGTTTCTCATTGAAAGGCATTCCACCGATGGCGGCGGGTGCGGCACATATTCGTGTGACTTACCAAGTTGACGCTGACGGTCTTCTTTCTGTTACGGCAATGGAAAAGAGCACCGGTGTTCAGTCAGAGATTCAAGTAAAACCTTCTTACGGGTTAAGCGATAATGAAGTGGCGGATATGCTGCGTGATTCAATGACTCACGCTAAAGAAGACATGCAAGCTCGTGCGCTAGCTGAACAGCGTGTTGAGGCCGACCGTGTGATAGAAGGCTTGATTGCAGCCATGCAAGCTGATGGTGACGAACTACTATCAGAACAAGAGAAACAAGACCTGATAAAAGCCATCGAAGCCTTGATTGAGCTGCGTAATGGTGATGATGCAGATGCGATTGAGCAAGGCATTAAAGATACCGATAAAGCGAGCCAAGATTTCGCATCGCGCCGTATGGATAAATCGATTCGAGCTGCGCTGTCAGGTCAATCAGTAGACGATATATAAGAGATAAGTAGTTATGCCTAAGATTATTGTATTACCACACGACGATTTGTGCCCAGAAGGCGCAGTGTTGGAAGCAAACACTGGTGAAACCGTTCTGGACGTAGCGCTAAAAAATGGTATCGGTATTGAACATGCGTGTGAAAAATCATGTGCTTGTACCACCTGCCACGTGATCATCCGTGAAGGTTTTGATTCGCTAGAAGAAAGTGAAGAGCTGGAAGACGACATGCTGGATAAAGCGTGGGGTCTAGAGCCTGAATCACGTCTAGGGTGTCAGGCGAAAATTGCTGATGAAGACTTAGTGGTAGAAATTCCTAAGTACACGCTAAACCACGCTTCAGAAGATCACTAAAACTATCTTCCCAATATAGGGAAGAAGCAAAAGGAAGATGAGCAATGAAATGGACAGATTCTCGCGATATCGCGATTGAACTTTGTGACAAGTTTCCAGATGTTGATCCGCAAACGGTGCGTTTTACCGATCTTCATCAATGGATCATGGAGTTAGATGAGTTTGAAGATGACCCAAACCATTGTAACGAAAAGATTCTGGAAGCCGTTATCATGTGCTGGATGGATGAAGCAGACTAAGTCTGTAAAACACAGCCTAGTTAACAATTCTTACTAAAAAAAGCGGACCTTTAGGTCCGTTTTTTTATCCAATTGACATTTTTGCCCTACATAATGCTAACATCCGTGAGTTATTAAAAAGAAGCAGCGTAGGCAACGCTGCTATAAGACAAGGAGAAACCATGTCTACACAGATGTCTGTATTTTTAAGTCAAGAGTCGGCAGCACCACATTGGGGTGAAAAAGCACTGCTTTCATTCGCTGAAAACGGCGCAACCATTCATTTAGGTGAAGGTCACGATCTTGGTGCAATTCAACGTGCAGCTCGTCAGCTAGATGGCCAAGGAATTCGTTCTATTTTTCTTTCCGGTGATAACTGGGATTTAGAGAGCGTTTGGGCTTTCCACCAAGGTTACCGTAACCCCAAAAAACATGGCTCAGTTGAGTGGTCTGCATTGTCTGAAGAAGATCAAGCAGAGCTTCAAGCGCGTATTACCGCGACTGATTTTACCCGCGATATCATCAATAAAACCGCAGAAGAAGTTGCCCCTCGTCAGCTAGCGACAATGGCCGCTGAATTCATCAAATCTGTTGCGCCTAAAGGCACAGTGACAGCTCGTATCGTCAAAGACAAAGACTTGTTGGCAGAAGGTTGGGAAGGTATTTACGCCGTAGGCCGTGGTTCGGAGCGTACTTCTGCGATGCTCCAGCTAGACTACAACCCGACAGGTGACGAGAACGCACCAATATTCGCGTGTCTTGTCGGTAAAGGTATCACCTTTGATTCGGGTGGTTACAGCTTGAAGCCTTCTAACTTCATGAGCGCAATGAAAGCAGACATGGGTGGCTCAGGCACCATCACCGGTGGTCTTGCACTGGCGATTCTTCGTGGTTTGAACAAGCGTGTAAAACTGATCCTTTGTTGTGCAGAGAACATGGTTTCTGGTCGCGCACTCAAGCTTGGCGACATCATCACCTACAAAAACGGTAAAACCGTTGAAATCATGAACACCGATGCAGAAGGTCGTTTAGTGCTTGCTGATGGTCTTATCTACGCCAGTGAGCAAAAGCCTGAGTTAATCATTGATTGTGCAACACTAACAGGTGCGGCGAAGAATGCGTTGGGTAATGATTATCACGCATTAATGAGTTTCGATGACGAGTTATCGCATCAAGCGCTCACTGCGGCAAACCAAGAAAAAGAAGGTTTATGGCCGCTACCACTTGCTGACTTCCACCGTGGAATGCTGCCGTCAAACTTTGCTGACTTATCGAATATCAGTTCTGGTGACTACTCTCCTGGTGCAAGCACAGCAGCAGCATTCTTGTCTTACTTCGTAGAAGACTACAAAAAAGGCTGGTTGCACTTCGACTGTGCGGGTACATACCGTAAAGCCGCGTCTGATAAATGGGCTGCGGGAGCTACGGGTATGGGCGTTCGTACACTTGCTCGTTTCCTCAATGAGCAAGCTGGTAAATAAGATTGATTGCGGCACTCCTTGTTTGAGTGCTGCTCTTACCCAGTAAGTCACTTTAAAAACACAACTATTATTACAAGTACAGAAAGGAAATTTTATGGCTCTAGAAAGAACATTTTCAATCATTAAGCCGGATGCGGTAGAGCGAAACCTAATTGGTGAAATCTATAACCGTATTGAAAAGGCTGGTCTACGTATTGTCGCTGCTAAAATGGTTCACCTGACTGAAGATCAGGCAAGCGGTTTTTATGCAGAGCATGAAGGCAAAGAGTTTTTCCCTCCACTAAAAGAGTTCATGACATCTGGTCCTATTATGGTTCAGGTACTGGAAGGTGAAAATGCGATTGCACGTTACCGTGAACTGATGGGTAAAACTAACCCAGAGGAAGCGGCATGCGGTACGCTTCGTGCCGATTACGCACTTAGCATGCGTCACAATTCAGTTCATGGTTCCGATAGCCCTGAATCTGCAGCGCGTGAAATTGAGTTTTTCTTCCCTGAGTCAGAGGTTTTCTCTCGCTAATTAGGCGTGATACTTCACTTGTTAGTGATGCTCTGATACAGAAAAGCCTCGGAACTTTCCGAGGCTTTTTCATTTCATATACCTAAGTTGAGTGGCAATGTTGACTGCATAAGTGATCTCTTACACGCTAACTAGTCTGACTATATAATGGGCTTTAAAGCCCAGTAACGTGAGTTATTTTTAGTCTTTTCCCTTTACGATCTCTACGCTTTTACTTTTGATAGTGTAATAGCCACTTATAGCGCAAGGGGTGCTTAAAATTTAATCATTTTGATTTTAATGCCTTAGCAAACTCAGGGTTTTACACCCCTTGTTGTAGCTGCATAAAGGCTGTACAATTCGCGCCCTTATTCTTGTTTCAGTCATTGAGAGGCAACATGACCACTGAAAAAATCAATCTACTCGACTTTGATCGCAAAGGCATGCGTCAGTTTTTCGCAGAAGAACTCGGCGAGAAAGCGTTTCGTGCCGATCAGGTTATGAAGTGGATCTACCATTTCGGTGTAGATGACTTCGAAAAAATGACAAACATTAACAAGAAGCTGCGCGAAAAGCTTTTACACAAGTGCGAAATCAAGGCACCAACAGTCGCAGAAGCTCAGCACTCTTCTGATGGTACAATCAAGTGGGCGATGAACGTTGGTGATCAGGATGTGGAGACGGTTTACATTCCAGAAGATGACCGTGCAACGCTTTGTGTGTCTTCTCAAGTAGGTTGTGCGTTGGAATGTAAGTTCTGCTCAACCGCACAGCAAGGCTTTAACCGTAACTTGAAAGTTTCAGAGATCATCGGTCAGGTGTGGCGTGCTGCACGTGAAATTGGTCTTGAGAAAGAAACAGGTCGCCGCCCAATTACTAACGTCGTGATGATGGGGATGGGTGAACCGCTTCTAAACATGAAGAACTTGATCCCGGCATTAGAACTAATGCTGGACGATCTTGGCTTTGGTTTGTCAAAACGTCGTGTGACTGTATCTACATCAGGTGTGGTTTCTGGTCTTGATCAGATGACAGGCAAAATCGATGTCGCGTTGGCAATTTCCCTTCATGCGCCAAACGATAAGCTGCGTAGTGAAATCATGCCAATTAACGATCGTTGGGATATTCAAGATTTCCTAGCATCAGTTCGTCGTTACATCGCTTCATCGAATGCAAACCGCGGTAAGGTAACGGTTGAGTACGTACTTCTTGATCATGTGAATGATGACATGGACCATGCTCGTGAACTGGCTGAGCTGATGAAAGACACACCATGTAAGATTAACTTGATTCCGTTTAACCCGTATCCAGGTTCACCTTACAAGAAACCAAGTAACTCACGTATCGATCGCTTCCAAAAAACATTGATGCAATATGAGCATACAGTAACGGTTCGTAAGACTCGTGGCGATGACATTGATGCAGCGTGTGGTCAGTTAGTCGGTGATGTGATTGACCGAACTAAACGTACTGCAATGTTAAAAGCGTCGCGCGGTGCTGATACCATTGAAGTAAAAGCGGTATAAACGACCGGAACTCAAAAATAGCCAGAGCCATTTGCTCTGGCTATTTTGTTTAGCGATAAGGGCATTTCTGCCAAGATTTATGACGACAACTCTCCAACTCGAGGTTATTTGGGTATAATTTCGAATTCCTTTGTCAAAGTTTGGACAAAAGCTTGAGCTATCTGTTAGTTTGAGTGTAAAGAGTTTTTGTCTTCGTTACACATTCGCTTATCATGATATGTGACATTAACGATGACACCGATAATTCTCAGCATTTTCTCACATACGCTTTGCTGATTTTTGCAAAACGGGTATTCACACTCAAATCGCTGAGAGTTTCTTAAAATTATTATTTTGGTTAACGCGTTTAGGCTAGCTATCTTTTAAAGAGGCTTAAGAACAATAACGAAAATACATAACCACGTTAGCCACTAAAACAGATTAAATACCACCATTATGACAGAACACGAAAATACGAATGAAGTGCCACTTTCTATTGAAGCTGGCACATTACTGAAAAACAAACGCGAATCTCTTGGGATGAGTCAAAAGCAAGTTGCTGATCGCCTGAGGCTTCGCGTTTCTGTTATTGAAGATATTGAAAATAACAGATTTGAGTCTCAACAAGTTGCGACATTTACGCGTGGTTACTTGCGTTCTTACGCGAAGTTCGTAGGCCTTGATGAGAAGATGGTTTTGACTGCGTTAGAGCAGACAGCAGATGTACAGCCACAAGAGCAAGAAATTGAAATGCAGAGCTTCTCTCGCAAAACAAAAGATGAGAAGCACAATAGCCGTATCATGCTCCTGACTTGGGTTATCGGGTTGGTCATTATTGGTATTTCTGCAGCTTGGTGGTGGCAAAACCAGCAAGAGAATAGCCTAACGAAGGAAGTTACGGATTCAAGTGTTGAAGCGCCGAAGCCCACAGCGCAAGAGTTAGCTGATATCGATTTAATGACGGCTGAGGAGTTAATCGCAAGTACTCCTGAAGACGTTGTTTCAACAAGTAATGATGTCGTTGAAACGAGTGAAGTACCAGTCGAGCAGGGTAGCGATCCTCTGCTTGCTGAAACTGAAAATACAACAAGCGTAGATTCTGAAGAACCTGTTGCCGTGATTGAAACTGCGGAAGAGGAACAGCCTGCGCCAGTCGTACCTGAAGGCATGACACTTCTTACTATGAAGTTTAAAGCGGACTGTTGGATTCAAGTAAAAGACACCAATGGTAAAACGCTGGTAAGTGGTACTCATAAACCAGGACAAGATGTAGACCTTACCGGAAAAGCGCCGTTTAAAGTGATATTAGGCGCACCGGAAGGGGTTACAATGACATTTGCAAGTGAACCTGTCGACCTTTCTGGGTATACTTCAGGCAAAGTAGCTAGATTCACTCTACCGTTATAAAAAATTATGCAACACGAATCTCCAATTATTCGTCGTAAATCGACGCGTATTTATGTGGGTGATGTGCCAATTGGTGATGGTGCGCCAATTGCCGTACAGTCAATGACTAACACTCGCACGACTGACGTAGAAGCGACAGTCGCTCAAATCCGAGCACTAGAAAAAGTCGGTGCAGATATCGTTCGAGTTTCTGTACCTACTATGGACGCAGCAGAAGCTTTCAAACTGATTAAACAGCAAGTTTCTGTACCATTAGTGGCTGATATTCATTTCGACTATCGTATCGCGCTGAAAGTGGCGGAGTACGGTGTTGACTGTTTACGCATCAACCCAGGTAACATTGGCAATGAAGAGCGCATTCGCGCTGTTGTTGACTGTGCTCGCGATAAAAACATCCCAATCCGTATTGGTGTCAACGGTGGATCTTTGGAAAAAGATTTACAGATGAAATACGGCGAACCAACGCCAGAAGCTTTAGTTGAATCGGCGATGCGTCACGTAGATCATCTCGATCGTCTTAACTTTGACCAATTTAAAGTTAGCGTGAAAGCTTCAGACGTCTTCCTTGCGGTGGATTCATACCGTCTGCTAGCGAAGAAAATCGATCAGCCTCTTCACTTGGGTATTACAGAAGCGGGTGGTGCTCGTGCTGGTGCTGTTAAGTCATCTGTTGGCTTAGGTATGCTGTTATCTGAAGGGATCGGCGATACGCTGCGTATCTCTTTGGCTGCCGATCCAGTTGAAGAAATCAAAGTCGGTTTCGACATTCTTAAATCTCTGCGCATTCGCTCTCGAGGCATCAACTTTATTGCTTGCCCAAGTTGCTCGCGCCAAGAATTTGATGTAATTGGCACGGTGAACGCACTTGAGCAGCGTTTAGAAGACATCATCACGCCAATGGATGTGTCTATCATCGGTTGTGTGGTAAACGGCCCTGGTGAAGCAGAAGTTTCTCACTTAGGTCTAGCAGGTAGTAACAAGAAGAGCGCATTCTACGAAGATGGTAAACGCCAGAAAGAACGCTTTGATAACGATGACCTTGTGAATCAGCTAGAAGCTAAGATCCGTGCGAAAGCAGCCATGATGAATGGCGAAAACCGCATCGAAGTTAAAGTACAAGATTAATCTCAACGAGAATTACGGTAAGTATTGTGGCAAAAACAATTCAAGCAATTCGAGGCATGAACGATTGCCTCCCAACTCAGTCTCCACTGTGGCAAAAACTAGAAAACACAGTGAAAAATGTAATTAGCGCATACGGTTATAACGAAGTGCGCATGCCAATCGTTGAAGAAACAAACCTATTCAGCCGCGCTGTTGGTGAAGAGACAGACGTCGTTTCAAAAGAAATGTACACCTTTGATGATCGTAACGGAGACAGCCTAACACTTCGCCCTGAAGGTACGGCGGGTTGTGTACGTTCATGTATTCAAAACAGCCTGATCAACCGTGACGAACAGCGTCTGTGGTACATGGGGCCTATGTTCCGCCATGAACGTCCGCAGAAAGGTCGTTACCGTCAATTCCACCAGTGTGGTGTTGAGGTGTTTGGTCTAAATGGTCCAGATGTTGATGCAGAGCTTATCATGATGACGGCGCGTCTATGGCGTGAGCTAGGTATCAATGAACATGTTCGTCTTGAGCTGAACTCTATCGGTTCTCAAGAAGACCGCGCAGACTACCGTACTGCACTGGTTGCGTTCCTTGAGCAACATATTGATGTGCTAGACGAAGATTGTAAGCGTCGCATGCACACGAACCCACTGCGTGTTCTGGATACGAAGAACCCTGACGTTCAAGCTATTTTAGGTGATGCACCTCGCCTTTCAGATTACTTAGGTGAAGAATCTAAAGCACACTTCGCAGGTCTATGTGAACTTTTAGACGCCGCAGGTATCGAATACACAGTTAACGAACGTCTAGTTCGTGGTCTGGATTACTACAACCGCACGGTATTTGAATGGATCACTGAAAGCCTAGGTGCTCAAGGCACCGTTTGTGGCGGTGGACGTTACGATGGTCTTGTAGAGCAATTAGGTGGTAAACCAACACCAGCAGTTGGCTTTGCAATGGGCCTAGAGCGTCTTGTTCTGATGCTAGAAACACTAGAACTAACAGACGTTCGTCGCAGTGTGGATGTTTACGTAGTAACAGCAGGCGAAGGCACCATGATGGCAGGAATGAAGCTAGCAGAGCAGCTTCGTGAGTCTATCCCTGGCGTTCGTGTGATGAATCACTTCGGTGGCGGTAACTTCAAGAAACAGTTTAAACGCGCAGACAAAGTTGGTGCTGTTGTAGCATTAGTTCTGGGTGAAAACGAAGTTGCGGATAATACCGTAGTACTGAAAGACTTGGCTGGTGGTGAGCAAGAGACTTACAACCAAGCAGAAGTTGCAGAAAAGATCGCAGCACTGATTTAAGTCTTTTAGTAATCTAACAAAATTACATCCTAGTTCGTAAGCTAAGGCTCCCAAATGTGGAGCCTTTAAACGAAATAGGAACAATGGCAGCTAAGCTGCCATTTACATGTTTTAAGAGGACAGGAAGTGGAACTTTACGATACTGAAGAACAACAAGTTGAAGCCATTAAAGACTGGTGGAAGGAAAACGGCAAAGCCGTCATCATCGGTGCGGTTGTTGGCTTAGGTGGTCTATTTGGCTGGCGTTACTACCAGGATTCTGTGATTCAGGCGAGTGAAGCAGCTTCTCAAAGCTACACGACAGCAATGAATGCTTTGCAAGATAAAGGTACTGATGCTCAAGCTGACGTGAAAGCTTTCATTGAGTCAAATGAAGTAAAAGAATATTCAGTATTGGCTGCGCTTCAACTTGCTAAAGCGCAAGTTGAAGCTCAAGATCTTTCTGCTGCATTAGAGCAATTGAAGTGGGCGCAAAGCAACACTCAAGATGCTGCGCTGTTACCATTGATTAGTTACCGTATTGCGCGCATTGAAACGGAAATGGGTAACTTTGACGCTGCAACGGCAGAGCTAAGTAACGTCACTGATGCAGCATGGACAGGTCGTATTGCTGAACTTCGTGGCGATATTGCGATTCGAGAAGGTGACAAAGATGCCGCATACGCTGCGTATACTGAAGCTCAGCAAGCGGCAGACGCAAGCCCGACACTACAAATGAAATTGGACGATCTGGCGAAATAAGGACCGCATTGGATGAAAAGAGTCTTTAACAAAGCCTTGTTAGGGGCGTTAACAATGGGAATTCTTGCCGGTTGTGCTGGTGAGAAAGATACTATTGTAATGGCGCCACTACCTCAGGTAGACAGTGAGTTTACAACCAGTAGTGAGTGGAGCACATCGGTTGGCGATGGTGTTGGTCATTACTTTTCAAAGCTATCCCCTGTATTTGCGAATGATACATTGTTCGTGGCAAGTCGCGATGGCTTAGTAAAAGCGCTGGATCCTGAAAACGGTAAACAACGTTGGCAAACGGACCTAGAAGAAGATGTCATTGCTCGTCTCTCTGGTGGTATCACTGCAGCATACGGAAACCTTTACATTGGCTCTGAGAATGGTGAAGTCATCTCTCTTGACCAAGAAACAGGTGAGATTGTTTGGCGTGTAAAAGTTGGTGGTGAGGTACTGGCGAAGCCAGTTGCAGATTCAGGCCTTATTATCATCAATACTAGCCGAGGCATGTTGATTGCACTTAATGAGAGTACAGGTGAGCAACGCTGGGCATTGAGTACAGAAGTGCCGAACCTAACTTTACGTGGTGACAGTACTCCGACTGCAATTGGCGGCGGTGTATTTTGGGGAACGGCAAATGGCCGACTCGCAGCTGCTATCGTTGAGCGTGGTCAGCTGATTTGGCAACAGCCTGTTGGTACGCCAAAAGGCGCGACAGAAATTGATCGTTTGGTTGATGTTGATTCATCGCCAATTGTGCTAGGCGGTACTCTTTTCACCATTGGATACAATGGTCAACTTATCGCCATTGATTTGCGTTCAGCGAACCCGATTTGGAAGCGTAATTACTCATCTGCAACAGACATTTCTACAGATGGTAGCCGCATCTTTGTGATAACGGAAAAAGATCATGTTGTTGCCGTTGATTCACGAAGTGGGACTGAGTTGTGGGAAAACAGCTTGCTTGAGCACCGACAACTTACAGCGCCAGTTATTGTCGGCAATTATCTCGTTGTCGGTGACACGCTTGGTTACCTTCACTGGATGGATCGTTCAACGGGCGAATTTGTTGCGCAGCAGTTTATCGATGATAGCGGCTTGGCCGTTGGCCCGACGTTATTGTCGGATGGTTATGTGATTACAACTCGCAACGGCGATGTAAAGAAACTAACCATTAACGAATAATATCGTGATATAATTCACATTCGGCTCCTGGCTGGTGACAGCTAGGAGCCGTTTTGTTGTTTGAATTTATTAACCCTGACGTGGTTATAGGTAAAAAGCTGGTTTGATTTGGCATCGAGCAAGTCGTTACCTATAACTACAGAAGAAAGATTATTGTAGAGGTTGTTATGGTACCTGTTGTAGCTCTAGTAGGGCGTCCGAACGTAGGTAAATCTACACTATTTAACCGATTGACTCGCACTCGTGACGCGTTGGTTGCGGACTTTCCAGGCCTAACGCGAGACCGTAAGTATGGCCAGGCGAGACTTGGTGAAGAGCACGAATTCATTGTGATTGATACCGGCGGTATTGATGGCACAGAAGAAGGCGTGGAAACAAAGATGGCAGAACAGTCATTAGCCGCGATTGATGAGGCTGATGTTGTATTGTTCCTTGTTGACGGTCGTGCTGGTCTGACACCTTCAGATGCAGCAATTGCTGCGCATCTGCGTAAAATTGAAAAGCCAGCGATGCTGGTGGTAAACAAAATCGATGGTATTGATGCCGATGCGGCGTGTGCTGATTTTTGGCAGCTCGGCGTGGATGATATGTATCAGATTGCCGCCGCTCATGGCCGTGGTGTGACCGCTTTGCTTGAGCGTGCTTTATCTCCATTCTTTGATGATCTATTAACAAGTGAATCTGAAGAAGGTGAGATTGAAGACCTGACTGGATTCGAAGACGAAGAGCCTCTTGTTGAAGATTACACTGAAGAAGACGCAGAAGCTGAATTCAAGCGCCTTCAAGAGCAGCCGATTAAGTTGGCGATCATCGGTCGTCCTAACGTAGGTAAATCGACACTGACTAACCGTATTCTGGGTGAAGAACGTGTAGTTGTATACGATATGCCTGGTACAACGCGTGATTCTATCTACATCCCGATGGAACGTGATGGACGCGAATACGTACTAATTGATACCGCAGGTGTTCGCCGTCGTGGTCGTATCAATGAAACGGTTGAAAAGTTCTCTGTTGTTAAGACGCTGAAAGCGGTAGAAGATGCAAACGTCGTTCTACTGGTGATTGATGCACGTGAAAATATTTCAGACCAAGACCTAAGCTTGCTTGGTTTTGCACTGAATGCTGGCCGCTCAATTGTCATCGCCGTTAACAAGTGGGATGGCCTAGACAGTGACGTGAAAGAAAGCGTGAAGAAAGAACTGGACCGCCGTCTAGGATTCGTCGATTTCGCGCGTATCCACTTTATCTCTGCGCTGCACGGTACTGGCGTTGGTCACTTGTTTGAATCTATCCAAGAAGCATATAACTCGGCGACAACGCGTGTGGGTACGTCAGTACTGACGCGTATCATGAAGATGGCAGTGGATGATCACCAGCCGCCAATGGTTCGTGGTCGTCGTATCAAACTCAAATACGCACACGCAGGTGGTTACAACCCACCGATCGTTGTTATCCACGGTAACATGGTTCGTGAATTGCCAGATTCGTATAAACGTTATCTGATGAACTACTTCCGTAAGTCTCTGGAAATTATGGGAACACCGATTCGCATTAACTTCCACAACAGTGATAACCCATACGAGAACCGTACGAATAAGCTTACGCTATCACAAGAGCGTAAACGCAAACGTATGATGTCGATGGTGAAAAACCGCAATAAATAATGAAATTCGAATACCCAAGTTTCTACTTGGGTATTTTTTTATCAAAAGTAATCGTAAAAATGACTATCACAGCAACAAAGACTCGTTTTTGTCATCAAACATGGCAATTAGAAGCACAAATACAGCTCGTTCAATCTACGGAAGAAGTGACTTACGTTATTACAGATGTCACGCCGTTCCATCCCGTTAGTCACATATGGCCGGATCACCCTGCAGACAAAGGAACGTTGAAGGTGAATGGGGCTGAGCATGACGTAGTAGATTGCCAAGTTGGAGCAGTGGAGCAGGAGAGTGGTGCTTTGTATGTGGGTAGTGACATCCCTGTAAAGCGTGATGCTGAAGGTTGGGTGTTTGTCGTCGTGCATGTTTTATCACGTACGGAATCACTTGCAATTAATGACTTGGTAATATTAGCGGTAGATAAAGACTATCAAAATGCTTTGAGCCGAGGCCACACTGCAGGACACTTAGCGTATTTGGCGTTGAATAAAGTACTAGCGGAAGACTATTGGCGAAAAGACGCAGACCGCAAAGACCCGCATGGTTATTATGACTTTAATAGCTATGCGCAAGTTACGAGTTATGTCACTCCAGACAAGTGCCTCGATACGTACCGTTTAGGCAAAACACTCCGTAAAAGAGGATTAAACAGTGCAGATATGCTGAATGACCTCCAGGCGATTGCAGAAAAAGTGAATGGCCAACTGGTTGAATGGCTTCAAAGAGATGCGATGATCACCATGGAATGCCACGGCGATAGATTAACTGACTCTCGCTATTGGAAATGCGATTTAGGGGAAGGTCAATTAGCGGTAATCCCTTGTGGTGGAACGCATGCGAGCCATTTAAATGAGTTTGCTTTTATCCAAGTTAAACTCGTTGAGCTCGACGCTCAAACTATCGAAATGCACACCAATGTAAACGCGGCTTTCTGAATGAGATCTTTTTATTAAATTCTAATTTTTTGTTTAATTAAATTAACTTAAGGATTTTTATTCTGTATTAAATTGGAATGCAGAATATGTAACTTATGCTTTCGGTGTGTGGTTATATAAATATTCTTTTAAGGGGTGATCGCTGATCAAGGAGTAAATATCAGACGATCAGTATAAGATCCTACGTATCAAGTATGATTAGCGCCTCGTGAAACTTGTTAGGGCGGTGATGAAGATCAACATACTTGTTCGTTATTTTGAGTAGCATGCGTTACTCGAAATTGCTTAGTTTAGAGAGAGGAACGGGATATGCAGCAGAACATTTGCCCGACTTGCAATGTCGAACTGGAATGGACAGGACAATACCATTGTGCACAGTGTGAATCGGATTTTAAAAAAGTAGGTTTTTGCCCTGATTGTGAGGCGGAGCTGGAGAAGCTGCAAGCATGCGGTGCTGCGAGTTACTTTTGTAATGTGTGTAATGAACTCAAATCAAAATCACGTGTCCGATTTGAGTTCCAGAAAGTCACTTAACCAGAGTTTGTATTCAGTTAACGGTAGAAAGAACGTCGCCTTCGGCTAATCGAGTAATCAATACATCTCCCGATTTTACATCTGAAGATTGAGTAATCACTTTACCTTGCTCAGTTTGAGTAATTGAGTAACCTCGTTTCAATGTCGCTAGCGGGCTGACGGTGTCTAACTTCTCTGCAGCAATCGCGAGTTGATGGCGCATAGTCAGTAACTTGCGATCCATTGCATCCATGAGCTTTTGCTCAACACGTTCTAGCTTCGACTTCTGCTCGGCAAGGCGTGTTACAGGAGAATTTAATTGCAGCCGATAATGTTGACGCTCGATTCGCTGTTGACGCAAGGCAATAAAACGACTCATCGCTCGCTGTAAGCGCATGTCCAACTCATCTAACTGTTGCGTCTGACGTTGCAAGCGATAGCTTGGGTGCTGTCTCTCTAGACGGTGCACTAATTGAGCAGATTGCTGCTTTTGTTGTGCTAGGTAGTAACGCATCGCGCTCGCTAACTTATGCTGGCGAGTAACTAAAGCTTGATCTTTGTGGCTGTTATCACGGCTTACTAGCTCAGCGGCTGCTGATGGAGTAGGCGCGCGTACGTCGGCGACAAAATCAGCTATTGTCACGTCAACTTCATGTCCAACGGCGCTAATAATAGGAATTTGGCTTGCTGCAATCGTGCGAGCTAATATCTCGTTGTTAAAGCACCATAAGTCTTCTAATGAACCACCACCTCGGCCCACAATTAGCACATCACATTCATCACGGCTGTTAGCGCGACCAATGGCTTGTGCGATTTGAATGGCTGCGTCTTCACCTTGTACCACTGTCGGATAAATCACAACGGGTAGGGAAGGATCACGACGTTTCAATACGTCTAAGATATCGTAAAGCGCGGCACCAGTTTTCGAGGTGATAACACCAACACGTTTTGGGTGTTCAGGCAAAGGTTGCTTATTGGTTTGAGCGAACAACCCTTCTGCGGCAAGCTTCATTTTCAGCTCTTCAAACTCTTGCTGAAGACGGCCATCACCTTCCGGCTGCATGCTTTCGATGATCAATTGGTAGTCACCGCGAGGCTCATAAAGAGAAAGACGAGCTTTTACTAGGACTTGATTACCGTTAGCGGGCTTGAAAGTAACGCGGCGATTGTTACCACGAAACATGGCACATTTAACTTGAGCGCGAGAGTCTTTAAGAGTGAGGTACCAGTGACCAGAGACAGGAGCTGAAAAGTTGGATATCTCTCCAACGAGCCAAACGATCCCCATTTCGTTTTCAAGGAGTAAACGAACTTCTGCGTTGAGACGAGAAACAGTAAAGATGTTTTGATTGGTCTTGGAGAGCACAGCTAATCTCTTAGACGTGAGTATGGAAATTAGCGGCAATATAATACATAGCAAGGGGGTAATTGCAAGAAAAAAATTAAAAAATTTGTGGTCAAGCGATTGCGTTAACCGTATAATCCCTCCGCAATATCTAATCCAAATGTAGCTTGTTGCTAACACAGGTTACCCTCATTATGCGAAACGATGAGATTGGATTGTTCTTTTTACTCCTCTAATTGTGAGATATTGCAAATGCTAAGAATTGCCAAAGAAGCGCTGACATTCGATGACGTACTACTTGTGCCAGCACACTCCACCGTTCTCCCAAACACAGCTGATCTTCGCACTCAGCTAACTAAGAACATCACCCTAAACATCCCAATGATTTCAGCGTCTATGGACACTGTTACTGAAGCTCGTCTAGCGATCGCGCTAGCGCAAGAGGGTGGCATTGGCTTTATCCACAAGAACATGTCTATTGAGCAGCAGGCAGCCGAAGTTCGTAAAGTTAAGAAGTTCGAAGCTGGTATGGTGACTGACGCGGTTACAGTAAACCCTGACGCGACCATCGCTGATGTTGTTGCACTCACTGAAAAGCATGGTTTTGCAGGTTTCCCTGTGGTCACTGAGAGCAATGAGCTTGTTGGTATTATCACTGGTCGTGACGTTCGTTTTGTGACGGACCTTTCTAAGAAAGTATCTTCAGTAATGACGCCAAAAGAGAAGTTGGCAGCAGTTAAAGAAGGTGCAACACGAGAAGAAGTGCAAGAGAAAATGCACGAAGCTCGCGTAGAGAAAGTATTGGTTGTGAATGATGAGTTCCAACTAACCGGTATGATTACTGCGAAAGACTTCCACAAAGCAGAACGTAAACCAAACGCATGTAAAGATGAGCGTGGTCGCCTGCGTGTTGGCGCAGCAGTTGGTGCTGGTGCTGGTAACGAAGAGCGAGTTGCTGCACTAGTTGAAGCTGGCGTTGACGTTCTACTTATCGACTCTTCACACGGTCATTCTGAAGGTGTTCTAAGCCGCATTCGTGAAACACGTGCAGCTTACCCAGATCTAGACATCATCGGTGGTAACGTAGCAACTGGTGCTGGTGCTAAAGCACTAATCGAAGCTGGCGTAAGCGCAGTGAAAGTTGGTATCGGCCCTGGTTCTATCTGTACAACTCGTATTGTAACGGGTGTGGGGGTTCCACAAATCACTGCAATCGCAGATGCTGCAGAAGTGGCTAATGATTATGGTATTCCGGTTATCGCTGACGGTGGTATCCGTTTCTCTGGTGATATCTGTAAAGCAATCGTAGCGGGCGCATCATGTGTGATGGTTGGTTCTATGTTTGCAGGTACTGAAGAAGCGCCGGGTGAAGTGATTCTATACAACGGCCGTTCTTACAAGTCTTACCGTGGCATGGGTTCTCTTGGTGCAATGTCTCAAGGTTCTTCTGACCGTTACTTCCAGTCTGACAACGCAGCGGATAAGCTAGTACCAGAAGGTATCGAAGGTCGTATCGCATACAAAGGCCGCCTAAAAGAGATCGTACACCAACAAATGGGTGGTCTACGTTCAAGCATGGGTCTAACTGGTTCTGCAACTATCGAAGATATGCGTACGAAAGCTGAATTTGTACGTATCTCTGGTGCAGGTATGCAAGAGTCTCATGTACACGATGTTCAAATTACTAAGGAAGCGCCGAACTACCGTCTAGGGAACTAATTATCCAACGGAAACGTTTGCTTTTTCCTTGAAGCATTAAGAAGAGGCGAGTACACTCGCCTCGGTTTTAATCACTTAGCCTTAAAAAGACTGCTCAAAATGACTAAAAATATCCATGACCAACGTATTCTGATCTTGGACTTCGGTTCTCAGTACACTCAATTAGTAGCACGCCGCGTACGTGAAATCGGCGTTTACTGTGAACTATGGAGCTGGGATGTAGAAGAAGCGGATATTCGCGAATTCAACCCAGATGGCATTATCCTATCTGGCGGTCCAGAAAGCGTAACGGAAGAGAACTCTCCACGCGCGCCTAAATATGTGTTTGATTCTGGTGTTCCTTTGCTTGGCGTATGTTACGGCATGCAAACCATGGCGGAACAGCTAGGAGGCAAAGTAGCGGGCTCTAACGAACGTGAGTTTGGCTACGCTCAGGTTAAAGTTTCTGGTGAATGTGCTTTATTTAAAGATCTTGAAGCAACTCAAGACGTTTGGATGAGCCACGGCGACAAAGTAGTAGAAATTCCAGCCGATTTCGTAAAAGTTGGTGAGACAGACACTTGTCCTTATGCTGCGATGGCGAACGAAGAGAAGAAATACTACGGCGT
Organism: Vibrio sp. 11-4(1); assembly: GCF_013048625.1. Classification (NCBI taxonomy): domain Bacteria; kingdom Pseudomonadati; phylum Pseudomonadota; class Gammaproteobacteria; order Vibrionales; family Vibrionaceae; genus Vibrio; species Vibrio sp. 11-4(1). Next base: position 339,554 of record NZ_VHSY01000007.1, on the reverse strand, counting down.
TCAGTTCCACCCAGAAGTGACACACACAAAAGGTGGCCTACAAATGCTTGAGAACTTTGTTCTTGGCGTATGTGGCTGTGAGCGTCTATGGACATCGGAATCTATCATCGAAGACGCGGTTGCTCGCATTAAAGAGCAAGTGGGTGACGACGAAGTTATCCTAGGCTTATCTGGTGGTGTGGATTCATCTGTTGTTGCGATGCTGGTGCACCGCGCAATTGGCGACAAGCTAACGTGTGTATTTGTCGATAACGGTCTACTTCGTTTAAACGAAGGCCAACAAGTGATGGATATGTTTGGCGATAAGTTCGGCCTAAACATCATCAAAGTTGATGCAGAAGATCGTTTCCTTGAAGCACTGAAAGGCAAGTCTGACCCAGAAGAGAAGCGTAAGACTATCGGTCACGTATTCGTAGATGTATTCGATGAAGAGTCTAAGAAGCTGAAAAACGCGAAATGGCTAGCTCAAGGTACGATTTACCCTGATGTAATCGAGTCAGCTGCATCTAAGACTGGTAAAGCGCACGTGATCAAATCGCACCACAACGTGGGCGGTCTTCCAGATGACATGGAAATGGGTCTTGTTGAGCCACTACGTGAGCTGTTCAAAGATGAAGTTCGTAAGATTGGTCTAGAATTAGGCCTGCCTTACAACATGCTTTACCGCCACCCATTCCCGGGTCCTGGTCTAGGTGTTCGTGTTCTTGGTGAAATCAAGAAAGAGTACTGTGACTTGCTACGCCGTGCTGATGCTATCTTTATTGAAGAGCTTCACGCTGCTGATCTATACAACAAAGTATCTCAAGCGTTCACGGTATTCCTACCAGTTCGCTCTGTAGGTGTAATGGGCGATGGCCGTAAATACGACTGGGTTGTATCACTGCGTGCAGTAGAAACCATCGACTTTATGACGGCACACTGGGCGCATCTACCATACGACTTCCTAGGTAAGGTATCTAACCGTATTATCAACGAAGTTGATGGCATTTCTCGTGTTGTTTACGACATTTCAGGTAAGCCACCAGCGACTATCGAGTGGGAATAATTTTCCTCTAGACAGTTGAGTTTATAAAAACCAGCCTTCGGGCTGGTTTTTTTGTACTTCAAGTTTGTGAAGAGGTGGCTCAACTTTTTTGTGAGAGATATATACATGCGGTTAAATTAAATATATATTCATTTTAATTGTTTAATTATCATAAATGGTATTGCTATGGAACAGGCTGACGTTACCTCTCTCATTCCCATTCTTATTACTCTTTTCCTCGCGCTGACCACAAGAAATGTCGTTGTTGGTTTATTCGCCGGTGTGGTGAATGGTGTCGCTATGCTCGAAGGGACATTTGTCGAAAAAGGGCCACTAGACTCGTTTAGTGCATTGATGAAAAGCTATCTACTGCCGCAATTAACTGACAGCTACAATGCGGGTGTCATTTTGCTCTTGGTCTTTATTGGTGGCTTTGTTGCCTTGATGGAGAAATCTGGCGGTGGTGTGGCGTTTGCTAAAAAGGTCACTCAATGGGTGGCGAGTAAGTGCCAAGCTCAACTGTCCGCATGGTTCGGTGGTGTTGTTATTTTCTTCTCAGACCTTGGTACACCACTGATTGTTGGCCCTGTTTTTCGCCCTTTATTTGATAAGTTAAAAGTATCACGCCAAAAATTAGCTTTTATTATCGATTCGACTTCCTCTCCGGTGGCAATCTTGATCCCTTTTATCGGATGGGGTGTTTACATCATGGGGTTGATTCAAAAAGAGTTTACTGCCCTGAATGTCAGTATGAGTGATTGGGATGCTTTCATTGGTGCGATCCCGTATCAGTTTTACGCCTTTCTTGCGATCGCGATTGTGCCGATTGTCTCTTTCTTCAAATTAGATTTCGGACCGATGGCGAACGCTGAACAACTAGCAGAGCAGGGCTCCGACTTTGGGAAAGTGCAGGAGTCCATGAATGTGTTTACGCATAAAAATGCAAAATCTAGTTTTGTATGGGCACCTTTGCTCGTTATGCTGGTGGTTCTATGTACCATTCTGGTGCCACACGGTTTTCCATTTCAAAAAGTAGCAGGCTCAACGTTCAGGGCTGCACTTTCTTCGGCATATTTCTTCGCAGCTTTTACTTTGATTGCGCTGATGGCGTTTTATGGCGTAAGAAAACTCTCTGATGGCATTCAGGTTTACCTAAAAGGGATGTCGAACATGATGTCTGTAGCCGTGATTTTGGTATTGGCTTGGGCACTTAGCTCGGTTGGGAAAGAATTAGGTGCAGCTGCATACATTGCTGAACAAGCTCAAGCCGGTTTCCCGTACTGGTTATTGCCAGCAGTTGCCTTTTTGCTTGCTGGTGTTATCTCATTCGCTACGGGATCATCTTGGGGGACGTTCGCCATCATGATGCCATTAGTGATCCCAACTGCCGTTGCGATTGATGCACCACTGTTGGTTTGTATTGGTGCAGTGTTATCTGGTGGCCTGTTTGGCGATCACTGCTCGCCAATCTCTGAAACTACGATTTTGTCGTCAACAGGGGCGGGGTGTGAACAGTATGAGCACTTCCGTACACAATTGCCTTACGCATTACTCAATGGAATGATCGCATTAGGGTGTTTTCTTTTAGCTGGAATCAACGCCTCACCAGTGATTGTGCTTGCCGCAATTATTTCTCAGTGTGTGGTTTATTTTGTGCTGTCTAAACAAAAGTCAACCGCGAAGCTAGAGGTGGTTTCGGCAGAACAATAAAGAGAGAAACATCACAAAGCGGAGGCTCATTGGGCCTCCGCTTTTCTTTTGAGTCAAGGTAACATTTTTCTTGTGACAAAATGTGTGCGAGGACTTATTTATTCATTTTGTCTCGCAGAATCAACGCACTTAGCTCGGCGTTTTGTATATATGATCCACTATATGTCTAGTTATTCCTTGTATATTGTATTGTTGAAACCCGGAGACTAGACATGTTTGCACTCAAACATCTTCCTCTTGCATTGAGTTGTGTCCTAGCTGCACAAGCGAATGCGAGTATGAATATCCAGCCCGACCCGCAGAATCCAAACGGTTATGTCATTGCTCGTGGTGACGTTCAAGCCGTAGAGCAAAGCAAAACCTCTGACCCTATGTATGCCATTTGGTCACAAGCATTAGAGACGCGCCCGAACTCAGTGGTGGAGGCGATTGTTCCTGGAGCGGCAACCAATCCAGAAAACGTGAAGCGTGTAGAGCGTGTGTTCCCTGAAAGTGAGTGGGACTTCCTGACTCAAATGGCGGCACCTGAATACACTTACACGCGTTTCCTACGTGCAATTGGTAAGTTCCCTGCATTCTGTGGTGAGTACACGGATGGGCGCGATTCGGATGCGATTTGTAAAAAATCGATCGTGACAGCCTTTGCTCACTTTGCGCAGGAAACTGGTGGTCATATTTCGATTGATAACGTATCGGATAACCCTCTTGGATTGGAAGAGTGGCAGCAAGCTTTGGTTCATGTGCGTGAAATGGGCTGGTCAGAAGGTCAAGAAGGTTACACGACAGGTTGTGGTCAGAATGACTGGCAAAACAAGCGTTGGCCATGTGAACCAGGACAAGGTTACTTTGGACGTGGTGCTAAACAGCTTTCTTACCATTTTAACTATGGCGCGTTCTCTGAAGTGATGTTTGATGGTGATGCATCTGTATTGCTAAAAAATCCAGGCTTGGTTGCGGATTCATGGTTGAACTTAGCATCGGCTATCTGGTTCTTCCTAACTCCACAAGCACCGAAACCTGCAATGCTACATGTGATTGACCGTACTTGGGTGCCTTCACAGCGTGAGCTTGATGCTGGTATTGGTTACGGCTTTGGTACCACCATCAACGTGATCAATGGTGGTATTGAGTGTGGTGAGCAAAACAAGGATAAAGGTCAACCTGTTAACCGTATTCGTTATTGGGAAGGTCTTGCCGCCCATTATCAAATTCCAATTGAAGCTGATGAAACAAACACTTGTTGGCAGCAGACGCCTTACGGCAGTCTGAACCTAAATGGTGCGACAGACGTGCTTTACACCAACTGGGATGGTAACTGGAAATACTACTCAGATCGCCCTGGAGGCCATTCGTTTGAATGTGAGTTGGTTGGTTTCCAAACGGCTTACTCTGCGCTAGTTGCGGGTGATTACGAGAAGTGCGTAACTAACTTCTACCAATCTCATGCGGGGTGGCCAGAAGTTCGTGTGGTTGAAAAACTAGACCCTGTTGATCCGGTCGATCCACCTGTAGGTGGCGTGGCGGCTTGGGATGCAGGCAAGGTGTACAACACTGGTGATCAAGTCTCTTACCAAGGTGCGGTTTATGAAGCGAAATGGTGGTCACAAGGTAATGAACCCACGCAAGGCGACCCGTGGAAGCTGGTCTCAGGCACTCCGACAGAGCCGCCAACAACGGAACCTGAACCGCCGGTGACTGAGCCAGAGCCGCCCGTCACAGAACCTGAGCCACCAGTAACCGAGCCAGAACCACCAGTGACAGGTAATTTTATTCAGTGGGAGCCGGGCGTAACGCAAGTCGCTAACGGCGATAAAGTGACGTACCAAAACAAATGTTTTGTTGCAAAAAACGGCCCTGGAGTGTGGGAAAGCCCAACGCAAAGTAACTGGTTCTGGGACGAGATCTCTTGCCTGTAGTTGATTGAAAAGTAGTCTAACCATCTATAAAGACTCTGCTTTTTAGCGGGGTCTTTTTTTATTTGAGCGGTTGCTTATTTATGGAATCTAAGTTTTCAATAACAGTTTTTCTCTTTTGTTCTGGGGCCCATTAAAATTCGCGCGCATTTTTTATCAACATTTTTGAAAAAAGGTATTTGTACATGTCGACAAAACTGGCTAACCCAGCACCGCTAGGTCTAATGGGTTTCGGTATGACCACTATTCTGCTCAATATTCATAATGCAGGATTTTTCCCAATTGACTCTATGATTCTAGCGATGGGCATCTTTTACGGTGGCCTTAGCCAAGTAATCGTTGGCATCATGTGCTTTAAACGCGGTGACACGTTCGGCACAACTGCGTTTACTTCTTACGGTCTATTTTGGCTAACACTAGTAGGCTTGATCGTAATGCCTCACATGGGTCTTCCTGCAAGCCCAGCAAGCTTTATGGGTTGGTACCTAGCGCTTTGGGGCATCTTCACTGGTTTCATGTTCATTGGTTCTCTATGCTACCCAACAGCGAAGCAAGTGGTATTTGGTTCTCTAACTATCCTGTTCTTCTTGCTTGCTGCTCGTGATTTCACTGGTAGCGAAGTGATCGGTGCTATCGCTGGCTTCGAAGGTATCTTCTGTGGCGCAAGTGCAATTTACTTCGCAATGGCGCAAGTACTAAACAACGAGTTTGGTCGTGAAGTTCTACCTGTAGGTAAAGCAAAAATCGCTCGTAAAGTAGAAGCTGTCGCTGCTTAATCCTTTACACATAATGCAGAAAAGGGGATTAACCAATGGTTAATCCCCTTTTTTATGCCCTTAAACGGACCACTGCTTTTTCTTGTTTATGCGTTAAGGCTATGTTGATGGTTGTTCAACAGTTTCTGTCGTACTGTTGTCTGCCGTTGGCGCCTTACCCGTTTTACGCTTGTACTTATCTTCCCAGTAATCTGCGCCTTTAATGCCTAGCGCTACAGGGTTGAATGTAAAGTCGGTCACACCACGTTTTTGTTGTTCTTCGTAATCGTTCAATGCTTTGAGAGCAGGTTTCGACATAAAGAAGATGATCAAAATACCGACGATGTTAAGCCATGCCATTAGACCTACACCTACATCACCCATCGCCCAGGCTAAGTTGGCGGTTTTCACGGTTCCGTAGAACACTGATGAAATAATGATGACTTTCAGAATAAACATCAGCCCATTTACTTTGAATGTACGACGAATGTAAGCAATGTTCGTTTCTGCAATGTAGTAGTAAGCTAGAATGGTCGTAAACGCAAAGAAGAAAAGTGCGATTGCGATGAATGGTTTACCCACGCCAGGTAGTGCACTTTCGATCGCCATTTGCGTAAATACAGGACCATTCGCACCAATATCAGCCGGTAGGTTTTGAATTAGGAACGTACCTTCAACTGCACCATTTACGTTGTACGCGCCAGTGATAAGAATCATAAACGCGGTTGCTGAACACACAAGTAGTGTATCGATGTAAATAGAGAAAGATTGAACAAGACCTTGCTGAGCTGGGTGATCAACACTCGCTGCAGCTGCTGCGTGAGGACCAGTACCTTGACCTGCTTCATTGGAGTAAACGCCACGTTTTACACCCCAACCGATTGCCGCACCAACACCTGCCATTGGTGTGAACGCGTCACCAATGATCATGCCGAAAATGCGTGGAACCTCACCAATGTTTAGAAGGATGATGACAAATGCAGTGATGATGTAAGCCAGCGCCATAAATGGCACAACGATTTGGGTAAAGTTCGCAATACGTTTTACGCCACCGAAGATGATGAAGGCCAGAATGACACAGACAACCGTACCAGTGAAAATTTTAGCAAAACTGAAGGTACCAATAGCGGTTTCAATCATGTCACCTGAGCCAAATGCTGCTTCTACTGCGTTACCGATGCTGTTCGATTGAACGCCAGGAAGTAGAACACCACATGCAAAGATGGTCGCGATAGCGAAGATCCAAGCGTACCATTTTTGTCCCATTGCTTTTTCAATGTAGTAAGCAGGACCACCACGGAATTCACCTTCGTCTTCTTCTTTATAGATTTGCGCAAGTGTCGACTCTGCGTATGCGGTTGCCGCGCCAAAAAAGGCAACGACCCACATCCAGAATACGGCGCCTGGGCCACCGAAACCGATAGCGGCAGCAACACCAGCAATGTTACCTGTACCTACACGGCCAGATAGTGAAACGGCAAGTGCCTGAAATGACGATATCCCTTTTGTTGAACTCTTCCCTGAAAGTAATAAACGCCACATCTCAAAGAAGTGACGAATTTGTACAAAACGCGTCATGATTGAATAGAACAAACCTGCGCCAAGGCACAGATAGATCAGTACCGGGCTCCAAATAATTCCATTCAGAAAATCAACTAATGACTGCATGAGTATTTTCCCTGTTAGTTGTGTTTGTGGTTGTTTTTCACACAATACATTACCCTTTATGTAATGCAAATGTTAACTTTTTTGGCTATAAATCCTTTGTAGCGTGATGGTGAACACAGAATGGAGAGTGATTGTTAAAATTTAGTTCTTGTTGCTTATTTACTCCTTTGAGGTAGAAGATTTGTCTGATGATTAAATATGCAGCACATTGTCATTAAAATGTGCTGCATATTTGATGAGTTAAAAATGCCAAATATTATGCATTTTGTGGAGTAAAGGCCTGTTTGTTTTTTATGCAGATATGTCCTTATGCATAACGGCAAAGGTTAAGCTCTGTGTCATCCATCACTTTCGCTTTTTCACCAGCCATAATGCTCGCTAGTAATTGACCAGAACCACAAGCCATAGTCCAACCCAGAGTGCCGTGTCCGGTGTTAGTAAAAAGGTTATCGTATTTAGTTGCGCCGATAATCGGAGTGCCATCAGGCGTCATTGGTCTAAAGCCACTCCAAAACTCGGCTTGGCTAAAGTCGCCGCAGCGAGGGAAAAGATCACGGATGACCATTTCGATGGTATTTTTTCGTTTTTGCGGAAGGGAGGCATCAAACCCTGCTAATTCTGCGGTGCCCGCTACGCGAATTCTGTCATCAAACCGAGTCATGGCGACTTTATAGGTTTCATCCATCACAGTAGAGCGAGGAGAGAAGTGCTCATCTTCCATTGGGATGGTGAGCGAATAGCCTTTTACTGGATAGACAGGAATCTCAATGTCGAGTTGCTTGAGTAGCGCTGTAGAATAGCTGCCAGAGGCAACTACATATTGGTCCGCTTTAAACTGTCCTCGGTTCGTTTGGACACCTATGATCTTTTTGCCTACTGTAACCCAATTGCTTACTTCGGTGTCGAACTCGAACCTGACGCCATGGGCCTTAGCGAGCTCAGTTAGTTGTTGGCAAAACTGATAGCAATCGCCTGTTTCGTCATCTGGCAGGTGCAAGCCACCAACCAGTTTATCTTTCACAAGATCCAGTCCAGGTTCTTGTTCAATGCAGCGTTCTACGTCCATCAACTCAAACCGAGTCCCGCTTTGCTCTAGAAGCTGCATATCCTTTTCAATGGCTTGCAGCTGTTGAGGCGTTCGAAATACTTGCAAGGTGCCGAACTGGCGACCTTGATATTCAATGGCATGTTCTTGACGTAATTGTTCCAGACACATACGACTGTGGTTAGCGATAGAAAGCATGCGAGCTTTGTTGACTTGGTAGCGAGACAGGGTGCAGTTGGCCACCATCTTACTTGCCCAACTGATCATATCGGCATTGAGGGTCGGTTTGATTTTGAGTGGAGCATGCTCTTCCATTAACCACTTTATGGCTTTAACAGGAACACCTGGCGCAGCCCAAGGCGAAGAATAGCCATACGAGATCTGCCCAGCATTGGCGAAACTTGTTTCCATTGCACTGCTTGGTTGACGGTCAATAACGGTAACTTGATAGCCTGCTTGAGATAAATACCAAGCAGAGGTTAAGCCGATGACGCCGCTGCCTAATACGATGACTTCCATTGATGTACTCCACACATTTATCTGAGTGGTTAGTTTCTTTTCTTTACCTTTTGTTAACAATCGATATAAATTACATACAGCGTTTAGAAAAACTATAGGCTCAAGGATGAGAAGTAATTTAATAAGTGGCTTGTGTCTGTTTAGCCAAGTCGCGGAACACAGCAGCTTTACTGGCGCGGCTAGGTTTTTGCACCTCACTACGGGAGCCGTGAGCCAACAAGTTATTCATTTGGAAGCGTTATTAGGTTTTACTTTATTTGAACGCCATTCCCGCGGTATTCGTTTAACCGCTAAAGGCACTCAGTTACACCAAGCGACGCAGTTTCACTTTTCCGAGCTGAGCAAACTGCTTGATGAGCTCAAAGTAGAAAAGCACACCAATGAGATTCGCTTAAAATTAACGCCTTCTTTTGCTTTTAAATGGTTAGTCCCAAAGCTGGAAAGTTTTCATCACGAGAACCCGGATATCCAAGTGCAAATCTTCGCGGAAGGGGCGTTAGTGAATAGTGAGATAAAAGATTATGACGTCGCGATAGACTATGGTCTTCATCCTTACCGAGATGCTAACGCGGAGTTGATTTTGGATGAGCAACTGCTGCCCGTAATGAGTCCGAAATACCTTGAGGATCATGGCTGGCTAAAAGCGCCTTTTGATGAACAAGAATCCTTAATGTCAGTGAAGAAATGGCAGGAGGCGACGCTACTACACGATGCGATGCCATGGGAAAAAGCGACGCGTGACTATGAGTGGTTATATTGGGCGTCAGCAATGGGATTAGACTTTAAAACCGATGTTGGACACTTTTTCAATAGAACGGATATGGCGATGTCTGCGGCGGAAGCAGGAGTTGGGATTGCGATGGCACGAATGGCACTGATTGAGGATGAATTGACGACAGAGCGTTTAGTTTCTCCCTTTCAGCCGGTTCCAGCCAATGCAGGGTACTACTTGATCATGAACACACGAAGCCAGTCCACAAACAAGTTTCGTACTTGGTTATTACAGCAAGTGGAGAGTAAATAGATATAGCGCTTGGTGAGTCAGATAGAAAACACCGCCTCGATAACGGCGGTGTTTTATTTTGGATTACTGTCGTTGATAAACCGATTCGCCTCGGCTGATGGTTTCTTCCACGTTTAGGTCTTTTAGCGCCTTAGGTTCAATCTTCATCGGGTTGTTATCGAGGATGATTAAATCCGCATTCTTACCCACCTCGATAGAACCTTTATACGACTCCTCAAAGTGTTGGTAAGCCGGCCAAATGGTCATAGCTTGCAGCGCGGTGTACGTGTCAACGCGCTGATCTGGCCCCTGTACTTTATCGGTTCTGGTGGTGCGATTGACGGTCGCATCCAATACTCGGAATGAACTGGGCAGCGCCACAGGTGCGTCATGGTGTGTACTGAATTTTAACCCTGCCTTTCTCACCGCTTGAGTTGGTGAAATGAAATCGGCACGAGGATGGCCGAGTACCGAGTCCACATGCCAGTCACCCCAATAAAAAGTATGCATTGGGAATAGAGAAGGAAAGATGCCTTGCGCAGCTAAGCGATCCACTTGGTCTTGGCGCATGGTTTGGCCGTGAATGAGTATAGGTCGGCGGTCTTGTTTTCCCAGCTTTTCATTTGCTTTGGTCACTGCATTAATAAATTGTTCGATCGCAGCGTCACCATTGGCATGCGTCAGCACTTGCCATTCATTTTTAAAGGCCGTTTCTACGTAATCGTAAGCTTGTTGATTTTCGAAAGTTGGGTAGCCGGCGTAGTCTTTATCTTGTCCATGTGGTGGGTGGAAGTAAGGCTGACTTAGCCATGCCGTTTTACCTTGTGGAGAGCCATCAAAGTTTAGCTTTACGCCACCGATGCGGAAATGGTTGGTGTACTCTGGCATGTTGTATTCCGAGTCCATAAAATCGCTGCTCGATACCATATCGGCGTACGCAACCAAGTCGATCATCAACTTGTCGTTTTTCGACGCGCGTTTCATCGCTTCATAACCTTCTGATGTTGCTCGTCCTTCTTGAGCCGTGGTATAGCCATATTTCGCGTACATACCTTGCGAGGCTTCTAACATGCGATCTTGAAGTTCTGAATCAATCAACTTATTGAGGTTGAACAGCATTGCAAAGTGCGCGTTTTCTTCTAGGACCCCATTTGGTTCTTGGCTGTTTTCCATTCGGCGGATAATGCCACCTTTTGGATCTTCCGATTCTGATGTGATGCCTGCTAGCTCTAACGCTTTACTGTTTGCGACACTCAAATGCCCCGAAGTATGGATGATTAATACAGGCTTATCTGTGCTGACTTTATCGAGATCCGCTTTGGTAGGGTAGTAATCCAGTTGGGCGTCGTCGTAACCAAAACCTAAAATCCATCCGGTTTTCTCAATGAATAGGCGTTGCGTATTATTGTTCTCGGCATTTTTCAGAGTTTCTATGATTTTCGCAACGGTATCGGCTTCGCCATCAGGAGATGGCAGCACGTTTGCGACCATGGCTTGCAGACCAACACCATACACATGACTGTGCGGATCAACAAAGCCAGGCAACATAGTTTTGCCTTTTAAGTCGACCAACTGTGTTTTACCGAACTTGTGTTCCATCGCTCCATCTTTGCTGCCGACATAAATGATTTTCTCGCCTAATGTCGCGACGGCTTCGGCGTACTCTGGTTTATCGCCTGCCATGGTTAGGATGTCGCCACCATAATAAATTTTGTCTGCGGCGGTTACTTTGAGTGGCTCGGCGACGGCTTCTACTTCTTTCGCTTCTTCAGAAAAACACCCCGTTAAAGCAAGCCCAGATAGGGCAATGGGGATCCAGTTTTTGTTCATCGGTCATCTCCATACAGAGTAAGTTTTTTGCCTATTGCTCCCATCTCAATGAGTTTGAGAACTCAATAGGTCAAATTCACTTTAGTTCATATTGAAGGAGGATTATCAACAAGATTAAAGACTTTCAATCAAGCGCAAGTTATACCTATCGATGAATATCAAAAATGTTACCTTTTCCCATTTCATAAACGTTTCTGGACTTGGGCAATGTGACCCATAACGAGGTTCTGTGGTTAAAAAGTCGGCATGATAAGTCCACGATTTATCTCGATGACGCTCAAGGAAGAACATGAAAGACGAAACGCTATCCATCCATTTTGGTTACGAAACTGACCCTACCACTAAATCTGTCGCGACACCGATTTATCAAACGGTCGCGTACGAGTTTGATAACGCGCAGCACGGCGCTGATCTGTTTAACTTGGAAGTGCCGGGGAATATCTACACTCGCATCATGAATCCGACTAACGATGTTCTGGAAAAACGCATGGCGGCGTTAGAAGGCGGCATTGCCGGGTTGGTCGTGAGTGCGGGGAGTGCAGCGATTAACTATGCGATTCTGACCTTAGCGCAAGCGGGCGATAACATCGTTTCTACGCCGCAACTTTATGGCGGTACTTACACCTTGTTTGCGCACATGCTGCCAAATCAGGGGATTCAGGTGAAGTTTGCTAAAGATGACAAGCCAGAAAGCTTGGCCGAGTTAATTGATGAAAATACCAAAGCGGTGTACTGCGAGAGCATTGGTAACCCAGCCGGTAATATCATTGATTTAGAACGCGTAGCGGAGCTTGCTCACGCACAAGGCGTACCTGTGATTGTGGATAACACCGTCGCGACGCCAGTGCTGTGCAAACCCATCGAGTTCGGTGCGGATATCGTCGTTCACTCTCTCACTAAATACGTTGGTGGGCATGGCACCACATTGGGTGGCGTGATTGTGGATTCCGGTAAATTCCCTTGGGCGCAGCACAAAGACCGCTTTCCCGTTTTCAACCAACCAGAACCTTCTTACCACGGCGTGGTGTATACCGAAGCGTTTGGTGAGGCGGCATTTATCGGGCGCGCGCGTACCGTACCATTGCGTAATACCGGATCGGCATTATCACCGATGAATGCATTTATGCTTATGCAAGGGCTAGAAACGTTACCGCTGCGTATGGAGCGCCATACCGAGAACACTCTCAAAGTGGCTGAGTTCTTGGAACAGAATGACAAAGTCAGTTGGGTGAGTTATGCCGGATTGCCAAGTTCTGAACACTTCCATCTCGCCGAAAAATACATGAAAGGTAAGCCTTCTGCGATTTTGTCGTTTGGTTTAAAAGACGGTTATGAAGCAGGAGTGCGCTTTTATGACGCTCTGAAAATCTTTAAGCGTTTGGTGAACATTGGCGATGCAAAATCATTGGCTTGCCATCCAGCATCGACGACTCATCGTCAGTTGAGCGAAGCAGAACAAAAACAAGCTGGTGTGTCACCAGAGATGATTCGTTTATCTGTAGGTATTGAGCATGTTGACGATATTCTAGCCGATTTAGAACAGGCACTAAACGCGTAAAACGATTCTGTTTTTAGCTTTTGGTTACCCATAGGCCAGCCTTTAAAAAGGCTGGCCTGTTTTTATTTTATTATTTAAATATCAAATGCTTTGGTGCTTTTGGTTTGTGGTATTCCAAAAGCTCATAGAGGGTGAAATTTATTCCCTTGTCACGTTTGGGGTTGTTCCTGATGATGTGTGCAAATATTACACATTGGAAGGGACTCAAATGTCTTACGTATTTCATCGTCATTGCCATGCCACGCTGCCAATCATCGATAAGGGTGAAGGTGTTTATCTATTCGATAAACAAGGGAAACAGTATCTCGATGCTTGTGGTGGCGCTGCGGTATCAAACCTTGGCCACAGTCATCACGCCGTTAAAAAAGCCATGTTGGAACAGATCGAGCGAGTGCCGTTTGCTCATACTGGATTTTTTACTAGTGACAGCAGTGAGCGACTAGCGGAATTGATTTGTCAGTACATGCCTGAGCAGTTCAACCATGTGTATTTAGTAAGTGGCGGGTCAGAAGCGGTGGAGTCGGCACTAAAAATGGCGCGGCAGTATTTTGTGGAATCAGGTAAGCCAGAGAAGAAGCAATTCATCGCGCGTCAGCAAAGTTATCACGGCAATACCTTGGGGGCTCTGGCGGTCGGTGGCAATGAATGGCGACGTGAACCGTTCAAACCCATCTTGTACCCGAGCTATCATATCGCCCCGTGCTACGCTTATCGTTATCAGCAGAGTCATGAGTCGGAATTGGATTACTCATTGCGATCGGCGAATGAGCTAGAGGCAAAAATTCTTGAGTTGGGGGCTGATAATGTCATGGCTTTTGTCGCTGAGCCCATTGTGGGAGCCACAGCTGGAGCTGTGCCAGCGACTCAAGGTTACTTCAAACGTATTCGCGAAATATGCGACCAATACGATGTGTTATTGATCTTGGATGAAGTCATGTGTGGCGTTGGGCGAAGTGGCAGTTTTTTTGCGTTTGAGCAAGAAGAGGCAGAACCTGATCTGGTTTGTATGGCTAAAGGGCTTGGTGCGGGTTATCAACCTATTGGCGCGGTGGTTGCGAATGATCGAGTCTATCAAGCTATTGCTGATGGAAGCGGTTTTTTCCAACACGGTCATACCTTTATGGCACACCCTGTGGCGTGCGCTGCCGCCGTGGCAACAATTGAAACCATCTTCCAAGATGACTTATTAACGGCGGTGAATCGGCAAAGTGTTTTGCTGCGTAATGAGCTTACTTCTGCATTGGCCCATTTACCGTACATTGGCGACATTCGTGGTAAAGGCTTGTTTTTTGGCATTGAGCTGGTGGCGGATAAAGAAAGCAAGTCGCCTCTGAGTAAAGCCACATTGGCAGACAAACGCATCAAACAGCGAGCAATGGAAAATGGCTTAATGTGCTACCCAATGGGCGGAACGATTGATGGCGTTAATGGGTACCATATTTTGCTCGCACCGCCATTCATTATTCAGTCTCATCATATTGATGAACTAGTCGGCAAACTCTCACTGACGTTAAAAGAGGTGGCGGAGACATGGAAGTAGCAAACCAATATTTGCGAGAACCTATCGCCATTATCGTGGCTCCAAACGGCGCAAGAAAAACCAAGCACGATCACGTCAACTTACCCATGACAACAGACGAACTGGTTGCAGAGGCTATCGCTTGTCAAACGGCAGGGGCAGCCATGATCCATTTGCATGCTAGGGGCGCTAACGGACGTCATTCATTAGACATCGACGACAACATGGCAATTTACCATGCCGTGAAAGAAGCGGTGGGAGAAACCATGATGGTTCAGCTCACCACAGAAGCGGTGGGTTTATATTCTCCGCCACAACAGAGGGCGTTAGTCAAAGCTGTGAAACCTGAAGCGGCTTCTTTCGCATTGAGGGAGTTAATCTCCGATCGCGCAAGTGAGAAAGAAGGGCATGCCTTTTTCCATTGGGTGGCTGAAAACAACATCGTGAGCCAAATTATTCTCTACGATGCAACCGACATTGAACGTTATTTCCAACTGCGTGATGCGGGCGTGTTACCTAAAACGCATCAGCATGCATTAGTGGTGTTAGGGCGTTATCACCAAGCTCAGCAGTCTTCACCATGGGATTTACGAGGTTTGAATTTGGCGCGTTTTGTCGAGGAAGAAATTCGATGTGCCATTTGTGCTTTTGGCGCGCGAGAGCAAGACTGTTTAGCGAGTGCGATGTTACTTGGATTCGATGTGAGAGTGGGGTTTGAGAATAACCACTTCGATGTGGCAGGCGAATTAGCAATCAGTAACGCGGCTCAGGTGGAAGCTCTACGCGATGTGGCTAGACACTTTGCGATTCCTTTACACAGTGCGCAAAGTTTGCGTTCAGTTTTGAAGTAAATCTGTTCGCGGCAAGGGAAATAAAGAAGAAAGTAAAAAGGCTCCATCGGAGCCTTTTCGGTATTTGTCGTTAGTTTTCGGTTTGCACTGCGGGTTGGCGTGCTGGGTGTTTGATAAACACCGCCACAACGGCTGCAATTGCCAGCGCGAAACAGTAGTAAGAGTTGGCAACTACTTCAATTGGCGAAAGGTTAAATACTGAGCCTAGCAGCAATACTTGCGCGCCGTAAGGCAACACGCCTTGCACCACGCATGAGAAAATGTCTAACAAGCTTGCTGAGCGGCGAGGAGAGACATTATTCTCTTCCGCCAGTTGGCGAGCAACGCTGCCCGATACAATGATTGCGACCGTATTGTTCGCCGTACAGCCATTGACCATCGACACCAATCCTGCGATACCTAGCTCGCTCGCGCGGCTGTTGGCATGCTTAGAGTGGCTAGAGCCAAACGCGTGGATAAGGCTGCTAACGAAATTGGTTAGGAAAGCAAGACCGCCTTGACGACGCATCAGTTCACTCAAACCACCAATTAGCATGGACAACAAGAAGATCTCTTGCATGTTACCAAAGCCTTTGTAAACGTCTTGGGCTAGATTAGTCAGTCCGTAATTGTCAATCGATGCCAAGCTCACGCCGCCAGCCAAAAGGATACCAATCGACAGAACCACAAACACATTCACACCAGATACCGCTAGGATCAAAATAGTGATGTACGGCAAGACTTTTAGCCACTCAATATCGCCAGTTGCAGGCACTTGAGTCGCTGTACTGTTGAAAGCGAACACTGCAATCGCGATCAACGCCGCAGGTAAAGCAATACGAATGTTCTCTTTAAACTTGTCTTTCATCTCACAACCTTGAGAGCGTGTCGCCGCGATGGTGGTGTCAGAGATGATAGAAAGGTTATCACCAAACATAGCGCCGCTCAGCACAACGCCTGCGGTTAACGGTAAGCTCATTCCTGCTGATTCAGCAATCCCCAACGCTACGGGGGCAACGGCTGCGATGGTACCCATCGAAGTGCCCATCGCTGTTGCGATAAAAGCAGAAATCAGAAAAATGCCCGGCAAAATCATGCTGGTTGGAATTGCGGATAAACCAAGGTTCACCGTTGCATCAACACCGCCAGAGGCTTTTGCTACCGCAGCAAAGGCACCTGCAAGCAGATAGATCATACACATTGCGATGATGTCTGGGTGGCCAACACCACGCATGAAGTGTTCGATTGAGCGGTTAAGTTTCTCTTTACTTAAAAGAAACGCAATGATGATGGCTGGTAATACCGCGATGGGAGCAGGCAGCTGGTAGAAGGCAAATTCAACGCCTTGCAAAGATAAGTAAGTGCCTACGCCAATAAACAGCGCAAGGAATACAATCAATGGGATCAGTGCGACCGCAGAAGGTGCAACTGTTTTAGTTGTTTGTTGGGAACCGGACATGTAAACGACAATGTTAATAATAAGAGAGAAGAGCAGACTAATATCACATTTACGCATTGTCAACGTCTAGACGTCTAAATGGCCGTTTAAATTTTGCACGTAAAGAAAAAGATAAAAGCTCGTATTACGTATCTCACTGATACCACGAGCTTTAGTTATGCGCTAATGAAGAGATTGTCGTTATTGCATTGATTTGGCTTTTTTGCGTTTAACAATACCTAAAACCATCCACGTAAATAAGACAGCAGCAAATGCCCATACCAGATATTTGTATTCGGTGTACAGGTTGCTCAACACGCTTAAATGTTCAAATGCAAAGTGAGTTAACAAGCTGAATACCAATACCCAAACCGTCGCCGCGAGGGCGTTACCGAGCAAAAACTCTCTACGTGGCATTTTCGCGATACCGCACGCAAGAGGCATAAATTGCTTCATTCCTTCAATAAAGCGACTGACGACCAAGCACGTAGGGCCGTATTTCTGGATAGTCAGTTGAAGTGTTTGCATCTTCGGGCCAGAGATATAGCCTTTTTTATCCAACCAGCCTTCAAAGTAATAACCGATTAGGTAACCACAGGTATTCCCAAAAAAGCAGCTTAGCCACGATACCATCATAACCATACTTAGGTTCATGACTTGTTCTGAAGAGAGCAAAGATGCCGCGATCATCAGCGATTGACCAGGCATCGGTACACCTATCCCTTCTAGAAATATACTGACAATCAGCGCCAAGTAGCCGTATTGCTCGAGCAAAGGCTTCATTGACATGAGAAGTTCGTTAATGTGTTCCAAAAGCTTTCCCCTAATAAAAGCGGAACGAAGTTGGAGTGATACTCCGAATGTCCTACTGGGTCAATTCTTGTTTCTCACTGCTGAGAAAAACTGACATGCCTCTGATTATTGTGCGGAATCAATCTGCTGCTTGTTTTATTCGCCGCCACGCTCCCGTGTGGCGACGAATAAGGCACACCTTTATGACTCTTTAGCTTTAGTAAATGCGCCATACAAATCAAGACGTCGGTGACGTAAGTTGGTTACTGAACCCTCGGTATTCAGTTGCTTCAACTTAGTCAAATCAACATCGGCGAAGATCATCATTTCGGTGTTGGCGCTTGCTTCTGTCAAGGTCGCATCGTGCGGGAAGTAGATATCCGACGGTGAGAATACGGCAGATTGTGCGTACTGGATGTCCACGTTATCAACACGAGGTAAGTTACCGACACTACCACCAATTGCAACATAGCATTCGTTTTCAATGGCTCGCGATTGGGAACAAATTCGTACTCGTTGGTAGCCATTTTTTGTGTCCGTCCAGAAAGGAACGAATACAATTTGTGCGCCTTGTTCTGCTAACATTCTTCCCAATTCAGGGAATTCGCTGTCATAACAAATAAGTATGCCGACTTTGCCCGCATCGGTTTCGAACACTTGAACATTGTCACCACCGTCGATCACCCAGTCTCTTTGTTCATGAGGCGTGATGTGGATTTTATATTGAGCGTTAATTTCACCATCTCGTTGCAGCAAGTAGGCCACATTATACAGTTTGCCATCTTCGATAACGGGCATACTGCCTGCAATAATGTTGATGTTGTAGGTGACCGCCATCTGCGAGAAACGGTTTTTGATCTCTTCCGTAAAGCTAGCCAAAAAGCGGATTGCCTCAACGGAATTTTTGTCGTTTTGCAAGCCCATCAGCGGTGCGTTAAAGAACTCAGGGAATAGGGCGAAATCGGCTTTATAGTTCGCAAGAGAAGAGATGAAGAACTCAGCCTGATCGAGCAAATCCTCCAGGTCATTCATCGCGCGCATTTGCCACTGTACGACACCAATCCGAATCAGCGTTTTTTCTACATCGTGTACGGATTGAATATCCTCTTCGTAGAAAAAGTTATCCCACTCCAGCAGTGTCGCGTAACCTTTAGAAGCGCTATCCTCTGGCAAGTAGCCGCGCATGATTCGTTTTACATCGAAGTCGTTAGCAAGCTGAAAAGACAAAATAGGGTCATGAAGCTCACGGCGTTTTACTTTGTCGATGTACTCTGCAACGCTCAGTTCATCTGCGTATTGGTGGTAATTAGGAATGCGACCACCGGCTAAAATGGCTTTGAAGTTCTTACTACGGCAAAGCTCTTTACGCGCATCATATAAACGGCGACCTAAACGTAGCCCTCGATAGTCTGGGTGGACAAATACATCGAGACCATACATTGCATCTCCAGTTACTTGATTCTGTATGACGTTGTTTTCGGTAATGATGTCGGTATACAGGTGAGGAAGAGAAAAGCGGTTGTAGTCCACTTTAATGGTTAATGCTGCACCGACTATTTTGCCGTTATCTTCAATACAGATTTGGCCATCAGGAAACTGATGAATGAGATCCATAATAGTCAGCCGTGGCCATGAGCCGCCAACATCAGGAAACACTAAGTCCATTAGTTCTGCAAGCTCAGGGTAATCCGTTGGCTCAATGGTACGTAATGAGAGTTTGGGCGAATTGCTGTCCATATCTTTCAATCCATTTATCCTTTTGAAACAGTGTTAATGAGAATGCCACAATTTGGAGCAGACAGATACTGAAGTCTTTGAGTTGTTTTGGGTTACCAAAAGCATTTCAAGAAAATAATATTAGCTTAGTTTGCTCTTCAACCATTCGTAAAACGCCGCCACTTTCTTAGCCGATAGGCGATAATTTGGGATTATCACGTAATAACCATAACCACTCTGTAAAGATAGGTTGAGAATATGTTGGATATCCCCTCTTAAAATAGAATTCTGCGCCATAAAATCAGGAAGTAAGGCGAGTCCTTTTCCCATTTTGACGGCTTCGTAAGCTAGGTAAAAATGTTCAAAGCCTACAGAGTGATAGGTAACGGTTGATTCTACTGCATGTGCAGCCTTAAATTGCTCCCACAACTGAGGGCGAGTGATTTGAGGTATCAACGGATAGTCGCTAACAGCGTGCACACTCTTGAGTGCAGGAGTATTAGTGCAACCGACCAATAGCAGTATTTCTTGGCATAGTAAGTGGCTGTATTCATAATGCGTGGACAATGGAAGACAACGAATATGCAAGTCGCTTTCACCGCTTGAACCTTTGACGTTCCCATCTCCGGTACAGATTCTTACACGGATATTGGGATGTCGCTGGTGGAAGTCATCAATATGAGGCACCAACCAAAGGCTAGCGAAAGAAGGAGTAACATCCACGGTGAGCAATTCTTGCTTTGAATCTGATTGGATTAAGTTGGCGGTTGCATTCTGAATAAGTTCTAGTGCTTCTGTGACTTGCGGTAGGTAGCGTTTTCCTTCCTCAGTTAACTCAATACCATTCGAGCCTCTTTGTATTAAAGGTAAACCCACTAGTTGTTCAAGCGCGGCAATTTGTTTGCTTACTGCACTTTGTGTAATGCATAGGGCATCCGCCGCTTTAGAGAAGCTGAGGTAATTTGCAACCGCGACAAACGTCCTTAATGCTCGGATAGAAGGGTACTCACTGCCTTTTAACATACTTCAGTCCCATGGAGATAGCCTCTTCACAGAGTAGGAGATTTACCTATTGAAGCAAAGAGAGAAAAAGCCGATGTGTGATTACCTTCCTTACTCGTTCATAAAGAATCCAGGCCAAAAATTAAGAATCCTAAATATAATGGGTGTGTAAATAATTGATGATTGGGGTTTGTTTATTGATTTCTCCTATCTTTTGAAAAAACTACAAATAAAATAGAATGTTTTACATCATTAGTATTTACACAAATCTAATATTGTTTTCTCAAGGTAAATAAAACGGTATAACTTTTAGTTTTGTTGTTTTAATTTCAAAATAATGTCATTTTTTTATAAAGTAGAAGATGTTTTTCATTAAATTAAAATTGGCATTGCATTTGCTTTGTATAATTCGAACTTTCAATGGCACTTATATTAGGAGAACGAAATGAAAAGCAATGTTGTTACTTTGATTGGCCTTTTTTCTTTAGCAACGTTTAGTACTTTATCTCACGCAGCGGACTCCAAAGATCATGGTGTTTATGTCGGCGCCAATTATGGTTACTTAAAAGTTGATGGACAAGATGACTTTGATGATGACAGTGATGCTATTCAAGGTTTGGTTGGTTACCGTTTTAACCCTTACTTAGCGTTAGAGGGCGGTTACATTGATTTTGGTAGCTATGGTAATAACTTAGCAAATGCCGAAACGGACGGTTACACCGCAGCACTAAAAGTTACAGCCCCTATTGCTGATCGTGTCGATCTTTACGCAAAAGGCGGTCAAATGTGGTACTCGACGGATTACAACGTTGCGGGCTTCCAAGGCAACAAAGATGACGAAGGTGTATTCGCTGGTGCCGGTGTTGGTTTTAAAGTTACTGATAATTTCTTAGTTAACGCAGAATATATGTGGTATGACGTAGAACTGAATGCAGAGAACGTCGCGAATGGTGCAAGCACAAAAACTGATTTTAACCAAGCATCGCTAGGTGTGGAATATCGTTTCTAATATTGTTAACCATGTTTAACCCAAATAAAAATGCGAAGCTAAATGGCTTCGCATTTTTATTTTTTAAGAGATTTAATTATCTGCATAAAATTACTAATGAATAAAATATTTATAAAGTTGGAAGTGTTGATTATTAGAGATCGTCTGCTTATTTTTCTATAGGCTATAAAAGAAGCCGTGCACTAATAGAAAGTAACATCGTAAAAGTAGATCGTGTACTGTTGCAACATAAGTACGGATAGCAGATACAAAAAAGGCCACCCGAAGGTGGCCTTTTCCAAACGTTTGGTGGGCTGGCGTAATTTGAATTAACCTCTTTAGTATCTGATTTTTAATGGTATTAGTTGGTTTGATTTTTGTTGGTGTACCTTGTGGTGTACCTATTTCTTGACTATCCCCTAAAAATTGTTTCAATTTACGTATATTTCCTCTTATTTCCGTTAGTTCTACTTAGCATAAGACAATGTTGTATCATCCATCCCTTTATGTAGGGGCTATGCAAGGTCGAAACAAGCGTCAAATGAGCAAGTTATTAAATCTAAGAGAACTCTTCACACTAGAAGAGGCAGCAAAATTCGTAACAGATTTGCTAGGGGAGTCTGTTGTCTTGACGGATATATGTCAGTTAGCTCTAGATGGGCATTTAACTATATCGGTTCGATTGATAAACCAAGCTTATGCCCTCGCGGGGCGATGTACTCTTATGGGCAATGAGCGAAGTTCTGATATCTCATCTAAAACTGATACAAGTAAATGGATAGCTTTTGATGAGAAGGTTCAGGTCATTGGTGGTGTTTGGGATTTGCCCATGATAGGCATGGAGTCATCATGTGTTTTGAAGCAATTCCAAAACTCCTCAAGTCAACCTGCATTTGACGGAGGGGACACCAATGGGGTCTTTTTAGCTCAAGGTGATCAAGTATATAAGCTTCAAACAGTGTTAAAACCACTTCCCGGCGATAAGAAGAAACATTCTTTCTTAGCTATGATATTTCCGCCCTTGTGCTACGAAGGTATTACTCTTATGGATCTCATCTTTAGTAGAGATCATGAGATAAAAGAAATGATTTTTAAGGCTGAGAAAGCTGAGTCAGCGGCAGCACTGGAAAGGTTTAAAAGTCAGCCTAGTTTTGATTATGTTTTTGAGGATAGCCATGAGCTTGGTGAGTATGAGCATCAACTGGTTATCAAAAAAACTGAGCTTTTGAGGTTTGTTGAATCACAAAGTGAAGAGGGTTTAGGGAAACAAACAGAAGACAAGTCAAAGAAGCCTAAAGTGGAAAAAACACTTCACTCGAGAGAGCGTAATACATTGCTTGTTCTCATCGGGGCACTTTGTAAGCAGTTGAAAATCGACCCCGGAGCTCGAGGAGTTACTTCGTCTGTGAAACTTATGACAGAACAGATAGGTGCCCCTGTTTCTGATGACTCTATTCGTAACATATTGAACCAAGTAGATGAAGCGATAGAAAAAAGACAAAAATGACCTAATGAGCATACTCTAATTAGGAATTTTGTTTTCCGAATTCGGATTTACCAAGCTTCATTTCAATAACCTCTCGGCTGTCCTATGAACAACCAAGAGATTTTTTTATGTCTCATAAAATCATTCGTTTACCTGAAGTTATCGATATGACAGGTCTATCTCGCAGTACTATCTATTTGCGCATGTCTCAGGGAAGTTTTCCGCTATCTATTTCACTAGGAGAACGTGCAGTTGGATGGCTAAAAGTCGATATTGAAAAATGGCTCGATGCTTGCGTTTCTGCATCTAAGGCGGTTGATAATGACTAAACGTAATTCACCTAACTGCATAAAAAGCAATCGCAACTATACCGTTATTGATATCAGTGAAACGTTAGGGGTTCACCCTAAAACAGTGCGTAATTGGATTCGTGTTGGTTTACCTGTAGTCGATAAAAAACGCCCACTATTAATAAATGGTGCCGATTTGAAGGTTCACTTTAAACAAAAGCGCAAAGCAATTATGTTCGACTGCGAGGAGCATGAGATGTGTTGTTTTCGATGTAAACAACCAATGAAACCAAGCATTGAGTCAGTGTTTTTCATTGCTAAACCCGCTGGAATGGCTCACATGACAGGCTTGTGTGAAGAGTGTGGATGTCGAATGAACAAGTATGTTTCGTGGCGAAAAGTGAATGATATTTGGCTCGAACTTGAGGGTAAATTACCGATAGCTGAAAAACACTTAATCCTAAGAGGACAAAACCTCTTAAATTGTCCTTTCAATGGAGTTTTTAGTGATGAAAAGTAATAGTACAAATAATGCACGAATTATCTATGAATTTACCAAGTATTTAAAGGAAGCTAAGCGCTTAGATGACTCAACTATTGATGGCGTTCTTAAGTCAGTTAATCGCTTTGCGGAATATACTGGTTATGTTGATTTTAAGAAGTTTAGGGCGAAGCACGCTATTGGGTTTAAGAAGCACCTTCTCAGCAAAAAGTCCATTTCTACAGGTGAGACATTAAGTAAAGCAACTGTGCTGACAGCAACTCGTCACTTGAAGTCGTTCTTCCAATATCTGGTTACGCAAAAAGGGTATAGAGCAAAAATCAATTACAGTGATATTGAATATTTCAACTTATCGGAAAAAGATACGCGTATCGCTAACGCAAAGCGTAAGAGAAATGTGGCCACGATAGAACAGATCAAGCAAACCTTGGAGCTTATGCCTTGCTCGACGGTCATTGAAATGCGTGATAGAGCTTTAATGGCATTCGTTATCTTAACAGGAGCAAGGGACGGAGCGGTTGCTTCAGCAAAGATAAAACATATTGACCTTGTTGAACAAAGCTTTTATCAGGACGCAAGGGATGTGAATACAAAGTTCAGCAAAACATTCACAACATACTTTTTTCCTGTCGGCGAGCTGCCACTAAAGATTTTGAGTGAATGGATTGATTATTTGGTTCAGGAGCTAGGTTTCAAGCAAAACTCGCCGTTGTTTCCTAAAACTAAGTTGGCACATAACGCTAACCAGCAGTTTGAGGCTATTGGTTTACTTGAAGAGCATTGGAGCAACGCGAACCCAATCCGCAAATCTTTTGCACAAGCCTTTGAAGCTGCTGGGTTGCCTTACTTTAATCCTCACAGTTTCCGGAACACTTTGGTGCGATTGGGCGAGCGGCTTTGCCGAACACCTGAAGAGTTCAAGGCATGGAGCCAAAACTTAGGGCATGAAAGTGTGCTGACTAGTTTTTACAGCTATGGTGATGTGCCTGATTACAAGCAAGCAGAGTTATTGCGAAAGCTAGCTAAGCCAGCTGAAAACACTGCTCCAGATATGGAAGAGCAGTTCAAGCAATTTATGCAGTTTCAACAAATGATGGGAAACAAGTAATACCCATCAAATTGTTCTGACCAAGCTGGTATCAAAAAACATTCGTATATTGATACCAGCTTTTTCATATTACAACTGGTATCAAAAATTTAGCGTAGAAAATTTATGATACCATTAAAGTGTGATACCACTATTTTTGATACCAATTCTAACCAGAGTGACCAATGCGTATTTTTTCCTATTGCCGTGTATCTACTACGGAGCAAACAACAGAAAACCAAATTATCGCCATACGCCAGAAAGGCTACGAGGTAAGTGACTCTCGAGTAATCAGCGAAACGGTTTCGGGATCTGTTGAAGCGATGAAGCGTCAGCAGTTTAAAACTCTGATTAACCATCAGATGGAATCGGGCGATATGCTGGTGGTTTTAAAGTTAGACCGTTTAGGGCGAGATAACATCGATGTCCAAAATACTATCAATTTACTTACTGAGAAAGACATAAAAGTAGTCTGTTTAGATTTACCAGTAGCTGACCTTTCAAGCGCTGAAGGGAAGTTGATGCTGCAAATGTTTTCTGCCTTTGCTGAGTTTGAGAGAAACCGAATTCGAGAGCGGACTAGGGAGGGGCTTGAACGAGCTAAAGCTCAAGGTAAAAAGCTTGGTAGGCCAAAAGCTAAACACACTACAATTGCGGTACAAGTAAAGAAAGCCGAGGGGTTGTCTCAAAGTAAAGCGGCAGAAGTTCTAGGATTGGGTATAGCAACAGTTAAAAGGCACTGGAACAATACTTGAGCGCAGTAACATGAAATAAACGTTGTATCTTAAACATGCATTATAATCAGCTTGTTATGAAATCCATTTGAGTGAGATATATGTCTACTAGACCAATAAAGTTTGGCGAGATTCCTGGGTTCGAAGAAGGGCATTGGTTTGAAGACCGAAGAGCTATGAATGCATCGAGCTTTCATCGCCATACTACTCCGGGTATTGATGGTAACGGCAAAGAAGGAACCTCCGCAATTGTTCTTTCTGGCGGGTATACGGATGATGCTGATTATGGTGATGAAATTATCTATACAGGGGCTGGCGGAAACAAAAATGGTAAACAGGT
Source organism: Vibrio sp. 11-4(1) (assembly GCF_013048625.1). Taxonomy (NCBI): domain Bacteria; kingdom Pseudomonadati; phylum Pseudomonadota; class Gammaproteobacteria; order Vibrionales; family Vibrionaceae; genus Vibrio; species Vibrio sp. 11-4(1). The sequence continues at coordinate 313,805 of NZ_VHSY01000007.1, read as the reverse complement.
TAGTGATCAGACGTGGGAACAACCTGGCAATGCTGGGCTGCTAGTCAGGATGAATAAAGGGTATCCAGCTCGAGTTATTCGCGGGCATAAACATAAGTCAGAGTTTTCTCCGCACAATGGTTATAGCTACGCTGGTCTATATAGTGTGGTAGATGCATGGGAAGAGTTGGGTAAAGATGGATTCAAAATCTGTAGGTTCCGTTTGGTTTATAGTGGTGGCAACCCTGAAAGGAAGTCAGCAGAAGACACGGAATTAGATTACTCGAAAAAAGATTCCAAGCGCCGAAAAGGTACTGTTATTAGAATTGTACGGGATACCAAAAAGGCTCAGCAAATTAAGGAGCTTTACACTTACAAGTGTCAAGTATGCAGCACCTCTATAAAAACCAAAAAGGGCTTTTATGCGGAAGGGGCTCATATCAAGCCCCTAGGAAAGCCACATGATGGTGATGATAGCATTGATAATCTGTTATGCCTTTGTCCTAATCATCACGTAATGTTTGATAAAGGGACTTTTGCGATCGCTAATGACCTTACACTGATTGGTGATGCTGAAGGGGCTTTGATTGCTCATACAAAACATTACATCAATTCTGAAAACCTAGAATACCATAGAAAAACCCATGGTTATGATTAAAGTTATTTACGAAAGCTTCTATAGCAGTGAAAAAGTATTCGTCTGTAGTCGTAAATCCCAGAAGCTTATAGGGCCGAGATTCTTCTGGTGGTAAAGTTGAATATGGCAAGTCTTAGTAAAAGCGCTTGAAGAGCTTAACTTGAGGAGACAAAAGTTGGTAGAGAGTAGTTCTACCAACTTCTTATATATACTAAATTATTTGGAATTTCTTGCCACTCGTGCTTTAGCAACTATTGCACTATAAGCGATTACGCCATTTACCCCTAAATCCGAATCCGAAATCGTGATGATATGTTCGCCAATGACCTTGTGATCAAACTTGCTAGTAATTGCTTTACTTGTTAACTGATTTATATCAGGTGTACCTGCTTTTTCTTCTACGGTGTTATGGCTTATTGAGGTTTCATTTTTTTTAGAATTATTATCGATAAGATCCATTTGAGGATTTTTATCGAGAACAAACTCGGCAGTTGATTGATTTGTGTCTTTATCTTGTGGCTCAAGCTCAATGAGAGAATCTTTATTCCTCATCTTCGCTAAAAACGTTTGACCGATAGTAGATTTTATCCACTGGTACACATAGTTATACTTTTCTGTACTGTTACTTGAATAAGCCTCGGAAACTTTGTGAACTATCCCGAAGGGTTCAAAATATAGCCCTTGTTTAGAATTCACAATGTAATCTAAAGACGAGTTAGGCCCTTTCCAAGATAGTGGGCTTGGATATTGATAGTTATGGTTTAGCTCTCCTTCTACCTTTCCCTGAGATATGTAAAAGAGTCTCTTTGCATCTAGCTCAATATAAGCTTGATCCTGAATTGGAGAGGGGGGCGAGATATCTGAAATTGACCCGCATATAGCTCCAACCATAGTTGCAATCGAGTCAGTATCTGTTCCTAAACAATTGGACACTTCTACAATCAAGCTGTTAATCCCTTGTTTAGATAGCAAGGTCGACGCTGCCGATGCCGCGATTGCGGTTAATGTACCAGAACCTCTAATTGATTCGTTAGTCAAATCTAACACAGAGACTAAGTCATTATAGCCTTGTCCGTTGTTACACCATTTATCAACAATATTGATCAGAGCTTCTAGTTCTTCGTGAACATCTTGATATGCTTCTTCGATATTTTTACCGTATTCAGATTCGAATTGAGGTATCCAAGACGTACTTAAATTTATATCTTTCTTAATTAAGTTAGGTATTTGTAAGGTCCACTCATTAAAGTTATGTAGCAGCTCAGTATTAGCAATTCTATTATTTCTTATGACATCCGCTAATGCGAGTGCGTGCATGACCGAACCAGCAATTGCTCTTGGGTGGCCATGGGTCACCAAAGTATTTTTAATTACATCTAATAGAAAACTGTTTGGATCATGAAGATGTTTCGCTGACCATACATGGGGTTGGATTCTCATTACTCCACCATTCCCACCAGCATTTACATATTGAGCTTTTTTATCATTATAAAAATTGCTAAACCAAGCGGTATTTTTTTTCGCTAGAGATGCAGCTGCTACTTTGGAACCTCGCCCAGCACCTAATGCGTAAGATTGCCAAACAGGTATCTCAATTTTAGAAAATGATTGCACTGAAAAGTGGCCATCCACATTTATAGAGCGAGAAGAAGCCAGTCGTAGCTGAGTATCATCAGAGTATGTTCCTGAAGGCATATCTACAGTTGGACCATAACCTCCTCCGATTTTTCTTTTCCAGTCGCAAAGTATCTCTACTCTTTTTTTGCCGGTTCTTGTTTTCAATATTTTTTCATCGGCTAGTTCTGTGATGAAGCCTAAGGCATCACCATATGCCGCCCATAGAGCTGAGTTGATGGCTTTTTGAACATTATAATTAGACATAAATAACAAACCCTATGACGTTTTAAACTTTTCTGGGGCTACGATAACACTTAGCTCTTTATAATTTAGAGCTGACATTTGAGCTTTGACTCCATGTTTGCTAATTTCATCCTTAACATAGATATGATTGAGATAATCTAGAGCAAGGCTATCGGGATAGAGTACTTCCGCTTGTTCACATGTGGTCCATGAGTCTTTGTGTTCCTCATTTCTATAAAATAAATTTTGGTAGAAACCTTCAACTGGGTCTGCAAACATAAATTCTAAAGCCTCAGCCCCTATTCCGCGTTTACAAGAGGGGTAGATATTGTTTGTGGTTGCAAAATAAACACCTTCATGCTCCAAAATATCAGGAGAAAAAGATAATATCACCCAAAACATCTCTTGTGCACGGTGTCTATATTCGGAGTAATCATAAAACGATTGGTTTAGTTTAGAGATAGACAAATTCACATAATCTAGCCATTTTCGATTTTTTTCTTTTCTGGTTTCAGAGTTTTGTTTGAAAATGAAGGCTAGTGTATCTTCTTCCTTTAGTTTTGAGTTTGGCAAAAGAGCATTTGTGACCAATATGCCTAGCATTCCGTGATTCGTTGTAAAATGAATGACTTCTGTTATTCCCCGCGCTTTTACTATTTCACTGATACTCACAGTACTATTTCCTCATATGTGTTAGCATCTAAATGCTTGAAAAAACAGGGGGTGGTTTCATTTTTGCAGCTTATGATGACATTGTTTTTAGCTCGAGTGATTCCCATCGAAAACAGTCGTATGGCAGACGCATAATTCGCATCTTCATGATCCAATGATTCAAACACGAAATGTGAGTCTTGTGCACCGACAATAAATACATAGTCAAACTCAAGCCCTTTTGCTGAATGAATGGTCGATAAAGCTATGTTTGTATCGGCCTTAGGCCAGTAGTTCTTGCGGGCGATTTCTACATAGTCTAATCCTTCTTCATCTAGCTTTTCTTTTAGGTAATCGAACCACCTACCTCCTTTAGGATGAAGAAAACCAACCGTATCGTTAGCTAAATCAACATATTTGTGTATGAAAGATAGTATGAATTTGATTTGAGCTGGAAACTCTCCTTTTACTAGTAAAGGCTTATTGCCATGTTTCGTTATACTCTCTAATTTAGGAAGTGTTGCGTTTTCATCTAGCACCACATTTGCTGATTGAAGTAGATTGTGTGCAAACAATGCGATTTCGTAAGTATTACGATAGTTACATTCAAGTCTCGAGTAAGACGCACCCGTGATACCTATTTCTTTCCAGGTATAGCTACGCTTATATATCTGTTGTGCGCTATCTAGGACTATAGTTGTGTAAGTTTCTGGAGAGAGTTGATTTACAATCGCTTTTAATTGTATAGAGGAAAAATCCTGAGCCTCGTCAACTATAGCGATATCGATATCTTCAATTTTGTTGGTAGAAAAGTAGTGTGCTAAATCATGCCAATCAACGAATCCCGTTGACTCTTTGTATTTTTGGTAAGGATAAACAACATAGTCCAGCAGTTGGCGGCGTATAGCTTTATCAACTCGAGGTTTATTTCCTCGGCCTGTTCTTTCTATATCTATGTATTCTTCATATTTATCGGGTGGGAGCCTACCAAGAATGTAATCTACTTCATCAATAATGAAAGCTGAACTAAGTGGAACTTTTGCGCCAGATTGTGTTAAGAACTGATCTTTGATTTTATCTTGGATGATTCTAGGAGAGCTTATTCTGTTATAAAAATACTTACCTAACGTAGTTATTTCAATATCTAGCATCTCTTCAATATTTTCAAAGTTAGCAGCCATTTCTGAAACTAGATCATTTACATATGCCGCTAGCGTTCTATTAAACGTGAAAACTCGAAGTTTTACTTGGCTGGAGTTTCCCGTCGAAAGAAAGTGATCAATGACGTAGCCTATGGCGGTTTTCATCATCAAAATTGATGTGGTTGTTTTACCACTGCCCGCAGCTCCTCTTATTATTCTTATGCCGAGCTTTGGATGAGTTATAAGTGATAGTTGTTCTGGAGTTGGAGTTATATTTTGTAGGGTTTTCATAGACTAGCCTTTTGACCACTTTATGAACAAGACTAAATTGTATATGAGTTTAAATGCAATAAAACTTATTGAAAATGAGTTATTGGCCACGTTTTATACGTCAAAGGTTCTATTGTAATTTTTAAGGTGATGATTTTATGAGGGTATGAGCTAATTTAATTTTTGGTTTACTACTTAAGTTATACAATCTTTAAAGCTAATTAAGTCTTTTATAACAATGAGTTATTGTGGTATTTAAAGTCCGTTACCTTCGAGCATAGTGAGGCTATTCGAAGCTTTATGCTCAATTACTTTTAAAGCTTGTAATAAATTGGTACTGATTTCTACAACTTGGGAGCTGGAGTATTTCAGTTCCATAGGGCCAAATAGGACAGCTTCTCTATTCATCCTGACATGGACTAATTTTCTTATGTCCCACGATTAGTTACCAATCTATAACTTGTTCCTGAGATTCACAGATAGGAAAAATGCAAAATTGCCATTTTTCCTATCTAGTACAAGTAATTTACCCTGCATTAATGACTTTTAACTGCTTTGTCCCAGTCACAGATAGGCTACCTTTAGCTGCCTCTTCTATATGCCCGCTCCACCAATTCATCATCGGTCGTCGACGTTCTAGGTAGTCAGTACGGTTATATGCACTACGTACTTGGTTATCATCGACGTGAGCTAGTGCTGCTTCAATTATATCTCTATCAAAGCCTTGCTCGTTAAGTGTAGTGCTTGCCAAGGAGCGAAGGCCATGACTAACAAGTCTCCCTGCGAATCCCATACGTTTAAGTGCCATGTTCGCAGTCTGGCTGTTGCACGGCTTTTTAGGATTTCGGTCTGATGGGAAAATAAATTCTCTGTGCCCACTGATTGGTTTTATTACTTCAAGTAATTCGATCATTTGTTCTGTGAGTGGAATACGATGCTCTCTGCGCTTCTTCATTCGTTCGGCAGGGATTGTCCATACCTTTTCATCCCAATAAATCTCATCCCATTTAGCACCGGACGCTTCACTTGGTCGAGTCATTGTATGAAGCTGCCATTCGATTAAGCATCGGGTTGTCCGCTTTATGCTGGCGTTAGAAATTGCGCCCATAAGCTCTGGCAACTCTGCTGGTGTGAGTGCTGCCATATTTTCTTTCTTGGGTTTCTTGAAAGCGGCTTTGATACCGGTAAGCGGGTTAGCCTGAATTAACCCGCAGTTAGTTGCAAAGTTCATGATTTCATTGAGTCGCTGAGCTAAGCGTTTGACGGTTTCTAAGCTGCCTTTTGCCTCGATAGGTTTAAGCATCTCAATGATTCGTGGTGCGGTGATTTCTTTAACAGGCGTTTTGGATACGCTAGGGAAGATGTGCAGCTCAAGCGAGCGCCAAATATCAACGGCATAATCTGGTGTAACGTCGTCTTTCTTTATTTCAAACCATTCTTTAGCCACATTGATAAAAGTGTGCTGGTGGATGGCTTGGTGTTCTTCCTGTTGACGTTTTCGCTCTTCTTGAGGGTCAATGCCTTGTGCTAGTAGCTCTTTGGCTTCTAAAGTTGCTTTGCGAGCGTTTGATAGCGATAGCTCTGGATATTTACCTAGACTCAGGTTGGCTCGTTTGCGAGTCACGGGGCGGTAATAATTCATTATCCATAGCTTTGAACCATTAGGTTTTACTCTTAGGCGCAGTCCATCACCATCGAAAAGGTTGTATTCTTTATCACTAGGTTTCGCTGCTTTGATTTCTTTGTCAGATAAACGGGTTGTTGTTTTTGCCATTGTAGGTACATCAAATTAAGGAACCGAATCTAGTGTACCTTCGTGTGTACCTATAAAGCAAAGAAGCAGTAGGAAGTTAAAAGATGTTAAAATACGCTAAGTTATTGATTTTTAGTTGTTGGAGGTAATAAAAAAGACGCCCTAGGACGTCTTTAATATGATAATTGGTGGAGCTGGCGGGAGTTGAACCCGCGTCCGAAAACCGTTCATCATTGGTACTACATGCTTAGTCGATCTTTAATTTCGCCACCCACCTGCGAACCGACACGCTAATGAATGACTAGCCTGAATTAAAATTCGCCGTTCATCTCTCAGGCGGGAGAATCCGGGCTAGCGCGTTTGGGTTTGATCCCTCGTTATTCCCCGTCTTACGTGCGGAAGCTAGGGCGAGAGAGCTCTGAGCAGGTTATTAAGCTGCTAGTGCGTAGTTTTCGTCGTTTGCGACTATTTTTTTGCGGTTTGTTAACGAGGCCTACCGCACCTCGGCATGCACCTCAGACTTCTGAATTCCCGTCGAATCCTAAATCAGCCCCAGGTAATATTCGCATAGTAACAGAAAAGCATTGGCTGTCCAGTACTATGCGTTTAAGTGGTCAAGATTAACGCAGTGTACTCTTCATTACGCGTGCTTTCTCTCTTGCCCAGTCTTTTTCTTTTAAATCCGTACGTTTATCGTGCAGCTTTTTACCTTTTGCTACGCCAATTTTTAGTTTCACCCAAGAGCGAGACCAGTACAGAGAGAGCGCCGTTAATGTCATACCTTCACGGTTCACACGTCCGAATAGGTTGTCTAGTTCACGACGACTCATTAGTAGTTTACGCACACGTGTGGGGTTCGCCACAACGTGTGTCGATGCCTGATTTAAAGGAGTGATTGTCATGCCACTCACAAAGGCTTCACCGTCACGCATAAATACGTAACTTTCAGAAATATTGGCTTTACCTTGGCGAAGGGCTTTCACTTCCCAACCTTGGAGCTCCAAGCCAGCTTCGATTTCATCATCGATGAAATACTCGTGGCGAGCTTTTTTATTCAGCGCGATAGTATTGCTACCCGCTTTTTGTTTCGTTTTTTTCTTTGCCATAATAGCGACATTATACGGGTTGGATATCGGATAGGAAATCCTTTTATTTGCGCAATCGTGGAATAAAAGTAAAATTGGCAGGAGCTTTAAATCTGTACATGTATCGATAGGAGTATGTATGAAGCAAGTCAGCCGTTCTGCGCTTGTGTCTTTTAGTGCTGAACAGATGTTCAATCTGGTTAACGATGTTGCTAAATACCCTGAGTTTCTGCCTGGTTGCTCGGGCTCTAGAATCATTGAGTCTTCGGGTAATGGTATGGTGGCTTCTGTCGATGTGGCGAAGGCTGGTATCAGCAAAACGTTTACTACTTCAAATGAGCTGATCCCAGGCCAAGCAATTATGATGAACTTGGTGGATGGCCCGTTTAAGACGTTGCGTGGTGGTTGGATTTTTACCGCGCTAGATGAGCAAGCTTGCAAAGTTGAGCTAAAGCTTGAGTTTGAATTCTCAAGTAAAATGATTGAGATGGCTTTCGGTAAGGTTTTTAACGAGCTTACCAGTAACATGGTAAATGCATTCACTAAACGCGCAAAACAGGTCTACGAGTGTTATGAGTATTGAGTCAGATATGATTCACGTAGAGGTTGTCTATGCTCTTCCTCATGAACAGCGTGTATTTAATTTAGTGGTGAATAATCACGCAACGGTAGAAGAGATCATTCGACAATCTGGCGTGTTAGAGTTATACCCTGAAATTGATTTATCTAAGAATAAAGTGGGTGTGTTTAGTCGTAATGTGAAGTTAGATGCGACCGTTCGAGATCGAGATCGAATAGAGATATATCGTCCGTTACTCGCAGACCCGAAAGAGATTCGTCGTAAGCGGGCGGAGCAGGCTAAAGCCGAGGGGAATGCAGACCCAGTCACCGGTGGTAAGCCTAGCTCTGTACGTAAGAATAAGTAGACTTGATATCAGTCCCAATGGATGGCGTCGTCATTGATTCAAAGTGTGATTGCGCGATATCTAGATAATAAAAAACCTCTCATGTGAGAGGTTTTTTGCAAAAGTCGTTTACTGAATCTGTTCGTAAAAAGCGTCACTTTTTGGGAAGTCACCGCTGATATCTGCGAGTGTGCCTTGATCGTTAAAGTTAACGATCAGGTCTTTTTGCACTGGATCACCGTGACCAGGAGTATGGTGATAGATGTAGTACCAAGTGTTTGGGTAGCCGTTTTCAATAAGCATTGGCGACCCTAGTACGAAGCGAACCTGTGCTTTAGTCATCCCAAACTTTAATTTATCTACCGCACTTTGTTCTACATAGTTGCCTTGGTTGATATCAATGCGATAAACCAGTTTTTCCAATACCGAACATCCTGTCAGCAATGTCATTGCTAATGGTACGGCAACTAACCACTTCTTTAATTGCATAATAATTTCTTAGTAACCTTTAAAATACTGCGCTGATAATAAACAAGCTCGACGCAGATGTAAAAAGCTATGCGTCGTATGATAGGAAATCTGACAACGAATTTTGAGTTGAGTTGCATTTATTGATTCTCTCACATGTATGTTTATGTCGATGAGCGATTTTCTATCCAGTTTAAGCGGTAACTAATGACAAATAGCCAAGTTATTGAGCTATGGGGTGGCACTGACCATTATTTCGAAAGGGAATCAGAACCCAAGCACTTTGATATGGTGATGGGGGGAGGTAGAGTCACGGAGTAGTGTTCGTGACTCTATCTTTGAAAGAGCATGGCTAAGCGGCGATGAGGAGCTCTTTGGCGTTTGCAAGGGTAGAATCTGTAATTTGGCTACCTCCAAGTAGGCGAGCTAATTCTGCCACACGTTGTTGTTCATCTAATGCGTGCATTTGTGTTTCGGTTTGGCCAGCTTTTGTTTGTTTAGCCACGAACATTTGTTGATGGCCACAACCTGCAACTTGAGGGAGGTGAGTGACACACAATACCTGAGTAGACTCGCCAAGCTTGCGTAGCATTTTGCCGACTACAGCTGCTGTTGGACCACTAATACCGACATCCACCTCATCGAAGATCAAGCTTGGTGTATCCACTTTCTGAGCGGTAATCACTTGGATAGCTAATGAGATGCGTGATAGCTCACCGCCTGACGCAACTTTTGCTATAGGTTGCAATGGCTGTCCTGGGTTGGTCGATACTAAGAAGCACACACTGTCCATGCCAAGTGGTGATGGGTGCGTGTTTTCATTGCTGACTTCGATATTGAATACCGCTTTTTCCATGCTCAATTCGTGCATGCTTTGTGTGATCAGTTTGTTCAGTTCTTTTGCGTAACGGCTGCGTGATTTGTGTAGTTTTTCTGCTTGGTTTAGGAAGCTTTGGTACTTTTGTTCCACTTCTTGCGCGAGTTCATCTAAACGTTCATCAGAGCAATCTAACGCTTCTACTTGGGCCAGAAGATCTTGGTGATGTTGGTATAGTTCTTCTGGCATCACGTGGTGTTTGCGAGCAACAGACATCACTTTAGAAAAACGTTCTTCTACATAAGCCATACGAGCAGGATCCACATCGATGCCATCTAGATAACTGCGTAATTCGTTCTTCGTTTCTTCCAGTTGAATCATCGCTTCTGACAACATGTTGGGTAGCTCAGATAGCTTTTCATCTAACTCAGCTAGTTGAATTAGGGAGTGATTGGCCGATTGCAAAATACCAAGCGCATTGACTTCTTCACCTTCGTAAATAAGTTCGATGGCTTGCTGACAGGTAGTGGCGAGTTCACCACTATTGGATAGTCGTTTGTGCTCTTGCTCGAGCTCTGCAAATTCTTCTTCACCTAGCGATAACTCATTTAGTTCTTTGATTTGGTATTCAAGCAACTGTTTTTGCGCCTGGTTTTGCTGGTTATTTTCTTTTAGTTGCTTGAGGTTATTGTCTGCCTGACGCCAATGCTGGTAAGCACTTCGTGTGCTTTTTAGTAGGTTTAGATGACCTGCATATTGGTCGAGCATAGCCATTTGGTGTTCGCTTTTCATCAATTGATGATGAGCGTGTTGCCCATGGATATTGATCAGCAGTTGCCCTAAAGATTTGAGCTGTGATAGTGGGACAGGACTGCCATTAATGAAGGCTCTTGAGCGACCTTCTTTTGTGATGATGCGACGCAAAATACATTCACTGCCATCAAGCAGATCGTTATCTTCTAGCCAACGCGTTGCATGTAGGTTGTTGTCCAGTAAAAAAGCGGCACTAACTTCGGTTTTTTCTTCACCTTGTCGAACCATGCCAGCATCGGCTCGTCCGCCTAAGCAGAGCCCTAAAGCATCGATAGCAATGGATTTACCCGCGCCTGTTTCACCTGTGATGGTGGTCATGCCCTTAGACAGCTCGAGTTGTAAAGACTTAACAATCGCAAAATTATTAACACTTAGATGAGCCAGCATTTTTTATTTACCTGTATAACTGAACAATACTGTATAAGAGAACAGTATATACTGTTTCTTTATACAGTAAAGACGGGTGAGAAAAAATTTCTGTGTGGGGTGCTTTTTTGTGATGAAGTGGGAAAAATGAGCCGAAGTGATTACAACGACTCATTAAAATTGAACAGGTTACGGACGAGTTGGGTTAATCGTGAGCGGCTCTAATGTGACTACTGCATTCACACCAGCACCTGGATGATCCACGTATGATGTGTCTTGCATTAGTGTGTAGTAAACGTCGACGAAGTCATCATCATTCGTTAGGACGCCGTCAGGGATCGTGTCGATGATCTTATTAGTGATTTGCGGAATAATCGCGTAAGCCTGAACTTCTGGATCTGGAATCGCTTTCAGCACTTCTCCAGCAACTTGAACGAGGAGTTTTGCCAACTGTTTATAGTCTGTACCATCATCTTGTTCCATGAGCACGATATCTGCAGCGCCCCAGCGGTAACGAGACCAGTGAATAATGATCTGATTTGGGTAGTAATCTTGGTTATCGTAGTCTAAGTATGGAAGCTCCACTAAATCGAGAGTCGGTTCATCACGACTTGGATTGACGCCCGTTACGATAGCGTAGATTTCTGCCTTGCCAGAGATCCAAGGTTCTTTGTCATCGGCTAGACGGATCTTTTTCAACTGCGTTGTTTGAATTGGAGCCGCTTCGCCCACTGTGCTACTTGACAATAGCGGTGCATTTTGGCGTTGTTCATCAGCAATATATGGTTGAACTAAAGCTGGCTGACCGAGTTTTTTCATCTCAGCCTGCATAGCTTGCAAGCCTGCTTTTAGCTCTGCAGAGCTGTTGTTATCAACAACGAGTACAGGTACATCTGGGAGTTGGTAAACATCGAGTTGATGGATGTTGCCATACACATCAAATGCTTCGATATATTGCCAATTCTCATCATCACCACTTGGTTCAAATGCAAATAATGGCTCGACCTCGCCACTTTGCCATGCTGTTATCATGCTCTCATTCGCTAAACGAACTTCCAGCAACTGATCTGAGTATTCAGAAATACCTTTCCAGCTACGAATTTGAGTGTCAGCTTGTACAAGCTGACGGCTAAACTCGGAGTTGGGGTTTTGTTGAACAAATGCTGATACAGAGACGTTAGTCTGTTGTGGAGTAATATCTCTTCTCAACATGGGTTCAATGGCAGCATAGTTCTCACTCAATTGTTGAGCGAGGGCACGCTTCGTCTTAGTGATATCTTCCGCTTTTGCGTTGGATACACTGTTGACTTGCGTTTCCTCTGATTGGCAGCCAATAAGTGCTAATGTACTGAGAACAGACAGAATGATGGTTTTCTTCATAATATGTCCTTTATTGATTTTATGAAATAGAGTTAATACTCTATTCATGGTGAGAATATCACCGGACATAGATCATTGAATTTGCTTTTCTATCTTTTGTGTAAACTTTGCCCACAGGATCAAAATTTATAAACTTCTCTTTAATGACAGCAAATATCGTGTCGCCTCACTACTTTGTGTCTATTTCTTGTCTAAGAAAGCCAAAAGCCAGTGGCAATTAAGCTGCTGGCTTTTTTATTGAAGTCATTTCCCTGAGTAACAAGTGTTAGAACAATTTACTAGACCAACCAAGCTTGTTACGTAAAACGTGATAGTAGCTGTAGTCTTTGGGATGGATGAGTTTGAGCACATTTGGACTTTGATAGATGTGGATTTCGTCGCCTGGAGAAACAGGGAGAGACACTTGTCCATCACAGCTAACTTCTTGTGTTCCTCGGTTTTCTGGTGACACCACCAATTTAATTCGACGCTTTCCATCAACCACCAAAGGTCGACTCGACAAGGTATGAGGAAACATTGGCACGAGTGAAATGGCATTCAAGCTAGGCGAAAGAATCGGACCACCGCCAGAAAGCGAATATGCGGTCGAGCCCGTTGGTGTGGAGACAATCAAACCATCGGCTCGTAAAGAGAAGGCGAAGCTTTCATCAATGTACACTTCAAATTCAATCATATGGGCAATTTGCCCTGGGTGAAGTACAGCTTCATTTAGCGCAGCGTTGTGGCTTTTAATTTGCCCGTGACGGTGTACTTCCGCTTCTAAGAGAAAGCGCTCTTCTTCAATATACTCACCGTCGAGTACCGCTTGCAGAGACGCTTGGAACTCGTCTGGGTTTAAGTCAGTTAAGAAGCCCAGGTTTCCACGGTTAACCCCTATGACTGGAACATCAAATCGGGATAAAATTCTTGCCGCGCCTAGCATGTTGCCATCCCCACCAACCACAATGGCTAGATCGGCATTTTTTCCTAGTTCAACTAAACTGGCAAATTGACTCTGCGGGATATCATCCAGTATTGCGGCAAGGCGATCGTCAATAAATACTTTATAGCCTTCAGAGGTCAGCCATTGGTACAACTCTTTATGAGTTTGAATTGCTTGTTGATCTCTTGGTTTTCCGATAATCGCGATCACGTTACATGGATTTTTCATAGCATTTCCGCATTAAAGAGGCTTGAATCAGGAATCTTCATCCCCATAATAATGGCAAGTCACCTAAATATGCGAATTTTTATGTGGTTAAAGCCCGCAAAAACGCGCATGGCTTTAAGGGCATTATGTTGAATTCTGGAGATATCATGAGCAACGAAGAAAACAAAGTTACAGAAGAAGAGCTTGATCAAATCATCGAAGAGGCTGAAAAAGTAGAAGCTGAAGCACAAGAAGTTGAAGCTGAGCTTGAAGAAATTGGTGATGAGACAGACGCTAAGATTGCTCAACTAGAAGCGGCACTATTGTCTAGCGAGGCAAAAGTAAAAGAGCAGCAAGATGCGGTGTTGCGTTCTAAAGCTGAAGTAGAAAACATGCGTCGTCGTACTGAGCAAGAGATCGATAAAGCACGTAAATTTGCGTTGAACAAGTTTGCCGAAGAGTTGCTTCCTGTTATTGATAACCTAGAGCGTGCAATTCAAGCGGCAGATACAGAGAATGAAACGGTTAAGCCGTTCCTAGAAGGTGTTGAGTTAACACACAAAACGTTTGTCGACGTTGTGGCGAAATTTGGCTTGAAAGCAATCAACCCTGAAGGTGAAGCATTCAACCCAGAGTTCCATCAAGCGATGTCGATTCAGGAAAGCCCAGATCATGAATCAAACACAGTTATGTTTGTTATGCAAAAAGGCTACGAACTAAACGGCCGTGTGATTCGTCCGGCAATGGTAATGGTTGCTAAATAACCTTAACTGCCTGTTTTCAAATATAAAGCGCCCATCATTTTTTGATGGGCGCTTTTTTGTTTTAAACGTAAGTTGTTGTAATGAGCTTCATTGTATATCGATAAAATGGAAGTTTGATCCCCTTCATGTTTTTTCTTATTGGTTAATTATTTTCCTATAGGAGATTTCTTCTCATCTCACTGCGTGTTTATGAACGAAGAGGGCTATAAGTAATTGTAATCATTCGTTGTGTGAATGTTTGTCCTGCATAGGAATGTAAAGATAGTCATTTTTTCTACAACAATTCCGTTAACAAAAATGTAAATTATCACTTTATTTTGTAACCTTCGTGTGTATGATTTGCGACTAATGCTTTAAAAGTAAGCATATATAACTACAAAGATGTAAATAGCAAACACAACATATCGGAGATTTATAATGGATAAATCGCTTTCTAGTAAGATTTTTATAGGCTTGTTTGCCGGCCTTGTGCTGGGAACTGCAATTCAGTACTTATTTAGCGGTATTGCGATTTTTGATACATACCTACTTGGAGCAGCAGAAGGCGTTGGCGGCATGTTTGTCTCGCTGATCAAATTGCTTGTTGTTCCTTTAGTTTACGTTTCAATCGTATGCGGCATTGTTGACTTGAAAGACATCAGTGCATTTGGTCGTCTTGGTGGAAAAACTTTTACCCTCTACATTCTTAACACCATCATTGCGATTACGGCGGCTTTGACTGTTGGTTTGATTTTCCAGCCAGGAGCTGGTGCTAATCTGGCAGGAACGGTATCTGAGGCCGTACAGCTGACGACGACAGAAACGCCGGACATTTTCTCTCTAGTTGTTAACATTGTTCCTAGCAACCCAGTACAAGCGTTTGCTAACGGCGACATGCTGCAAATCATCTTCATGGCAATTCTGACAGGTCTTGCAATTCAAGCTTTGGATTCTCGTGGTGGTCCTGCCATCCGCACGTTCAAAATGGCAAATGAAATCATGATGAAACTGGTTGGGTTAGTGATGAGTCTTGCGCCATATGGTGTGTTCGCGCTAATGATTCAACTAGGTGCAACGCTAAACGCCAATACATTGATGTCCGTGGCTGGTTATGTGGCCTTGGTGGTTGCGATGTTGGTGTTCTGGATCTTCTTCTTCTATCCAATGGCAGTAAGTCTTGCGACAGGGACCTCTCCAAAGACTTTCCTGCGCGCAACTCGTGAGCAGATTCTGTTCTCTCTATCTACCGCGAGCTCAAACGCGACTATCCCGGTAACGATGCGCACACTGACAGAAAAGCTTCAGGTCTCTAAATCGGTTGCTGGCTTCGGTGTACCACTGGGCGCTACGATGAATATGTCTGGTGTGTCTATCTATATTGCTCTAGCAACGATGTTTGTTGCGAACGCTTTTGGCCAGCCAATTAACACCGCAGACATCTTCACACTTGGCTTAACTATTCTTCTGTTATCTATTGGTGCTGGCGGCGTTCCTGGGGGCGGCGTGGTAATGGTAGGCGTTTTGCTTCACCAGCTAGGTTTACCACCTGAAGGCTTGGCAATTATTGCTGCAGTTGACCGTATTAATGATATGTTCTGTACGTCTTCAAACGTTGTGGGCGACACGGCGGTAAACACCATTGTTGCAAAAACAGAAGGTGAGATTGGTAAAGAAGAAGGCGTTGACGCTGAGCCTGCTCAAGCGAACGCTTAATGTCTTGAATCATTTATTTTAACACTAATATTGAAACGAGCTCTTATGAGCTCGTTTTTTTGTTTAGGAAGAGTCGGGCATAAATACATTTACCTGAGAAATGGTGTTTTGTTGCGCTACAGCAGTGTGACGAGTTCCCAACTAATCAGAAAGAAACACATAAATTTCGAAAAAAGACGCTTTTTTTTAATTCTGCCCTTGAAAAGCATTTTGCCGCCCTTATCTATGTGGCATAGAGAAGCAAACATTGATTATTTTTGTTTGTGAGCAAGGGTTGAAACCCGATTCTCCTCCCCCCACATTGGGGTTATAACCAAACGAAAATAGAATTTATTCGGAGATAGCCAGATGGGTAAAATCATTGGTATTGACTTAGGTACTACTAACTCATGTGTTGCTGTATTAGACGGCGACAAACCACGTGTAATTGAAAACGCAGAGGGCGAACGTACTACTGCATCGGTTATTGCTTACACTGACGGTGAGACGCTAGTAGGTCAACCTGCGAAACGTCAAGCAGTAACTAACCCAGAAAACACGCTATTTGCAATTAAGCGTCTAATCGGTCGTCGTTTTGAAGACGAAGAAGTTCAGCGTGACATCCAAATCATGCCTTACAAAATTGTTAAGGCTGACAACGGTGACGCTTGGGTAGAAGCAAAAGGCCAAAAAATGGCGGCTCCTCAGGTTTCTGCTGAAGTTCTTAAGAAAATGAAGAAAACTGCTGAAGATTTCCTTGGTGAGGAAGTAACTGGCGCAGTTATCACAGTACCTGCTTACTTTAACGATGCTCAGCGTCAAGCTACAAAAGATGCTGGCCGTATCGCCGGTCTAGAAGTTAAACGTATCATCAACGAACCAACAGCAGCAGCGCTAGCTTACGGTCTTGATAAGAAAGGCGGCGATCGCACTATCGCGGTATACGACCTTGGTGGTGGTACATTCGATATCTCTATCATCGAAATCGATGAAGTTGAAGGCGAGAAAACATTCGAAGTTCTAGCGACTAACGGTGATACTCACCTTGGTGGTGAAGACTTTGATAACCGCCTAATCAACTACTTAGTAGACGAGTTTAAGAAAGAGCAAGGTATCGATCTTAAGAACGATCCACTAGCAATGCAGCGTGTTAAAGAAGCAGCAGAAAAAGCGAAAATCGAGCTTTCTTCTACTTCTCAAACTGACGTAAACCTACCTTACGTTACTGCAGATGCAACAGGTCCTAAGCACATGAACATCAAAGTGACTCGTGCAAAACTAGAATCTCTAGTTGAAGACCTAGTACAACGCTCTCTTGAGCCACTAAAAGTAGCTCTAGCTGACGCTGATCTATCAGTAAACGACATCACTGACGTAATCCTAGTTGGTGGTCAGACTCGTATGCCAATGGTTCAAGCGAAAGTTGCTGAGTTCTTTGGTAAAGAAGCGCGCCGTGACGTAAACCCTGACGAAGCAGTAGCAATGGGTGCTGCAGTTCAAGGTGGTGTACTTGCTGGTGACGTTAAAGACGTACTACTACTAGACGTAACTCCACTGTCTCTAGGTATCGAGACAATGGGTGGCGTAATGACTAAGTTAGTTGAGAAGAACACAACTATCCCAACTAAAGCGAACCAAGTTTTCTCTACAGCGGAAGACAACCAGAGCGCGGTTACTATCCACGTTCTACAAGGTGAGCGTAAGCAAGCGATGTACAACAAGTCTCTAGGTCAATTCAACCTAGAAGGCATCCAGCCTGCACCACGTGGTATGCCACAAATCGAGGTTACTTTTGACCTTGATGCGGACGGTATCCTACACGTGTCAGCGAAAGACAAGCAGACTGGTAAAGAGCAGAAGATCACTATCCAAGCTTCTGGCGGTCTAAGCGATGAAGACATCGAGAAAATGGTTCAAGAAGCAGAAGCTAACAAAGAAGCGGACAAAAAGTTCGAAGAGCTAGCGACTGCACGTAACCAAGCTGACCAAATGATTCACGGTACTCGTAAGCAAGTAGAAGAAGCTGGTGAAGCACTACCTGCAGAAGAGAAAGAGAAGATTGAAGCAGCAATTTCTGAGCTAGAAACAGCGCGCAAAGGCGAAGACAAAGAAGCTATCGATGCTAAAGTTCAAGCACTAATGACAGCTTCTCAAAAGCTGATGGAAATCGCTCAACAACAAGCTCAAGCGCAGCAAGCACAAGGTGCTGACGCCGATGCACAGTCTAAAGAAGACGACGTTGTAGATGCTGAGTTCGAAGAAGTTAAAGACGACAAGAAATAATATTTCTTAACCAGATGGCTGCAAAGCCATCTGGGGTCGATAAGACTTCGTGTGCGGGCGTTTGGGGCAACTCTTACGCCCGCCTGTTTGTAAACGCTGTCTTTCTAGTTAAGTATGTTGCGGATAAGTGCACTTACCTAGAACGATACAAACACCAAGCGGTGAATCGATGCCGTTTGTAGTAATTAACTGGTGACGAAGAACATGTCAAAACGTGATTTTTACGAAGTATTAGGCGTAAGCCGTGATGCCTCAGAGCGCGATATCAAAAAGGCGTACAAGCGTCTAGCGATGAAATTCCACCCAGACCGAAACCAGGGTGATGAGTCTGCGGCGGACAAGTTTAAAGAAGTAAAAGAAGCGTACGAAGTTCTGACCGACCCTCAAAAGAAAGCGGCGTACGACCAGTACGGTCATGCTGCTTTTGAACAAGGCGGCGGTGGTTTCGGTGGCGGCGGCTTTGGTGGCGGCGGTGCTGATTTCGGCGACATCTTTGGCGATGTATTCGGCGACATTTTTGGTGGTGGTCGTCGTGGCGGTGGTGGTCACCGTGCTCAACGTGGTGCGGACTTACGTTACAACATGGAACTGACGCTAGAAGAGGCGGTTCGTGGTGTAACGAAAGAGATCGAAGTACCAACACTCGTACACTGTGATACCTGTGATGGTAGTGGCGCGAAGAAAGGCTCATCTGCTGAAACATGTGGTACCTGTCATGGTCATGGTCAAGTACAGATGCGCCAAGGCTTCTTCGCAGTGCAACAAACCTGTCCAACCTGTCACGGTAAAGGCAAGATCATTAAAGACCCTTGTAATGAGTGTCATGGTCAAGGTCGTAAACAGAAAACCAAAACACTTAACGTTAAGATCCCTGCAGGTGTTGATACTGGCGACCGTATTCGTCTATCTGGCGAAGGTGAAGCGGGAGAGATGGGAGCTCCAGCGGGTGACTTGTATGTACAAGTGCACGTGAAAGAGCACCATATCTTCGAACGTGATGGTAACAACCTATACTGTGAAGTGCCTGTAAGCTTTGCGATGGCGGCTCTAGGTGGTGAAGTTGAGGTACCAACTCTAGATGGTCGCGTAAGCCTAAAAGTGCCTTCAGAAACGCAAACAGGTCGTATGTTCCGCATGCGTGGTAAAGGTGTGAAAGGCGTCCGCGGTGGCGGTATCGGTGACTTGATTGTTAAGTTGGTTGTTGAAACACCAGTAAACCTAAGCTCACGCCAAAAAGAGCTGCTTAAAGAGTTTGAAGAGTCTTGTGGTGGTGAAGCGGCGACAAAGCACAAGCCTAAATCAGAAGGTTTTTTCAACGGTGTGAAAAAGTTCTTTGATGATTTAACCAGCTAAGACGTTAGTGAAAAGCACAAATACAAAGGCCTGCTAAAATGCAGGCCTTTTTGCATCTCGGTGTTCTTCTAATTCCAGCAATCACTTGGTTCTTCGACATTTGTTGACGTTAAAGTAATCGTTTTAGCGCCAGTCAAGCACTCGTCGTCGTCTTGTCCCAGAGCCGATTTTGCTGTTGCTGTAATGGTATAGGCCGTACTTGCAGAGCTCGCAATATTGAAAGAAAATCTATCTGTGTCTGAATCGCATAGAGTGCATGTGCCTCCAGAGATAATATGACTCCAGTCGTACCCACCATCATAAGATGTCTCTAGCTCTAGCTGAATTCGACTAAGATCGCTCAAGGCAACCGTCCTATGAGACTTGAGCACATGATTGGTGTAAGAAGGGTAGGCGACAGCCGCAATGATCCCGACAATCACTACGGCTATCAGTAATTCGATCAATGTCATCCCTCCCAATCTTTTTTTGTAGCTGTTACAGCGAGAAATTCGAATCATCACGAGTAGTTTCCTTTTCACTTTTCCGCCTATTTTTGGCAGGTGATAGCATCTGTGCAAGATGAATTACGGCCCTTTTGCCGTTTACATAGGAATTTGGGAAATGCCTCGCGGGTTTACGTTGTTGGAGCTTCTTATTACTGTTGCTGTCTTGTCAGTACTACTACTTTTTGTCGCCCCAAGTTTTTCAAAAGTTAGCCAACACATGAAAATAGTGAATTTAGCCAACGAATTACAGGGTTTTTTGATCCAAGCGAAATCGGAATCGGTGATGAGAAATCAAGATTTTTGGGTTCATATTCAAGGCTTGCCTTCATCCACCGGAAGCTGGAAGCTCACACTCTCGAGTGTATCGAATGTCACTGACATTACTTCAATGAATACTGTTGCTGAGCTGCAAGGTCATCTATATCGGGGTCTGGTGGTGTCGAGTAATATAACTAGCGTCAAGTTTGATCGTGTTATGGGGAATCCCAAAAATGCGGGAAGTATTCACCTGAAGAAATCTCAAGCGGATACCAGTCCGATAAAAGTAACTGTTCATAACGGAGCAGGGCGAGTAAAAGTGTGCGCTATGAATAAGGCAAAATATGGCTTTGAACAATGCTAAACAGCAGGGTAGTACACTTGTTGAGTTTATGATTGCTGCGTTGTTAGGACTTGTCGCTTTGGGCATTGTTGGCGCAGTGTTTCTTTCTAACCAAAAAACAGCTGTGCAGCGAAGCAAGGAAATAATGCTACTTCAGCAGATGAGTAGTGTAATTCAACAAGTGAAAGAGGATATTCAGCGAGCAGGGTTTGATGGTATTACGACAAAATCAATGATGCTTTCCGGTTCTCCTAGCGTTCTATATCAACAATCCGAAAAAATCGGTTATGTTTATCGAAACACAGCAAGCTCTGTGAGTAATACGATATATCGGTTAAAGGATAATATGTTGGAATATTGCCAGGATGATTCACCATCACCTTTAAGTGTCGTGTCTGCTGCTAGTGGATGTTTTGATCTTTTTGATCCTAAGCAAATTAAAGTAACTCAATTTGGTGTTAGTCGAACATTACTATCAGGTTCGTCAATAGAGAGTGCGTTTATTTCTATTTCAATGGCCGCTGAATTAAAAAATGATCCGGCAATTTCTCACGCCATTTTATTACAAGTTCAGCAAAGGAATTGGCAATGATACGTAAGCATCAACAAGGAGTGGCCACGTTACTTATTACTTCCATACTGCTCTCTGTCGCTTTGGTTGTGACGTTAGGCTCATATAAGAATCTATTTTATCAAATTAAGCGTGCGCAGAATGAAGTTAGTTCTCGGCAACAGCACTGGGAAGCGGAAGGAGGGCTTGAGTGTCTATTTGCTTATGTCACAGATGATGTATCCATAGTGAACGAGCTCATCCCAATTAATCACAATAATTTAAATACCTTATGTAAGAGGGAATTAAACCTTAGCCAGCTGAACGTTACTGATATAGGGGCAGGAGTCTATCGTATTAATTCTATATCTCACAATGGTTGGGCCCAGCTCAATAAAACTTTCAGTACACTAAGTAATCGTGGAAAAGGAGCGATACAAACCACATCCAAGTTAACTACTTATGGTGATTTAAAGGTTCATCCAGATGCGAAAGGTGATCTTAATTCTGACAATCTGTATGAATGCATATCACTGACTTATCGGTATAGTTATACCATGGAAGGCGGAAGCACAGGATCAAAATATAACACTGCATCAATAAGAGCGAATAGCTTATATGATGGTTCTCCTGCTGGAGGGTGTACCGCTGCAACGACAACCAATGTTACAGTAAAAGCTGGGAATGCAATTACGAAAACTAATAAACCTGAAACTTCTGATCCGCAGCTAAAAGGCGATTTTGTTTATGACTCTGAAGTCGATCCATTCCAAACCTTTTTTGATTACAAAAAAACACCGGAAAATATTGATAAAGTCAAAGCTTCATTTCCGAAAGCTGGGAAAATCAATTTGTCAAATGCGACACAGTGTAAATCAGCTATCGAAAATGCTTTTAAGGAAGTAGATAAGGTTTGGATTACTGGTGACTGCGCCATTCACGGGAATTTAGCACTTCAAGGCAACCATGAGAAATATACGTTAGTTATTCAAGATGGTATTTTTATCAATACTGGTTCAACAACATTTCAGGGTTCGCTTTTTCATTTAGTCGATAAAACTAAACCACAGTTTGCTCCTGATGAGTTAAAAAGCTATTGGGAAAGTTTGTTCTCGCATGCTGATGGCTCACCGACTAATTTTACCATTGGTAAACAATATACTGATCTTACACAAACTGTTTATGTTGATGCAGGGGCATTTCACGCAACGGGTGGTTATGGTTTTGATACTGATGGGTTAAAAACCTCAATTGCGGGCTCAATGGAGTTACTATTTGATTCCAGCAAAAGACCTACAACAAGGAGAAATGATGTTCGTTGGCAAGAGGGAAGTTGGAATGCCAAGTAAACAACATGGTTTTAGTTTAATTGAAATAATGATTTCTTTTATTTTAATTGGTGTCGGTGCTCTTGGATTGGTTAAGTTGCAAGCTTACATTGAGCTGCGGGCAGATTACGCGATGCATAGCATTGAAGCGCTAAATCTTGCTGAGCAGAAATTAGAGTGGTTTCGTACGCGTGGGGCTCTTTCTGCAGTCCCCTCGATGCCCGCCGCTAATTTTGATACAAATATTGTCTCTGGGGAAGATACTACGCACCCCTTGTATACTTTATCTTGGTCTGTGCCAACGGCAACTCTGTCGGGCGCACTTAAAACGATACATATGGAAGCTCTATGGCAAGATCGCCACGGTAAAATACAATCGGTAGAGCTGAAAACCATGATCTCTAAACATAGCGAATTTGATTAAATAGTCTAGGTTCCTGTTTTACGCCGATTCAATCAAAACCGATTGGAGTTCTGGATAAGGTGTTCACTGTCCGCGTTACCCTTTTTATATTGAAGAGAATTATTTCTTGCTTCTCATCACGTATAGTTTCTTTTCTTAAAACTATCTATTCATCGCTCTATGCAACCTCTGTTTTTGCCAGCTCGTTTACTAAATGTATATGTTGATTTTTCCATAATGTTTCAGGCTTGTATCTTTGGTTTTGTCTTTTTGCAAAATATGTCTCCAATTATGAAAAAAAATATAGAACCTTGTGCTTTCTCCATTAGTGTTTACTAGAATACTCGTTGGATAGTAGGCCGTCATAATTACTCAAATAGGCCTTGGCACCAACATCATTCACTATGGAGTTACCATGAGTAACCAAGCTGTAAATAAGGCACCATCATCGAAGCCGAGCGGGATGGAGCGCTTTTTAAACTTTATCGAGAGGACAGGTAACAAAATTCCTGATCCTGCGATTTTGTTCTTCTGGGCATTGATCATTACTTGGGCGGCGTCAGCACTTTTGTCGAATGTATCATTCGATCTTCCAAACCCTCGAACGGGCGAAGCTCTTACTATCACCAACTTACTTACGGGCGAAGCGCTAGCAAGTTTCCTTGCGAACATGGTGACTACCTTTACAGGTTTTGCGCCACTGGGTATCGTACTTGTCGCAATGCTAGGTGTGGGTGTTGCAGATTCTTCGGGCTTTATTACGACGGGTCTTAAGAAGATGTTGAACTTCACGCCAGCTAAGCTTCTTACTCCAATGCTGATTTTGGTTGCTATTGTGTCGCATACTGCGGCAGATGCAGGCTATGTTCTGGTTATTCCTCTGGGCGGTATTATCTTCCATGCGGCAGGTCGTCACCCTCTAGCGGGTATTGCGGCAGCATTTGCAGGTGTATCTGGTGGCTTCTCTGCAAACTTTATCCCTTCTGGTATCGATCCACTACTTGCAGGCTTTACGCAAACCGCGGCGCAGGTTCTTGATCCTGAATACGTGGTTAACCCATTAGCGAACATCTTCTTTACTGGCCTATCTTCCATCATTATTGTAGCGATTGGTTGGTACGTGACAGAAAAAATCATTGAGCCTCGTTTGTCAAAAATGCCAATTGATGACGATGCGGAAACTGCGCCAAACCTAGGCTCATTTACTGAACTGGAATCAAAAGCATTTCGTTATGCTGGTTGGGCAATGATGGCGGGTATTGTCTTACTTGTTGCAGCATTAATTCCAGAAACATCAGCGCTACGCTCGCCTGAAGGTGAAATTACGGCCTTCTCAGCACCGATCATGAAGTCTATCGTTCCGCTGATCTTTATTCTGTTTATCATTCCTGGTTACGTTTACGGTAAAGTGTCAGGTACGTTCAAGACCAGCAACGACATTATCAAAGCGATGGCTGATACCATGTCGACCATGGGCGCATACATTGTTATGTCGTTCTTCTGTGCTCAGTTCTTATCTGCATTTGCTCAGTCAAACATCGGTACGATGCTAGCGTTGTATGGCGCAGAAGGCTTAAAAGCGATGAACCTACCAGGTGAAGTGACCATCATCGGTATGATCCTTCTAACCGCGTCTGTAAACCTACTTATTGGTTCGGCATCGGCAAAATGGGCTTTAATTGGTCCAATCCTAGTGCCAATGCTAATGGCGGTTGGTATCTCGCCTGAGCTATCTCAAGCGGCTTACCGTGTGGGTGACTCTGTATCGAACATCATTTCGCCTCTAATGGTATTTTTCCCTCTTGTAGTGGTTTACTGTCAGCGTTATGTGAAGTCGGCTGGTATCGGTACGCTTGCGTCACTAATGATGCCATTCTCGATTGCAATGCTGATCGGTTGGTCTATCTTCCTAGTTGCTTATTGGATGGTAGGTATCCCGCTAGGCATTCAAGCTCCTTACACTTACACAATGTAAAAACGTGTAGGGTGTGAAAGCCGCTAATTGGCAGCCAAAAAGCGCAGGTCTTCGATCTGCGCTTTTTTGTTCTCGCAAAACGAACATCGATAGGTCTTGGAACTAGGTTTTTTGGAGTTGCAAACTTTGTCTCGTGATGTGTTGCTGTAGTGAAACCGAAGTTGGTGATAAAATTCCTGACTTCAATCGTTTTTTGTTTCTTTGGAGCCTCCTTTGTCTAACCATCCGTTTACCCCTCAAGATGAATTGTTTATGCGCAGAGCGATGGTGCTTGCTGAGCAAGCAGAAGCTGAGGGGGAAGTACCTGTCGGCGCAGTGCTTGTCAAAGATGGTGAAATTATCGCTGAGGGGTGGAATCGCTCTATTGGTACTAATGACGCTACCGCACATGCTGAGATTCAAACACTGCGTAAAGCAGGCCAAAAGATAGAAAATTACCGCCTTCTGGATACGACTTTGTATGTAACACTTGAGCCATGTCCAATGTGTGCCGGAGCCTTACTGCATAGCCGCGTTAAGCGGGTCGTTTTTGGAGCGCCAGACTTAAAAGCGGGAGCAGCAGGAACAGTGCTTAATTTGTTTGAAAGCCAAGCCGCTTACCATTACGCCTTAGTTGAAAAGGGGCTGCTAGAAGATGAGTGCCGCACTCAGCTACAAGCGTTTTTTAAGCGTCGCCGTAAGGAAATTAAAGCGAAGAAACAAGCACAAAAAGCATTAGAAAATGGAGAGAGTGGACAAAATTATGGAAATAGTGAGAGTTAGCAAACATCTACAACCGGGTAGATGTTTGCCTGAACGTACTAGTGATTGACTAAGTGTACAAAAACACGATTACGTGAACTTACTTTCTTTTTCATACATGTCAGTTTACGTTTACGTCGGATAGCAGCTACTGTGTTATTTAAACGCTTTGACTGCACTCTACGTCTTCTCATATTCAAAACCTCCTGCAGACAAGACTTATACCAGTAAATAGCGGTTCATCGATGCTTTACAATAGGCTCGATAATCGCACTAAACATTTGATGGTTTAAACGTTCTTCATTTGACTCCTGCATTGCACAGAGCCAGCAAATAATTTCAATACGATGCTTAATAATAGGAGTGACGTTATTTCGGCAGAGCGTAGCCGATAGCGCCGCTTCATCAGTGAGCTAAACCATGTGGTTACAAAGCAATCTGTTACAAAGCAATCAGTTTAACTAACGGTGAAAAAAAGGCGACCAACCAAAGGAATGGTTGAGTGTGGTTGGTGTCACTCAGAGTCTTGGATTCTAGATAAGTTTTCGCTAGGACTCAATAAAAATGACGAGCTCATGGGCTCGTCATTTTTTAGTTTACAGTGGGTCTATTCTTCAAGGCTTTCTTGTTCGGCGTCTTCTTCAACCGAGACGTCAGAAGCACCTGAGACTTGCTCGACGACAACCTCTACTGCTCCTGATATCAAAATGTCGGGGTTGAGCGGCGGAATCACTTGTAAGTCATCGCTATTCTCATCAATCGCTGGTTGTTGGCTGACATGACCAATGATGGATTGGTAGTAACGTCGAATATTTTCTACGTAATTACGCGCTTCATCACCTCTGGCGTACCCATAGCGAGTTTGACTGTAGTAACGCTTCTGACGCAGTAAAGGCAATCTGTCTTTTACATCCGCCCAAGCGTTTGGATCGCCACCTTGCGCTTTAGTAAGTCGTCGTGCGTCCATCATGTGGCCGTAGCCAATGTTGTATGAAGCCAGGGCAAACCATATTTTTTCATGCTCGTTGATGCTATCAGGCACACGACCTACAATGCGACGTAAGTACTCGACACCACCACGAACAGATTGCTCAGGGTCTAAACGGTTTGTTACCCCGACGCTTTTCGCTGTTGGCAGAGTAAGCATCATCATCCCTCTAACACCTGTTGGCGATTTTGCCGCTGGCTTCCAGTGTGATTCTTGATACGCCAATGCTGCAATTAAGCGCCAGTCGAACTCTTCGCTGTACTTTTGGAATAAAGGTGCCCACTTAGGCAATTTGTCATCCAGAGCTCGAATGAATGCGCGAGTATCAACGTAGTCAAATGCTTCAATATGACCAATGTACTTCTCTTCGAGAGTGGACAGTTCTCCTGATTGTTTAATGTTACCGAAAAACTCTATCAGCATCGCATACAAACTTTCGTCTTCAGAGCGTCGAGTAAACCACGATACTGGTTGATCTTCTGTAAGTTCAAACGCGAGCGCAAGATCGGGGTAAAGGCGCTGAGCTAGGGAAAGCTCCACAGAGTCAGTCACAGTAAAACGCAACTCACCAGTGGATACGTATTTAAGTAAGTCTCTCGTGTCAGCATCGCCAACAATTTCAAACTGCAGCTCTGGGTATTTCTTCTTTAATGCGGTTAGGGTCGGAACATATTGTGATTGTTCGACGATCTTTAGTGTTTGCGCGCCTGCATTTGTATCTTCGTCAGATTCGCTGTCTTTCGATGCTTGGTATTCAATCAGCTGTTCGATATCACGTGGTCGAAGTTGCCCCTTTTTATACACAACTTGTTGGCTTACATAATAATAAGCAGGGCCCGGTCTAAAGCGTTTTACCGCTTGTGACGTTTGATTTAAGCCCGTAGCGATGAGATCAATATCTCCTTTCTTAAGAGCAGGAAAAAGCTCGGCTTGGCGAAAGGCAGGTTTAATCTCGAGCTTGACGCCGAGCTGCTCCGCAAACTGACGCGCCAATTCGTAATCCAACCCAGCGGGACCATCGGGACCAATATAATAGGAAAGCTGATTGTTTAGCGTGCCAACACGAAGCACGCCACGTTCCTGAATTTTTTCGAATTCACTTTTGGGTTCCGACTCAATCTGGCAGGCAGAGAGTAGTAGCACAGAAACAAAAATTAGGGCGCTGCGCTTGAGTCGGTTGAGCTGGCTTATTTGCATTAATAGGTACATCTTAGGAAATTTCTATTTGCCTTTATATCAAAGCGAGCTCATGGGGCAAAGTGAATCACACACTTATAGCGTGACATTGTGTGTTTTATCGACATTTTAGTCGTAATTCAAATTTGACAAAAAAATGACGCAAACGGTTGCTTTTGGTGTTACATCACAAAAACAATTGCTATATAATGCGCTCGCAATGACGAGGTGGAATCGGCATAGGTTCGACAGTGCTTATTTTAAGTGTCTGAATTTATTCCAATATCACCTTAATCAATTGCATAAGAGACCTAAGCACATGAGAATTTTGCGTGGCTCCCCAGCTCTTTCTGAGTTTCGTGTTAATAAACTACTGGAACTTTGTCGTGAACAAGATCTGCCTGTAACTGGCATTTATGCCGAGTTTATGCACTTTGCCGATCTAAAGTCTGACCTTGATGACCAAGAGTTAGAAAAACTTGAAAAGTTACTAACTTACGGCCCAACCATCGAAGAGCATGAGCCAGAAGGTCTTCTACTTCTTGTTACGCCTCGTCCAGGCACTATCTCGCCTTGGTCTTCTAAATCTACCGATATCGCTGTTAACTGTGGCCTGGATAAAGTGAAACGTCTAGAGCGCAGTACGGCTTATTATGTCGAATCTTCAGTTGTTCTATCAGAAGCTCAAGTTGGCGCTGTCAAAGCGTTAATTCATGACCGCATGATGGAAACGGTATTTACAGAATTTGAAGCTGCGTCAGCGCTGTTTACAGTCGCAGAGCCTAAGCCAGTGGCGCATGTTGATATCTTAGCGGGCGGTCGTCTTGCGCTTGAAGAAGCAAACGTTTCCCTAGGCTTGGCACTCGCAGAAGATGAAATTGATTACTTGGTAGAGAACTTTACTAAGCTTGGGCGTAACCCAAACGACATTGAACTGATGATGTTTGCTCAGGCGAACTCAGAGCACTGTCGCCACAAAATTTTTAACGCAGATTGGACTATCGACGGGGTAGATCAACCTAAGTCTCTGTTCAAAATGATCAAAAACACGTTCGAAACGACACCTGACTATGTGCTGTCTGCATACAAAGACAACGCGGCCGTTATGACGGGCTCTAAAGCGGGTCGTTTCTTCCCAGACCCTAAATCTCGTCAATACACTTACCACCATGAAGATGCACACATCTTGATGAAGGTAGAGACGCACAACCACCCAACGGCAATCTCTCCATGGCCGGGCGCATCGACTGGTTCAGGCGGTGAGATCCGTGACGAAGGCGCGACGGGTATCGGCGGTAAGCCAAAAGCGGGTCTGGTTGGTTTTACAACCTCTAACTTACGTATTCCTGGTTTTGAACAGCCATGGGAAACCGACTTTGGCAAGCCAGGTCGTATTGTTAACGCGCTAGACATCATGCTTGAAGGTCCTCTAGGCGGCGCGGCATTCAACAACGAATTTGGTCGTCCAAATCTATTGGGTTACTTCCGTACTTACGAAGAAAAAGTGACCTCTCACGCGGGTGAAGAAATCCGTGGTTACCACAAACCAATCATGATTGCTGGTGGTATGGGTAACATTCGTGACGAACACGTGCAGAAGAAAGAAATTCCAGTGGGGGCGAGCTTAATCGTACTTGGTGGTCCGGCAATGAACATCGGTCTTGGTGGTGGCGCGGCGTCTTCAATGGCGTCTGGTCAGTCAGCAGAAGATCTGGACTTTGCTTCAGTACAGCGTGAAAACCCAGAGATGGAGCGTCGCTGTCAGGAAGTGATCGACCGTTGTTGGCAGCTAGGCGACGACAACCCAATCGCATTTATCCACGATGTGGGTGCGGGCGGTATCTCTAACGCATTGCCTGAACTTGTCGACGACGGTGAGCGTGGCGGTAAGTTCCAGTTACGTGATGTACCAAACGATGAGCCGGGCATGAGTCCGCTAGAAATTTGGTGTAATGAATCACAGGAACGTTACGTTCTTGCGGTAGCGCCAGAAAACATGGAAGCATTCGATGCAATCTGTAAGCGTGAACGCGCACCATATGCAGTGGTGGGTGTGGCGACAGAAGAGCGTCATCTAACGCTAGAAGATTCTCACTTCGACAATACGCCAATCGATATGCCAATGGATATCCTACTTGGTAAGCCACCGAAGATGCACCGTGACGCAATCACACTAAAAGTGGAAAGCCCTGCCATTGTTCGTGATGGTATTGAGCTTAATGAAGCGGTGGATCGCGTACTTCGTCTTCCAGCGGTTGCAGAAAAAACATTCCTAATTACTATCGGTGACCGAACAGTAACGGGTCTGGTTGCTCGTGATCAAATGGTTGGCCCTTGGCAGGTACCAGTAGCAAACTGTGCAGTAACAGCGGCAAGCTATGACACTTACCACGGCGAAGCAATGTCGATGGGTGAGCGCACGCCAGTGGCATTACTAGACTTTGGTGCATCGGCTCGCCTAGCGGTTGGTGAGTCACTAACGAACATTGCGGCAACAGACATCGGTGATATTAAACACATTAAACTGTCTGCGAACTGGATGTCGCCAGCGGGTCACCCAGGTGAAGATGCAGGTCTTTATGAAGCAGTCAAAGCGGTGGGTGAAGAGCTCTGTCCTGCATTAGGTTTGACGATCCCAGTTGGTAAAGACTCCATGTCGATGAAAACCAAGTGGGAAGAGAACGGCGAGAGTAAAGAAGTCACTTCTCCACTGTCGCTAGTTATCACGGCATTTGGTCGTGTGGAAGACGTACGTAAGACCGTGACTCCACAATTACGCACTGACAAAGGAGATACTTCTCTAGTTCTTGTTGACTTGGGTAACGGCAAAAACCGCTTAGGTGCGACAGCATTGGCACAGGTATACAAACAGTTGGGTGACAAACCTGCTGACGTAGATAACGCAGAGCAGCTAAAAGGCTTCTTTGATGCAATGCAAGCGTTAGTACGTGATGACAAGCTGGTGGCTTACCACGATAAAGGTGATGGTGGTCTATTTGTAACGCTTGCTGAGATGGCATTCGCGGGTCACTGTGGCGTAAAAGCGAACATCGCAGAGCTGGGTGACGATGCGCTAGCCGTTCTATTTAACGAAGAGCTAGGTGCGGTTGTTCAAGTTAAGAATGATGATCTGGATTCAGTTCTATCTACTCTGGCGGCAAACGGCTTAGAGGCATGTTCACATGTGATTGGTTCAGTTAACGCTTCAGACGACTTTATTATCACTTCTGGTGATGCAGTTGTGCTTGAACGTTCACGTACCGAACTACGTGTTATCTGGGCTGAAACAACGCATAAGATGCAGGCGCTACGTGATAACCCAGCGTGTGCTGACCAAGAGCACGAAGCTAAGAAAGACAACTCTGACCCGGGTCTAAACGTTAAGCTCAGCTTCGACGTCAATGAAGACGTTGCAGCACCGTACATTGCGAAAGGTGCTAAACCTAAGATGGCGATTCTACGTGAGCAGGGTGTTAACTCCCACGTTGAAATGGCAGCAGCGTTTGATCGCGCAGGTTTTGAAGCAACCGACATTCATATGAGCGATATCCTAACGGGTCAAGCGGTACTGGATGAATACCATGGCCTAGTAGCTTGTGGTGGCTTCTCTTATGGCGACGTACTAGGTGCGGGTGAGGGTTGGGCTAAGTCTATCCTGTTTAACGCACAAGCCCGTGAACAGTTCCAAGCGTTCTTCAACCGTAAAGAGACGTTCTCTTTAGGTGTATGTAACGGTTGTCAGATGCTTTCTAACCTGAAAGAACTTATCCCGGGTGCAGACTTGTGGCCACGTTTTGTTCGTAACGAATCTGAGCGTTTTGAAGCGCGCTTTAGCCTAGTTGAAGTTCAGAAATCTGATTCTGTATTCTTCGACGGTATGGCAGGTTCGCGCATGCCAATCGCGGTTTCCCACGGAGAAGGGCGTGTAGAAGTACGTGATGCTGAGCACCTAGCAGCGATTGAAGCATCAGGTACGGTTGCGGTTCGTTACGTGGATAACCTCGGTAACCCGACGCAACAATATCCGAACAACCCGAACGGTTCGCCAAACGCGATTACTGGCTTAACAACAGCAGACGGTCGCGTGACAATCATGATGCCTCACCCAGAGCGCGTATTCCGCACAGTTGCAAACTCTTGGGCTCCGGAAGGTTGGGGTGAAAATGGTGCTTGGATGCGTATGTTCCAAAATGCACGTAAGAATATCGGTTAATTAACCAAAGGTTAATCTAGCTTAAGTAAAGCGTTGGTTGAGAGACCAGCGCTTTCTTTTTTCTTATCACTCTTTTTTCTTCGTCGCTCTTTCTCGTGACTAGGCGAAACGTTGCTTTGTTCTGTCTCTTCTTTGTCATCTATTATCTCGCATAAAAAACTTGCAGCGTTTAGATTACTTTTATGCTCTAATACCGCGCTTACCAAGGGATGGTGTTAAACAGCTCAGCTTAGATGGAGTTATCAAGTTGACCGAATCCCTGATTGATCCCTAAATCCCTTAGGAAATGAAAGAAATGTCTAAGAATCCAAAATTTGCTATCCGCGTCACTGAAAAACGTAACGGCTGGAGCGCAGAAATCACTCGCCAAGTGACATCTCGTAAGACTGTAGTATCAAAGCGTGAAACTGGCTTTGACAGCGAAGAGAAAGCACAAGCTTGGGCTGAACAAGAACTGGCTGGTTTTATCCAAAACCAAGTGGTTCGTAACGAGCGTAAAGCAGCGCAACGTCAAGAGCGTGAAGCAGAACAACTAGCGGCAAAAGTTCGTAAAGAAGAAGCCCGCAAAGCACGTGACGCTGAAGTAGACGCTGACGAAGAATAGATTCAAGTCGGTGAGATGGTGACGTCACCCATCAAACAAAAAGTGAAAATGCCCTGAGTTTTGTCTCAGGGCATTTTTTATTGTATCGACTTAAAAACAATCCGAAGATACTGACAGACTAAACGTACCGTCTTCAGGGGCTGCAAATTGTTTATTGCCAGGAAGAAGGTGAGGGTTATTAGCATAAGTGCGATGTGTTGACTTGCCCTTTGCCGAGTGCCTCTCTGGTAAATCAAAGTGTTGCAATCCGTCAGATAGATCGTTTGCTTCACCGTAGTCGAAATGTGTTGCGACGTCCTTGGGCTGCTTGGCGTAACGACAGTGATCCGGCTTGCCATCTTCGTGCCAAGTTAACGCGTTTGCTTTGGCGTCTAGATTCAGATTATTTGTTGTTGGTTGTGCGTAATGATCCTCAATAACTTGGTGCTGACTCTGCTCTTGTAAGTAGTCAGCAATGCTCTCAGAAGGCTGTGCCAGGCTTTGACTTGCTAGAACGAAGCAAGCAAGAAGAAACAGTGTTTTTAAGTTGTTCATAGTGTGTATGCAAGCAAAAAGAAATGATAGTACTGATAAATAAAACGGTGTGCAATTATGGTTGTTCGTTAAAAAACAGCAGGGCAGTTAATGTCTGCCCTGCATCTTTTAGGTATGGTTAGTATTGATAAGTGAGGTGCAGTTTGACTTCGCGACCAGGCGAAGGCACGCCATTAGATAGGTATGCTTCGTAGTAACGATCGGTTAAGTTTTTCACAACCGCGCCAACACTCAAGCCTTCGACTTGTTGTATTTCCCAAACCACGTAAGCGTTTTGTAGCGTGTATTGCTCACTTGGCGATTTCACTTTTAAATTGTTACCGCTTGCCTTGGTTTTGGTTTGCGCATCATACCAACGGACTTCCCAGCCAGTGCGTAAACCTGGAATCCATTCGTAACCTAAACCTAAGTTGATATTTAATGGTGGCACATCAGGGTGATCATCATCTGAACCTGTGGAGTCAGATAGACTGCCGTTGTTTTTGCCGCGAATGTAACTTGCTGAGAAATTACTGTAGAAATCTTCAATCCGGTATTGTGAAATTAGCTCAAAGCCGTAGTTTTTAAAGCCATCTAGGTTTGTATTCCAGCTTTGTAACTCAGTAGTATTTGTGTCGAGGTTTTCGCCCGTTCGTATATCAACCGTGTCGCTAACATCGTTATAGAATAAAGTTAACTCTGTTGCGAGGTTATCGCGAGTATTCACCAGCCCTTCCGTTAAGTTGATAACGCTTGCTTGATAAGCATGGATACGAGACACATCCAGATTCAAAGCAGTAGCCGTAGCGGTAGCTCGTGCATATTGCACTGAGTAGATGTTATCAACGGTTGGTGCTTTTAAAGCGTAGGCGTAGGAGGCGTTTAAACGCGTATTATTGGTCGCATTAAAGTCGATATCCAAACGTGGGCTAAAGCCTTTATGCGTCGTTTCACCGTAGTCATGTCCGGCGGCTGGATCATTATAATCCGGCGCGGCGTTCCCTTTTCCTTCACTCTTGATGTATTCGTAACGCAGAGAAGGTGTGATGGTTAGACGGTCTGTTGCTTGATAGTGATCAGCAATGTAAGCCGCATAAATTGACTGAGTGCCAGATGGTTCGTAGTAAGGGGTATACCAACCGTAGTTTTTGGCTTCATTACTGTCGTATGATGCGTTGAATACTAATGAGTCTCTATCGGTTTTTTGATATTGAAGCCCTGTCACTAGAGTGTGGTCTCCGAACTGCGCTTGGTTAAACACATCAGCATAGTCACGCTCGTAACTTAACCAAGACTCGTGACCGTAACTGCCAACAGAAACGAACATTTTCTCGAATGCCACGTCAGGGCGAACCCAGTGACGATCGTTTTCAGAACGTGCCATTTTGATATTGAAATCAATATACGGGTTAGTCGGCATGTAGTGGTAAGAGATGGTCGTGGTGTTATCCGTGTATTTATTATCGACGGTGTATGCGTATTTGGCTTTTTCTAATGATCCGTATTTCTTGATGTTGTACTCAGTGATGTTAGGCATTTTTCCGCGGCGGTTAGCCCAAGGTTTACGACCTTCATCTTTGTAGCGAGTGTGGCTAATTTCAAACTCGTGATCGTTGTTTTCATAACCGACTTTTACGAGCATGTTTTCTTGCTCATAACCTGAGTAATCCAGCGTTTCACCACCACCGACTTTAATGTCATCAGAATCTTTTACCGAGCCATTCGCTAGAAAATAAAAACCAGTATCGTTTTTACCATAGAGTGTTAGCGTGTAGGCATTCTCATTGCCGTTGGTGTTGTATGCACTTGAGATGCGAGCACCAAAGTTTCTGTCGCCGTAAAGGAGATCATCGACACTTTTGGTTTTAATGCGAATGGAGCCACCAAACTTTCCGTTGAGTGCTCGATAGTCGTGCGCGCCCTTGATAATTTCTGCTTCACCAATCAAGAACGGATCAAAAAAGAAAGTTCCGTAGCGGTATTGTTGAAAGCCAATTGGAGCGCCATCGACAAATACGGCGATATCGCTTGGATCATCAAAACCACGAATGTTAATACGTTCGCCACCAGAACGACCGCCACCATCTATTGATGCACCGGGAACGGCATCGATCATTGAGGCAAAATTAGAGTACTGTTGCTCTTCAATCTCTGACCAATCAATGGTGGTTTGCGCAGGCTCAGCAACGGTGATGGGTTTGGCATAACGCACACCGATGACTTCAAGCTCTTCACTTGGAGTTGTCTCGGCATATGAATAAAGAGGGAAGAGCAAAGTCAGTGAAATGAGATTTACTTTGAATGGATGACTTTTTAATCGTTTCATATTGATGATTTATAGTGTTTTTATGAAGCTCGGATTATAAGAACATTATTACGATTAATAAATGATAATGAGATTAATTATCAAATGTGTTTTTGCGATGGCTTGTAAAGTTTTTTATCCATTCGTGGAAACTACGATGAGTATCTATAGCTTACAGAAAACAAAAAGCCCAGCATCATGGACGCTGAGCTCATTGGCTTTTAAACAAGAGGACGCGCTCACTATTACTCCTGTTGAGCTAATGAAGTGCACTCTTGGTAGGAATTACTGAGTTTCTAACGGGATCTGTCCGGTAGTCAGTGGCTCGACATCGAACTCGGTTAGTCCTTCAATGTAACTTTCAACGGCTTGTTCTACCGAATCATCACCTTGGTTGAAGTAAGCAAGGTGGAAGATCGCATCGCCTTCATTAACCAGTGGCAAAGTTTGTTGACCGATCACCAAGCCACGCTTTGGCGCTTTGAGCTCTACCTCATCATGTCCAAGAGGAGAGCTGATATAGGCGAGAGTTTCACCCTGTTCCACTTTGTCTCCCAGATTAACGACAGTACGCAAAATACCGTTACCTGACGCACGAACCCAGCTGGTGGAC
This sequence comes from Vibrio sp. 11-4(1), assembly GCF_013048625.1. Classification (NCBI taxonomy): domain Bacteria; kingdom Pseudomonadati; phylum Pseudomonadota; class Gammaproteobacteria; order Vibrionales; family Vibrionaceae; genus Vibrio; species Vibrio sp. 11-4(1). The sequence goes on along the minus strand of NZ_VHSY01000007.1, from coordinate 277,981 downwards.
TTCGCTATGATAGGCTCAGGCAGCTTTTTTCGGCTAGCGCGCAGCATGCCAATGGCTTGCATTACACGCCGAACCCCGAGTACACCAGCGCTGATTGACAGTGGATCAAAACGCAATGCTTCGCCAGCCTCGTAGGTGAGCACGGGGATATCACATTTTTCTGCTTCACTGCGTAAAGAGCCATCACGCAATGCTGAATCAACAATCACTGGCGTCGCAAACGCCTGAGCAATACGCAGAGTTTCTGGGTTGCTTAAGTTTGCGCGAATCTGTGGCAAGTTCGTGCGGTGAATGGCCCCAGTGTGCAGATCCAAAATGTAGTCACAACGTTTGGCTATGTTGTTAAAGAAGCCGTGTGCCATTCGAGATGCAAGCGCGCCTTTTTCACTGCCAGGAAAACAACGGTTGAGATCTCGTCGATCGGGCAAGTACCGTGATTTATGGATGAAACCAAAAACGTTAACGATAGGTACTGCAATGACAGTGCCTTTCAGTTTTTGTGGATCCAGTTGGTTAATGATCTGACGAACGATTTCTACGCCATTAAGCTCATCACCATGGATAGCAGCATTGACCATTAACACAGGCCCTTCTTGTTTCCCATGGATGATTTCCACAGGAATAGATAAAGGCGAATGTGTGTATAGCTTCGCTGCTTCAAATTCGATCTCTAATCGTTGTCCTGGTTGTATTTGATGCCCTAAGAGCTCAAACACTTTGCTTTTTTTACTTCTGGCCATAAACCATCTCTGTCAAATGCGTTATCAGCAATGTAACAATTGCTGCAAAATCGCACTAATCATTCTCATTAAGGACACGACAAATTACTTTAATCGTCATGCGCGAAATCTCAACATGTGTGAAGTTTTTGTTTTCAATATGATCTTTTCTATCAGTTTAATACATAACGAGAGGTACAGAAGGAAGAGCAATCATAGGCTTAAAAAATGTGACTGTATTAAAAATAATACTGATAATGAGGGACAAAAAAACGGACTTTTAACCCTACTTTTTATCCGATAATATCCGCGCCGAATTTGAGGTCTAACATTTCTAACTAGAGGTTTTGATGAAAAAGGCAATTGCTAAAATTGGTGCATTGACTGCTGTAGCAGTTTCACTTTCAGGTTGCGTTGGCAGTAATGCCGTGACAGGTTATGTCATGGGGTTTAACTTGAAAGCTGTAGATAACCGTTACGCTCGAGGTGGTCTAAACATGCTTTTAGCACCTGTTTATGGTGTCGCAATCGCAGCGGACTACATCGTGTTTAACTCTCTAGAGTTTTGGACGGGTAAGAACCCTTTAAATGGTAAGCCACATATCTTCGATACAAAGATGGATACTTATATCGATGTCAATCACCAGTTAGATAAATCGTTAACGACGGCGCCAATTGCACCGTTAGCGAATAACCGTGTTATTGAGCAGGGTCGAATGCAGCAAATCGATGAGAATACTGTTCAAATGGATATTACTTACAATAACGGCGAGAAGGCGACACTCATGGGTGTGCGCGATGGTGAGCTTGTCACTTACTACATTGATGGCGAGGTCGTTGCACAAACCTCAATGGATGAATTAGCCGCTTATACGCAAAATCGCGTGTAATTTGGTCCAGCCAAACAAAAAAGGGTGCCGTAAAGCACCCTTTGTCGTTTTTCGTGCTTGAATTACGCTTTCTCTGGAATTGCCTCTAGAAGCGCTACCATTTGGTCCCAGTACAGCTGAACGGTATCAATCTTCACTTTCTCATCTGGTGAGTGAGGGAATTTTATTGTTGGACCGAAAGAAACCATATCCATGTGTGGGTATGGTTCTTTAAATAGGCCACACTCAAGACCAGCATGGATGACCATGATGTTCGGCTTATGACCGTAAATGCCTTCATACATATCACGGAAAATTGCCATGATCTCGGAATCTGCATCTGGCTTCCAGCCAGGGTAAGCACCTGAGAACTGAATTTGTGCGCCTGCTAATTCAGCAATTGAACGTAGCATACTCTCAACTTGGCTGCGGCCAGAGTCAATCAAAGAGCGAATCAGACACAGAACTGTCACTTTATTTTCTTCAGTAGTGATCACGCCAACGTTCAGTGACGTTTCGACCACACCTTCAATTTCGTCGCTCATGCGCATGACGCCATTTGGGCATGCGTTAAGTGCGGCAATGAAGCGTTGCTGATCGGCGATTGAAAATACTTGCGCGTCAGTAGCGAGCAATTCATTAAAGGTTACGATACCTGTTTCGATTTTACCCAGTTCAGTTTTCAGCAGCTCAGTGTAGTGGTTGAACAGCTCAGCAAGCTTGTCTTGGTTTTCTGCAGGAAGAGCGACAGTGACAAACGCTTCGCGAGGGATTGCATTACGTAAACTACCACCACGGAATTCTACCAAACGTAAATCAAGCTCTTGCGCATGACCCGCGAGGAAACGACCAAGTAATTTGTTGGCATTACCGCGACCTGTGTGAATGTCACAACCTGAGTGACCACCTTTTAGGCCTTTCAGCGTCAGTTGGCGTGTTACGAAACCGGCAGGCGTTGCTTCTCGAGAAATGCCGAAAGTCATGGTGCCATCAACACCACCAGCACAACCCATGTAGACTTCGCCTTCTTGTTCAGAGTCTGTGTTGAGAAGGATCTCACCTTCTAACCAACCAGCCTCAAGACCAAATGCGCCAGTCATGCCTGCTTCTTCATCAATCGTAAGCAGAACTTCGATTGGGCCGTGCTTAATGTCTTTAGATGCCAATACAGCAAGGCAAGAAGCCATACCAATCCCGTTATCTGCACCAAGCGTCGTGCCTTTCGCCGTTACCCATTCGCCATCGATGTAAGGTTGGATTGGATCTTTGGTGAAGTCGTGTTCGGTGTCTTCGTTTTTCTGCGGCACCATGTCGATGTGTGCTTGAAGTACAACAGCCTTCTTGTTTTCCATTCCAGGTGTCGCGGGCTTTTTGATGAACACGTTACCGGTTGGATCACGGCGAACGTCAAAGCCTTGCTCTGTTGCCCAGTTGATAATGTACTGTGCTAATGCTTCTTCATGTTTAGATGGGTGAGGGATAGAACAAATCTTATCGAAAAACTGCCAAAGTGGAGCAGGTGATAAGGTACTGATCTCAGAATGGAACTCAGACACGGAGGACTCCTTTTGATGTGCTTTGCCAAATATATAACGTAAAAATATTGTCGAGATAGCATTAAATGCTAGACGATTTGGCCTTCAAATTGCCGTTTAGCATACCACCAGATAAGGAGTACGAGTAGTCGCGTGCACAAGGATTTCTCTCAGAACTGTCACAGTTTGTGAACACAATAACAGGCACTATGTGTTCTTTATCATACATTCTGAAAGTGGCTTTATTTTTAATTCATAAAACTGTAATTTAATTACATTTAAACTTTGATGAAGGTCAATTTATACATTTTTTGTGATTTTAATCACTAAAATACTTGTAATTAAATTTCTTGGTGGTATATTTGTAACCAGCTTCTGAGAGAAGAATGAAATGCTCAAAGGATGAGTCCGTTTTATCGCCTCCAAGGAACCGAGAAATCAACGAATGTTTAATTGATTTAAAAGGTGATAGTTATGAAAGGTTTACCAAGTACAATGTTCTGGAATAGCAAGTCTGTTTACACCGGCAACTTTGTATACCCAACAAGCTTTGGCTACTAAGTGAAGTCAACGCATGTGACTCGAACAGTTTGTTCACCCCTATAAATTGGAATTTTTTTTCAGTGATAGTGCTGACATGATTCGCCGCCACCCAAATTGGGTGGCGTTTTTTTATCTCCACTTTCTCTTTCTGACATATTTTCTGCCATCAAGGCTGGATTCTATTCTCCGTTCTTCAGTTTTATCGACTTTCCCGTCAAATCCACCTAGATATGACGCTTAAAACGCCCAGTTTCTATTTGAAAGTTTAGTACATTGTTCAGTTTTTATTCTGTTGTTGGGTTCTGAGCAATAATTATTAATTGTTGTTTTATAAGAATATATTTTCTGTTTTGCTTTTAAGAATTAGCGAATGGGTTTCATATCCAAAGAAAAAAATCGCATTAGAGTGAAGATTCTATCTAGAATTTGCTATTTGATAACTTTATAATTCCCGCCAATCGATTACGCAACCGTTTACTTTTTACCTTTACAGGATTCGATCATGCTCGAGAGGCTTTTTAAGCTCAGTGATAATGGCACAAATGTGCGCACTGAGATCATTGCAGGTGTTACCACCTTCCTAACTATGGCTTACATTATTTTTGTAAACCCAGCGATCCTGTCGGATACCGGTATGGACCGTGGTGCCATTTTTGTTGCAACTTGTCTTGCGGCCGCTATCGGCTGTTTCATCATGGGATTTGTTGCTAACTACCCAATTGCACAAGCACCAGGAATGGGGCTGAACGCATTTTTCACTTACTCTGTTGTGTTGGGAATGGGCTATACGTGGCAAGTTGCGTTAGCGGCGGTGTTTGTTTCAGGCCTGCTGTTTATTCTTTTGAGTATATTTAAGATCCGTGAGTGGATTATTAACTCGATCCCGCATTCTCTTCGAACTGGTATTTCAGCCGGTATCGGTCTTTTCTTAGCATTTATCGCATTAAAAAATGCAGGCATCGTCGTTGATAACCCTGCGACATTAGTTTCTATGGGAGACATCACATCATTGCCATCTGTATTGGCTGCGATTGGTTTCTTCCTTACTATCGCGCTTGTTCACCGTGGTGTGAAAGGTGCGGTGATGATCGCCATTCTTGGTGTTACAGCGCTTGGCCTTCTATTTGGTGATGTGCAGTGGAGCGGCATTATGTCAACGCCACCAAGCATTGCACCCACTTTCATGCAACTGGATTTCTCTGGTTTGTTTGAAGTTGGCATGATTTCCGTTGTGTTCGCTTTTCTATTTGTCGATTTGTTTGATACCGCAGGTACGCTAGTTGGTGTTTCTCAAAAAGCAGGCCTCACGGATGAGAATGGCAACATCCCGCGTCTAAACAAAGCGTTACTTGCAGACTCAACGGCAACGTCAGTAGGTGCATTACTCGGTACCTCAAACACCACATCTTACATTGAGAGTGTTTCTGGTGTGGCGGCTGGTGGTCGTACTGGTCTAACAGCAGTGGTTGTTGGTGTGCTCTTCCTACTTGCTCTATTGTTCTCACCGCTAGCAGGAATGATCCCTGCTTATGCAACATCGGGCGCTCTGTTCTATGTCGCGATTTTGATGTTGTCTGGGCTGGTAAGCATTGATTGGCGTGACCTAACGGAAGCATCACCAGTTGTTGTGACTTGTTTGGTGATGCCATTAACGTTCTCGATTGCAGAGGGTATTACGTTAGGCTTTATCGCGTACTCGGCGATCAAATTATTCAGCGGCAAGGGCCGTGAAGTGTCGATGAGTGTGTGGGTGATGTCTGCCATCTTCATCGTCAAATACCTCGTCGGTTAATTTCTCGAGCAAAAAGCCAGTGTGGATTTGTTCACGCTGGCTTTTTCTTTTTTTCACGTTGTTCACTTAAGACGGTTTTTCTGCGGAATAGGCAGAGAATTTTGATATCACCGTTGGTATTAACGGTGTGTTTCGGTAGAATAATCGTTTGCGCAGCTTGAAATCCTCATCTCCATACGTTTTGGAGAGGTCAGTGAGCATTCCGCTTTTGAGTGAGTTCGCTAGATTTTGAGGATGCATATTTTCAAATTATTAGGTTATTACAATGAGTAAAAAATTCATTATCACTTGGGATGCAATGCAGACTTACTGCCGTGAACTGGCTGAAAAACAAATGCCAGCTGAGCAATGGAAAGGGATTTGGGCGGTAAGCCGCGGTGGTTTGGTTCCTGGCGCTATCTTGGCTCGTGAACTGGGTATTCGTTACGTTGATACAATCTGTATTTCAAGCTACGACCATGATCATCAGCGCGATATGACGGTACTAAAAGCACCTGAAGGCGATGGTGAAGGTTACCTAATCGTTGAAGACCTAGTAGACAGTGGTGATACGGCGCGCAAACTACGTGAGATGTATCCAAAAGCGAAGATGATCGCTGTGTGTGCGAAACCTTCAGGCAAAGCGTTGCTAGATGATTATGTGGTAGATATTGCGCAAGACACTTGGATTGAACAACCTTGGGATATGTCAATCCAGTACGCTGAGCCTGTTAACCGCAAGCAAAAATAAACGCTATTAAAGAATATTGAGAAATGCCCCTGTATAGGGGCATTTTTTTTATTATCATAACAACTCATGCTAATAGCCTAAGGTTCTTCCTATGTCTGAAGACGTCAGTAAAAATCTTTCCGAAACTTTGTTCGTGAAACATAAGCAAGCAAAAGAAACCTCTGCGCTTACCCAGTACATGCCGACCAGTCAAAAAATACTTGATGAGCGAGAAGCGCAGGGAGATCGCGCTTGGTATCGTCATTTGCGCCGCTTGCAATGGGCTTGGCAAGGGTTGTCTCCGATAGAGATGGAAGGTGTGCTTTCTAAAATTGCTTCTTCTTCCCACTCTCGAACCAATGATGATTGGTTAGACACCGTAATGGGATACCACAACGGCAACTGGACATTTGAGTGGATTAAGCTCGGCATGGAGCATCAGAAGCGTTCAAATGAAATGCAAGGTGAGGAGGCCGCCGATGAACTCTTCACTGCATCTCTATGTTTTAGTATCGCAGGCTACCCACATCTGAAGAATGATAATTTGGCCTTGCAGGCTCAAGTGCTGGCAAACAAAGCGTACTCTGACGGCGCAGAGAAGACCAAGTACACCATCAAGCAAATTGAAGTGCCTTACCAAAATCGCAAAATCATCGCGAACCTTCATTTGCCAAGAACCGACAAACAACTGCCTGTGGTGATGGTGAGTGCTGGTCTCGATACGTTACAAACCGACATGTGGCGTTTGTTCCGCAATCATCTTGCACCACGAGATATTGCGATGTTGACGGTTGACATGCCTTCGGTAGGGCACAGTTCTCACTGGCCTTTGACTGAGAACTCAAGCTGTCTGCACCAAGCGGTACTAAATGAGCTGTATTCATTGCCTTGGGTGGATCATCACAAAGTGGGGTTAGTTGGATTTCGTTTTGGTGGTAATGCCATGATCCGACTCTCTTTTGTTGAGCAAGAGAAGATCAAAGCTTGTGTAGCCCTTGGCGCACCCGTACATGATATTTTTACTTCCCCTGAGAAGCTGCAAAAAATGCCGAAGATGTATCTGGATCTGTTGGCTTCTCGCTTAGGGAAAAGCGCGGTTGATATTAATAGCATGGCGGGCCAGATGATGGCCTGGTCATTGAAGGTTCAGGGCTTCTTGAGCAGTAGAAAAACCAAAGTACCTATTTTAGCTTTGAGCCTTGAAGGCGATCCGGTGTCTCCACACAGTGATAACCAACTCGTCGCGCTGTTTAGCCAGTATGGCAGAGCGAAAAAAATCAGTTCCAAAACGATTACAAAAGGATATGAGCAATCCCTCGATTTAGCTATAAAGTGGCTAGAAGATGAATTATTAGGGTGACAATTCTCCTAAATTAGTTAAGAGTGATATATCTGAGCAAAAAATAAGCTCATGATAATTAAAAATAATAATCATTCTTGGGTGTTTACTTTTAACTATGAAAACGGAGATTCATATGTCAGAGACGACTCAGGGCCCGACTCACTTTCGCTTGATGTCAAAGTTGAAGGCGATAGGGCCTTACCTGCGCGAACCACAATCGCAAGAAGGGCGCTATTATTTTGATTGTCTATCTGTTTGTGTAGACGACAAAAAATCGCCTGAAAAGCGTGAATTTTGGGGCTGGTGGATGGATTTGGAATCCATCGAAGGAGGCTTTACTGCCAAATATCATATCGGCAAGTACAACAAAGAAGGGCAATGGGTATCTGAAGCCCTGCCTAAAAAAGCGGTAGAGGAAGTGTATCTGACGCAGAGCACATTCCATCAAAAGCTGGTTGATACTTTAGAAGAACACTTCAAATTAGAAGTCGAATATCACACGGAGTCTTTCGATTTCGCTTAATTTGGTTGTTTTCATTTAATACCAAACAAAAAGGTGCGAAAACGCACCTTTTCTCTTGTTAATTCCCTCTTTGATTGTTAAAACATCCTCTCTTTATTTGTTTTTCACTTCAGAAGACATCATGACAACGAATCAACAAAATGCAGTTGTTTCACAACCACAAACTGTCGTTGTGAAACTGGGTACAAGTGTGCTGACAGGCGGCACTCTGGCACTCGACCGTGCTCACATGGTTGAGTTAGCGCGCCAGTGTGCTGAGCTTAAAAAACAAGGCCATTCAGTGGTAATGGTTTCGTCTGGTGCTATTGCAGCAGGCCGTGAGCATCTTGGTTACCCCGCATTGCCCAACGAGATGGCGAGTAAACAATTACTTGCGGCGGTGGGTCAAAGTCGCTTGATTCAAACATGGGAGTCTTTGTTTGGTATTTACGGCATCAAGATCGGCCAAATGCTACTAACTCGTGCTGATTTAGAAGATCGCGAGCGATTCTTAAACGCACGTGACACCATCAATGCGCTCGTTGCGAACGATATTATTCCTATCGTAAACGAAAATGATGCCGTTGCGACCAGTGAGATTAAAGTGGGCGATAACGACAACCTTTCCGCTTTGGTGGGCATTTTGTGTGGCGCAGATAAGCTCTTGCTTTTAACTGACCAAAAAGGTCTGTTTACTGCTGACCCTCGTAAAGACCCAAACGCAGAGTTGATCAAGGAAGTAAAAACCATCGACGATACGCTGCGTAAAATCGCAGGAGGAAGTGGTACAACATTGGGTACTGGCGGTATGGCAACGAAGCTGCAAGCCGCAGACATCGCTCGCCGCGCTGGTATCGAGGTTATTATTGCTGCCGGTAGTGCACCGAATGTTATCTTTGACTCTTTGAGTGCAGAGCCACAAGGCACACGCTTCCTACCTTGCGCTGAAGCTTTAGAAAACCGTAAACGCTGGATTCTGGCGGGACCTGCGGCATCGGGCGACATCATTATTGATGACGGTGCGGTAAATGCTGTGGTCGGTAAGGGCAGTAGCCTACTTGCTAAAGGGGTAATCAAAGTAAGTGGTGACTTTGCACGAGGCGAAGTGGCGCGTGTAACAAATTCTCACGGTAAGTTGGTGGCTCGTGGCATCAGCGCCTACTCAAGTGATGACCTAACTAAAATTACTGGTAAGCACAGTAAAGATATCATCTCTATTTTGGGGCATGATTATGGCTCTGAGGTGATTCATCGCGATGATTTGGTCGTCATTCAGGAATAGAATTAGAGGGAAGCAAAGTGGATTTAACGAATATGGGTAAAGCTGCTAAAGATGCAGCTTTCGAATTAGCGACAGCGTCAACTGCGCAAAAGAACCAAGCTTTAGCGATCATCGCTGATGAGCTAGAAGCAAACTCCGCTGCTATTTTGGCGGCAAACGCTAAAGACATCGAACTTGGCCGTGAAGCGGGTTTAACCGATGCACTGCTTGATCGCCTTTTGCTGAATGAAGAACGATTGACTGCAATTGCGAATGATGTTCGCAACGTCATTAGCTTGAACGATCCTGTAGGCAGCGAAATCGACAGTAAGGTACTGGAAAATGGGATGTCACTGTCTCGTCGCCGCGTACCACTGGGTGTTGTAGGCGTAATTTATGAAGCGCGTCCTAACGTGACTATTGATATTGCGGCGCTGTGCTTGAAAACCGGCAACGCAAGCATTTTGCGTGGCGGCAAAGAGACATTTTTCTCGAATATGGAATTGGTAAAGGTTATTCAGTCTGCGCTAGCAAAGGCGAACCTTCCTGCCGCTTCGGTTCAGTACATTGAAAAGCCAGATCGTGAGCTAGTCTCTCAACTGCTTAAACTGGACGATTACGTCGACATGATCATTCCACGCGGTGGTGCTGGCCTACACAAAATGTGTAAAGAAAACAGCACGATTCCGGTGATTATTGGCGGCTTTGGTATCAGCCATATCTTTGTCGACGAATCCGCTGATCTAGAGAAATCCCTGAATGTGGTTGAGAACTCTAAAGTTCAACGCCCATCAGCATGTAACTCACTAGATACGCTGCTCGTGCATGAAAAAATTGCAGCGCAATTCCTACCAATGATCGTAGAGCGCATGAACGATAAAGTGACGTTCGTGACAGAGCCAAAAGCAAAAGAACTCATGGAGCAAGCGAAACAAGTTCGCGATGCTATTGAAGGTGACTTTGATACGGAATGGTTGAGCTACACTCTTGGTGTAAAAGTTGTGTCTGATGTGAAAGATGCCATTGATCATATGCGTGTCCATAACGCGAGCCACTCAGATGCGATCATGACCAATAGTTTGGAAAACTCAGAACTGTTCATCAATTCTGTCGGTTCGGCGGCGGTTTATGTGAATGCTTCAACGCGTTTTACAGACGGTGCGCAATTTGGCCTTGGCGCAGAAGTCGCAGTATCTACGCAAAAGCTACATGCACGCGGTCCGATGGGCTTAGAAGAGCTAACTAGCTACAAGTGGGTTGGTAAAGCGAACTACTTAGCACGCAGTTAACACATTCGACGAGATCTTGAGTGAAAAAGGGGCCTTTGGGCCCCTTTTTGTTTTGTCTAACATACCAATTCCGCTACACTACATGAGCTTTTATTTCGGTTTGAAAGCGTTATACCCAAATAGCTTTAATAGAGTCCGTATAACCATGAACGCGTGGTTATCCGTGATTGCTAATGAGGTTATTTTGGTATAGATATGGAGGTGATATGCATTGTCCTTTTTGTTCCGAGAACGATACCAAAGTTATTGATTCCCGCTTAGTGGCTGATGGCCATCAAGTTCGACGTCGCCGTCAGTGCTTGGCGTGTAGCGAGCGTTTTACTACGTTTGAAAGCGCAGAGTTAGTGATGCCTAAAGTGATCAAATCGAATGGCAACCGTGAACCATTTGATGAAGATAAAATGGTTGGCGGTATTCAGCGCGCATTAGAGAAACGTCCAGTGAGTGCCGATTCTATAGAGTTAGCGATCAGCATGATCAAATCACAACTGCGTGCGACGGGTGAACGAGAGGTTCCGAGTGAAATGATTGGTAATTTAGTCATGGACCAACTCAAAGAGCTCGACAAGGTCGCTTATATCCGTTTCGCCTCAGTTTACCGCAGCTTTGAAGACATTCGCGAGTTTGGCGAAGAGATTGCCCGCCTAGAAGACTGAGTAGCTCATGACTCAACACACTCCTGAAAGAGCGTTTTCTGATTTAGATTTCGCCATGATGTCACGAGCTATTAAGTTAGCGAGACGTGGCATTTATACCACCGCCCCAAATCCAAATGTGGGGTGCGTCATCGTTCGTGATGAAGAAATTGTTGGTGAGGGCTATCACCACCGCGCTGGTGAGCCGCATGCCGAAGTGCACGCGATGCGCATGGCGGGTGAAAAAGCAGTTGGTGCAACCGCTTATGTGACGCTCGAACCTTGCTCTCATTACGGCCGTACACCGCCATGTGCTGAAGGGCTAATCAAAGCCAAAGTGGCACGTGTGGTTTGCGCAATGGTAGACCCAAACCCTAAAGTTGCGGGGCGGGGCATCCAGATGTTGCGTGATGCCGGAATTGAAGTACAAATCGGCTTGTTAGAGCAAGATGCCCTTGCCCTTAACCCTGGTTTTATAAAGTACATGCGTACAGGTATGCCGTTTGTTCAATTAAAAATGGCAGCCAGTTTGGATGGGCAAAGCGCACTCAGCAATGGGCAGAGCCAATGGATCACCTCCCCAGCGGCCCGCCAAGATGTGCAGCGTTATCGAGCGATGAGTGGTGGCATTCTCTCTACCAGCAAAACGGTGATTGATGATAATGCTTCACTCAATGTGCGTTGGGATGACTTACCTACCAGTGTTCAAGCGCAGTATTTACGAGAAGAACTTCGTCAACCAGTACGTGTAATCTTAGACCGTCAGAACCATTTAACGGATGCGCTCAAGCTGTTCCACACCGATGGAGAGCGAGTTATTGTTAGCCCAGATGGAGAATGTATCCCTCTATTGGACAGAGCTGACCAAATTGACTTATCAACGACATTAAAACGTATCTCGGATGAGCACCACATCAATCACTTATGGGTTGAAGCTGGAGCAACGCTAGCCAGCGCGATGATAAAGGCTAATCTTGTAGATGAGCTCATTGTTTACCTTGCGCCAAAACTTATGGGCAGCGATGGTCGGGGGCTTATCGGTGCTTTAGGGTTAAGCGCTATGGCTGACGTTATAGATTTAAACATTACAGACGTTCGTATGGTTGGGGTAGACATTCGCATCACCGCCACCATAAAACGTAATGAAATTAGATAAGAAATAGTATGTTTACAGGAATAGTAGAAGCAGTTGGCAAGTTAGCTGCGATTACGCCGAAGGGCGAAGACATCACCGTCACGGTTGAAACGGGTACGCTTGATATGTCAGACGTTAAGTTAGGCGATAGCATTGCGACCAATGGTGTTTGCTTAACGGTAGTTGACTTCGGAAGCCACTATTACAGTGCTGATCTGTCATTAGAAACCTTGAAGAAAACTGGGTTTGCTGAATACCAAGTAGGCGATAAGGTGAATCTAGAAAAAGCCATGTTGCCAACAACGAGATTGGGTGGACATATCGTTTCTGGCCATGTCGATGGGGTTGGTGAAATTGTCGAACGCAATTCAGTTGGCCGTGCGATAGAGTTTTGGGTTGCAATGCCTGCGGAAATTAGCAAGTACGTTGCAGAGAAAGGCTCGATTACTGTTGATGGTATTAGCCTAACCGTCAACGACTTACGTAAAAATGCTTTTAAGCTGACGATCGTTCCTCATACGAGTGAAGAAACTACGATTGACCAGTTTCAAGTGGGGCGCAAAGTCAACTTAGAAGTTGATGTACTTGCGCGTTATATGGAGCGTTTACTGCAAGGACAACAAGAAGATAAGGCCGAGTCTCGTATCACGATGGACTTTTTACAGCAAAACGGTTTTGCATAAGTCTTAGGAGTGGCTGCGTGAGGCATGCGATAAAGAGCAGACTCACAGAACACCGCGAGATTCATTGACTTGCTTAATGCAAAGCTCAAACTATTGACCTAACTAGCATTCACTGCAACGTGATTTTTCATTGCTGTCGCAATAACAAATTTAGAATAACGGGATAACAGACTATGCCAATCAGTACGCCACAAGAAATTATTGATGATATTCGCGCAGGCAAAATGGTCATCCTAATGGATGATGAAGACCGCGAGAATGAAGGTGACTTGATCATGGCTGCCGAGCATATTACGCCGGAAGCCATCAACTTTATGGCAACCTATGGCCGTGGCCTGATTTGTTTAACCATGACCAAAGATCGTTGCGAAAGCCTAGGTCTGCCACCAATGGTGCAAGACAATAATGCGCAATACACAACCAACTTTACCGTTTCTATTGAGGCGGCAGAAGGGGTAACGACGGGTATTTCAGCCGCGGATCGCGCACGTACCGTTCAAGCAGCAGTCGCGCCAAACGCTAAAGCTGCGGATTTGGTGCAGCCTGGTCACATCTTCCCGCTCGCAGCTCAAGACGGCGGTGTACTGACTCGCGCAGGTCACACTGAAGCTGGCTGTGATTTGGCTCGTCTTGCTGGTTTAGAGCCAGCATCGGTGATTGTTGAGATCTTAAATGACGACGGCACCATGGCTCGTCGCCCAGATCTAGAGATCTTTGCAGAGAAGCACGGTATTAAATTGGGCACTATTGCCGACCTAATTGAGTACCGCAATAACACTGAGACAACGATTGAACGTGTGGCTGAGTGCAAGTTACCGACAGAGTTTGGTGAGTTCACGTTAGTCACGTACAAAGACACCATTGATAACCAAGTGCACTACGCAATGTGCAAGGGCGATTTGAAAGAAAAAGCGCCACTGGTTCGCGTACATCTTCAAGACGTTTTTACCGACTTACTACGTAGCGATCGTAATGCAGAGCGCAGCTGGACACTAGATAAGGCCATGAAACGCATTGGCGAAGAGGGCGGTGTGCTGGTTGTTCTTGGCCATGAAGAATCGACCGATCTACTTATTCATCGTGTGAAGATGTTTGAAGCGCAAGACAAAGGTGAAGCACCAACGCTTGCTAAGAAACAAGGCACGTCTCGCCGTGTTGGTGTGGGGTCACAGATTCTTGCGGATCTCGGTGTACATGATATGCGCCTTTTGTCATCGACCAACAAAAAGTACCACGCGTTAGGTGGTTTTGGTCTGAACGTTGTTGAGTACGTCTGCGAGTAACAACCGAACAATAAGTTCCTAGTCTTTTACGCACTCAACTCGTCAATGGCTAGGAACCGGTGATTTGCCTCCAATTTCCATTAGATATTGCTCACAAATTTGTGCTAGAATCCGGCGATTCTCACTTGATGAACATATTTCACTTATAAATAGAGTTAAAGGAAAGCTTATGAAAGTGATCGAGGGTGGCTTCCCAGCGCCAAATGCAAAAATTGCTATCGTTATTTCTCGTTTCAACAGTTTTATTAACGAAAGCCTACTTTCTGGTGCGATCGATACACTAAAGCGTCACGGACAAGTAAGCGAAGACAACATCACGGTTGTGCGTTGTCCAGGTGCCGTAGAACTACCTCTAGTAGCTCAGCGTGTTGCTAAAACTGGCAAATTCGACGCTATTGTTTCTCTAGGGTCTGTTATTCGCGGTGGAACGCCTCACTTTGACTATGTTTGTAGTGAAATGAACAAAGGTCTAGCACAAGTGTCTATGGAATTCAGCATTCCAGTAGCATTTGGTGTTTTGACTGTTGATACGATCGATCAAGCGATTGAACGCGCAGGAACCAAGGCTGGTAATAAAGGTGCAGAGGCTGCACTAAGCGCACTTGAAATGATTAATGTACTATCTGAAATTGATTCCTAATGGGGGCCAGTGTGAAACCAGCCGCACGTCGTAACGCACGTCAATTCGCTCTACAGGCGATCTACTCATGGCAAATTACTAAAGAGAATGTTGCCAAGATTGAAGAACAGTTTTTGTCTGGCGACAAATACGATGAAGAAGAACTTCATGCATCTGAGCCAGCGCTTGCTGCTCCAGAAACAGACGTAGCTTACTTCCGTGAACTACTAAGCGGTGTTGTACTTAGCCACGCTGAGCTAGATAGCAAAATTCGTCCATACATCTCTCGTCCTATGCAGGATTTAGATATGATGGAACTTGCTCTTCTTCGCCTTGCTATGTACGAGATGACTCGTCGCGAAGATGTTCCTTACAAAGTTGTTATCAATGAAGCGATTGAACTTGCAAAAGTCTTCGCAGCAGAAGATAGCCACAAGTTTGTGAACGGTGTACTTGATAAAGCAGCACCTCACATTCGTAAGAAATAACGATTTCTTCAATGAAAAGGTCAGCACATGCTGACCTTTTTTGTATCAAAAGCTTTTACATCAAAAAGTAAGTGAATTATGTCTGGTGAATTTAATCTGATAGACAAGTATTTCGTCGGTCGTCAGGGCCAACGTAAAGATGTCCATCTAGCCGCTGGTGATGATTGCGCTTTGGTCAAAGCGCCAGCTAATGTTCAGATTGCGATTAGCACGGATACATTGGTAGCTGGAACGCATTTCTTAGCCGACGCGAACCCAGCATGGGTCGCACACAAAGCATTGGCTTCTAACATCAGTGATTTGGCTGCGATGGGCGCAACGCCTGCGTGGGTGAGCTTCGCATTAACGATGCCTGAGCCAGATGAAGAATGGCTTGCACCTTTCTGTGATGCATTTTTCGAACTGGCTGATTACTATGGTATTCAGTTAATTGGCGGTGACACAACCAAAGGACCTTTGTGCTTAACGCTGACGGTGCAAGGTTTTGTGCCTGAAGGTAAAGCACTCACACGTTCCGGAGCAAAGCCAGGGGACTGGGTGTACGTAACAGGGAACCTTGGCGATGCCAAAGCTGGCTTGGATGTGATTCTAGATGGTTCTCTACGCAGCAGGGCAGGTGCGGAAGCTCTAGAGCGAGCTCATTACCTCAGTTCTCCGCGTGTGCTTGCTGGACAAGCTCTGATTGGCTTAGCCTCTTCGGCGATAGATATTTCAGATGGTTTAATCTCTGATATTAAGCACATTTTACAGCGATCTCAGGTTGGGGTGAGTATTGATGTCTCTCAGCTACCGATCTCTTCAGAATTAGTCCAGTTTTTAGATGATAAGATCAGCGCGCAGCAGTATGCTTTAGCAAGTGGCGAAGAGTACGAATTGTGTTTTACCGTGCCGGAGCAAAATCGAGGCTCGTTACAAAGCGCTTTATCTCATACTGGCTGTAAGGTCACATGTATTGGTCAAATCCGACCAAATGGAACCTTCGAGCTGCATGATAACAATCAACCACTTGATTGGGACTTAAGTGGCTTCGACCACTTTAAATGATCTGAGCTAAGCTCTAGCCAAGAGCCTGTTACCATTGAGCAACTCGCAGGCGTGACGATTGAAACCAAACTAGCAGTATAGGTTTAAGGATATGACCAACCCTCTTTCTCTGATTTCATTAAAGAACCCGTGGCATCTATTGGCGACGGGTTTTGGCAGTGGATTATCCCCGTTTATCCCAGGAACAATGGGGACACTGGCGGCCGTGCCCTTTTTTTTGTTGTTGGCGCAATTGCCATTTTCGGCGTACGTCATTGTTGTTCTGATTTCGTGTGTGATCGGTATTCAAATCTGCCAAGTGACGTCTGCAGACATGAAAGTACATGATCATGGTTCAATCGTATGGGATGAATTTGCGGGTTTTTGGATTACGATGAGCATCGTCCCTGCGCTAAATATTCCGTTGACCGAGTGGAAGTGGTTGATCACTGGCTTCATCTTGTTCCGTTTTTTCGACATGGTAAAACCGTGGCCAATTGGGTGGCTAGATAAGCGAGTTCACGGTGGGCTGGGTATTATGGTTGATGATATCGTGGCGGGAATTATGGCCGGTGTTGCCCTGTTTCTAGTCGCAAAATACGCTGGCTGGATGAATTAAACGCTGGACATAAAAAAGGGATGCCATGAGCATCCCTTTTTAAATTCTATTTTGCTAAATAATCCAAGATGGATTTTTCAATCCCTTTTGCATCGAGACCAAGCTCTTCATGCAGTTCATCTTGTGTTCCTTGATGAATAAACTCATCGGGTAAGCCTAGGTTTAAGACTGGCTTAATGATTTTATCTTTCATCATAAACTCAACGACACCTGCACCTGCACCACCTGCGATAACATTTTCTTCTAACGTCACGAGCACGTCATGATCTGCGGCTAATTGACGAATTAATGCTTCATCGAGCGGCTTCACAAAGCGCATATCAGCAACAGTGGCGTTAAGGTATTCTGCCGCTTCTAACGCGTTACCCAAGAAAGTACCAAAGTTCAGAATAGCAACTTTTTCACCTTGGCGAACCATGCGTCCTTTACCGATTTCTAAAGCCGTAAACTCAGTTTCGATTTCTACGCCCATCCCGCTACCGCGAGGGTATCGAACCGCACTAGGGCCAGTATGTTTATGGCCAGTGTAAAGCATTTGTCGACATTCGTTTTCGTCACTTGGCGCCATGATCACCATGTTCGGAATACAGCGCATAAAGCTTAGATCGAATGCGCCTTGGTGAGTTTGGCCGTCTGCACCAACGAGACCTGCACGGTCGATAGCGAACATTACTGGTAAATCCATGATCGCGATATCGTGGATCAGTTGGTCATAACCACGTTGCAAGAAAGTCGAATAGATAGCTACGATTGGATGATCGCCAGCAATTGCCATGCCTGTTGCAAGTGTCACAGCGTGTTGCTCAGCAATCGCCACGTCAAAGTATTGGTCTGGATATTCTTTTGAGAAACGTACCATACCAGAGCCTTCGCGCATTGCTGGCGTAATTGCCATTAGCTTAGGATCTTGGGCCGCCATGTCACATAAAAAGTCACCAAAGATTTTTGAGTAAGTTGGCTTACCGCCACTGCTCTTCGGTAAGCTATTGTTTGCCGGTGCGAACTTCGGTACTGCGTGGTAGCCGATAGGATCTTTCTCGGCAGGCTCATAACCTTTGCCTTTCTTGGTCATGATGTGCAGGAATTGAGGGCCTTTGAGCTCACGCATGTTTTTTAGCGTTTTGACGAGTTCATTGACGTCGTGTCCATCAATAGGGCCAATGTAATTAAAGCCGAACTCTTCAAACAGAGTACCTGGCACTACCATGCCTTTTAGGTGCTCTTCCGTACGGCGAACCAACTCTTTAATAGGTGGAACACCAGACAGCACTTTCTTACCGCCTTCACGGATAGAAGTGTACAAGCTGCCAGAAAGTACTTTCGCAAGGTGGTTATTCAGGGCGCCGACGTTTTCTGAAATCGACATTTCGTTGTCGTTCAAAATCACCAACATATCAGGATGAACGTCGCCAGCGTGGTTCATGGCTTCGAATGCCATGCCTGCTGTAATTGCGCCATCACCAATCACACTGACGATTTTGCGACCTTTACCTTCTTTTTGTGCGCTGATGGCCATGCCAAGACCTGCACTAATCGATGTCGAAGAGTGGCCGACAGATAAGGTGTCATATTCACTTTCTTCACGCCAAGGGAAAGGGTGTAGACCATCCTTTTGGCGAATTGTTGGCATTTTATCGCGACGTCCGGTGAGGATTTTATGCGGATAAGCCTGATGACCAACATCCCAGATCAATTTGTCGATAGGGGTGTTGTAAACATAATGCAGAGCGACAGTTAGCTCCACGGTGCCTAAGCCAGACGCTAAGTGTCCGCTAGATTGGCTCACTGAATTTAGCAGATACGTTCGCAGTTCATCACACAGATTTGGTAATGTTTCTTTCGGAAGGAGACGTAATTCTTCCGGTGTATTTGCTAACGCCAGTGTTGGGTACTTTGAAATATCAAGAGTCATATAAATGCGCGCTTATAGTGTTAATTTTTGCGCTCGATGACATATCGGGCGAACTCTTCGAGTAACTGAGTATTGTATGGGATAGCTTCCAATGCTTGAAGTGCTTCCTGTAACAGAGTGTGAGCTTTCTCTATGGCTCCCTCTAAACCCAGCAGGGAAGGATAAGTGCTCTTATTCAGACCTTGGTCGGAACCTTGAGGCTTACCCAGTGTTTCTGTGTCACTGATGATATCAAGAATATCGTCTTGAACCTGAAACGCCAAACCAATTGCTTTTGAGTAGCGCTCCAAGTGAGGTAGAACCTCGATACCTTTCTCACCAGCAGCTAATGCACCTAATTTTACCGCACAATCAATCAGAGCTCCGGTTTTTTTACGGTGTATCTCTTCCATTTCTTCAAGAGAAACTTGGCGATTTTCTGCGCCTAAATCTAAAGCTTGTCCAACACACATGCCGTTGGCGCCAGAAGAATGCGCCAACGCTTTGATCATATTGATGCGTTGAGTCTCGGCTGCCGGGTTTAATTGACCATCGGCAATAATGGTGAAGGCGAGAGTTTGTAGTGCATCACCTGTCAGTATTGCGGTTGCTTCATCAAACTTAATGTGACAAGTTGGTTGACCTCGACGCAGTTCATCATCGTCCATGGCTGGCAGATCATCATGAATGAGTGAGTAGGCATGTATACATTCGATAGCAGCGGCAGGAGTGTCTAAGTCTTCTGGTTTACAGCCGAGCATTTGACCTGTGATGTAAACAAGAAAAGGGCGAACGCGTTTTCCACCTAGCAAAAGGCCGTATTTCATTGCCTGAATCAATGGCTGCTCTTGATATGGAAGCTGATCGAGCCACAAGTTCAATTGCTGATTGTTTCTTTGTTGAAAAGACGTCAATGTCTGTTGCATCACATTGCTCACTACTGATGGTTATTCTGAATCTGGTTTGAAGTCACTCAGTGGTGCTTCATCATCTTCGCTGAGAAGAATACTTACGCGCTGTTCGGCGTCGCTAAGTTTAGTTTGGCCGGCACGAGCTAAGGCAATGCCTCGTTCAAACTTACGTAGAGCATCATCTAGGGCAAGATCGCCATTTTCTAATTGATCAACCAAGCTATCAAGCTCTTCAATGGTTGCTTCGAAGGTCATGTTTTCTGGTTTCTTGACCGCCATCTTTTTTCTGCCTTAATCAAGCCTTGGAGAAGATGCACGAAAGTTACCTTAGCCTAGTAACTTGGTCAAATTTAACCTTATATAATTGTCACAAAATTAGCGTTAAACGAGCCTAAGCGCTGAAACCCCATATTTTGGTTAAGGTTGTTAAGTCTAATTTGTGATCCATTAGCTAAGATTTTTCTAAAAATTCTGCGCGAGTTGTCGATACAGGTAATAATCCGCCCAATGGCAGTATTTGAGTATAGCGTGAGGAGTGCTTTGTGGATTTAGCAACCCTATTAGGTTTGATTGGTGGTTTTGCATTCGTCATTATGGCGATGGTGCTTGGTGGCAGCATCGGCATGTTTGTCGATGTCACGTCGATCCTTATTGTCGTTGGTGGCTCAATATTTGTAGTACTGATGAAGTTCACAATGGGACAGTTCTTTGGTGCAACAAAGATCGCAGGCAAAGCCTTCATGTTTAAAGCGGATGAACCGGAAGACTTGATCGCAAAAATTGTGGAAATGGCCGATGCAGCACGTAAAGGTGGTTTTCTTGCTCTTGAAGAGATGGAAATTAATAACACTTTTATGCAAAAAGGCATTGATTTGCTTGTTGATGGCCATGATGCCGACGTGGTAAGAGCAGCCTTAAAAAAAGACATCGCGCTTACGGATGAACGACATACTCAAGGCACTGGCGTATTTCGCGCCTTTGGTGACGTTGCCCCTGCAATGGGGATGATTGGTACCTTGGTTGGCTTAGTCGCAATGCTTTCGAACATGGATGACCCAAAAGCGATTGGACCAGCAATGGCGGTTGCGCTCTTAACCACATTGTATGGCGCGATCCTGTCCAACATGGTGTTTTTCCCTATTGCAGATAAGCTTTCTCTGCGCCGTGACCAAGAAACGCTAAACCGCCGTTTGATCATGGATGGTGTATTAGCGATTCAAGATGGTCAAAACCCGCGAGTGATTGATAGCTACTTGAAGAACTACCTCAACGAAGGTAAACGTGCCCTTGAGATTGACGAGTAACTTGGAGAGTAGTGATGGATGATGAAGATAACAAATGCGATTGTCCGCCACCCGGTCTCCCGTTATGGATGGGGACATTCGCGGACTTAATGTCGCTACTGATGTGTTTCTTTGTTCTTCTGCTCTCGTTTTCTGAGATGGACGTGCTGAAGTTCAAACAGATTGCGGGGTCAATGAAATTTGCCTTCGGTGTACAAAATCAACTTGAAGTGAAAGACATTCCCAAAGGTACCAGCATCATTGCTCAAGAGTTTCGACCGGGCCGACCGGAACCAACGCCGATTGATGTCATCATGCAGCAAACCATGGACATCACTCAGCAGACGCTCGAATTTCATGAAGGGGAGTCTGACCGAGCTGGTGGCACAAAGCGTGATGAAGGCAAGTTAACGGGGGGCCAGTCGCCAGAAACGTCAACGCAAAACAATCAATCTGCAGAAGCGGACATGCAACAGCAGCAATCTGAAGAGATGTCGCAAGAGATGGAAACCTTGATGGAAAGCATCAAGAAAGCCTTAGAGCGAGAGATTGAACAAGGTGCCATTGAAGTTGAAAATCTTGGCCAACAGATTGTTATACGTATGCGTGAAAAAGGTGCATTCCCTGAAGGTTCGGCCTTCTTGCAGCCTAAATTCCGCCCTTTAGTTCGACAAATTGCAGAGTTAGTAAAAGACGTGCCAGGCATTGTGCGAGTATCTGGTCATACGGACAACCGACCGTTGGACTCTGAGCTTTATCGTTCTAACTGGGATCTCTCCTCTCAGCGCGCCGTATCGGTCGCACAAGAGATGGAGAAGGTGAGAGGTTTCTCTCATCAACGTTTGAGAGTGCGAGGCATGGCAGATACTGAACCATTGTTGCCGAATGATTCTGATGAAAATCGCGCGCTTAACCGGCGGGTTGAAATCAGCATCATGCAAGGCGAGCCACTATACAGTGAAGAAGTGCCTGTAATTCAATAACTAGACTTTGGTTTTAAGTCAGTAGAGAGATAAGAAAGCGAGCAGATTGCTCGCTTTTTTTGTTTTTCCAATCCGCTTGGGTGTATAATCTTGCGCCTTAAAAGTGAGCTCAGACTACTTTTTGTGACTGAAACGCGGTTTTACTGCGTATGAAGTATTGAAGTTGAGTGTCACTCTTTGTTGATTGCGAAACTAACCTGCGAATTAGACTATGAAATTTATTGTAAAGCCCCATCCAGAAATTTTTGTAAAAAGTGAATCTGTGCGTAAGCGCTTCACAAAGATTTTAGAGTGCAACATTCGTAACATCATTAAGAGCCGCACGGAATCTGTCGCGGTATTCAACCGTCGTGATCACATTGAAGTGACCTCTGAGAGTAACGAATTCCACGCTGAAGTTCTTGAGGTTTTGACTCATACACCAGGCATTCACCACGTACTGGAAGTGAAGCAGACCGAATTTAAAGATTTGCACGATATCTTCGAACAAGTACTGGAGCTAAATCGCTCTGCACTCGAAAATAAAACCTTTGTTGTACGTGCGAAGCGTCGCGGTAAGCACGACTTTACCTCTATCGAACTAGAGCGTTATGTCGGCGGTGGTTTAAACCAAGCTATTGAGAGCGCAAGAGTTAAGCTGCAAAACCCAGACGTGACGATCAAGGTGGAAGTCTCGAATGATAAGCTAAACCAAGTGCTGGCTCGTCATAAAGGTTTAGGCGGCTTCCCACTGGGCACACAAGAAGACGTGTTGAGCTTGATCTCTGGTGGTTTTGACTCTGGTGTTTCTAGCTACCTTCATATCAAGCGTGGCTCAAAAGTACATTACTGCTTCTTTAACTTAGGTGGTCCAGCACACGAAATCGGCGTTAAGCAGGTTTCTCACTACCTATGGAACAAATACGGTTCTTCTGCAAAAGTACGTTTCATTTCAGTTGATTTCGAACCTGTGGTTGCGGAAATCCTAGAGAAAGTCGATGACGGCCAAATGGGTGTTATCTTGAAGCGTATGTTCATGCGTGCAGCAGGCATGATCGCTCAGAAGATGAAGATCGAAGCATTGGTAACAGGTGAAGCGCTAGGTCAAGTATCGAGCCAAACGCTAACCAATCTACGCCACATCGATAACGTAACGGACACGTTGATTCTGCGCCCACTTATCAACTGGGATAAAGAAGACATCATTAACCTAGCACGCGAAATTGGCACGGAAGACTTTGCGAAGACTATGCCAGAGTATTGTGGTGTTATTTCTAAGAAGCCGACAGTAAAAGCGATTAAAGCGAAGCTAGAAGCGGAAGAAGAGAAATTTGACTTTAGCATTCTTGAGCAAGTAGTTCGTGATGCACGCATGATGGACATTCGTGATATCGCGAAAGAGTCTGAGCAAGCTGCACCAGAAGTCGAGCAGGTTGAAGCGGTAGAGGAGCACGCGGTTGTGCTAGATATTCGTAGTCCTGAAGAGGAAGACGATAACCCGCTCGAAATCGAAGGTGTGGATGTGAAACATATTCCATTCTACAAGTTGGGTACACAGTTTGGTGATTTAGACCAATCTAAGACATATCTATTGTACTGTGACCGTGGTGTGATGAGCCGTCTGCAAGCACTTTACTTGCAAGAGCAAGGCTTCAATAACGTAAAAGTTTACCGCCCATAGTTGACTGATAAAAAGACGTTAAAAGGCGCAAATTGAGACATCAATTTGCGCCTTTTTTGTTTTTGATCGCGTTACAGCTAATCATTACTTAGCATAATGTTGAGGCTTATCGCAAAGCCATACACTTTGTGTTGATATAACGATAATTAATCCGAAAGAAGAGAAATAAAGTGATGTTGCTGCCAGATATACGGATGAGATTTTCGATAGATAAAAAAACACCGCCTAATTTAGGCGGTGTAACAAATTTGACAGACAGGTCAAAAATAAATACAGGAAGTATATGTTTTGTCACAGGGAGTGTGGACAAAACATTATGGTAGAAATCTACCTAACTCGAAATACGAGTTTGCAAACACAACATCGCAACAACGAAGCCAATTGATTTCCAAAGAAATCAAGCCGTTCAGGCTCGTGTTGCGGGGTGAAATATAGAATTTATCTGGCTGTTCGACAACGGACATTTTATAATGTTTCAGATTAAAAAAACTAATCCTATTTGAGGTCCCATATGTCTCGCAGATTGCCTCCATTAAATTCGCTTCGAGTCTTCGAAGCGGCTGCTCGCCATCTCAGTTTTACGCGAGCGGCAGAAGAGTTGTTTGTTACTCAAGCCGCAGTCAGTCACCAAATTAAAGCACTCGAAGAGTTCTTATCGTTGAAGCTCTTTCGTCGCCGTAATCGTTCGCTATTGTTGACAGAAGAAGGGCAAAGTTACTTTCTCGACATCAAAGATATTTTCACCTCGATTGCCGAGGCGACAGATAAGGTATTGGAACGTAGTGAAAAAGGAGCATTGACGATCAGTCTACCGCCGAGTTTTGCTATCCAATGGTTGGTGCCTCGTTTGGCCGATTTTAATGCTCAAGAGCCAGATATCGATGTACGTATTAAAGCTGTAGATATGGATGAAGGTTCACTGACTGATGATGTAGATGTCGCTATCTATTATGGCCGTGGGAATTGGCCGGGTTTGCGAGCGGATAAATTGTACCAAGAGTTTCTGATCCCACTTTGTTCACCTTCGTTACTTTTAGGCAACAAACCATTAGAATCTCTAAGTGACCTCAAATTACACACTTTGTTACATGATACTTCGCGTAAAGACTGGAAGCAGTTTGCTCGTCATTACAACATCGAAGGTATCAATGTAAACCACGGTCCTATTTTCAGTCACTCGACGATGGTGCTACAGGCTGCTGCGCATGGTCAGGGGGTCGCGCTTGGTAACAACGTACTCGCCAAGCCAGAAATGGAAGCTGGACGACTCATCGCGCCATTCGACGAGGTGTTGATCTCCAAGAATGCATTCTACGTGGTGTGTCATGAACAGCAGGCAGATATGGGCCGAATCGCAACGTTTAGAGACTGGATGTTAGCGACCGCGAGAAAAGAGCAAGAGGAAGTATTAGATGAGCCAATGGATAGTTGAGGGACCTGAGAGCGGTCCTCTATTTATCTTTGCCCATGGCGCTGGAGCGGGGATGGAACATGATTTCATGACCGCCGTTGCCAAAGGATTAGTTGAGCAAGGAATTCGCGTGGTGCGATTTAACTTCCCGTATATGATTAAGCGAGCGGAAGATGGGAAAAAGCGCCCACCAGATCGTGCGCCAAAACTGTTGGAAGCCTATGAAGAAGTGATTGCTCACTTTACCTCTCAACCTATTGTCATTGGTGGCAAGTCAATGGGTGGTCGCATGTCGAGTTTACTGGCTGAAAATGAGCTGGTGGCGGGCATTGCCTGTTTAGGGTTTCCATTTCACCCACCGGGAAAACCAGAGAAATACAAAGGCGAGCACTTAGCAACTATTGAGAAACCTACGCTGATTCTACAAGGGGAGCGAGACACCTTTGGTAAGCGTGAGGAGTTCGATGACTTTGTCCTTTCATCGCAAGTTAAGGTGAGTTTTTTACCCGATGGTGACCACAGCTTTAAACCGCGCAAGAGCTCAGGCCATACCGAGGCGGGTAACATCGAGCTCGCGGTAGAGCAGTTAGCGGCGTTTATCAAAGGGGTGTACCGTGAAAAGTAAGTGGTTACTCTCATTTTCTGGTCTGTCTGGGCTGGTTTCTGTCGCTCTAGGTGCCTTTGCTGCACATGGGCTAAAAGCTCAGCTGGCTCCGTATTTGCTTGGCGTATTTGAGACCGGAGTGTTGTACCAATTTATTCACACGCTGGCGATTGTGTTTTGTGCGGTTTTATTGCTATTGAATTTGGGACAAAAAGCACAAAAATATTTTTTCATTGCAGCGATTTGCTTTATCATCGGCATCTTTTGTTTTAGCGGCAGTCTTTACGCACTGGCGCTGACAGGCATTAAGTGGTTTGGCCCGATTACTCCAATGGGAGGATTGCTGTTCATGATTGGTTGGTGTCTGTTCTTTTTTGCTGCGTTCAATATCAAAGAGGTCTCCAAGTGAAACAACTAATGCTCTATTGCCGTTCTGGCTTTGAGAAAGAGTGTGCTGGTGAAATTCAGGACAAAGCGACACAGTTGGAAGTGTATGGCTTCCCTCGTGTGAAGAGAAACTCAGGTTATGTTGTCTTCGAGTGTTACCAAGATGGAGATGCGGACAAACTTGCGAGAGGTTTGGACTTTAAGTCGTTAATCTTCGCTCGCCAAATGTTTGCGGTAGCGGCTGAGTTTCAATCGCTGCCAAGTGATGACCGCATTAGCCCAATTTTGAATGAGCTAGCAGACATTGAAGCGTTTCCTCGCTGTGGGGATTTGAGAATTGAAACTCCGGATACGAATGAAGCGAAAGAGCTACTGAAATTCTGCCGTAAATTTACTGTCCCAATGCGTCAAGCGTTGCGCGGTAAAGGTTTAATGTTGAACAAAGACAACGCGAAGAAGCCAGTACTGCACATTTGTTTTGTGGAGCCTGGCCACTGTTATGTCGGTTATTCTTACACTGACAATAACTCTCAGTTCTTCATGGGTATTCCTCGCCTTAAGTTCCCAGCAGACGCCCCAAGTCGTTCAACGCTAAAACTGGAAGAAGCATTTCACGTCTTTATTCCACGTGAAGAGTGGGATGAGCGTTTGGCTCCAGGAATGTGGGGGGTCGATTTAGGGGCATGTCCAGGCGGTTGGACGTACCAATTGGTGAAGCGCTCGATGTTCGTTCACTGTGTCGATAACGGCATGATGGCAGACAGCTTGATGGAAACCGGCCAGATCAAGCATCATATGGTGGATGGTTTTAAATTCGAACCAGACCGTAAGAACGTAACATGGATTGTTTGTGACATGGTAGAAAAGCCAGCTCGTGTTGCTCACCTTATGGGCCAGTGGCTGTTAAAAGGTTGGGCGAAAGAGGCAATCTTTAACCTTAAGCTGCCAATGAAAGGCCGCTATGACGAGGTGCTGCAAGACCTTGAAAACCTGAAGCAGTTCCTGATTGATAATAAGGTAAAGTTCAGACTACAAGCTAAGCATTTGTATCATGATCGTGAAGAAATCACGATTCATATCCAGTGTCTATCGAACATTTCGCCGTACTAATTCTATCTCCGAGTCATTTGGGGATAGTCCCGAGAATAGAAAAAAGCGCCTTCAAATGGCGCTTTTTTATTGTCTGAGAGCTTTATGGTTTGAAACCATCATCAGACACTATTCCGCTTTATTTGGTCCTGTAAAGCGAATGTCCTGTAAGTTAAAGCCGAGTTCAATGTCGCACTTTAAAGCCGCGACGCGTTTACATAGGCGTGCAGACTCAATGTGCTCGTCTAATTTTTTACGGTATTTCGGTGCGAGGTCTTCACTGGCGTAGGCTGCTTCAATATTCTCAAACTGAGTAAGAATCTCTTTCGCCGCTTTCGGTCCAATGCCCGGAACCCCTGGCACTTGGCTAGAGCTGATCCCCGTTAACCCCCAATAATCGGCCAGTTGGCTCGGTTTTACGCCGAACTCTTTTTCGATAAACGGTTCATCTAACCA
Organism: Vibrio sp. 11-4(1); assembly: GCF_013048625.1. NCBI lineage: Bacteria > Pseudomonadati > Pseudomonadota > Gammaproteobacteria > Vibrionales > Vibrionaceae > Vibrio > Vibrio sp. 11-4(1). The sequence goes on along the minus strand of NZ_VHSY01000007.1, from coordinate 250,260 downwards.
ACGATGTTGGAAGTAATCACGGATCTGTAGGGTAGGAGAAAGCAGCTGACAGTAGCCTTTATCCGTAGAAACGATGGTGACCTTTTCACCATGACTGGCCACTTTCGTCGCGAGAGTAGCAACCAAGTCGTCCGCTTCATCGCCTTCAGAAAGCAATGAATCAATACCTTGTTCCCACCATGCTTGCTGAATCGCATCTAGACCTTGCATCAGTGGTTCCGGCATTGGTTTTCGATTTTGCTTATAGTCTGGGAGAATCTCTGCTCGCCATCCTCTGTCTTGTTCATGGTGATCGAAAACCGCGATGATGTGTGTCGGGTTGGCTTCTGACAGAATGCGAGTGAGGGTTCTTTGTGTCGTGGTGATGGTTCTTGCTATATCGGTTGGATCCGGTTGTGCAGAGTGCACACGGCGGATCAGGTTTAGGGCATCAATAATAACAAGGTGAATAGACATAATGACTTAGCAATAAAAAAGGGGCGTAATGCCCCTAGTGTAACGAATGCTAGCCTGACTATCGACCACCAATTTCTGGGTGAGCGATACGATAACACGGTTCGTAGTCTGAACCGCCAGGCAATTTCATTCGGTGTTGTTCGACAAAGTCTTGTAGTAACTTATCGAGCTTTTTCATTAGCACAGGATCACCGTGAATGGTGAAAGGGCCTCGACGTTCGATTTCTCGAATGCCTTCGGCTTTTACGTTACCAGCCACGATACCGGAGAAAGCTTGACGCAGGTTGGCCGCTAAGACTTGAGGTTCTTGATCTAAGCTTAAATCCAATTGCTCCATCGACTCATGAGTTGGATCGAATGGTAACTGGAAGTTAGGCTCGATTTTTAATGACCAGTTAAAGCTATAAGCATCGCCTTTTTCTTTTCGGTGAAGGCGTACAGAGTCCATGGAGCGCTTCATGATGCGTGCCACTTCTGCCGGATCGTCAATGACGATCTCGTAATGCTTTTGACCTTCTTCGCCAAGTGTATCGCGAACAAACTCGTCGATAGAGCGGAAGTACTCTTCACTCTCTTTTGGTCCTGTTAACACGATAGGCATTGGCTGATCGGCGTTGTCTGGGTGCATCATAATGCCAAGAATATACAGCAACTCTTCTGCAGTGCCCGGACCACCAGGGAAAATCACAATGCCATGCGCCATACGTACAAAGGCTTCCAAACGCTTTTCGATGTCCGGCATGATAACCAGCTCATTCACGATTGGGTTTGGTGGCTCGGCTGCAATAATCGAAGGCTCGGTTAAACCAAGATAACGTTGCTGAGTATAACGCTGCTTCGCATGTCCGATAGCGGCACCTTTCATTGGCCCTTCCATCGCACCAGGGCCACAACCCGTGCAGATATTAAGTTCACGCAAGCCAAGCTCGTTACCGACTTCACGTGTGTATTGATATTCCACGCCATTGATAGAGTGACCACCCCAACACACGACGAGGTTTGGCTCGATACCTGGTGTGAGTGCTCTGGCATTACGCAGAATACCGAACACGAGGTTAGTGATGTGAATTGGGTTCGTCAGGTTGAGTCGTTGTGCGTCTGCTAAATGCATATTGACATAAACGATATCGCGTAACACGGAGAACAGATGCTCTTGGATACCTTTAATTATCTCGCCATCGACAAAGGCGTGTTCAGGTGGGTTAGTCAGCTCAAGCTTAATACCACGTTCGCGGCGCACTACGTTGACATCAAACGACTGGTGTTTATCGAGCAGCTCTTTCGAGTTATCGGTATGACTGCCGGAGTTCAACACCGCTAACGTGCAGTTGCGGTACAGTTGATAAAGTTCACTCGAGGCCGTGTTTTTTAAGCGCTCTACTTCTAATTGAGATAGCAAGTCCATGCTACCAGCGGGGCTTATATGGGTAATCATAACGCCTCCTTGTGTTGCATTATTTTGAGGGAAAGTACCAACTCACCTTTTTGGGTTATACGTATGGTTTGATGAAAGGTTGTTGGCCGATTTGGTTTTATGGTTATTGACTCCCAAGCAACCTCAAGATGGTACATTCGCGTTCTGTAAATGCATCATCTTGAAGTGACTTGGGTTTTTACAGCTTAGCAGACTGAAAGGGAAGAAATGTGATAACTCGTTGAAAATGGGTGGTTATAAAGCGTAAATTGCGCCAATTCTGGTTTGTTTGTTCGCTTTTTGTACGAAATCTAGCTCCAGTTAAGCTGATTTGTTCCACGTTTTTTAGCGTCCGCAAGCATCTTGCCGAGTCGATCGAGTACATACTCTGGCGTATCGGACTCTTTAAAAGAGGTCGACACAGCCGCTAGGGTGATCATGATATTTTGCTCACGGAACTTAAATGGTAATTGGCTAATATCACGCTGGATATGTTTAATGAGATCCAGTGTGTATTCTTCAGATTGTTCTGGAACGAGTAAAATAAACTCTTCACCACCAAAGCGAGCTACCGTCTCAGTTTCTGATACGCGTTTATTAATGGTGCGAGCGATGATCTTCAACGCTTTATCACCAGCCGTATAGCCATAGCTGTCATTCACCGCTTTGAAGTTATCAACGTCAAACAACACTACACGCAGGTTCTGTTGAGAGCGAATCCAACGGCGATACTCTAGCTCCAGTCGATCATTAAATGCGGTGCGGTTATAGACTTTAGTCAGAGGGTCGAGCAACATGCGCTGAGCTTGGTCATCTAAGCGTCGACGATGATCTTGGGTGGTTTCAAACACGGCTTCGAGCTGGTTCTTACTGTAATTCAAACGCTCTTGCAGCGCTTGTTCTCGTTCTTCCGTCATTTTAAGTCGCTCTGTCAGCGACGCCATTTTCGCAAGTAACGGGGCGATTTCTTTTTTTACATCCGCTAGATCTTGAGCTTGGTCGAGCGATAGTTGACTCAATTCAATCAGACTGTTCATTTCTGTGTTGAGCTCTTGGCGGTGCTCAAAGTAGGTATGATGTTGGTCGACGTTCTGATGAACGGTTTTTAGGTTACTTGCGAGAGAAGTGTTCAGCTGCTCAAGGAATTGGCTAGACGCTTCGCGCTCGAACTTTGTTGCTTCGACAACCAATTTCAGCGTTGAGAGCGTAAGCTCAATGAGAGACTCTGCACTCACGCCAAGAAGCAGCTTAGCCCGAATATCGAGCAATCGATCTCCCGTTTCTCCCTCAAAATCCAGCTCGGTGATGGTATGTTGTAGATCGCTGGCTAAGCACTCAAGTTGAGACTTATCAGGATTATTCTCAAACTCACTGAGATGCAAACGCGAGTTGGAAGTGATGATTTTCAGAGCGCGTTCGTAAATGCTCAGTAGCTTAGTGGCTTGATCGGCTTTATTGCTGGCATGAGCTTCTGAGAAACTCATTAAGTTCCGTAGTTCACGTTTTAACTGCGCAGGTAAACCTGTGACACGTTGGAGTGTTTCACCACTGTGTTTGATTTGTTCGTCTAGGTAGCCGTTCTGTTTGTCCATCGTCTTCGACTGCTGTTTGAGCATTCTCTCTAATACCGCTAAACGTGGAATAAGAGTACTGATATCTTTTTGATGTTGCAGCTCTTGTTGGATTTCAAACAGGTAATTGGATACCTGGGTATTCGAACCCTGGCAAGCTGAAGACAATGATGCCACAACGCGTTTAAGAACTTGTTGTTCACGTTTGAATTTGAGTGAAGTATCACGATGTGTCAGTCTGAGTTGGTCAAGTTGACAACTCAGCTGATGAAGCTGCGACTGAATATCGGATTCCAAGATTCCCATGAAGTGACTACGGTTAAGTCCATGTACTACTGACAATTATCCGATAATAACAAAAAACGTTATAGCGTCATTAGTTATTATGTCTAACAGGCGTTTAATTATCCATTTTTTAATATTTTCTTGATGTCGTCCTCATTCTTGTAGGACGAATGGATCTTAATCAGGCCTTGGCTAATGGCATGCTGACAGGCGGTTCTTATGTTACCCGTTGCAAAGCTCGCGGCGGGTGCGTTATCGATGGCTTTCAAGAAAACCCAGTGGCTTTGCTTATCCTTCAAGCTGACTTCTCGCGCAATGTGAGTCGCAAGCAGCAACAGATCGAGTAATTCCTCGTCGTTAATTGCAGTGTAGGCTCGTGGTAAGAACGGATAATCGCTGATACCCATGCGAATAATACGGTTGACGTTGTGCTGCTGAGCGAACTCATCCACCCAAGTCTGGAATTTCTCGAACATGACTTCGGCAGAAGCATCACGGTCAGCGTTCGGTTCTATGTAGAGTAGGTTTGCATCTGAGAAATGGTAAAGGCGCGACGGTTTTTCTATCTTTTCCGCTAGGAAGTCACCAAATGCGCGCTCCAGCTCCAAGCCCGCTTTATAGCCGTTATGGACGTACATGCTTCGTAGGAATGGCAAGTCGATCATGACAAAGCGCAGGCGATCGTTAAGTGGCTCGTGGATCAATTCGCCCATTTGCCATTGCTCGAAAGTTTCGCTCGACTTTTTCAATGAGCGAGACAGCTTCACGTTCAGCATACGCAAGTTACGTAAACGGGAACGAGAGTGAGTGAAGAGATCATTACGCAGTTTTTCGATTTCACTTGCTTGGCGCTGCATGATCACGCCGCGGCGCATAATGAACAAAAACATCACCAACACAGTAATAAACAATGCGAATGAGATTTTCTGGAATTTGCGGTGTTCCCTTTCCACTTGCTCAAGGCGTTCCGATTGACCGATATAGTGGATGGTTTGTTCAGCAAATTCTTTTTGTTGGCGGAATGCATCCTCACTGATTTGGTTGAGCTGCTTTTGCTCTAAACGCACAAGGTTGGTGTATTTCTTATAAGCCTGCAGAGAAAGTTGGTATTCGCCTGCCTGTTCGTAACCAAGCCCGAGTAAGCGGTAAGACTGCTGCTTAATGAAGTTGTTATTTTCAGGTGACTTTTCAGCAAGTGCTAACGCCAGCTTTGCATTGGTAATGACGTTTTTACTGTCGTTTTGATGATAAGCCAAACCTGACTGAAGCAACGCTGCCTTTGCTTCAAGCTTAGGTATGTCAGTGTATTCTAAAAGCTCTTTAGAGCGGTCTAGGTATTGTTCTGCTAGCGCGTAATTGTACAGTTGCAGATAGGTAGCCGCCAAGCTTAAGCGAATCTTAATGATCCGATTAATGTTCTTACTGGTGCTTTCATGGTCCAGCACGTTGAAGTAGTGCACTAAGGCAAGGTTAAACTTGCCTTGGTAAAAATAAATGTCACCCATTTGCTCAAGGACATCCGCTAGGATGGGAGAGCTAGGGTAGGAGTCATAGAAGTCTGCGGCTTGAGATAAGTATTCGATCGCTTTGTCGTAAACTCGGCGCTCTTGGAATAGCCTCGCCAACAGGCGATTAACTTTTGCTAACCTTGCGCCACTGTCACTCTCAATAGATTGCCAATAACCGTAAAGCAGTTCCGACAAAGCCAAATTGTATTTTTTGCTATTCAGATAAAACTCGCCGACGGCTGTGTAATAGTCGATCAAGGCTAAGTCAGATCGGCTGTCTTCAAGCATAGTTTTGGCTTGAGAATACAAACTTTCCGCTTTAATCAGATCGCCACTATGTGAAGCGAGGAGCGCTCTTTGCATCACTAATCGATAGCGAACGCTGTCGGTACGTTGCAATACCGCATCAGCTTCATCAAGTTGCTGCTCAATTTGGTTAAGCGTATCTTCCGCTTTTGAATAGTTTTTGTCGTACATCCAAATCATTTGGTTGCGCATCAGCTGGAGATCTAAGTCCATGTACGGCAATTGATATTCTTGCGCTAAGCGCTCGGCTTTGTTTAGGTGTTCGATAGCCGAACGAACGTTACCCATGGCGTAGTCTGCCTGAGCGATAATCTTGTGTGCTTCGATGGTGCTGCTTGGTGTGCGAACGCTACGATCGGTCTCGTCACGAGACATAGCAGAAGGGCTGTCACTCTCTTTGCGTTCCGTTAGCTCACGTTGTGACAAGTAGTTGGTTGCCGCTTGTTTTGCTTGTGATGGCTCTATTTCCGCCAATTGTTGTGCTTCGTTGAGTAACGCGGACGATAAAATGGTCGCGTGAAGCGGCTGTACAAACAGCAAGCAAAGAAAGCCAATCAACTTGAATAGACGCGAACTGTCCCAAAACATCCTTTCGTTCCCTCGAACTGTTTTTAGATATGGCGGATAACGGTAAAAGACCTCAACAAGCCTCTTAAATGCAGGTTGAAGCCATTTGATATAGTAACATGCTTGGACAATAAAAACGTCCGGTAACCCTTTAGATTACCGAACTTATTTCTGTCACTAACGCGATTACTGACGAGCCATGCGGTGGTTGTGATCTGGCTTGTCTTGTTCCGTTGAGCGGTACGGGTTGATGTCCAAGCCACCACGGCGCGTGTAGCGGGCGAATACGGTCAGTTTGCTTGGTTGGCAGTATTTCATTAGATCAGTAAAAATACGCTCAACACATTGTTCGTGAAATTCGTTGTGCTCGCGGAAAGATACCAAGTAACGCAGCAGTTTCTCGCGATCTATTTTCGCACCTTGGTAGCGAATTTCTACACTGCCCCAGTCAGGCTGGTTAGTGATTAAACAGTTTGACTTCAATAGATGGCTATGTAGGATTTCTTCCACTTGCTCTTCACCTGCTGCGCCTTCAAGCAAATTGGCATCAAAATCGTAACTGGTGATGTCAATGTCTTGGTCATCAATGCATTCGCCTTCCATTGTCACAATAGGCTGATTGGTGTAGTGAGTAACCGGGTTCACCTCGACCAACACCTTTTCACCGGCACATTCAGATAGGTCTTGCGTTAAACGCTCTTCAACTTCTTCCCAGCTTGAAAAACGGGTTTGGTTGTAGCTGTTTAAGTACAGTTTGAAAGACTTCGACTCAATCAAGTTTGCACTGGTAGCTGGAATGTATACTTCGCCAACGGCCACTTGTGGTAAGCCTTTACTATTTAACCAAGATAGCTCGTACAGCGTCCAAATGTCGTGGCCCATAAAAGGAAGGCTGTCGCCTAACTGAAGGTCATCTCGGTTTAGGCTACGAGGAACTGGTTGCAGCAAGCTTGGGTCGTATTGGTTCGCATACTCGGTCTGTTTACCTAGTGTTAGGCCAGCAAGCTCTTTAGCGTCAGAATATTTGCTCATACTTTGTGGTCGTTTTCGATTAGAATGGCGAGAATTTTACTGAATCCGCTGGTCAATTGCCATCCGGCAAACACGGCTATCTGATAAATAAGGAATGAGGAGACCTTCATGACCCAAAACGTTACTCAGGCGCTACAAGAGTTCAGCCTGCGCTACCAACAAGCTTGGCAAGCTAAATATAATGAGTTGCCAAGCAGTGAAGAGCTTGCAGATCTTGTTTCTCCTTGTGTCGAAGAGAAGCGTGATGGAAAGGTGCTTTGGAAAGCGGTCGCACGTGATGAAATGGCCGATTTCACTAATGTGGAAAATGCGATTGAGTTGTCACTGCAAGATGATGTAAAAGCCTTTTATGGTTCTCAATACAGCGCCGATATGGAGGCAACTTGGCAAGGTAATTCGTTGACGCTGCTGCAAGTGTGGAGCGATGATGATTTTGTGCGCCTACAAGAAAATATTCTTGGTCATTTGGTGACGCAACGTCGCCTGAAACTTAAACCAACGGTATTTATCGCGGCGACAGATGAGGAAATGGATGTAATCTCTATTTGTAACCTCACTGGTAATGTGATTTTAGAGCGTTTAGGTACGTCTAAACGCGATGTGCTGGCGGATTCATTGGCTGAGTTCTTGAGCAAGTTAGAGGCCGCTGTCTAAATATGTACGTTGTTGAGTTGCAGTTTGAGTGTTTTGATAACACCACCGTCAGCGCGGTAGACAAAGCCATTAATGGCTTGATGGATGCGTTGCGTTACAACGGCCAAGTACTAGGCCGTGAATTCCCGATAGTGATGGGAGATGGCGAGTTTTATGTTCGTGTCGTTTGCCCAGAGCAAGACAGTTTGCATCCACGTTATCACTCAGATTTTGTCAAAGTGTGCATGAACCGTTTGTCAGACGCGTCTTTGCTTGCACCGAAAATGCGTATGCTTGGTCGTGATTTAAATTCAGAACAAGCGGCCGAAGACGAAGCGCCAAGTTGGCAAGTGCTCTACACGACGTATGTGCACACATGCTCGCCACTGCGCAGTGGTGAAACCTTGTTGCCGATTCCTTTGTATCGCAATGAGCCGACGCTAAATGGTGACCATAAAGCCGTCATCAAATGGCAGACAGAATGGCAAGCGTGCGATGAAATCCAAATGGCTGGCGGGTGCCGTGCAGAGCATGCGGCGCTGCACGAGATTTGCGATGTAGACAGCGTGTTGTTCCGCCGCGGTTGGGATTTGCGAGGTCGTATCGAATACATCACCAAGGTTCCTACGTACTATTACCAATATCGTGTCGGTGGTCAGTCGCTGGAGAGTGAGAAAGCGCGCAAGTGCCCAAAATGCGGTGGAGAGTGGCTACTCGATGAGCCACTACATGACATATTTCACTTTAAGTGTGATGACTGCCGAATCGTGTCGAATATCTCTTGGGACCACCTTAAGTAACTAATTGAGGTTACTAAAATGGTTAGATAGAGAAATAAAAGGGCTGATGTTTTCACATCAGCCCTTTTTATGTTCAGACTATTATTTTCAGTACGGTTTAGAAAAGTGGGATTACCAACCTTTCACTACGCCGCCTTTGAACAGCTCTTTTGCCGCTTCGTAAACTTCTTCCGTTTGGTAAGCTTTTACGAAGTTTTGTACGTTTTGCGCATTAACATTTTCTTCGCGAGCAACAATTAGGTTTACGTATGGTGAGTCTTTATCTTCAACGAACACGCCGTCACGCTCTGGCGATAGGTCGATAGAGCTTGCGTAAGTGGTGTTGATGATAGATAGCGTTACGTCATCCAATGAACGTGGAAGTTGTGGCGCTTCTAACTCAATGATTTCGATATTTTTAGGGTTGCCTACGATGTCACGTACTGTAGCGAGTAGACCAACGCCATCACGTAGCGTAATCAAACCTTGTTGCTCAAGAAGCAGTAGTGAGCGACCTAGGTTCGTTGGATCGTTTGGAACTGCGATGCGTGCGCCATCTTGGATTTCATCGATTGACTTCACTTGCTTAGAGTAACCAGCAATAGGGTAAACGAATGAGTTACCCGCGATAGCCAGTTTGTAGCCGCGGTCTTTCACTTGTTGATCTAGGTATGGTTTATGTTGGAACGCATTCGCGTCTACTGAACCATCATCCAGAGCGGCATTTGGCGTTACGTAATCGGTAAATGTTACTAATTCAACGTCTAGGTTGTACTTTTCTTTTGCTACTTTAGCTGCAACTTCGGCAACTTGTGCTTCAGCACCAGCAATAACGCCAACTTTTACTTTATTTACGTCTACTTCTTTGTCGCCACAACCCGCTAGAACAAGAGCAGAAGCGGCCGTTGCTACAGTCAAAAGACCTTTAAGGCTAAATTTCATCTTTATCTCCTTATAATTTGTATTTTCAATGCTTATCTGTGGTCTACACGGCGCACCACTGCGTCACCGATAGACTGAATAATCTGTACTAGAACAATCAGCATCACGACAGTCACAGCCATGATAGTTACATCGTAGCGGTGGAAACCGTAACGGATGGCTACGTCGCCGAGTCCGCCGCCGCCTACCGTACCCGCCATGGCCGAGTAGCTAACGAGAGTGACTAAGGTGATCGTTACTGAGTTAACAATAGTCGGCATTGCTTCAGGTAGTAGAACTTTTGTGATGATCTGTGTTGGTGTTGCCCCCATTGACTGCGCCGCTTCCACCAAGCCTGTTGGTACCTCTAACAAAGCACCTTCAATAAGACGGGCAACAAACGGAATGGCACCAATAGTCAGTGGGACGATTGCTGCGGTTGTACCGATAAAGGTTCCAACTAGCATTTTTGTCACTGGAATAATCGCAACCATCAGGACGAGGAATGGCACAGAACGACCAATGTTAACGACAGCGCCTAAGCTGCTATTTAGTTTGGTGTTTTCAAGTAGGCCGCCTTTCTTAGTAATATGGAGGATTACGCCTAATGGAATACCCACGGCAAAGCCGACTAATCCGGCAACCGCAACCATGTAAAGCGTTTCCCACGTTGCACCTAAAAGTAGTTTGCTGTTTAAACTCAGCCATTCAGAAATTGTGTTAAAGGACATAACCAAGTACCTCTACTTTTACGTTGTGCTTGCGCAGGTATTCCAATGCTGCGTTGTCATCTTCTTCGTTACCAAATAGCTCTGCGACCATCATGCCGAATTTCACGCCGCCAGCGTAATCAAGATCGGAGCTCAAAATACTCACATCAATATTGTATTTACGAGAAATTTGCGACATTAACGGTGCATCGACGGTTGCGCCAGTAAACTCTAAGCGAACCAACGGGTAGCTGCCATCAACACGCTCTGCTTGCAGACGTGCTTGGTAATCTTCAGGAATGGATAGATCCAGCGTTGAGCGAATGAATTGGTGCGCCAGCTCCGTTTTAGGGTGCGCGAAAATATCGCCAACGGTGCCTTTCTCCACCAACTCACCACCACCGATGATCGCCACTTCGTGACAGATGCTTTTTACCACTTCCATTTCGTGGGTGATCAGTAGAATCGTGATGTTGAGTTTGCGGTTGATCTCTTTCAATAGCTCAAGGATAGATTGAGTTGTTGCAGGATCCAGTGCGCTAGTGGCTTCGTCACACAGTAGTACGCTTGGATCGGATGCCAATGCGCGAGCAATAGCCACACGTTGTTTTTGACCGCCACTTAGGTTGGACGGATAGCTTTCGTGTTTGTCGGCTAAGCCAACAAGTTTTAGTAACTCAGTGACTTTTGTTGTGATTTGCGATTTGTCTTTGCCTGCCAGTTCCAGTGGTAGCGCCACGTTATCAAACACAGTACGAGACGAGAGCAGATTAAAATGCTGGAAGATCATGCCGATGTTACGGCGCGTTTCGACCAACTGCTTTTTGCTGAGTTTTGTTAAATCAATGCCATCAACGATGATGGAGCCAGATGTTGGTGCTTCTAACATGTTTACGCAGCGGATCAGCGTACTTTTACCAGCACCAGATGAACCGATAACACCGAAGATGGTGCCCTTGGCGATGTGTAGGTTAATGTCTTTCAGGGCAAGGATTTCCTTACTGCCTTGGTAGAACACTTTATTGACGTTTTTTATTTCTATCATGTTTCAACCTGCCCAAAGATACGGGGAACTTCGCTGTCAAAAACGGCCTTTGACAGAACTTAATGTTGAGCTTTATCTCACTTCTCAGTTGATGCTATGGGTTAACCAGAATGAAGTCAATAGATATTTTTACGTCTAGACGTCTAAATGTATGGATGTTCTGTTTTGAAGAGAATGAGGAGTAAGTTACGAGGAGAAGATAAGTGGAGAGCCCACTCAGAATTACCGATTCTTGCCCAACAAATCAACTGTTTTGTCGAGGCCTAGAATGAATTAGATAGTGTTGAAGTTTATAAGGTATGTAATAATCTGATTAAACCGAGTTAATAGAGAAATACGTTTTGGCAAAACCTGCTGTTTTTATCGATCGTGATGGCGTGATAAACGTTGATCACGGCTACGTTCATGACGAACATGATTTTGAGTACATTGATGGTGTGTTTGAAGCGACGAAAGCGCTGAAAGATCAAGGTTACCTCTTAGTGCTAGTGACGAATCAATCGGGCATCGCACGTGGTAAATTCAGTGAAGACCGTTTCTTGTCTCTGACTCAATGGATGGACTGGAACTTTGTTGATCATGGTGTTGAGTTTGATGGTATCTACTACTGTCCGCATCACCCTGAGCATGGCATTGGCGATTACAAGCAGGATTGTGATTGCCGCAAGCCTAAACCTGGTATGTTTATCTCTGCTCGCGACTTCTTGAAAATCGACATGGAAAAATCTGTGATGATTGGTGATAAAGCCGAAGACATGATGGCAGCAGAAGCCGCGGGCGTTGGTACCAAGATTTTGGTTCGCACAGGTAAGCCTATTACTGAGCAAGGTGAAGCATTGGCAACGGTTGTGCTTGATAGTGTTGCTGACGTGCCTGCATATCTAAAGAAATAATCTGCACAATTCGCATATTTAAGGGAAGCGTTTGCTTCCCTTTTCTCTTATTACTGTTAAAGTTCAGTCACCTAAGCATTCATCCATTCTAGTTTGATCACTTATGAGCAAAAAACTCACCATTCTTGATATCGCGAAATTGGCAGGCGTTGGCAAATCAACAGTAAGCCGTGTGCTTACCAACGATCCAAAAGTGAAACCTCAAACGCGAGAGAAAGTAGAGCAAATCATTCGTGAATCTGGTTATGTACCGTCCAAATCTGCGCAATCAATGCGTGGCGGTAGCCAAAAAGTCATTGGTGTTATCATCTCCCGTCTGGACTCACCATCAGAAAATCGCGCCGTTGGTACAATGCTCAATGCATTGTATTCCGCTGGTTATGATGCGGTGATCATGGAGAGTCAGTTTGACCGAGACAAAACCAATGAGCACTTGAGTGTGCTTAAGCGTCGCAATGTGGATGGCGTGATTGTATTTGGCTTTACTGGATGCGATGAGCAAGCCTTAGCTGAGTGGGGCAATCGCATTGTGGTGATTGCGATGGATACCGATAACGTCTCTTCCATCAATTATGATAACCAAGGCGTGATAGACATGGCTTTGTCTCACCTTGAGCAGCAATCTTTATCTCGCATTGCTTATATTGGTGTTGATCCCGAAGATAAAACCACAGGCTTGGCTCGTTTAAATGCTTACAAAGCTTGGTGTCAGCGCAAGCAACTTACGCCTTGCTTCCAAACCGGTAAGCTTAGCCATGAAAGTGCTTATCAGCTGGTGGACCACGTTCTCAATGCAGACACGCAAGCCATTGTGTGTGCCAGCGATACCATTGCATTGGGCGTAATCAAGCGTCTTCAAGAGTTAGGTCGTGAAGACGTGGTCGTGACAGGCGTGGGTGGTAACGAGTTGCTTTCTTTCCTTTTCCCTAAAGTATTTAGTGTCGATCCTGGTTATACCCTTGCGGGTGAAAAGTCCGCTAAAATGCTGATTAATCAATTAAATGGCGATGAAGAAGTCGTCCACTTCACTCAACAACCTATTTGCCGCTAATCCACACTACAACGATTTGCTCTAGAATTATACTGTGATCATTCTCAATTAATGGGACTGTTCCCATTTTGTTTTTTGTCTTTGAGTGGCAATATTAAAATTAAGAAATGGGAATGTTCCCATTTATAAAAAAATAAAATGATGAATCGAATGTATCCAATACAGGGTGGACAAAGTTATGAGTAAGATTGCGCGTAAAGACGTGGAGCGTCTTATTGAGCTGGTCGGGGGGCCGGACAATATTGCCAGTGTAAGCCACTGTTTAACTCGCTTGCGTTTTGTTCTAAACGATACGGACAAAGCAGACACAAAACAGTTAGAAGCATTACCGATGGTGAAGGGCTGTTTTACCAACGCAGGTCAATTCCAAGTCGTCATCGGCACTGAAGTTGATGAGGTTTACAAAGTTCTGATCGAGCTAAGCGGTAAAAGTGAAGCGAGCAAAGACGAATCCAAGAATGCTGCTCGCCAAAACATGAATATCGTTGAGCGTGGTATTTCCCACCTTGCAGAAATCTTTGTACCGTTGCTACCTGCGATCATCACTGGTGGTCTGATCCTTGGTTTCCGTAATGTGATTGGCGACATCAAAATGTTTGATGGTCAAACCCTAACGGAAATCAGTCAGTTTTGGGCGACTGTTCACTCATTCCTATGGTTAATTGGTGAAGCGATTTTCTTCTTCCTACCCGTTGGTGTGTGTTGGTCGACCGTGAAAAAGCTCGGTGGTACACCGATTCTGGGTATCACGCTTGGTGTAACTTTGGTTTCGCCGCAGTTAATGAACGCCTACCTGATTGGTAAGCAAGTACCTGAAGTGTGGGACTTTGGGTTGTTTGCGATTGAGAAAGTCGGTTACCAAGCGCAGGTGATTCCCGCGATGTTAGCAGGTATCGCACTAGCGTTTATCGAAACACGCTTAAAACGCATCATTCCGTCTTACCTTTACCTAGTAGTAGTGCCGTTTGTTTCTATCATTGTGTCTGTGATTCTTGCGCACTCTATCATTGGCCCATTCGGTCGTATGTTGGGTGACGGCGTTGCTTTCGCAGCAAAAGCAGCTATGACGGGTGACTTCGCGATGATTGGTTCAACCATCTTCGGCTTCTTATACGCGCCACTTGTGATAACAGGTATCCACCACACAACCAACGCCGTTGACTTGCAGTTGATGCAAGAATTGGGTGGCACGCCGATTTGGCCTTTGATTGCACTATCGAACATTGCTCAAGCATCGGCAGTGGTTGGCATCATTATCATCAGTAAAAAGCAGGATGAGCGTGAAATCTCAGTGCCAGCAGCGATTTCTGCCTACCTTGGCGTAACAGAGCCGGCGATGTACGGCATCAACTTGAAATACAAGTTCCCAATGTTGAGTGCGATGATCGGTAGTGCATGTGCTGCTGCTATCTGTGGTAGTGCGGGCGTCATGGCGAACGGTATCGGTGTGGGCGGCTTGCCGGGTATCTTATCTATCCAGCCGCAGTTCTGGGGCATCTTTGCTCTGGCGATGTTAGTCGCGATGGTGGTACCTGCCGCATTAACATTAATTCTTTATAAGCGTGCACAAGCCAAAGGTGAGCTTGAGGCGGCAAACGCGTAATTCAATTTGAGGCAGTGACTTGGCTGCCTCCTCCTATTTTTCTTTTCAAATTTTAAGTTTCCGATTACTGGTAAGTGAGTGTTAGAAATGGCTATGACCAAGCATGATGAGAGCTGGTGGAAAACCGCAACCATCTATCAAATTTACCCAAAAAGCTTTTGTGACAGCGGCAGTAAAGGCACGGGCGATATTAAAGGGATCATTTCTAAACTGGATTATCTAAAACATCTCGGTGTGGATGCGATTTGGCTGACGCCAGTGTATCAGTCTCCAATGGTTGATAACGGTTACGATATCTCCGATTACTACGCGATCAATCCAGAGTTCGGCACTATGGAAGATTTCGATACCCTGTTGGCAGAGGCTCATCAGCTGGGCATTCGAATCATCATGGACATCGTGGTCAACCATACTTCGACAGAACACAAGTGGTTCCAATCGGCGTTAGGGGACAAAAACAGCCCTTACCGTGATTACTACATCTGGAAAGATCCGATTGATGGCGCAGAGCCCAACAACTGGCAATCGAAGTTTGGAGGCAATGCTTGGGAATTGGATGAAGCGACAGGGCAGTACTACTTGCACCTTTTTGCTAAAGAGCAGGCGGATTTGAACTGGGAAAACCCAGTGGTGCGCGAAGAAGTCAAAGAAGTCATCAGCTTCTGGGCAGACAAAGGAGTGGATGGTTTCCGTCTCGACGTCATCAATCTGATTTCTAAACAGCAAGACTTCCCAAGCGATGATATTGGCGATGGCCGTCGTTTCTATACTGATGGTCCTCGCGTGCACGAATATCTGCAAGAGATTAGCGAAGCCGTGTTTCAAAAATACGGCAGCGTGACGGTGGGAGAAATGTCTTCGACCACGCTAGATCACTGCCAGCAATACTCTTCGCTAGACGGCAAAGAGCTATCCATGGTGTTCAACTTTCATCATCTGAAAGTCGATTATCCGAATGGTGAAAAATGGACCAAAGCGCCATTTGATTTCATTCAGTTAAAGCAGATCTTCAACCATTGGCAAACGGGCTTAAATGGCAAAGGGTGGGGGGCGCTGTTCTGGTGTAACCACGACCAACCTCGTGTGGTAAGCCGCTTAGGCGATGATAAACAATACCGCGTCGAATCTGCCAAGATGCTGGCGGCGTCTGTACACATGATGCAAGGCACACCTTATGTTTACCAAGGGGAAGAGATTGGCATGACCAACCCAGGTTACACGGAGATCAGCCAGTACCGCGACGTAGAAAGCACCAACATGTACGACATCATGGTCAACCGTGATGGCGTATCACACGAGGAGATGATGGCGATTTTGGCGCAGAAGTCGCGTGATAACTCACGTACGCCAATGCAATGGAACAGCCAAAAGCACGCCGGTTTTACCGAAGGCACACCGTGGCTTGAAGTGGCGCAGAACTACTCTGAAATCAACGCAGAAGCTGCGGTTGCCGATTTGAACTCGGTGTTCTATTTCTATAAACGTTTGATTGAGCTACGTAAACAGGTTTCGGTGATCACCGATGGTCGTTATGAAGATTTATTGCCAGAGCATCAACGCATTTTTGCTTACGCTCGCCAGAACGACAAACAAACGCTGCTGTGTATCAATAACTACTACGCTGAAGAGGTGGAATGCGTTCTGCCAGAACGTTTGGATATGAGTAAAGCGAAAAACTTACTATCTAACTATCAAAACTCAGCGAGTGCAGTCGCATCAAACCATCAAGTGTTACGACCTTACGAAACTCGTATTTTATTGATAGAAGAATAAACTAGGGTGTCATCACCCCTAGGATTGATGTTCGAGATGAAGGCTTTGGTGTGCTCCCCAAAGCCTTCTTTTATTGAGATGCCGTATCTCAAAAAGATGCGAGCTTATTTTGTTTCAATCGCTGTTAGCTGCACTTTCTCTTCGTTGATTTGTACTTGTTGTACTTTTAGTAGTTCGATTTGCTCAATCAGACCTAAGCTCGGGTTAAACCAACGTTCTGCTGAAGTGGCGAATTCCATTGAGTCCATATCATCGCAGTTTAGGTTGTAAGTATTCTCTTCCGTCAGGTACGCCGCTTCAATTGTCTTGCCCGAAATCGAGAACGTTTTACGTACGCCCGTCTCTCGGATTTGCTGTTGCCAAACCACTTGGCAAGATGCTGTCATTGGCAGGTTTTGTACCCACTCATGTTCTTCAAAACTGTCTAACAGGTGGTGTACTGCGTTACCTGTAAGAGTGGTTTGCAGAGACATGGTTTCTTCACCGATATCAATGTTCGGGCTTTTCTCTTTTACGTCGTTACCGTTCAGGCGGAAAATCGGGCTACTGTGCATTAGCATGGCAATAAACTGATTGCCAATGGAATAAACGTCGGTGACTTCATGAAGTGCACCATCAGAGCCTGCAAAATAAAGTGTATTGCTCTCTTCTTCGTTATTGAACTGTTCGTCAGAGTAGTAGAACTGTTGAGCGCCGTAGTTCACCAAGTCATTAACCAGCTGGATGATTGCCTCGCTGTTTGGGATTTGTGCCAATGCTGCCAACAATTGCTCGCTATCCATCGCTTGAAAGCTCAGCTTCATGTCACCTTCAGATTGGCCATCCAAGCTAAACGAGTAGCTAAGTTGTGTGTTTGTCTCGGGAGCGAAAATGGAGTTTTGAATCGCGATGTCGAAACTTTCTTGAGGCACTTTGTTTGGATTAGCACTGCCAGAAGACGAACCTCCGCCACAGCCGTAAAGAGCCAGAGTTGCTGCTGCGATAAGCGTCATTTTGTTTAGCATGGTTTATATTCCTGATTGATAAGGCCGCTTCATGTTGGGCCGTTGCTTGAATGCGAGCATGCTAAGTTCAGTGAGATAAAAAGGGCAAAAAACAAAAGCTAATAGCGCTTAACGAAAGCTTAATTTTATATTTAGGTCTTTGTTTTATTAGGGCTTATTTCGTTAGCTACGTTGGTGCAATACTCGTTGATGAGCGCTTTCCATCGGCTGATAATTTCTTGATCGGTCAAACTGACATGCAACGTTTTCCATGGTTGAAGGCAAGTCTCTTTCGATTCAGATTGAGAAAGACGTTCAAACAATGTCTCGGAAGGCAAAACGCGCAGCAGTGCCACCAGTGATTCCATGTAGTTGAGACGGAACTGTTCGAGTTTGTTTTGTTTATAAGCGATGTGAGACACAAACGTATAAATCAGCGCGTTTTGAATACGTGAGTCGCCATCTGGTGTGGTCAGCAGAACTTTTGCTCGGTCTAGGTTACCTAGTTTGAAATGCAACACGCCCAACCAGAGGCTTAGCTCATCTGGCAAAACATCGAACGACGACTGCACTTGCGTCAAATACGCTTCCAGCTTTTGAGGTTCTTGCTCGTACAAAGCGAGATGCCTTGCGGTTGTGATAGCTGCAAACTCATCAGCTTGTTGGAGAGGTTGGTTAGAAAAGACATTCTCAAACAGCATTTTTTGGTGAACGTCTGACAGCTGCCATGTGCTTGCCGAAGGTGCAGGCAAGTTGAAGTATTGCGCGACATCTGAGTGAATTTGGAAGATATCCGATTGTAGGTCGGATAAGCGCAGTGTGTATTCGTTGCGAAACGCCAGTTTCCCTGTCGCAGGATAAATAAGGCTCATCTGAGCTTTCAAGGTGCCTTGCTCTGCGCCGTCTTTTAACTCTATGTTGAGTTCGTAATCACTGGTCTGCATGTTTCGCGCGCCAGGGAAATACGGCGTATGACCGATAGGATCAAGAAAGTAACTGGGAGCGTCTTGGTTAGCGATGTCGGTGTATGGATATTCGACCTGTTGTTGCAGCAAGATGGCTTTGACCAGTATGCGATACTTTCTTGCTTGGGAGCCAATCGCATCGACACGGTTGAGCAGCAGTTCGACTTTGGGGATAAGTAACTGATGACGTGTTTGTTGCGTTGAAATCTCTTGGCGTTGCCATAACAAGCTTGCGAGCGTCACGCTACAAACCGTAAGTACGGCACATAAGCTATAAGCAAAAATCAGCTTGATGTTCTTACGGTTCGTAACTTGAGCTGTGATAACGCGTCGATGGTTTTTCGCTGGTGGCACTAAACGGATATTCGCTGGGTTTAGAAAGTAACCTTTGCGAGGATAAGTGACCAAGAGCTTAGTCGCATCGTACTCGGGGAGATGCTGTTGTAGCAGCGCACGTAAGGTGCTAATGCGGTTAGTGAGTACATTCTTAGAGATGAATTTGCTCTGCCAAATGGTTTCGATAATGGTATCGGCAGAGAGCGGATGTCCCACGCTTGTTAGCAGCAGCTCTAATAACTCAATGGTACGAGGTTCGAGATCAATCGCGACAGTGTCTTGATGAAGAGTTTGTGTCTTCGGATTATAGACCAACTCGCCAATCGCAATACAACTGTGAGTTTGTTTGGCTTGTTGCAAAAAATCGCGCATACCGCACCGCGTTATTTGGAAATGGCGAAATATTATATAGCGATTGGAGCGCAAAATCTTATAAATTGCGCTCCAATTATCATCAAAAGTTTATGAACCGTAGGTCACGGAATAGCGATGAGGCTTGTGGTTCATCGCTAACACGACATTCAGTGCAAACGCGCCCAAAATCGAAAGACCAATTACTTCTGGAGTAACAAAGAAGAATGACGCAAACAGAATGCACGCATCGATTGCCATTTGGCTTTTACCAACTGAAATGCCAAATTTATCCTGAATAAATAAACACAGCACGTTAAAGCCACCTAAGCTGGAGCGATGTCGGAACAAGATCAGCATACCGAGTCCCATTAAAAGCCCACCTGCGACGGCACAATAAACTTCATTTACCGATTCGAGCGAGATTAGCAAATAAAGATGATCGGCAAAGATAGAAACCAAAGCGCCAGAAATGGCACTATTAATGGCGAAATGACGGCCGAAGCGTTTCCATGCTAGCAAGTAAAAGGGACTGTTTGCTAAAAAGTACAGCACACCAAACGTAAAAGGTGTAAATTGGCTAATAAGCAGAGCCAATCCTGTCGTCCCCCCTGTTAGGAGGTTTGCGGATTGGAGAAAGAAAACGCCTTGAGCTACCAAAAAAGTACCCGTGAGAATCGCTATCCAGTCTTCTTTTAATGAGTGTTTTTCCATCAATGTTGCAGTCATTAGTGATAAATAAGGCGTGCATAGTAGTAAAAAGATGATCTTTTCGGTAGCTAGAGGGTAAAATTTACGGTAAACCTATGTAATTGCTGTTTTACAGGGTGTAAAGCACAAAATTGACAGGCAATAGATCGTCGTTATGCAATTGCAATGCGGGCGTGATACAGATTGCTTGCCATCATGAAAAAACTGCATGAGAAAAATTGTAAATTTCTCTTTATGACCCAGATCAAATTATGTAGAATGCGCGCCATTAGGGTGACGAAAACGTTTGCGTAGGGTCATTCAACAGTTTTTTTGCAACTTTCAGTACTAATCTGAGTCAGGAGATACAGATGCTTAAGCGTGATATGAACATCGCAGATTACGATGCGGAACTGTTCGCAGCTATCCAGGAAGAAACTCTTCGCCAGGAAGAACACATTGAACTTATCGCTTCTGAAAACTACACAAGCCCACGTGTAATGGAAGCGCAAGGTTCTCAGCTAACGAACAAATACGCTGAAGGCTACCCAGGCAAGCGTTACTACGGCGGTTGTGAGTACGTAGATAAAGCGGAACAACTTGCTATCGACCGTGCATGTAAACTGTTCGGTTGTGAATACGCGAACGTACAGCCTCACTCAGGTTCTCAAGCAAACAGCGCGGTTTACATGGCGCTTCTTAACCCAGGCGATACAGTTCTAGGCATGAGCCTAGCGCACGGTGGTCACCTGACTCACGGTTCTCCAGTAAACTTCTCTGGTAAGCACTACAACGTTATCCCTTACGGTATCGATGAAGCGGGTCAAATCAACTACGACGAGATGGAACAGCTAGCGCTTGAGCACAAGCCTAAGATGATCATCGGTGGTTTCTCTGCTTACTCGCAAATCGTTGATTGGAAGCGCATGCGTGAAATCGCGGACAAAGTAGATGCTTACCTTTTCGTTGATATGGCGCACGTAGCGGGTCTTATCGCAGCAGGCGAATACCCAACACCTGTTCCACACGCTCACGTGGTAACAACAACGACGCACAAAACACTAGCAGGTCCTCGCGGTGGTCTTATCTTGTCAAATGCTGGCGAAGATATGTACAAGAAATTGAACTCAGCAGTGTTCCCTGGTGGTCAAGGTGGCCCTCTAATGCACGTTATCGCTGGTAAAGCAGTAGCGTTCAAAGAAGCGATGGAGCCAGAGTTCAAAGCTTACCAAGCTCGCGTAGTGAAAAACGCAAAAGCAATGGTTGGTCAATTCCAAGAGCGTGGCTACAAAATCGTGTCTAACGGCACAGAAAACCACTTGTTCCTAGTGGACCTGATCGACAAAGACATCACTGGTAAAGACGCAGACGCGGCACTAGGTGCAGCAAACATCACAGTGAACAAAAACTCAGTACCAAATGACCCACGCAGCCCATTCGTAACGTCTGGTATCCGTGTTGGTACGCCAGCGATCACTCGCCGTGGCTTCACTGAAGAAGACGCAAAAGAGCTAGCAAACTGGATGTGTGACGTTCTAGATAACATCGGCAACGAAGAAGTTATCGAAGCGACTAAACAGAAAGTGCTCGAAATTTGTAAGCGTCTACCGGTTTACGCCTAACTATTCTTCATAGAATGAGTCAATTTCGGTGTCGAACATACTCACTTGCTCGCGCAAACTCCGTGTGTTCTCCTAGAACTCGACTCGTCTATTTTGAACATTGATATACTAAAGGTCCTCAATTGAGGGCCTTTTTGTTTGTCTGGCGTTTGGAATGAGATATAGCGAGAGTGTGTTATAAGGGGATGGCTACCAACACTGTCCCTTTTCAATATATCCAAACTACGTCATTCCGACGAGCCTAGGCGAGATCAGGAATATTGTTGAGGCACACTCTTTTACTCAGAGTTTCCCTAAAAATCATCAGTACGTTGGAAACTGATTCTCAATCAGGCTCGTTCCTCGCTGTTCAGAATGACGGAGGTAGAATGGCTTTTTATCATCATTTGACAGATACAAAAAAGGTTGGCACTGAGCCAACCTTTCTTTTCAAAACAAGCTTTTCAAAATAAGCGAGTGCTTATTTAATCTCGATGCCTTGAGCCTGCATATCGGCATGGTAAGAAGAGCGAACAAATGGACCACACGCTGCGTGCGTGAAACCAAGCTCTAGTGCAACTTCTTTTAGCTCGTCAAACTCTGATGGCGGAACGTAACGCTCTACTGGCAAGTGGTGACGGCTTGGCGCTAAGTACTGACCTAGAGTCAGCATCGTTACGCCGTGTGCGCGTAGATCTTTCAGTACTTCGATGATTTCTTCTTTGGTTTCACCAAGACCCATCATCAAACCAGATTTGGTCGGTACATCTGGGTGCTGTTCTTTGAACTTCTTAAGAAGCTCAAGTGACCATTTGTAGTTCGCACCTGGGCGAGCTTTACGGTAAAGACGTGGTGCAGTTTCTAGGTTGTGGTTGAAGACATCTGGTGGGTTGTCTTTCATTAGATCCAGCGCTACGTCCATACGACCACGGAAGTCAGGAACCAGAGTTTCAATCTTAATATGCGGGTTCAACGCACGGATCTCGCGGTTACAGTCGGCAAAGTGCTGTGCACCACCATCACGCAGATCGTCACGGTCTACAGAAGTGATTACTACGTATTTCAGCTTCATATCGGCGATGGTTTTCGCCAGTTTTTGAGGCTCTTCTGCTTCCGGTGGTAATGGGCGGCCATGAGCAACGTCACAGAAAGGACAACGACGAGTACAAATGGCACCTAGGATCATGAAGGTAGCTGTACCGTGGTTAAAACATTCCGCTAGGTTAGGGCAAGATGCTTCTTCACATACGGAGTGAAGTTTATTCTTGCGCATCGCCGCCTTGATGTCTTGAATTCGTTGGCTGTCGGCTGGTAGCTTGATCTTCATCCAATCAGGCTTACGTAGCACTTCTTTCTGCTCTGTAGGCATGTTCTTTACGGGAATCAATGCCATTTTATCGGCGTCACGATATTTAACGCCTTTTTCCATCTGGATTGGTTTGCTCATGCTTTATTACCTTGAGAAGGTGCTTCTGTGCTGAATTCTACTTGCTCATAGTCGAGCAAAGTAACGAGTTCTTCTATTAATTGTTTTTCTACGGCTTCTACATTGTCTGGGCCGCCGAATTGGCTGACCTGAACCATTTCCATACCTTCATAACCACAAGGGTTAATACGCAGAAACGGTGTTAAATCCATATTTACGTTCAAGGCTAAGCCATGAAACGAGCATCCTTTACGAATGCGTAAACCGAGAGAGCATATTTTTTTACCGTCAACGTAAACGCCTGGTGCGTCAGGTCGCGCGGCCGAATCGATATTGTATGCTTTTAGCGTGTTGATCACGAGGTTCTCGATAGTGGTAACGAGATCTCGTACACCTAATTTTTTGCGGCGTAAGTTGATCAAGAAATAGGCGACCAACTGACCAGGGCCATGATACGTAACTTGGCCTCCGCGATCACTTTGTACAACAGGAATGTCACCAGTGTTAATAAGGTGCTCAGCTTTACCTGCCTGACCTTGCGTAAATACTGGGTTATGTTCTACCAACCAGACTTCATCAGGGGTTTCTTCTGTGCGTTGGTCGGTGAACTCATGCATCGCCTTCCATACAGGCTCATAGTCTTGGCGGCCAAGTCGTTTTACAACAAGTTGGTGTTGCATGGGAATTCCTGTTGCTAATATATAAAGTTTTTGGATTATAAACCGGATAACCCTGATGCTCTACCGCTGAGTAACAGATTTTTAACTGAAAGCGATGTAAAGTTTTGTTATCTGATTGATAAATAAAAAGAAAGCAGCCGAAGCTGCTTTCAAAAAAAATTTAATCTATCAAAAAATTATAGAACCATGCGCACGATGTCAATTTCACCTAACTCTTTGTATAGCGTCTCAACTTGCTCGATAGACGTTGCAGTGATGTTGATTGATACCGAGTGGTAGTTGCCCTTAGCACTTGGTTTAACGGTCGGGCTGTAGTCACCTGGAGCATGGCGCTGAATAACTTCAAGAACAAGCTCTGGAAGTTCAGGCTTTGCATGACCCATTACCTTGTAAGTAAATGAACAAGGGAACTCAAGCAGGTCTTTTAATTTTGCATCAGAGTTGATGGTTAGCATATCGATAACTCCAGTAGATATTCGTTGCGGTGCGAAATAGTACAGTCAAATTAGGGGGAACTCAAGACGAGGATCTCAAACTTAAAAAGCCGCCCTTTCAGGCGGCTTTGCGAATAAGTTTGCTACTCTAACGTTCTTCTTAGAAGAAGCTCTTGAATAACAATACGATGTAATCCCACATGCGGCTAAATAGACTACCTTGCTCTACGGTTTCTAGTGCCATTAGTGGGTATTCGGCAATATCTTCACCATCGATCTGATAGTATAGCTTACCAACTACATCACCTTTATTAATTGGGGCTTCTAGCTCTTTTTCAAGGACGAAGCTGGCTTTTAGGTTTTTCGCTTCACCACGTGGTAGTGTTACGTAAGTATCTTGGTCAAGGCCCAACGCTACAGTGTCTTTGTTACCCATCCACACTTTTTCTTCAACGAACGTTTCACCTGCTTTGTGCGGTGCTACTGTTTCGAAGAAACGGAAGCCGTAGCTTAGTAGCTTTTTGCTTTCTGACTTACGAGCATTGGCATCTTTCGTGCCCATAACGACCGCAACCAAACGCATTTGGCCTTCAGTTGCTGAACTTACTAGGCTGTAACCCGCATTACTTGTGTGGCCCGTTTTGATGCCATCAACGTTCATGCTCTTATCCCAAAGTAGACCGTTACGGTTGTATTGGGTGATGCCGTTGTAAGTAAATTTCTTCTCTGAGTACACGCGGTACTCATTTGGTACGTCACGGATCAGGGCTTTACCTAGCAATGCCATGTCGTATGGTGTCGAGTACAGCTCGGCGTTATCTAGACCATGAACGTTGGCAAAGTGCGAGTTCGTCATACCTAGTGTGTTGGCCCAAGCGTTCATTAGGTCAACAAACGCATCTTCTGAGCCTGCAATGTGTTCAGCCATCGCTACACAGGCATCGTTACCAGATTGGACGATGATACCGCGGTTTAGGTCACGTACTTTTACAGTTGTGCCCACTTCAATGAACATTTTTGATGATTCAGGGAAGTTTTTCGCCCATGCATTTTTACTGATGGTGACATCGTCATCTTCTGAGATATTACCACGCGCTAGTTCTTGGCCGATTACGTAGCTGGTCATCATCTTAGTCAGACTAGCTGGAGACAATTTTGTGTTCATCTCTTTCTCTGCCAGTACTTTACCTGAATGGTAATCCATCAGTACGTAGCCCTTCGCCGCGATTTGAGGGGCATCTGGAACAACGATAGGTGATGCAAGAGCAGATTGAGCGAAAGTTGCAGAAAGGGCAACCGAAGAAACGAGAATAGATTTCACAAACTTATTTTTATTCATGGTAATTCAAATTTTTGGGTTAACTGCGGACATCTTATCAGAATCCCCAGCTATGTAAGAGGGGATCGAGGAGAAATTCATGACACTAGGTCATTTGGCAGTGTTGTGTTTTTTAATAAATGCAGACGAATAGCCGAGCAACTTTACTTTATCTAGAGTGGCTTGCGTCAGGGAATAGTCAGTAAATGGCCCTAACAACAAGCGATAAGACTCTTTCGCATTTTCTAGGAAAGTTTCTGTATCCAGTTTTTGACCAAGCTCTGTCCCTAAAGTTCGTGCGCGTTCTTCATTTTTTGATGATGCCACCTGAATAACGTACTTAGGGTGCGCTTCTAAAGATTTTTTATCCGTGGGCTGATTGATACTGATTACTTCAATTTCCACGTTCGCGGTGCCTGTTTTTATCACATCTAACTTATGTGCGGCGGCATAGCTTAAATCGATAATACGGCCATCGTGAAACGGACCTCGGTCATTAACTCGTACTACGGTAGTTTTGCCGTTGTCAGTGTTGGTGACTTTTACGTAACTCGGTAACGGTAGCGTTTTATGAGCTGCTGTCATTGAGTACATGTCATAGATTTCGCCATTAGAAGTCAAATGACCTTGGAACTTCTTCCCATACCAAGATGCGCGGCCTTTTTCTTTAAAGCCTTTGGCATCGCGAACTATCTTGTAGTCTTTGCCGCGCAAGTGGTAATCCTTGTTGCCACCTAAGCTGTAAGGTTCATATTTAGGGTGCGCATCCTCGATGTGTTCGACTGAAAGCGGTGTATCCGGTGCAACATCGGATTCGAGTTCGTAACGGCCTTCTTGTTCTTTTTGGCTAGTTGATGAACAGCCTGCCAAAATAAGAGCAGAGAAAACCAAGGAATATAAAGCGCGTTTTTGCATGTCTAGGTCGCCTTAGAGAATGCTTTTCGGTGCGTATGAATTGACATCAGAATACCAAAGCCAGCCATCAAGGTTACCATTGATGTGCCGCCATAACTAATGAGTGGCAACGGTACACCTACTACAGGTAGGATGCCACTTACCATGCCAATATTTACAAAAATATACACGAAGAAGCTGAGTACAATACTGCCTGCCATCATTCGTCCAAATGCGGTTTGCGCTTGGCTGGCGAGGTATAAACCTCGTCCAATAATAAATAGATAGATGGCTAAAAGGCAAAGGAAGCCAATCATACCCCATTCTTCAGCAATTACTGCAAAGATAAAGTCAGTGTGTCGTTCAGGAAGAAATTCCAGTTGTGACTGTGTTCCTTGCAACCAACCTTTGCCGGAAATACCACCGGAGCCAATCGCAATTTTACTCTGAATAATGTGGTAGCCCGCACCTAGCGGGTCAGACTCTGGATTAAACAGAGTACGAACTCGTACTTTTTGATACTCACGCATCAAGAAAAACCACAAAATCGGAATGAAACCACCCAGTGCAATCGCAGCACCAGCGATGATTTTCCAACTAATGCCCGCGAGGAAGATAACAAAAATACCGGAAGCTGCGATTAGAATAGAGGTCCCTAAGTCAGGCTGTTTTGCAATGAGGATGGTTGGCAAGCAGACCATAATCAGTGCAACGATGAGTGTTTTTAGCGTTGGCGGAAGGGGTTGTCGACCTACATAGCGTGCCACCATTAATGGCACCGCGAGCTTCAATAACTCGGAAGGTTGAAAGCGCACAAAACCGAGGTTAAGCCAACGCTGTGCGCCTTTAGATGCTTCACCGAAAAACAGCACGCCAAAGAGCAGTATGACGCCGCCGACGAACATCAAAGGTGCCAGGCTCTCGTAGGTTCGTGGAGAAAGCTGCGCAAGAACGATCATCACAACGAGTGAAAGTACCATCCGCATAGCTTGGCGATCCATCATCAGTAAACTTTGGCCACTAGCGCTGTACATGATCACGAGGCCAAACCCCATCAGGGCCAATATGCCAAGTAGGAGTGGTAAGTCGATATGGAAGCGTTCAAACAGGGCGCGATTTTTACCTGTAGAGGGATCCATCTTCATTACTGTTTTACCTCTTTCTTCGCATTGTTATCAGGCTCAATTTCTTCTGGGCCAAGTACGACTCGATCAAAGATCTTTCTCACTACAGGGGCTCCGTTGCTAGAACCACCGCCGGCGTTTTCTAACACTACAGTGACGACCACTTTTGGATCGTCAAATGGTGCAAAGCCAGTAAATAACGCATGGTCACGTAAATGTTCGGCGATCTCATCTGCGTTGTACTCTTCGTTTTCACCCAGACCGAAGACCTGCGCAGTACCTGATTTACCCGCTGTTTGATAACTCATTTTGTAGAATGAGCGGCGAGCTGTTCCGCGCGTGCCATGGTTTACACGACGCATGCCTTCTTTCGCCATATCCCAGTACTTTTTCGGTACATTCTTGATTGGCGGGTAAGTCACGTATTCTGTTGTTTGTTGTTCTTCGAAGTCGTTGCCGTTCTCTATCGTCGCTTTGAGCAAGTGAGGTGCGATCACTTCTCCCTCATTTACTAATACGGAGGTCGCTTTGGCGATTTGCATTGGTGTTGCTGTCCAATAACCTTGGCCGATACCCACAGGGATCGTATCACCTTTATACCATGGGGTTTTATGGCGAGACATTTTCCAGTCACGAGTCGGCATATTCGCCTTACTTTCTTCGTAGATATCAATGCCAGTGTAATCACCAAAACCGAACATCATCATCCAATTCGAAATGCGGTCAATACCCATGTCATAAGCGATTTGATAGTAGAAGGTATCAACAGACTCTTCGATCGACTTAATGATATCGACGCGTCCGTGCCCCCAACGCAACCAGTCACGGAATGGGCGAGTGTTGGAGTTTGGTATGCGCCAATAACCAGGATCATTTCGCGTGGTGTTAGGTGTGACGACACCTTCTTGCAGCGCGGCTACCGCCATAAATGGTTTGATGGTAGACGCAGGTGGGTAAATGCCAAGTGTGGTACGGTTGACCAAAGGACGGTTTTTATCGTTCAAAAGGGCGCGATAGTCTTTCCCTGAGATTCCGTGCACGAACGAGTTAGGGTCGTAGCTAGGGCTTGAAACCATAGCCAGTACGCCGTTGTCTCTAGGATCGATCACTACAGCACTGCCTCGACGGCCATCCAATAATTGGTGTACGTACAGCTGCAAGTTGATATCAAGGTTTAAAACGATGTCTTTTCCGGGTACAGGTGGAACGTACTTTAACGTACGAATTACTCTGCCGCGACTGTTTACCTCGACTTCTTGATATCCGGCCGTACCGTGTAAGAGGTCTTCGTAGTATTTTTCGATACCCAGCTTACCAATATCGCGAGTGGCTTGATAGTTTGCGTCTTTTTCTTCTCGGATCAGGCGCTGCATGTCGCGATCATTGATTCGAGAAACGTAACCAATCACGTGGGTTAATACTTCGCTGAAAGGGTAGTAGCGCTTTAAGGTCGCACTTATTTCTACACCAGGAAAGCGGTACTGATTGACGGAGAATACCGCTACTTGTTTTTCGTTCAGTTGGGTAAGCAGTGGGACCGACTTAAATCGACGAGTCCGTTTACGCTCTTGGTGGAAACGTTCAATCTGATCTGGGGTAATTTCCAGAATGGTTTGTAGTTCTTGGATGGTTGCATCAATGTCTTTAATTTTTTCTGGAGTCAGTTCTAAGTTAAAGACGGGACGGTTCTCTGCCAGTAAAACACCATTTCGGTCATAAATCAGACCTCGGTTAGGCGCGATAGGAACCACTTTGATACGGTTATCGTTCGAGCGGGTTTGATAATCTTGAAACTGGTTCACCTGAATGTTGTACATATTGGCGACCAGAGCTCCCATCAAGAGAACAATGCCGATAAAAGCGACAATAGCGCGGCTGGCAAACAGACGCGCTTCGGCTTGATAATCTCGGATTTGACTGCGGCGCTTACGAATCATTAACGCTTGGCTCTAAAGTTAAACAACGATTATTCGCGGTGGTAAGGATGGTTCGCGGTGATGCTCCACGCTCGGTACAAGCTTTCTGCCATTACGATACGCACTAAAGGATGGGGTAGCGTTAAGGCAGACAATGACCAGCTTTGGTCTGCTGCAGCTTTGCATGCAGGAGCGAGTCCTTCAGGACCGCCGATTAAGATTGATACATCACGGCCATCTAATTTCCAAGCTTCTAACTGCTCAGCGAGTTGAGGAGTGTCCCATTTTTTACCTGGGATATCTAACGTGACGATACGGTTGCCTTTTGGTACCGCAGCGAGCATCGCTTCCCCTTCTTTTTGCAGGATACGAGCGATATCGGCATTTTTTCCACGTTTGCCAGCAGAGATTTCAATCAACTCCAATGGCATATCATGTGGGAAACGGCGACGATATTCTTGAAAGCCTTCCTCAACCCATTTTGGCATTTTTGTGCCAACAGCAATTAGTTGAATTTTCAAAAGATTAACCCCAGAGTTTTTCTAGCTGGTAGAGTTCGCGGTGCTCTTCTTGCATCACGTGAAGCATGGCGTCGCCCATATCTAGGACTACCCATTCACCTTCGTTTTCACCTTCCATTCCTAGTGGCTCAAGACCGGCTTTTTTCACTTCTGTTGCAACGTGGTCAGCGATGGATGAAACGTGGCGTTTGGATGTGCCAGTACAGATGATCATGTAATCTGTCACGCTTGATTTATCTTCCACATTTAGGACGATAATGTCTTCCGCTTTCATGTCGTCGGCTTTATCAGCTAAAAAGTCTTTCAGTTCTTCGCGAAGCACTCGGTTTTCCTCGGTTTGTCTCTTATCTCTACAGTGTTTTACATTCTTGCTTGCAAAACAGGTCGCGCACTATATCACGCTTTGATTTTTAAATTGCCAGCTTAATATCAGGAGAGCAGGTTTCTAAGCTCAACTGATGAATAGTTGGCCATACAGACTCGTCATATTGAGTTTTGGCTTTTATCTCTGCTTGAGCCAACAAGGAGAGCAATGCACAAATACGACTCGCCGATAAGCGGGTCAGTGCTGCGTTATAGAGTGGACGCTTGTTTTGCCAAACTCGATATTTCTCAAATACCTGGTTCATTCCCATTTGAGTTAAGTCTTGATGCATATTTAAAAGTTGGCTCAACTCTTTTTGTACACTTCGAATCAAGATCACGGTCTCGACCCCTTCCGCCTCAAGTTGGCGAAGAATACGTTGTGCACGGTTTGCTTTACCTGCCAGTAAGGCGTCGATCCAGTTAAACGTAGTAAAGTGATTATGGCGACTTAGGGCTTCCTCTAAACGTATGATGGTCAGCTCACCATCCGGGTAGAGTAGGGCCAATTTCTCTAAGCTTTGTGACAATGCAAACAGGTTACCTTCATGCCATTGAGCCAACATTTGCAGTGATTGTTGATCGGGTTTTAGGCCCAACGTGCGGCAACGTGCCTGAATGAACATAGGTAAGCGTTGTAGATCTGGCGACAAACAGCTTACCCAGTCGCCTTTTGAGCTTAATGCTTTGAACCATTTCGCATTTTCTTGGGCTTTGGTCAGTTTGCTACCAACAATGACGAGCATGATGTCATCATGCAGCATATCACACAGTGTTTGCAGCTCTTTGCTGACGGCTGTTGTCACGCCACTTTCTGGGATTTCAAGCTCGATCAATTGACGGTTTGAGAACAGGCTCATCGCTTGGAAGCAATCGTAAACTTGATTCCAGTCGATGCTTGCGTCTACCGCAAAACGGTGTTTTTCCTCAAAACCTTGTTGAAACGCTGCCTTTTGGATTGCTTGGCGGCTCTCTTGAATCAGTAACGGCTCATTACCAAAGATTAGGTAAACTTGTTTAACGTGTTTAGTTAAATGATCCGTTAATTTATCGGCATAAATTCGCATAGTGATTAAGAGTTTGTGTTCGCTGGCTCAGAGATTTGTCCTGCTTCATATTCGGCACGAATACGGCCCAACTGGCGCATCATCTGTTTTGCAGCTTGCAAGCGCATCTCGTCTTCAATTACGTCACGTTCAACAGATTTTGCAAGTGCCGTCAACGGGTTGTCTAGGTAGTTGCGGTTTACTGTTGTCGTAAAGTTTTTAGAGCCATAGCCAGGAATCGTCACACGGTATTTTACTACGTATGTCAGCTCTTTTTCTGCTGCACGGCTATTTTGATACAGAGACAGTGTACGCTCATCGATAGTCGCTTCCGTCAAATGAAGGTTGGGTACAGTCGATGATGGTTGAACAAGTTCAACTTTGTTCAGTTCGAGTTGAGAGCGAACATAGCGAGTTAATTCACTGTATTCATCGTAGCTGGAGAAAGACATAGTGTGCAGCTCTTCCGGTACGGAATACTCGCCGCGAAGGTGAAAACCACAGGCAGAAAGAAGCCCCGCTAATACCAATACCACTGGTAGTTTAATCAAAGAGAAAAAGAGCATTGATTGTATTCATCCTAAATTGAAGGGGTTATTTACCTTAAACCACTCATGTGAATGGTTTGAGGTAAATAAACAGGGTAGTGAACTACCCTGTTTAAAGACTCTTAGCGCGCGAATTAGTTCGCTCTGCGTTGCGTTATTGCAAGCTGTAATTTGCTTACAGTGACCGCTTAGTTTGCAACGATGTTCAGCAGTTTACCTGGTACGTAAATTACTTTACGGATTGTTAGGCCATCTGTGAACTTAGTAACGTTTTCGTCGTTTAGACCAAGCTCTTCAACTTGTTCTTTCGTTGCGTCTGCCGCTACTGTTAACTTCGCACGTAGCTTACCGTTAACTTGAACAACGATAGTTTTTTCGTCTTCAACTAGTGCTTTTTCATCAAACGTTGGCCATGCTGCGTTGTCGATGTTTGACTCACCAAGCGCAGTCCATAGCTCGTATGAAATGTGCGGAGTGATTGGGTAAAGCATCGTTACAACCGCTTTTAGCGCTTCATCAAGAATTGCACGATCTTGTGCAGATTCTTGAGGTGCTTTCGCTAGCTTGTTCATCAGTTCCATGATTGCTGCGATTGCTGTGTTGAACGTTTGACGACGAGCGATATCGTCAGTCACTTTCGCGATAGTTTTGTGAACGTCACGACGAAGTGCTTTTTGCTCACCAGAAAGTGCTGCTGTATCCACTGCTTCTGCTGCGCCTTTCTCTGCGTGTTCTTTCACTAGTTTCCAAACACGTTTTAGGAAGCGGTTTGCACCTTCTACGCCAGACTCTTGCCACTCAAGCGTCATGTCTGCTGGAGATGCGAACATCATAAATAGACGCACTGTATCAGCACCGTACTTGTCTACCATCTCTTGAGGGTCGATACCGTTGTTTTTAGACTTAGACATTTTGATCATGCCTGAGTGTGTTACATCACGGCCTTCGTTGTCTTTAGCAGAAATGATGCGGCCTTTACCGTCACGCTCTACAGCAACATCTGTTGGTGCAACCCACTCTTTACCGCCTTTCTCGTTCTCGAAGTAGAACGCGTCAGCCAGTACCATGCCTTGACATAGTAGTTGTTTGAACGGCTCGTCAGACGTTACGTAGCCTGCATCACGTAGCAATTTGTGGAAGAAGCGTGAGTACAATAGGTGCATACAAGCGTGCTCGATACCGCCGATGTACTGGTCTACTGGTAGCCAGTAGTTTGCTTTTTCTGGATCTAGGATATCGTCAGCTTGTGGTGAACAGTAACGTGCGTAGTACCAAGAAGATTCCATGAACGTATCGAACGTATCTGTCTCACGTAGAGCCGGTTCGCCGTTGAATGTGGTCTTCGCCCATTCTTTGTCTGCTTTGATTGGGCTGGTTACGCCGTCCATTACCACGTCTTCTGGAAGAATCACTGGTAGTTGGTCAGCAGGTACTGGATGAACTTCACCGTCTTCAGTGGTTACCATTGGGATTGGTGCGCCCCAGTAACGTTGACGAGATACACCCCAGTCGCGTAGACGGAAGTTTACAGTCTTAGTGCCTTTGCCTTCTGCTTCTAGCTTCGCTGCAATTGCATCGAACGCCGCTTGGAATTCTAGGCCGTCGAATTCACCTGAATCGAACAGTACGCCTTTCTCTGTGTATGCTGCTTCAGAGATGTCTAGCTCGCTGCCATCAGCAGGCTTGATAACAGGCACGATGTCTAGACCGTACTTCGTTGCGAACTCGTAGTCACGTTGGTCGTGTGCAGGTACTGCCATTACCGCGCCTGTACCGTAGTCCATCAGTACGAAGTTTGCTACGTAAACAGGAACTTCACGGCCGTTCAATGGATGAATAGCAGTAAGGCCAGTAGCCATACCTTTCTTCTCCATTGTCGCTAGCTCAGCTTCTGCAACCTTGTTGTTCTTACATTCGTCGATAAACGCTGCAAGCTCTGGGTTGTTCTCTGCAGCAAGAGCTGCAAGAGGGTGGCCGGCTGCGATGCCCACGTAAGTCACACCCATTAGCGTATCTGGACGTGTTGTGTAAACTTCTAGGTCTTGTTGACCCTTAACTTCAAACTTCAGCTCAACGCCTTCAGAGCGGCCAATCCAGTTGCGCTGCATGGTTTTCACCATTTCAGGCCAACCTTCAAGCTTGTCTAGGTCGTCTAGTAGCTCTTGAGCGTATTCAGTGATTTTGATGAACCATTGAGGGATTTCTTTTTGCTCTACAGGCGTATCACAACGCCAGCAGCAACCGTCTTCAACCTGCTCGTTTGCAAGAACAGTTTGGTCGTTAGGACACCAGTTAACAGAAGAAGTCTTTTTGTAAACTAAACCTTTCTCGTAAAGTTTAGTGAAGAACTCTTGTTCCCAGCGGTAGTACTCAGGCGTACATGTTGCGAATTCACGGTTCCAATCGTAACCAAAGCCTAGAAGCTTAAGTTGGTTCTTCATGTATTCGATGTTTTCGTAAGTCCAAGGTGCTGGTGCAGTTTTGTTTTTTACTGCTGCGTTTTCTGCAGGTAGACCGAATGCGTCCCAACCGATTGGTTGCATCACGTTTTTGCCTTGTAGGCGTTGGAAACGAGATACTACATCACCGATAGTGTAGTTGCGCACGTGACCCATGTGCAGTCGACCACTTGGGTATGGGAACATGGATAGACAGTAGAATTTTTCTTTATTTGGGTCTTCACTTACAACAAAGGTTTTGTTGTCATCCCAGTGTTTTTGAACTTTTTGTTCAATATCTTGTGGGTTGTATTGTTCTTGCATCGATGGTATCCGTTATCTTGGAATTTGTGAGTTCGGTTAGAACAGACTTAAATAGATCGTCATAGAATACCTAAAGCTAGGGATCACAACAATAGCCAATCTGTACCCATGCGCCCTTAAGTGACGCAGGTAGGAGAAAGATGGAGGTCAGTTATGCCTAAACGTAAAACAGGTTATGAGGAAATGCTCGAGGATGTGATTGAAACCTTGAAGCACAGTCCGGAAGAAGTTAACAAAGCGATTGAGACGTCGGGCAAAGTGGTGGATGCTGCTAATGACTTGACCAAAGATGAATTGGCTTTAATCAAAGCGTACCTTAAAGCAGACTTAAAAGAGTTTTCAGAGAGTTACGAGGACAGTAAAAGTGGTCCGTTTTACTTAACGATTGCGGATTCGATATGGCAAGGGCTGTTAGAGATTACAGACCGAACTAAAGTTGAGTGGGTTGAGTTGTTCGATGACTTAGAGCATCAAGGGCTATATGAAGCAGGAGAGGTGATAGGCTTAGGCACTTTGGTCTGTGATGAGTGTGGTCACAAGACAACGTATAACCACCCAACTGTAATCATTCCGTGTATTAAATGTGGTCACAAAGGCTTTACTCGCCAGTCATTAAAGCCATAAATGGCGCGTAACGACTGTATAATGCAATGAATAAAAAAGAGGCTTGGTCGCCTCTTTTTTGTCTTTTCTACTTTCAAGCTGTTATCAGCTCTGTTTTCTTCTTAAACCGAAAGCCAGCGCTAAACTTAACCCAACCCAAATATACAATGGCCAAGTACCAACGATTCGATATGGCGTTTTCCCATCGGTTGGGGTGAGCTCTGCGCGCAGTACTGCAGTTTCAAACTGCGGTACTTGCTCAACGATTTTACCCTTGTGATCGGTTACCGCTGTTAATCCGTTGTTAGTCGAGCGGATGAGCGGTTTACCTAATTCTAAGGCACGCATACGGGCGATCTCCATATGCTGAAGAGGGCCGATAGAGTGACCAAACCATGCGTCGTTCGATAGCGTTAGAATGAAGTCTGTTTCGTCAGTCACATTTTGACGCACTTGCTCATTAAAGATGATCTCATAGCAAAGCGCTGGTGCCATGTGCATGCCATTCGCAACGATGTTGGGCTGCACAAAAGCCCCACGGCTAAACGACGACATCGGTAAGTTAAAGAATGGCGCTAATGGGCGCAAAATATCTTCAAATGGTACAAACTCACCAAACGGTAATAGGTGATGCTTATGGTAGCGTTCGCTCAAGTCGAAACTGTAGTCACCGTATGGTGTGATGCCAAGGGACAGGATACTGTTGTAGAACTGTCGATCTTCAGCTTGGTTGACGACACCAGTGATGATTGCGCTGTTATTCATTTTTGCTGCACTGTCGATATTGCTCAAAAATGAAGGCACTTCAATTTCAAAAGCAGGAATTGCAGCTTCTGGCCAGACGATAATATCAGCGTCCCAGTTTTCACGAGTGAGATCTGCGTATTTCATGATGGTTGGCCAACGTTGGCTTGGCAGCCACTTAAGGTTTTGGTCAACGTTACCTTGAATCAGCGCGAGCTTAGTCGTGTCTTCTGGCCGAGGTGTTACCCAATCGTAGTTACGAATCCCAAAGCCTGTGCTGAGTAGTACCGCAGGAATAATCACCATCAGCCACTGTTTATGAACCCAAGCATAGGCTAATGCCCCCGCACTAATAAGGATAAACAGAGTGAGCAGTTCCACGCCACCGATAGGCGCAAAGCTTGCTAGTGGAGCATCAATCTGGCTGTAGCCTAGCCATAGCCACGGGAAGCCGGTCATCACCCAACCACGCAACCAATCACTGATTAGCCATAAAGCGGGCGCAGCGAGAAGCGCTTTTGTGAGTGTGAATTGAGGAAATAGCTTGTTGTTAAGCCAAGCAAATAAGCCTGAATAAACAGCCAAGTAGGCGACAAGCAAGCCCATTAAAAATAAATTGGCAATCAGTGGCATGCCACCAAAGCCGGAGATACTGACGTACACCCAGCTAACGCCAGTTGCAAATTGACCCAACCCCCAAGCATAGCCAATCCACAGTGCACGTTTCGGAGTTTGGTTAGCAAGAAGAATCAGTAGAATAGCTGGGCTAAGAATGGCAACAGGCCACAACTGGTAAGGTGCAAAAGCGAGCGTAGTAGAGGCGCCAACAAAAGCGGCCACTAAGGGCCGCTTGAGGCGATGAAAGAGTTCATTCATCATTATAATTTTCTGAGATTCCCAATGGGTATCGCGTTACTCTTGAGTGGCTTCAACCAGGGTTTCTTCGTCTGGGATCGTCACTTGGAGTTGAATGACACGACGGTTATCGGCAGCGGTGACTTTGAAGTTGTAACCTTCAATTTCAACCAGTTCACCACGAGAAGGTAAGTGACCAAAGGCAGTCATGACCATGCCACCAACGGTATCTACTTCCTCATCGCTGAAGTTAGTTCCAAATGTCTCATTAAACTCTTCGATGGTTGTCAGCGCTCTGACAGCAAACGTATGCTTGCTAAGCTTACGAATGTCTGTCTCTTCGCTTTCATCGAATTCATCTTCGATATCCCCGACGATTTCTTCAAGGATATCTTCAATGGTCACAAGACCAGAAACACCACCGAATTCATCGACAACAATGGCCATATGATAACGTTCTTCACGGAACTCTTTCAGCAGTCGATCAACGCGTTTGCTTTCCGGTACCACAACGGCTGGTCGAATAACTTCTTCGATATCAAATGGATTACTGCCTGAGCCTAAGTATTTAAGTAAGTCCTTCGCAAGAAGAATGCCTTCCACATGGTCTTTATCTTCGCTGATCACAGGGTAGCGAGAGTGTTGAGCATCGGTAATCAAGGCAACCAAGGTATCAAGGTCGTGAGTACGCTCAACCGTAACCATTTGCGAACGCGGGATCATAATGTCACGCACGCGCATTTCGGAGATTTCCATAACACCTTCAAGCATATCGCGGGTGTCATGGTCAATCAGGTCATTGACTTCAGAGTCACGGATAACATCCACAAGCTCTTGGCGATCTTTTGGCTCGCCCTGAAATAATTGACCTAGACGTTCAAAGAAGGACTTTCTACTCGGACCTTCTGCCTTTTCTTTCTTATCTTCGTTAGAAGAGGGAGAATTATCTTCGTTCATTGTTTCTCAATTAAGTAACGCTATCAGAAGTGTGATAGCACACATAGAGAGGCGAACACGAGAATCATTTAGGTGGTTCGCCTTTCCCTGCTGAATAGCCAATGGCTATTCTTTTTCAGCAATGTAAGGGTCTTCATAGCCCATACCTTGCATGATTTCGGTTTCGAGGGACTCCATCTCTTCGGCTTCGTCATCCTCAATATGATCATAACCTAGCAGATGCAAGCTGCCATGTACAACCATATGCGCCCAATGTGCTAACAGAGGCTTGTTCTGTTCAATTGCCTCTTTTTCAACGACTTGGCGGCAAATAATTAAGTCGCCAAGTAAATCTATTTCCATACCCGGAGGGGCTTCAAATGGAAAAGACAACACATTGGTCGGTTTATCTTTACCACGATACTCATGGTTAAGCGTGTGACTTTCTTGTTCATCCACAATGCGAATGGTGACTTCGGCTTGTGGCTGGAATAGAGGAATCGTCTTATCTAGCCACAATTGGAAATCTTGCTGCGAAGGCAGCCCTTCTTCATTTTCGACTGCCAGTTGCAGATCAAGTTCAATCGCCATGATTATTCCTTAGTGGAAGCAACTTGTGCATTCAGTTCGGCTTTTGCTGCTTCTAGTAACTTCGCATCGCGTTCTTCACGACGACGCTTCTCGAACTCTTTACGCTCTTTCTGGTCTTGTGCTTCCCACTTCTCATACGCGTTAACGATACGAGCAACCACTGGGTGACGTACAACGTCGTCTGCTAAAAAGAAGTTAAAGCTGATGTCGTCGACTTCGCTTAATACTTCAATAGCATGACGAAGACCTGATTTTGCACCACGAGGTAAGTCGATTTGCGTGACGTCACCAGTGATAACTGCGCGAGAGTTAAAACCAATACGCGTTAGGAACATCTTCATCTGCTCAACCGTGGTGTTCTGACTCTCATCAAGAATGATGAAAGCGTCGTTTAGAGTACGACCACGCATGTAAGCAAGAGGGGCTACCTCAATCACGTTACGTTCAATCAGCTTCTCTACACGCTCAAAGCCCAACATTTCAAATAGGGCATCGTATAGCGGACGTAGGTATGGGTCGACTTTCTGGCTTAAGTCACCAGGTAGGAAGCCCAGTTTCTCACCGGCTTCAACCGCAGGGCGCGTCAATAGAATACGACGGATCTCTTGGCGCTCTAGTGCATCAACTGCTGCTGCAACAGCAAGATAAGTTTTACCTGTACCAGCTGGGCCAATACCAAAAGAAATATCATGCGTGACCATATTAACCAAGTACTGTGCTTGGTTTGGCGTACGTGGTTTGATCACACCTTTCTTGGTTTTGACGAAGACTTCTTTACCATGCTCGATATTAGACTCAGTATTCTGCTCAAGAACACCAGACTCTTTAATTGCTAGATGGATCTGTTCAGGCTCAATGTCTGGGATCTCACCTCGTACAGGCGCGGTATCAACATACAGAGTTTTCAGGATATCCAGCGCAGCTGATGCGGTATGAGGTTTACCGACAATTGTAAAATGGTCACTACGGTGGTTAATTTCAACGCCTAGACGACGTTCTAAATGCTTGATGTTGTCATCGAATGGACCGCACAGGCTAGCAAGTCGGCGGTTGTCGGAAGGTTCTAGGTTAATTTCTAGAGTTACGATTTTATTACTCAAT
Organism: Vibrio sp. 11-4(1); assembly: GCF_013048625.1. Taxonomy (NCBI): domain Bacteria; kingdom Pseudomonadati; phylum Pseudomonadota; class Gammaproteobacteria; order Vibrionales; family Vibrionaceae; genus Vibrio; species Vibrio sp. 11-4(1). The sequence goes on along the minus strand of NZ_VHSY01000007.1, from coordinate 210,925 downwards.
GTTGCCTCTCATTTTTTGCCACTTAGTGAGAGCCTGATAACGACCAGGCTCTCCATGGCTATTTATACGAGCTTACGGCGTAAAAGTAGCTACACCCAGCTCATCTTCGCGACGTGTTTTCGCCATCATCTGCGTTGGGGAAATCACACTACGAAGATCCATGTCTTTTTCAGTACGTACTAGCTCACCACGCAGTGAGTTCGCAAATACGTCTACGATCTTCACATCAACGAACTGACCAATTAGGTCTGCACTACCTTCAAAGTTTACTACACGGTTGTTTTCTGTACGAGCGCGTAGTTCCATTAGGTTTTTCTTCGAAGGACCTTCAACTAGAACACGTTGTTCTGTGCCAAGCATTAAGCGAGAGTAACGCATCGCTTGAGCATTGATAGTTTGCTGTAGTTCGTAAAGGCGCTCTTTCTTCACTTGTTCTGATACATCACAAGGGTAATCCGCTGCTGGCGTACCTGGACGTGGAGAGAAGATGAAGCTGAAGCTCATGTCAAAGTCTACATCTTTGATTAGCTTCATTGTGTCTTGGAAGTCTTTGTCTGTCTCACCAGGGAAACCAACAATAAAGTCTGAACTGATTTGAATATCAGGACGAGCTTTACGCAGTTTACGGATGATCGACTTGTACTCGATAGCGGTGTGAGGGCGTTTCATCATAGTTAGGATACGGTCACTACCACTTTGCACAGGTAAGTGTAGGAAGCTCACAAGCTCAGGCGTATCTTCGTAAACCGAGATGATGTCGTCAGTGAATTCTAGCGGGTGGCTCGTTGTGAAACGAATACGGTCGATACCATCGATAGACGCAACCAAACGAAGCAGTTCTGCAAATGAACAGATTTCACCGTCGTGTGTTGGACCGCGGTACGCGTTTACGTTTTGACCCAGTAGGTTTACTTCACGTACGCCTTGTTCAGCAAGCTGTGCGATTTCGAACAGCACATCATCCATTGGACGGCTTACTTCTTCACCACGAGTGTACGGTACGACACAGTAAGTACAGTACTTCGAGCAGCCTTCCATAATAGAAACGAATGCTGTCGCGCCTTCCGCACGAGGCTCTGGTAGGCGGTCGAACTTTTCGATCTCTGGGAACGAAATGTCCATAACTGGTGCGTCATCCGACTGAGATTGTTTGATCATCTCAGGTAGGCGGTGCAGAGTTTGTGGGCCAAAAATAACGTCGACGTATGGTGCACGTTCACGAATATGGTCACCTTCTTGCGTTGCTACACAACCACCTACACCGATAACTACGCCAGGTTTTTTATCTTTTAGTGTTTTCCAGCGACCAAGCTGGTGGAAAACTTTCTCTTGCGCTTTTTCACGGATCGAACAGGTGTTAAGTAGAAGTACGTCTGCTTCCTCTGGCTCTTCCGTCAGCTCGTAGCCGTTTGCAGCATTAAGCAGGTCGGCCATTTTTGATGAATCGTATTCGTTCATCTGGCAGCCCCAGGTTTTAATTAGCAGTTTCTTACTCATCTCACTTTCGCTCGTTCAGTTGTACTTAAATTGGAGAGCTATTGCTCAAATTATAGCCGCCATCACGGCGGTAAGCGGCGTATTGTACTGCTTTAAAAAGCACCTGACTAGTGATCTGGCTAATTCTCTGCAAAGCCTGATGAAATCTAGTTTTTCGCCCTATGCAGAACAAGGTTTTTTGTTAAACAATTTTGTAAAAATAGCCATGGAAAGTACAATAAAAAACGCCAATTAATCAGCACGATAAAGAGTAAAAAATGAACAAGTATGACATCGCCGTGATCGGTGGCGGTATGGTTGGGGCAGCCGTCGCTGTTGGATTTGCCAAGCAGGGCAGAAGCGTTGTCTTGGTTGAAGGTGCAAAACCCAAAGCTTTTGATGCCGCTCAGGCGATGGATATTCGCGTATCTGCGATTTCGCACCAGTCGGTGGAGTTACTTGATTCACTCGGAGCATGGTCAGAAATTAAAAGTATGCGAGTTTGCCCTTATCGGCGTTTAGAGACTTGGGAGCACCCGGAGTGCCGTACTCGTTTTCACTCTGATGAACTGTCATTGGAGCAGCTAGGTTACATCGTTGAAAACCGCCTAATCCAATTAGGTCTTTGGCAAGTCTTCTCTCAGTATGACAATCTAACCGTGATGTGTCCCGAGCGATTAAAAGACATTGAGTTTGCAGATGTAAACCTTGTGACACTAGAAAGTGGGGTGCAGTTTGAAGCTAACTGGGTAATTGGTGCTGATGGTGCAAACTCTAAAGTTCGTCAATTGGCTGGAATTGGAGTGACTGCGTGGGATTACCGACAACACTGCATGTTGATTAACGTGAAAACAGAATTGCCACAGCAAGATATCACTTGGCAACAATTTACTCCTTCAGGCCCGCGTTCATTTTTACCTTTGTGCTCTTTGACTAATGAAGACGGTCAAGAAGTAGGCCAAGGTTCGTTGGTTTGGTATGACTCGCCAAAACGCATTAAACAACTGTGTGCGATGGGTAAACCTCAACTAAGGGAAGAAATCTTACGTCATTTCCCTGTTGAATTGGGCGATATTGAAGTTTTACAGTTTGGCTCATTCCCACTCACTCGTCGTCATGCGCAAAGCTACTCAAGCAAAAATTGCGTGTTAGTGGGTGACTCTGCCCATACGATTAACCCGCTTGCAGGGCAAGGGGTAAACTTAGGCTTCAAAGATGTAGACGTTCTCCTTTCGGTAACAGAACACCAAGAAAAGCTGGAAGATACCTTACTCGCTAAATACGAACGCGCACGTCGACCTGACAACTTACTCATGCAGACGGGCATGGACTTTTTCTATAAAGGTTTTAGCAACGATCTTGGGCCATTGAAGTTTGTACGTAATGCTGCATTGAAGTTTGCTGAAAACTCAGGACCGATCAAGGCTCAAGTACTGAAATACGCGTTAGGTATGTAGTAAGCTACTCAAATCACAGATAGAAAAAAAGCGAGCCATGAGCTCGCTTTTTTAATTCGGCAAATCTAATGATTTCCCGAGTCCAGAACCAAAAAAGAAAAAAACCCAGCAAAGTCATGCTGGGTTTTCCGATAATGGTGCGGAAGGAGAGACTTGAACTCTCACACCTTGCGGCGCCAGAACCTAAATCTGGTGCGTCTACCAATTCCGCCACTTCCGCAACTTAATCTATAGATATCAAGATAATTGGTAAAATCTCAATATCGTTGTATATGGCAGGGCTACCTGGATTCGAACCAGGGAATGGCGGCATCAAAAGCCGCTGCCTTACCGCTTGGCGATAGCCCTACAGCTTAAATAGTCAAAGACTACTTAACCTCTCTTACCGAGAGAAAGAATGGTGCGGAAGGAGAGACTTGAACTCTCACACCTTACGGCGCCAGAACCTAAATCTGGTGCGTCTACCAATTCCGCCACTTCCGCGTATTCTGATAGTGTAGATTAATTTAAGATGGTGCGGAAGGAGAGACTTGAACTCTCACACCTTGCGGCGCCAGAACCTAAATCTGGTGCGTCTACCAATTCCGCCACTTCCGCATCTTAAATCTACGTGACTGATAGCTTATGCTAGCAATCCAATCAATGGTGGCTACGACGGGATTCGAACCTGTGACCCCATCATTATGAGTGATGTGCTCTAACCAGCTGAGCTACGTAGCCATTTTAAACTTTTGATCAAGAATGGTGCGGAAGGAGAGACTTGAACTCTCACACCTTGCGGCGCCAGAACCTAAATCTGGTGCGTCTACCAATTCCGCCACTTCCGCAACTTGATCTGTAGATATCAAGATAATTGGTAAAATCTCAATATCGTTGTATATGGCAGGGCTACCTGGATTCGAACCAGGGAATGGCGGCATCAAAAGCCGCTGCCTTACCGCTTGGCGATAGCCCTACAATGCTCTAATAAAAGAGGCTTTAATAATGGTGCGGAAGGAGAGACTTGAACTCTCACACCTTGCGGCGCCAGAACCTAAATCTGGTGCGTCTACCAATTCCGCCACTTCCGCAACTTATTCTGTAGCTATTAAGGTAATTGGTAAAAACCTAAATAACGTTGTTCATGGTGGCTACGACGGGATTCGAACCTGTGACCCCATCATTATGAGTGATGTGCTCTAACCAGCTGAGCTACGTAGCCATTTTAAACTTTTGATCAAGAATGGTGCGGAAGGAGAGACTTGAACTCTCACACCTTTCGGCGCCAGAACCTAAATCTGGTGCGTCTACCAATTCCGCCACTTCCGCAACTTGATCTGTAGATATCAAGATAATTGGTAAAATCTCAATATCGTTGTATATGGCAGGGCTACCTGGATTCGAACCAGGGAATGGCGGCATCAAAAGCCGCTGCCTTACCGCTTGGCGATAGCCCTACAATGCTCTAATAAAAGAGGCTTTAATAATGGTGCGGAAGGAGAGACTTGAACTCTCACACCTTGCGGCGCCAGAACCTAAATCTGGTGCGTCTACCAATTCCGCCACTTCCGCAACTTGATCTGTAGATATCAAGATAATTGGTAAAATCTCAATATCGTTGTATATGGCAGGGCTACCTGGATTCGAACCAGGGAATGGCGGCATCAAAAGCCGCTGCCTTACCGCTTGGCGATAGCCCTACATTGCTCTAATACAAGAGACTTAAATAATGGTGCGGAAGGAGAGACTTGAACTCTCACACCTTGCGGCGCCAGAACCTAAATCTGGTGCGTCTACCAATTCCGCCACTTCCGCAACTTATTCTATAGATATCAAGATGATTGGTAAAATCTTAATATCATTGTATGTGGCAGGGCTACCTGGATTCGAACCAGGGAATGGCGGCATCAAAAGCCGCTGCCTTACCGCTTGGCGATAGCCCTACATTGCTCTAATACAAGAGACTTAAATAATGGTGCGGAAGGAGAGACTTGAACTCTCACACCTTGCGGCGCCAGAACCTAAATCTGGTGCGTCTACCAATTCCGCCACTTCCGCAACTTATTCTGTAGTTATCAAGGTAATTGATAAAAACCTAAATAACGTTGTTCATGGTGGCTACGACGGGATTCGAACCTGTGACCCCATCATTATGAGTGATGTGCTCTAACCAGCTGAGCTACGTAGCCATCTTTTTGAGCGAGACAATATAAACCTTCACGCTCTAAGTGACAACCCTTTTTCTTAAAGGAATATCACTTTGGAAAAATGGCAGGTCTACCTGGATTCGAACCAGGGAATGGCGGCATCAAAAGCCGCTGCCTTACCGCTTGGCGATAGACCTGCAGGCAGTAGTATTTCTACTACTTAAAACATGGTGCGGTCGGAGAGACTTGAACTCTCACACCTTGCGGCGCCAGAACCTAAATCTGGTGCGTCTACCAATTCCGCCACGACCGCATCTATTCCTAACTATTCTAATAAAAGAATGTTTAGGAATGGTGGCTACGACGGGATTCGAACCTGTGACCCCATCATTATGAGTGATGTGCTCTAACCAGCTGAGCTACGTAGCCAAAACCATATTTTTTGCTCTCAACGCTTTGTTGCCTTGTCGTTGGGAACGGCGCGCATTATGCGAAGTTGAGTGAGATCCGTCAACAGTTTTTTTTAATAAATTTCGGAAAAAACCTCGTTCGCTTCCTTTTTAAACAAAGAGGCGTGTTTATGATCTAAAACTGGAAATAAATTAGCTCGCAGTTAGGTAATTTATTTTTGCTCATTTACTTAAGGTATTAAAAAAGCCAGCTTAGCAGCTGGCTTTTAGTGTAAATGAAGTGTTTAAAATTCATTCATTTAATTAAACATTGAAGCGGAAGTGTACAACATCACCATCTTTTACGATGTAGTCTTTACCTTCTAGACGCCATTTACCTGCGTCTTTTGCGCCATTTTCACCATTGAATTGGATGAAATCGTCGTAACCGACTACTTCTGCACGAATAAAGCCTTTCTCGAAGTCAGTGTGGATCTTACCTGCCGCCTGAGGCGCAGTTGCACCAACAGGGATTGTCCACGCACGTACTTCTTTAACACCTGCCGTGAAGTAGGTGTGTAGAGTTAGTAGCTCGTAACCAGAGCGAATTACACGGTTCAGTCCCGGCTCTTCGATCCCCATATCTGCGAGGAATTCTTCGCGATCTTCATCTTCTAGTTCAGATAGTTCAGATTCGATAGCTGCACATACAGGTACAACGACATTGTTTTCTTTTTCAGCGAACTCACGAACCGCATCTAGATATGGGTTATTTTCGAAACCATCTTCGTTTACGTTTGCAATGTACATAGTTGGCTTCAGTGTAAGGAAGTTTAGGTAGCCGATTGCTGCTAACTCTTCTTTAGATAGCTCAACTGTGCGTGCCATGCCGCCTTCAGTTAGTACTGGTAACAGTTTTTCTAGTACTGTTAGTTCAAATTTTGCGTCTTTATCGCCGCCTTTTGCCTTCTTCGCGTTACGTTGAATCGCTCGCTCACAAGAATCAAGGTCAGCCATTGCAAGTTCAAGGTTGATCACTTCGATATCTTCGATAGGTGAAACTTTACCTGAAACATGAACAATGTTTTCGTTTTCAAAACAACGTACAACGTGGCCAATCGCGTCTGTTTCACGGATGTTAGCTAGGAATTTGTTACCTAAACCTTCACCACGTGATGCACCAGCAACAAGACCAGCGATGTCCACGAACTCCATCGTCGTTGGAAGAACTCTCTGTGGGTTAACGATCTTAGCTAGTGCGTCTAGACGTAGATCTGGCACAGGAACCACACCAGTGTTTGGTTCAATGGTACAGAACGGGAAGTTTGCTGCTTCGATACCCGCTTTAGTTAGTGCGTTGAACAGAGTTGATTTACCTACGTTGGGTAGACCAACGATGCCACATTTAAAACCCATGATAGTAACCTTATTCAGCTTTGAACGTGTGGAGGCGATTTTGTGCTTTAGATAGGCCATCCTTAATCAGGATATCTAGACAACGAACAGCCTCATCAGCTGCTGCATCTAAAAGCTCTTGCTCTTTAGCTGGCGCTTTACCTAATACAAAACCCGCCACTTTATCTTTGTGTCCCGGATGACCAATGCCAATACGAAGACGATAAAAATCTTTGTTATTGCCCAGTTTGCTAATGGTGTCACGCAGACCGTTATGTCCACCGTGACCACCACCTTTTTTAAACTTAGCGACACCTGGCGGTAAGTCTAGCTCGTCATGAGCGACCATGATCTCTTCAGGTTTAATTTGATAAAATTTCGCAAGCGCTGCGATCGATTTACCTGATAGATTCATGAAGGTGGTTGGGATAAGCAAACGGAGATCCTGGCCATTGACCATAATGCGTCCTGTTAGACCAAAAAACTTTGGTTCGTTCTTCATTGTAACGTTGTGAACGCGTGCTAACTCTTCTACAACCCAAGCGCCCGCATTGTGACGAGTTCTGGCGTATTCTGGTCCTGGATTAGCAAGACCAACAAGAAGTTTGATTTGTTGACTCAAGGTTAGGATCTCTCTGGAATCTCAAAAAGCGCAGTATGATAGCACAGAATTCTCGCAGTGGGCGACCAAGGGATTTTCTGGTTATCAGTACAAATAAAAAAACACCCCAAAGAGGGGTGCTTTTGAAATCAGTGTAACTGAAATGTTCGGATTAGTTGAACATTGCAGAGATTGACTCTTCGTTGCTGATACGACGAATCGCTTCAGCTAGCATGCGAGATAGGCTTAGTGTTGTCACTTTGCCTGTTGCAGCCATCTCTTTAGATAGAGAGATAGAGTCAGTTACGATAACTTGGTCAAGAACTGAGTTCTTGATGTTGTCCGCAGCGTTGCCTGAGAATACAGCGTGAGTAGCGTAAGCGAATACACGCTTAGCACCGCGCTCTTTTAGTGCTTCAGCTGCTTTACATAGTGTGCCACCTGTGTCGATCATGTCATCAACGATCACACAGTCACGACCTTCAACATCACCGATTAGGTTCATTACTTCAGAAACGTTTGCACGTGGACGACGCTTATCTACGATTGCGATGTCGATGTCGCCTAGTGCTTTTGCTGTTGCGCGAGCACGAACAACGCCACCTAGGTCAGGAGATACCACAACAGGGTTATCTAGACCGCGAGCCTGCATATCTTCAAGTAGCACAGGCGTGCCGAAGATGTTGTCTACAGGTACATCGAAGAAGCCTTGAATTTGCTCTGCGTGTAGGTCGATAGTTAGAACGCGGTCAACACCAACGTTAGATAGGAAATCAGCAACAACTTTTGCAGTAATTGGCACACGCGCAGAACGTACACGACGGTCTTGGCGAGCGTAGCCGAAGTAAGGGATAACTGCAGTGATACGGCCTGCTGAAGCACGGCGCATTGCATCAATCATAACAACCAATTCCATTAGGTTGTCGTTAGTCGGTGCACAAGTGGATTGAATGATGAAAACATCGCTACCACGAACATTCTCATTGATTTGAACTGCAACTTCGCCATCAGAAAAGCGAGAAACAGATGCATCACCAAGAGAGATGTAAAGACGATCAGCAATACGTTGGGCTAGTTCAGGTGTTGCGTTACCAGCAAATAGCTTCATATCAGGCACGGTGGAAACCTCGGGTTTGCGTCCAGTTTAAATAGGTCGGTGTGAGGCTGATTGGTATTCAGCCAAAGTCTCTTTTAATGGCGAAATATTGCGCCCTTGAGCGACAAATGCCGAGACTTTATCAGAGAGTTGTGCAAGGATAGTTTCTGCTTCAGATTTGCTCGAAAATTCAGCAAAAACGCAAGATCCTGTCCCCGTCAATCTTGACGGCGCGTATTGTAGCAGCCAAGAAAGTTGCTTATCAACCTCTGGGTAGAGCATTCGTACAATTTTTTCGCAATCGTTTACGCTTGGCGTATTTAAAAGTGTTTCTAGATCTCGTTTTGGGGTGTTTCGCGTTAGATCTGGATGACAAAAAACGTCGACGGTTGCGATAGAAACATTCGGTCTGACGACTAAATACCACTTTTCTTCGGGATAAGCGGGGGAGAGTTTCTCGCCAACACCTTCAGCAAAAGCTGCAAATCCGCGCACAAATACGGGCACGTCCGCGCCCAGTTTTAAACCAATTTCAGCCAGTTCGTCGTCAGTTAGATTCAGTTGCCATAAGTAGTTCAGTGCCACTAATGCTGTAGCTGCGTTCGATGAGCCTCCACCAATGCCCCCACCCATAGGCAGCACTTTCTGTAGTTCAATATGCGCGCCAAAAGGGCAGTTCGAGTAAACTTGAAGTGCGGTTGCTGCTTTCCAAATTAAATTGTCTTTAAGAGGCACACCTTCTATATCCGGAGAAATCGCAATATCACCAGAATGGTTTGCTTGAATGGTGAGCTCATCGCCGTGATCGACGAATTGGAATAAGGTTTGTAACTCGTGGTAGCCATTTTCTGTGCGACCGTTGATGTATAGAAAGAGATTCAATTTCGCTGGCGATGGCCAGCGGGTTGAAAGTTCGATCATTGGGTGATGTTCCATTTTGTGATCACTAGATTTATTTTTACGTCAGCAGTGGTGAGTTTCAGCTTATTTGGCAGTGGTAGAGACTGCTCATGCCATTGAACGTCGCCATACCGTTGATAAGCAATACTCCAATCATTTAAACCAATTTGTTTGTTTAACGCTTGCAGTGTATTGGTTGAGGACAGTTGGAATTTGTCGGCATCGGTCGGTAGGCCTAATAGCCAGTCAGGCATGTGTTCAACGGGCATCATTAACCCCGTAAGACGGTAAATTAGCTGGTTTGCACTGCGAGAGGAAAGGACCTGGTCGTCGTAAGTTTCTACTGTGGCACCTTGTGGTGTGATGGTGAGCTTTAATGCCGTTTGACCAAGAATCGTTGTTAAACGTAGTTGACTGAGTGCTGAAGAATGTTTCCAGTAGAAATTTAAATTTTGTCTTTGGTCTGGGCCAATATAACCAAGTTTTCCCGTTGCTTGAAAATCTTGGATGGTCTCGAGTCGTTGCTCATGAGCTTGCCATTCAACGCTGGTAACACTTTCAGGAACGGAGGAACAACCAGCGAGCAGTAAGCTCGACAAGAAAAAAAGAATAAAGGAGCGTAACGTCATGTTTGATGGCTTATTAATCAGTTTCGTCGGGAATCGCTCACAACTATAGCATTGAAAAGTCGCAGTTAGGAAAACAAATCCGGCTTACCCTTTCAATAAATGCGTGCTTACAGTAAAATTCTGGACCTATTTTATAACCTATCCCAGAGATACCACGTTAGATGTCCTTGCTTGCTATTGGAATCAATCACAATACAGCGTCTGTCGACTTGCGAGAGAAGGTGGCGTTTGGTCCGGATAAACTCGGCCCTGCACTCGAGCAACTTAGAGAGCACGAAGCGGTTAACGGCAGTGTGATTGTTTCAACCTGTAACCGAACTGAGTTGTACTGCGATGTTAAGCAAGGAGCGCGAAATAAGTTAATCGATTGGCTTGCTCAGTTTCATCAAGTGAGCCGCGAAGATTTAATGCCGAGTTTGTATGTGCATGAAGAACAAGCCGCAATTAAGCATTTGATGCGCGTATCATGTGGGCTAGATTCTCTGGTGTTGGGTGAGCCTCAAATTTTGGGGCAGGTAAAGCAAGCATTTTCTGACTCGCGAGATCATCAAGCCGTCGATGCTTCAATTGATAAACTGTTTCAAAAGACGTTCTCAGTCGCCAAGCGTGTGAGAACAGAAACAGATATCGGCGGTAATGCTGTGTCCGTAGCTTATGCCGCATGTACATTGGCAAAACATATTTTTGAGTCGTTATCTGATTCAACCGTGCTTTTGGTTGGTGCGGGTGAGACGATTGAACTGGTCGCGAAGCATTTAGCATCCAACGGCTGCACAAAAATGATTGTCGCAAACCGTACCAAAGAGCGCGCGCAAGGCTTAGCGGATCAATTTGGCGCAGAAGTCATCAGTTTAAACGAAATTCCTGAACATTTGGCGAAAGCGGATATCGTGATTAGCTCAACGGCGAGCCCATTGCCTATTATTGGCAAAGGTATGGTCGAAACTGCTCTGAAGCAGCGCCGACATCAACCTATTTTGTTAGTCGATATTGCGGTGCCGCGAGATGTAGAGTCGGAAGTCGGTGAACTGAACGACGCATATTTGTATTCGGTTGATGACTTGCAATCTATCATCGACAGCAACATTGAGCAGCGTAAAGTCGAAGCGATTCAAGCCGAAGCGATTGTTAGTGAAGAAAGCGCTGCGTTTATGACATGGTTGCGTTCACTGCAAGCCGTCGATAGTATTCGCGACTATCGCAAATCAGCCAACGAAATTCGTGAAGAGTTACTGAGCAAAAGTTTGCAATCTTTAGCGGCGGGCGCAGATCCAGAGAAAGTGCTGCGCGAGCTGAGTAATAAACTCACCAACAAACTGATTCACGCTCCAACTCGCGCATTGCAAAGTGCAGCAGAGCAAGGCGAACCAGCAAAATTAACGATTATCCGCCAGACACTCGGCTTGGATGATCTATAACTCACGCTTTTTATTAAGAAAACGACACTATGAAAGCCTCTATTCTGACTAAGCTAGAAACGCTAGTAGAACGTTACGAAGAAGTTCAACATCTTCTTGGTGATCCTGATGTAATTGGAAATCAGGACAAATTCCGTGCTCTATCAAGAGAGTACTCTCAGCTAGAAGAAGTAACCAAGTGCTTCCAAGCTTATCAACAAGCACAAGAAGATCTTGTCGCCGCTGAAGAGATGGCAAACGAAGACGACGAAGAAATGCGTGAAATGGCGCAAGAAGAAATCAAAGAAGCGAAAGCGACGATTGAGCGTCTTACTGATGAGTTACAGATTCTTCTTCTGCCAAAAGATCCGAACGATGATCGTAACTGTTTCCTAGAAATTCGTGCAGGTGCGGGTGGCGACGAAGCGGGTATCTTCGCGGGTGATCTATTTCGTATGTACAGCAAGTACGCAGAAAAGCGTGGCTGGCGCATCGAAGTGATGTCTTCAAACGAAGCTGAACACGGTGGTTACAAAGAGATGATCGCAAAAGTGAGCGGCGACGGTGCGTACGGCGTACTGAAGTTTGAGTCTGGCGGTCACCGTGTACAGCGTGTTCCTGCAACTGAATCCCAAGGCCGTGTACATACTTCTGCATGTACCGTAGCGGTGATGGCGGAAATCCCAGAAGCGGATCTGCCAGAAATCAAAGCGGCAGACCTGAAAATCGATACGTTCCGTGCATCTGGCGCGGGTGGTCAGCACGTTAACACCACGGATTCTGCAATCCGTATTACCCACTTACCAACGGGTACGGTAGTAGAGTGTCAGGACGAGCGTTCACAGCACAAGAACAAAGCGAAAGCGATGGCAGTTCTTGCTGCTCGTATCGTTCAAGCGGAAGAAGAGCGTCGTGCCGCAGAAGTGTCTGATACACGTCGTAACCTTCTAGGTTCTGGTGACCGTAGTGACCGTATTCGTACCTACAACTACCCACAAGGTCGTGTGTCTGATCACCGCATCAACCTGACCATCTACCGTTTGAACGAAGTGATGGAAGGTGACCTGCAGAGCTTGATTGATCCTGTGATTCAAGAGCACCAAGCAGACCAACTTGCGGCGCTCGCAGAGAACGGCTAATCGATGAGCCAAGTTCAATCGATTGAGCAAGCACTGAAAAGTGCGACGGCGAAACTGGCAGAAGGCGGCAAAGAGTCGCCTTCTCTCGATGCAGCTGTACTCCTCTGCCATGTCCTTGGCAAACCACGAACTTATCTACTGACCTGGCCAGAAAAAGCATTAGAAGTGGAGCAAAAATCTCAGTTTGACGCTCTACTTGAACGACGTTTAGCTGGTGAACCCGTCGCTTATATTATTGGTGAGCGAGAGTTTTGGTCTCTACCGTTCAAAGTTTCTCCCTCTACCTTGATCCCAAGACCGGATACAGAACGTTTGGTCGAAATTGCACTCGATAAGACCTATGAGCAAACAGGACCTATTTTAGATCTTGGAACGGGGACGGGGGCAATTGCTATCGCACTCGCATCTGAAATGCCAAAACGTCAAGTGATGGGCGTAGATCTCAAGCAAGAAGCGAAAGCACTTGCAGAGTACAATGCTGAGCAGCTAAACATCAAAAATGTGACATTTGCTCAAGGCAGTTGGTTCGAGCCTATTGCAGAGGGTACGAAGTTTGCTTTAATTGTCTCCAATCCGCCGTATATTGATGAAAAAGATCCACATTTATCCCAAGGTGATGTGCGCTTTGAGCCAAAATCTGCATTAGTTGCTAAAGAGAATGGCTTAGCTGATATTCGTCATATCTCGGATCTTGCTCGTCAGTATCTTGAAGTAGGCGGTTGGCTGGCATTCGAACATGGTTATGATCAGGGTGATGCCGTACGTGAGATAATGCGTGGTTTTGGTTACCAACAAGTTGCCACGGAAAAAGATTATGGCGGTAACGATCGAGTAACACTTGGTTGCCTGGCCAGTTAATCATGGAAGTCAGCAAACACTAACTAAAAAGAGAAGAAAAATGTACGTAGCTCTAAAACACATACACTTAGTGACGATTGCGCTCAGCGCGACACTATTATCGATCCGATTCGTGTTAATGATGATGAACTCACCGAAGCGAAATAATCGCTTTTTGAAAGTGTTTCCCCACATCGTTGATACTGCATTGCTAGTGTCAGGTATCGCGCTTATTTTCATTACTGGTTTCATCCCGTTTACTGATGCCGCACCGTGGTTAACAAACAAAATCACCTGCGTACTGGCGTACATTGCACTCGGTTTCTTCTCGTTGAAGCTTGCGAAAAACAACCTACTGAAGATATTTGGCTTTTTCGGCGCATTAGGTTGGTTGGTCATGGCTGCAAACATTGCTGTGTCTAAGAGCCCTACGTTATTTGGATAAGACGTCATGTTAGAGTTTTTTGACGAAGATTTTGACAATATACCGTTGGTGGAAGGTGCGCTTGAGCTAAACAAAGCGATTAACCCTGAAACCAAAGTACATTGGGCGAAACAAGAGTTAGAGCGTCTTTACAAAGATGCGGAAGCCACGCTTGTTCATGAAACGGATGAAGAGCAGCGATTTGATGCATTCCTACGACTGTTTTTCCATGAGTGGGGATTCAAAGGCGACGAGCAGGAATACTTTATTTCGGACAACAGCTTTATCGATAAAGTGTTGGAGCGCCGAAAAGGTATTCCGGTTAGTTTAGGTTCGATTTTATTATATCTAGGCAAAAAGCTGGGTTTCCCGTTGAAGGGAGTTACTTTCCCTACTCAGTTCCTACTAAAAGTCGATTGGATGCATAAAAAGCCAGACTACATTAACCCATTTAATGGTGAGTATGTGGGGGAAAGAATTCTCCAAGCTTGGCTTATTGGTCAAGAAGGGCCGTTGGCTCAGTTAAAGCCAGAACACTTTGAAGAAGCTGACAATCCAACCATTATTGGTCGCTGGTTAGCGTTGATCAAAAGCGCGATGTTACGTGAAGAGCACTACACGCTGGCGTTGCGTTGTACGAACCTTGCGTTAACCTTTGTGCCAGATGACCCATACGAGATTCGTGACCGTGGTTTTATTTTCCAACAGCTAGAGTGCCCTCAAGTGGCGGTGTCAGATTTTCAGTACTTTATTGACCAATGCCCTGACGATCCGGCTTCTGAGCTACTAAAATCACAAGTTAATGTGATGAGTGAAACGCACGTCACACTTCACTAATTTTATCGATGTGCCGAACTGTGGCGTATCGTGGACAGAAAAAGAGAATCAAAATGGAACAGAAAATCGTTAATATCGGCGACATTCAGGTTGCTAACGACAAGCCATTCACCCTATTTGCAGGTATGAACGTTCTTGAGTCTCGTGATCTTGCGATGCAGATCTGTGAGCACTACGTAAAAGTAACGGAAAAACTTGGCATTCCTTACGTATTTAAGGCGTCGTTTGACAAAGCAAACCGCAGTTCTGTTCATTCATACCGTGGCCCAGGCCTTGAAGAAGGTATGAAAATCTTCCAAGAGCTAAAAGACACATTTGGTGTGAAGATCATCACTGACGTTCACACTGAAGCGCAAGCTCAACCTGTCGCTGACGTGGTAGACGTTATTCAGCTTCCTGCATTCCTAGCTCGTCAAACTGACCTTGTTGAAGCTATGGCCAAAACAGGTGCGGTTATCAACGTGAAGAAACCTCAATTTATGAGCCCTGGTCAAGTGGGTAACATCGTTGAGAAGTTCGCAGAATGCGGTAACGACAAGATCATCCTATGTGAGCGCGGTTCTTGCCACGGCTACGACAACTTAGTGGTTGATATGCTTGGTTTTGGTGTGATGAAAAATGCTTCGAAAGGTAGCCCAATCATCTTTGACGTAACGCACTCACTACAAATGCGTGACCCATCAGGCGCAGCATCTGGCGGCCGTCGTGAGCAGACAGTTGAACTTGCGAAAGCGGGTCTAGCAACAGGCATCGCAGGTCTATTTATCGAGGCGCATCCAAACCCAGACCAAGCACGCTGTGATGGCCCATCTGCACTGCCGCTAGACAAGTTAGAACCGTTCCTAGCGCAAATGAAATCTCTTGATGATCTGATCAAGAGCTTTGCAGATATCGATATCAAGTAAACGCCAGATGACTGGTGATCAAATGCAATAGCCAACCTCGTGTTGGCTATTTTTTTATCAGATGGCGCATCATTCTCAGTTTCTTGCTGTAAAGGCTCTAGGCCGCTGGGAATGTGCATCAGTGACTCCCAATAAGAAAAAAGGTAAATAAATGAAGCAGCGTCTGATTATTAAAACTGCGTTGAGTGCCGCTATTTTGGCCTCGTTAGCTGGGTGTGCTACGCAACCTGCACCAGAATGGAATGCAGATACAACCTATAAATTGACCGTGCTACACACTAACGATCATCACGGTCGTTTTTGGCAAAATCGATACGGTGAGTACGGTATGGCGGCACGTAAAACGTTAATAGATGATTTGCGTGAAGAAATACAAGCAGAGGGGGGCAGTGTGTTACTGCTTTCTGGTGGTGACATCAACACTGGAGTACCTGAGTCTGATTTACAAGATGCCGAGCCAGATTTTAAAGGCATGAGCAAAATTGGTTACGATGCGATGGCGCTAGGTAATCATGAGTTTGATAATCCATTGGATGTGCTTTTCAAGCAGCAAGAGTGGGCAAGTTTTCCGATGTTGTCTGCCAATATTTACGATAAAAATACTGGCAAGCGCCTATTCCAACCGTACGCGATGTTTAACAAACAGGGTATTAAGATTGCAGTAATTGGTCTTACAACCGAAGATACAGCGAAACTTGGCAACCCTGAATTCATTGAACAAATTGACTTCCGTGACCCAAAAGAAGAAGCCAAGAATCTAATTGCTGAGCTGAAAGAAACGGAGTACCCAGACCTTATTTTTGCTGTCACACATATGGGACACTATGAGAATGGCAATAGAGGCATCAATGCACCTGGTGATGTAGCGTTAGCTCGTTATTTGAATGAAGGTGATCTGGATATGATTGTCGGTGGTCACTCACAAGAGCCGGTTTGCATGGAAGGTCCAAACGTCATCAAAAAGAGTTTTAAACCGGATGATGAATGTCAGCCTGATCAACAAAATGGTGCTTATATTGTTCAGGCACATGAGTGGGGGAAATATGTGGGACGCGCCGATTACGAGTTTCGTAATGGTGAACTCTCGATGGTGAGCTACGATCTGATCCCAGTAAACTTGAAAAAGAAAATTAAAGTTGATGGTCAGTCGCAACGAGTTTTGCTCCAAGAAGAGATTGAACAAGACGAAGCGATGCTTGAGTTTCTTCGTCCTTATCAAGAAAAAGGTCAGGGCAAGCTAAACGTGAAGATTGCAGAATCTAACGGTAAGCTTGAGGGTGACCGCAGTGTGGTTCGTTACCAGCAAACAAACTTAGGTCGATTAATTGCAACGGCTCACATGGAACGTGCAAAAGCAGATTTCGCCGTAATGAATTCTGGCGGCGTTCGCGATTCGATTGCAGCAGGTGACATTACCTACAAAGATGTGCTGACTGTGCAGCCATTTGGCAATATGGTCTCTTACGTTGATATGACGGGCAAAGAAGTATTGGATTACCTAAATGTCGTTGCAACTAAGCCTGTCGACTCTGGAGCTTACGCGCAGTTTGCGGGTATTGCGATGAGTATCAATAATGGTGAGGTAACCAATGTGTTCATTGGTAATAAGCAACTTCGCTTAGATGGTAATTACCGCTTTACCGTACCAAGCTATAATGCTGCTGGTGGTGATGGTTACCCTAAAATCGACGATCATCCTGGGTATGTAAATACAGGTTTTACCGATGCTGAGGTTTTGAAGGATTATTTAGAAACACACAGCCCTATTGATGTTAATGAGTATGCCCCTTCAGGTGAAATCACGTATTTAGTTGATACGGCGATTGATCAGTAACCCAACAGAGAAAAAGCGATTGACTCAAACTCGCTGATATCATTAACTAAAAGCGCAGATCCAATTCAATCTGCGCTTTTTGTTTTTATGAGGAGAATCTTGATGACTCCGGCCATTAATCTTGCGAAAAAGAAAAAAATTCCACACACGATTCATCAGTATGAGCACGACCCTAGAGCCGATAGTTATGGCTTGGAGGCTGCTGAAGTACTGGGGCAGGATCCGAAAACAGTATTTAAAACCTTGCTGTTCTGCTTGAACGGCGAGCCCAAGAACCTTGCGGTTGCGATTATCCCTGTTGATCAAAAGCTGAACCTAAAACTCGCAGCGAAAGCAGCGAAGGGCAAAAAGGCCGATATGGCTGATCCGGAAATCGCGCAAAAGACCACAGGTTATGTTGTTGGTGGGATTAGCCCACTGGGGCAGAAAAAAGCCTTACCTACTTTTTTGCACGAAAGCGCAGCAGAGCAAGACACCATCTGTGTGAGTGCAGGTAAACGTGGTTTAGAAATCGAGTTAGCCCCGAAAGATTTGCTTGGATTAACTCGTGGTCAGTTTGCACCTCTTTGTTTGTAAACTCATGACAAATAAAAAGGACGCTCATGAGCGTCCTTTTTTGATCTTGCCTGTCAGAGAAGCGTTACTTACTTCTTCAGACTCAATGTACCACCGGTGCGTTTAGCTGGTTTGCTTGGCTTCGCGGCATTTGGGTTCATGTAATGCTGCTTAGGCTTACTCGGTGATTGAGGCTTGTTTGCTGAGTGCGTATTGCTCGATGCATCTGGTTTACGGTGTGATTTTCCATGCTCGCCTTGCGGTCTGCTACGTTCACCTTGTGGTTTCGCTTTGTAATGTTCTTTAGCTGGACGTCCGCCTTCATCGTCACGCTGACGACGCTTTTGTTGACCTTTTTTCGAGTTTGGAGCATGACGAAAATCGTCTGCGTTATTTCCGCGGTAGGTACGTGGCTTTTGATTTCGTCGAGATACCGAGTCTTGGTTTTCTTCACGGCTGTCATATAACTTCGCGTCGGTCGCTTTACGAATATTGCGGCCTTTTGAGTCAACACGAGATGCCTCTTCTGTACCCACCGAACCATCGCACATAGCAAGAATCTCAGCGACTTCATCGTCAGTTAAGTAACGCCATTTTCCGTTCGGAATACCGTCAAGAGAGATATTCATGATTCGAACACGACGAAGCTTAAAGACTTCGTAACCTAGTGCTTCACACATACGACGGATTTGGCGGTTAAGTCCTTGAGTGAGCACAATACGGAAAGAGAACTTAGTCTCTTTCGTTACCTTACAAGGTAGAGTGACGGTATCGAGAATCTTAACGCCGCTCGACATCTGTTTGAGAAACTCACCTGTAATCGGTTTGTCCACGCGCACAACGTACTCTTTTTCGTGGCTGTTGCCAGCACGGAGGATTTTGTTGACGATATCGCCATCGTTGGTCAAAAAAATCAGACCATCAGAGGGTTTATCCAAGCGGCCGATCGGAAAGATACGTTTTTTGTGACCGATAAAATCAACGATGTTTCCAGGTACATCTCGTTCTGTTGTACAGGTGATGCCTGTTGGTTTATTGAGAGCGATATAAATCGGCTTCTCTTTTGCTGCAACTGGCTTACCATCCACACAAACATCATCACCAGGTAGCACTTTTGTTCCCATTTCAGGCTTGTTTCCATTAATGGTGACACGACCTTGTTCAATCAGTCTGTCTGCCTCACGGCGTGAACAAAAACCTGTTTCACTGATGAATTTATTTAATCGTTTAGCGTTGTCTTGTGACATTTTTGTCTCCTAACGTTTCACAACGGCGAATGAAGTTTCCTTCCCGTGAAAGGGAAGGAAGAATAAGGGCGGGCATTCTAGCATTAGGGTGAAATTTAGCCCAACCGTTTTTGGTGACGTTCGCGAGTTTCTAATTTCTTTTCCGCACTTTTTCTAAGTAGAACGTAAACGGCTCCGGTCCCACCGTGAAAGCGTTGCGCACTATGCACGCACTGAACTTCTCTGATTTGTTGTAGCCAGCTGCTAACAAAGCTTTTCATTAGTGCTGGTGGATTTGAGCGTTCTCCTCGGCCGTGGACAATAACGACCGTTCGTATGTCCATTGATAGGCACTGTTTTAAAAACTTTACGACTTCATCACGAGCTTCTTTCAATGTTTTACGATGCAGATCTAGGCGTGCTTGGATTGGATATTTGCCAAGACGAAGTTTGCGGTAAACCCCGTCTTGTACGCCATCACGTTTAAACTCAACAAAGTCCTCTGGTTTCAGCATTTCTGCGTGATCAAGTGACAGGTATTCTGGGTCATCTTCTGTTAGCCAGATTGCCGCTTCTCTCTTGGCGAGCTGCGCTTCGGTTACTTGGTGTACTTTTTTGTGTTCGGCGGTGTCTTGAGTGATCGGCTTTACATCGCCCATCATCTGTTGGAACAGATCAAAATCGTCATCGTGAGACATAGTAGTAATCTCATTAAGAACAGGGAGGAATAATAGGATTATATCAATGAGTGGTGCATTGAGATCAAATAAAAAACCGGAGTAGGCAAGTAACCGACTCCGGTGCAAAGCGTTTCTAGAGCTAAGCGAGATCTAGTGAGGAGATTTGTCGTTCATGATCTTGTATATGAAGAAACCGCCGTAAAATAACATCAGACCAATTGCCCCAAAGATTACTATCATTGACGATAGACCCACCGCATTACCAAATAGGAGATCAAGCCAAAAGTCCATACGTTTCCTCCAAGATGTTCCCGACAGGCATAAAACTAAATGGCAGTGCCTTGTTGCACACTGATCTGGATCAATTATGTTGCTAAGGTTAATAAACTGTATTTTGTTGTGAGTTATCAGTCACATTTTACGTGCTAGTGTTCAGTTATTCATCAAACGAATTAAGACCTAAGGTTTTTTTGTAAAAAGCACTTGCGTCATAGTTCAGAATCCGTAATATACGCATTCGTTGACGGGGACAAGTCCTCAGTTAAACATCTCGGTGAATAGCGCAGTTTGGTAGCGCATCTGGTTTGGGACCAGAGGGTCGGGGGTTCGAATCCCTCTTCACCGACCATATTGAGAAAAAGGCTCTACAGAAATGTAGAGCCTTTTTCGTATTTGGTGATATTTATTTGGAGCCAGAGGGTCGGGGTCTGGAATGCCAGTCCAATCGAATCCCTACTTCACCGACCACTTTTAGAAAGCCTGCTCAATGAGCAGGCTTTCGTCGTTTTTAGCGCTAGTAATTTTAGACTTCAATAGTATCGAGCCAAATGGGTTCACCTGACGTTAGAATATGGCACTTCACCGACACGTATTGAGAGGAAGGCTCTACAGAGATGTAGGGCCTTTTCATTTTTTAGAGCGAGTAAATTTATTACTTGATGTCACACGAGATAGTGCTGATAGGGGTTTCAGAAGTTGTGAAGCAAACATAAGCGGTCTTTGGATGGTTTGGACCAACTTTGATGTAACCTGCTTTTAGTTCGTCTTCATCAAACGTGACAGAGTGAGATTTGCTCGAGCTTCCATCAAAGTAAACAGCTTCAAAGCCTTGATTCATCATATGTGCGACGCGATTTCGGGTATGGTTAGTGGAAAAAGTGATGTTCGCACAACGCATCATTGGTTTTTCGGTAATAAGAAACTGGCCACTCTCTTTATCTAATAGCCCGCCTTTTGCTTCCGGGGTTATATCAATAGCTTGAAAATTTTCTACGTTACATGACGGTTTAGCATAAGCAAGCGATGAAGTGAGCATCATGCTGCTCACGCATAGGAATAAAGCTTTAAATTTCATATGAGTTATTATGTATCCGCATAGGTTAGAGTCGTTTTAGCAGAGAGAGTAAACCATTGTCAGTGATCGTGTTAGCGTGATGCCTGGCTATTCATCATTGATGACGCCGGCTGTCTTCAGATAAGTTTCTAAATATGGCACCTAGCTTGGCGGGTTTTACCGAGTGGTTTTATGTCAAAGCCCCTTTTTTTAAGCAGCTCAATCAGATTATCTTTACCAACTAAATGCAAACTGCCGACAACAACGGTATAGCGACCCGAACGTTGAGGTAGGACACTGCCAGTATCAATCTTTTTTGCCCAATCTCGATTGCGCTCATATAAGAAAGCCTGATTAAAATCTTCTGTTGCTTGATCGGTTAATGATGCCTCAACCAACATGCTACCATCACCGCTCTTCCAACTTTCTATCAAACACTGAACCAATTCTTCCCCACCGTCATATTCTTCAATTGACGAGAGGAGCATCTCTTTACCACCTTCTGATTGACCTGCTATTAAATCAATTTGGAATTGCACGGACTCCAGTGGAATGACCGGGATTTGTTTTTTATCAGCGAGTCCTATTAAGTGCATGTCGACCCCTTTATCAGAGACATACCCCAGTTTGTTGACTAAAGCGAGTTGGATGGTTAATGCAGCCGTCCATGGTGGAGAATTTAAAAGTTGAGTTTCAGGCAACCCTAAATCTTGTGCTATCTCGACTAAGTGGCGACGTTGAGCCTTGTCTAAAACATCTTTAGAAAGGATGGTTGTTTGTGGGTAAACCAAGCCTTCAGAGTTTCTGACATCAGCTTCGATAATCAATCCAGCGCTTTGGCTTAAGTGCTGAGTAATAGTTTTAGGGAGTGGGTACATCGTTTTATCGCCCACGTGCACAGAGCCAATGATCATCAGCTCGGTTTCCCCTTTTTTTGCTAACCAATGTTGCGGTTCTGCATAAGAGGAAAAGGGAGCAAAGGCAACAAGTAGGGATGATATGAGTGTCAAGAGACGAAACATCGTGTGGTCCTCAGGTAAGATACCTTTAAACTTTATACGTAAAAATGCTTGAGGTTAAGTGCAATTTCTCTAGTGGGGATATTCGACAAAATCGTCATTTCTAAAAATATTGACGAGTTTTGACGACGAATAAATGAGAGTCACTTCACGAAAGATAAATAGGTAATTCGTTTACTAACGGTTCACAAAATAATTAGGCGTGATCCAAATCTTACAAAATCAGTCGTAACTCATGAATATGAGTGACCTAGATCGCAGCAAACTCGTCAAAACAAGTTATTCGATTTTGACGTAGCTTGTAACTTCATGAAAGTTAAGTTTTTATGGTTTTTGCTAAGTATCATTTTTTGAACTAGATCACTTCCTATTTCTATTTATTTTACGCTTAGAAATAACTGGTTGTATGTTGAATGCAACTGTTAGGCCCCTCGCATTTGAGGAGCCGCGATTTTTATCATTGTCGTTTTGAACCACTGACTTTTTTGGGGAAGTAAGATGTTTAAACCTAGTCTGATTGCTGTTTCTGTTATCACCACATTAACAGGTTGCTCTGCTCTGCAAAGTTCCGAGCAACAAGTTGTAAATTCACTGGCTAATAGCCTTGATATTCAATACCAAGTGTTGACTAACCACGGTGCAAACGAAGGTCTTGCTTGTCAGGATTTAGGAGCTGAGTGGGCTTCTTGTAACAAGGTGAACATGACGCTAGTTAACCAAGGTGAAGCGGTTAACTCTAAAGATTGGGCTATCTACTTCCACAGCATTCGTCTGATTTTGGATGTAGATAATGATCAGTTCAAAATTTCTCGTGTAACGGGTGACCTACACAAACTGGAACCAACAGATAAGTTTGATGGCTTTGCGGCGGGCGAAGAAGTGGTACTTCCACTAATTGGCGAATACTGGCAGTTATTTGAAACCGACTTTATGCCAGGCGCTTTCGTGGCTGCACCAAACGCAGAACCTAAGATGATTGCTTCGCTTAACACAGAAGACGTTGCGTCTTTCGTGACTGGCCTTGAGGGTAACAACCTAAAACGTACGCCAGATGACAACAACGTATTTGCAAACGCTGTGTCTCGCTTCGAGAAGAACGAAGACCTAGCAAAACAAGATGTATCAACCACGTTACTACCAACGCCAATGTCTGTTGAAGCAGGCAAAGGTATAGTAGATATCGCGGCGGGTATTGCGCTGCCTATAGACGCATTCGATGCGACTCAATTCGCAGCAATTCAAGATCGTGCAGAAGTGGTAGGTGTGGATGTTCGTGGTGATCTTCCTGTAAGCATCACTGTTGTTCCTGCAGACTTCACCGGTGAATTGGCAAAATCTGGTGCTTACGAGATGAGCATCAAAGGCGATGGTATTGCGATTAAAGCGTTTGACCAAGCAGGTGCTTTCTACGCAGTACAATCTATCTTTGGCCTGGTAGATAGCCAAAATGCTGATTCTCTACCACAACTGTCTATTCAAGATGCACCTCGTTTTGATTACCGTGGTGTGATGGTGGATGTGGCTCGTAACTTCCACTCTAAAGACGCAATTTTTGCAACGCTAGACCAAATTGCAGCGTACAAGATGAACAAACTTCACCTTCACCTAACCGATGATGAAGGCTGGCGTTTGGAAATCCCAGGCCTACCTGAGTTGACAGAGGTTGGCGCTAATCGTTGTTTCGATACACAAGAGAAAAGCTGCGTACTGCCTCAGCTTGGTTCCGGTCCAACGACAGACAACTTTGGCTCTGGCTACTTCAGTAAAACAGACTACGTGGAAATCTTGAAATACGCGAAAGCGCGTAACATTGAAGTCATTCCCGAAATCGATATGCCAGCACACGCGCGTGCAGCGGTAGTATCAATGGAAGCACGTTACGACCGCCTGATGGAAGAAGGTAAGGAAGCTGAAGCGAACGAATACCGCCTGATGGATCCTCAAGATACTTCTAATGTCACTACGGTTCAGTTCTACGATAAGCAAAGCTTTATCAACCCGTGTATGGAATCTTCCACTCGCTTCGTAGATAAAGTAATTTCAGAAGTGGCAGCAATGCACGCTGAAGCTGGGGCACCGCTAACGACATGGCACTTTGGTGGCGATGAAGCGAAGAACATAAAGCTTGGCGCTGGTTTCCAAGACGTTAACTCGCAAGACAAAGTTAGCTGGAAGGGCACGATTGATCTGTCGAAACAAGACAAGCCATTTGCGCAATCTCCACAGTGTCAGGCGTTAATCGCAGACGGCACAGTGAGCGATTTTGCTCACCTACCGAGTCATTTTGCACAAGAAGTATCAAAATTAGTTGCTGAGAAAGGCATTCCAAACTTCCAAGCATGGCAAGATGGTTTGAAATACAGCGAAGGTGAGAAAGCATTCGCAACAGAAAATACGCGTGTTAACTTCTGGGACGTTCTTTACTGGGGTGGTACATCATCAGTGTACGAATGGTCTAAGAAAGGTTACGACGTGATCGTTTCTAACCCTGACTATGTGTACATGGACATGCCATACGAAGTTGATCCGAAAGAGCGTGGTTATTACTGGGCAACACGTGCAACCGATACGCGTAAGATGTTTGGCTTTGCACCAGAGAACATGCCTCAGAACGCAGAAACCTCTGTAGACCGCGATGGCAACGGCTTTACTGGTAAAGGTGAAATCGAAGCGAAACCTTTCTACGGTCTATCAGCACAGCTTTGGTCTGAGACAGTACGTAACGACGAGCAATACGAGTACATGGTATTTCCTCGCGTACTCGCAGCCGCAGAGCGTGCATGGCACCGTGCAGATTGGGAGAATGACTACAAAGTCGGTGTTGAGTACTCGCAAAACTCTAACCTAGTTGATAAAGCATCGCTAAACCAAGACTACAACCGCTTTGCGAACGTACTTGGCCAACGTGAACTGGCTAAGCTAGAAAAATCTGGTATCGACTACCGCCTTCCAATTCCTGGTGCGAAAGTAGAAAACGGCAAGCTAGCTATGAACGTTCAGTTCCCTGGCGTTGAACTGCAATACTCGTTAGACGGTCAAAACTGGCTGACTTACGCAGACAATGCTCGTCCAAGTGTGAAAGGAGAAGTGTTTATCCGCTCTGTATCGGCGACAGGGGAAAGAGCAAGCCGCGTAACTAGCGTGAAATAACCTTAATCTTCTCAGCTAAATTTAAGCAAACCCTCAATGTCATGTTGAGGGTTTCTTTATTTTTATGGGAAATTAAGTGTGACCAATGTCTGATTATTTTTCATTGATAAATAAGTTTTAGCTTGTAATGGTCAGGGTTATTGTGAACTGGATCGACTTAATTTGCTAAATGTCAATAAATTACCTGTTTATGATCACACTTCTATTTTTTGAATTATTATAGAAAAATACGGTAAGTGCCTGTATTTACCATACTTTTATCAGGGTTGTTGAGCGTCGGTTTGAACAGGATCACTTTTTAAAATGTTTTATTTTCCATCGCGAATTAATTGGAACAATATTGCGATCGCCAAGGAGGCACATTCCAAAGTTTGCGATAAAAGGGAAGAGAAGCCCTTTAACACCGTCGCATAACGTGAATAAATAAAGGCAGTAATTATGAAAAACATTTTTGCACTGAGTGCTCTTTCTCTCGCTTTCGCTTCTAGCGCTTTTGCTGGTTCTTCTTACGTAACAGGTAACGTTCAATTCCACGATGATGGTCGAATCCATGGTTCGGACGTTACGTCTACACTGGAAGCTGGTCATACTTTTGATAACCAATTCGGCGGCTTTACGGTTTACACCGAATTTGATGGTATTCAGTTGGGTAAACTGGAAACAGAAAACGGTGGCGCAGGTAACACAACACCAGCAATCACTGTGGGTGGTGAGCAGTCATTTAATATTACCGATCATTTATGGGTTGCAGCGGGTTACCAACACTTGTTCTCTGCTGGCGAGAACGTACAGTACCGTCCATTGGTTAAGATCGGTTACAACTTCGATAACGGTATCTCGCTAAGTAACCGTACTCGCGCGCATATTGATGCGACAGACGCAGATGCGGATACAGATTACCGCATGGATAACCGTATTGGTTACGTGATGAATGAAGATGTGACGCTAAGCTACAACAACGTCTACATGATTGAAGCGGAAACGATGGACCACGAGCTTCGCGCAACGTGGACACGTAAAGGTGTTCAGCCTTACTTTGAGTTCCGTAGCCAAGCACACGGTGCAGAAAACGCAAGTGGTGATAGCCTAGTTAACAATGCGTTTGTATTTGGTGCCTCTTACGGCTTCTAATCTTATATTTGTCCATTAAGAAAAAGCCCAGCAATTGATTTGCTGGGCTTTCTTGTTATTTGTCGTTGCCTTCGTGGTGGCTATATTCGAACACTTGGCCTTTTTCGTTAAAGGCGTAAACAGTGTAGCTGTCTTTTTTATCACCATACTCCATTCCAGGGGAACCCATTGGCATGCCCGGTACCGAGAGCCCTTTTGCGTTACGTGGTGGATTTTCTAAGAATGCTTTAATGTCTTCGGCTGGAATGTGACCTTCGAACACATAGCCGTTGATTTCTGCTGTGTGGCAAGAGTAAAGCTGTTCGTTCTTGATGCCTAGATCGCGTTTTATGGCGTTCATGTCATCGTGTAATTTCTCTTCGACCGTAAATCCGTTCTCTTCCATGTGTTTTGTCCATTCACCACAGCAGCCGCAGTATGGCGATTTGTGGTTAATGACATCAGCTGCCAATACGTTGGCGGATGCGGTCGCAAGCATTGCAAAGGTCAATAATTTCAACTTCATAATAGCCTCAAATATAAGTGGTTATTTTACTGAAAAAAGTCGTAGTCGATTTGCATTACTAACGACAGTAATAGATGACAGCGCCATTGCCGCACCTGCGACAACTGGGCTGAGCAAAAATCCAAATGCAGGATAAAGTACGCCTGCGGCAACAGGGATCCCCAGTGAGTTATAAACGAAGGCACCAAATAGGTTTTGCTTCATGTTTTTAAGTGTAGCGCGCGACAGTTCAATCGCATGTACCACCGCCATTGGTGACGTGTTCAGGATGGTCATTTGCGAACTTTCAATGGCGACATCACTGCCGCTACCCATTGCAATACCAAGGTTGGCTAACGCGAGAGCAGGGGCGTCGTTAATGCCATCCCCCACCATTGCCACAACATGGCCTTGGGATTGAAGTTGCTCAATGTGCTGAGCTTTCTCATCTGGCATTACTTGAGCGATTACTTCATCAATACCAAGTTCTTGACCGATAGCGTTGGCTACGTGTTGGTTGTCACCCGTTAGCATTACCGTTTTGATGCCTTGCGATTTTAATGCAGAGAGCGCGTGTTTTGCATCCGATTTGATTGGGTCAGCAATGGCGATCAGGCCGACTAACTCACCATCGAGCGCAACGGAAACCGGAGTCCATGCATTCTGAGCGCATTCGTCAATTGCATCCTGAAGAGCCTCTGTTGCAACGTTTTCCGCTTGCATAAATTGAAGCGAGCCAATAAGCAGCGGTTTACCTTGATACGTTGCCAAAATGCCGCGTCCGCGAACGTTTTCAAATTTATCGAGAGTCACTTCTTGTGTGTCGTGCTGATTAGCAAAGTCGCATACCGCTTTTGCTAGTGGGTGCTCTGACTGACGCTCGGCGGCGTACGCTAACCCCAACAGCTCTTCTTGGCTGGTGGTGTGAGTAAACACTTGCTGCACACTTGGTTTACCTTGGGTAAGCGTGCCTGTTTTATCGAACACAACCGTATCTATTTTACTCGCTAGCTGCAGGGCATCAGCATCTTTGATCAAAATGCCGAGTTCTGCGGCTTTACCCACTCCCACCGTAACAGAAAGTGGGGTTGCTAAGCCTAGAGCACAAGGGCAGGCGATGATAAGTACGGTTGTGGTGACCACCAGCATATAGCTCGCTTTTGGCTCTGGGCCAACGGCAAACCAAACAAGCGCGGCCAGTATTGCTATGCCTACAACGACAGGGACAAACACCGATGAAATCTGGTCTGCCAATTTAGCGATGGCGGGCTTGCTGCTCTGAGCGCTGCGCACCATACGAATAATACGTGCGAGCATCGTATTTGCGCCGATTCCGGTAGCCTCTATAGTGAGAGAGCCGTCGGTATTCAATGTCCCTGCGGATACATGTGCCTCTTGTGCTTTTAATACAGGAACGGGCTCACCTGTTAGCATGGACTCATCGATATACGATTCACCATTGATTACCGTACCGTCGACGGGCACTTTCTCTCCCGGCTTGATACGTAACTTCATTCCTAAAGTGATTTCTTCTACCGCGATTTGTTTATCACCTTGCTCAGTGATGACGGTCGCTTGTTGAGGCTGTAAGTTCACCAAAGCCTGAAGCGAGCGCGTTGTGTTTGCTTTCGCTTTGGCTTCTATATAGTGGCCAAGTGAAATCAAACCAATGATCATCGCGCTGGCTTCGAAGTAAACATGACGAGATGCCATTGGGAACCAATCTGGGAAAATTACCACAAGCATAGAATAGAACCACGCTGCGCCAGTACCGAGCGCAACTAAGGTATCCATCGTGGCGCGCTTGTGAGTGGCGGCTAACCAAGCGTTACTAAAGAACAGTTTTCCGGCAGTGGCAAGCAGCAGCAAACACACAATACCGATCGCGCCCCAAACCAACTGGTCATTGGTGTTGCGAATCATCATGTTGCCACCAGCAACACCCCAAATCATCAAAGGGGCACCCACAACAAGGCCAGCAATTGCATCCAACTTAAAACGTTTTTGCTGTTGACGTTGTTGCTGCGCTTGCTTTTCTTGCTGTGTCGCGGCGTCTTGTAAAACCTCGCCTTGGTAACCCGCTTGTTTGACAGATTGCAAAATAGATTGATGTAACGAATCTGAGTCTTCAGTCACAAACACCAGTGCGCTTTGTTCTGCGAGGTTTACCTGAGCTTTTTCAACCCCTTGTACATTAGTCAGGGCTTTTTCTACTGATGCGACACAGCTTGCACAGGTCATACCTTGAATCAACATCTGTAGCTGAGCCGTGCCTGCTGGTTGCTCGTCAGGCGCTGCTTGGTCGCCTTTTTCGCTTTGATATGTCTGGCTTTGGCGTTGATCGGGAGTGATTGCCTTGTGCTCTTCAGCAACTGAGTTATCAGTAACAGCGCTATTGTCGGCCGTATAGCCCAAGCTGGCAACTAGCTCAATGACTTGTTGCTCGGAGAGTAGGGTACGAATCTCTAAGTGCGTTGTTGAAGCCTCGAAAGAAATAACGTCTTGATGAGAGTCTAATAAAGACGAGAGTTTTTTCACGCAGCCGCCACAGCTTAAGCCTGAAAGGTTTAACTCGTACTGATTTCCTGCTTGGTAACCAAGAGATTCAATTGATGAGACAAGCTCTTTAAGCGAGGACTCGGTTTTGACCTCGACTTGCGTTGGGGACAAAGTGAGGATCTCTACATCGTGATTCGCATGTAAAGCCTTCTCAACTTTTCTCGCACAGCCCATGCAGTTGAGCCCTGATAAAGGTATAACAAACTGATACATAATCTGCACCTCAATAATAGTGATACATTGAGCTTAAACCTTCCTGCAAGGGTAAGGTCAATACCCATTTTTTGCTCTCAACAATTTCGTCAAAATCGCTTGAATCACAAAAGTTCACTGCCATTTTACTTGCGAGTGATCTCAAGGTTTTTTCTCTCTGAATATAAAGTTCCGTTAAAACACCTAAAAGATGAATGAAGTCGCTCACGCTTTTGAGATGCTCTCAATGTCAGTTCAGTGTCAAAAAGTGCTTTTAACGTTTTTGATTTTTTATATTTAAATTTAAGTTTTTGATTTTTAATTGATTATATTATTTTTGATCTTCTCATTTTGAAGTCGCTCAGATTGCTGTAGGGAAAGTTTTTTAGTGCGAAAAAAGTTTGTCATATTTGCCCCGTCCAAACATTGTTTCAAGTTCCTGCCATGTCCTAGTTAGCGAATTTGAAAATGGAAAAAACTAAAAAATATAGGGGTTAAAAATGTCTTACCTAAAGAAAAGCCTACTTGCTACGGCAATCACAGGCATGATGTTCAGTGGTGCTGCATTTGCTGATGGTGCAAACAGTGACGCAGCAAAAGAGTTCCTAACCAAAGATTCATTCTCTTATGAAGTTTACGGGATCATCGCGATGCAGGCCGCGTACCGCGATTACGATTCTGGCAACAAAGCAACGGACGATGATCTAGGTGGCATGCAGCTAAACAACGAATCTCGCATCGGTTTCCGTGGTAAAAAACAATTTGCTAACTTCGGCCCTACTTTTATTTGGCAAATCGAAGGTGGTTACGTTGACCCTAGCTTTGGCGGCGAGGGTGCAGGTCTTGGTGAACGTGACACATTCGTCGGTTTTGAAAGTGCATCTTGGGGTCAAGTTCGTTTAGGTCGTGTATTAACACCGATGTACGAATTAGTTGACTGGCCTGCATCTAACCCAGGTCTCGGTGACGTTTACGACTGGGGTGGTGCAATCGGTGGTGCTAAGTATCAAGACCGCCAATCAAACACCATTCGTTGGGACTCGCCAATGTATGCGGACAAATTCTCTCTAGATATCGCGGCAGGTGCAGGTGACAAAGCGGGTCTGGGTGAAGGTGATGATTACTGGGGTGGTATCGCAGCGCACTACAAAATTGGTCCAATTCAGTTAGATGCCGCATACGAGGGTAACCGTAACATTAAGATGGAAGGCCAAACGTGGGAAAACAACACATACTTGGTGGGTGCTCAAGGCTGGTTTGATAACGGTATTTCTTTCTTCGCGCAATACAAATACATGGAAGCTGACGCAAGCAACGGCGTGAGTGAGAAGCAAGACGCAATGTCTGCCGCTATCATGTACACCACTGGTGATTGGCAATACAAACTGGCTTACGCAGCTAACTTCGATCTAGAGCGTGACGGTAAGACCATTAACGATACAGCAGACGATGTACTATCTGCACAAGTTATGTACTTCGTAGACCCATCGGCAGTGCTTTACGTACGTGCTCGTACTCTAGACTTTGGCGACGGTGCATATCAACTGGATAAACCAACAGAAGCGCGTTGGAAATCTGCGGACTACGATGAGTTCTCTGTGGGTGTTGAATACTACTTCTAATAAAGAAGCAGCTAAAAGGGCGGAAACGCCCTTTTTGTCTTGATACTGATTCAAATAAGCCTTTGGAATGACGGGCCTGTAAGTTTCAGAGGCTTATCTAAATTAGTATAAAGTGAGAAACCACGATGAAAAAAACAACGACACTTCTCGGACTTTGCGCAATGCTTTCTGCGCCTGCTTTTGCTGCTCAACTGACTCTGCAAGCTGAACTGGTTCCTCGCGTTCTCAACGGTGAGTTCGTGTACCCTGAGTGGATTTCCAAAAATAACAGCATCGAGCTGAAGGACGGGGAAAATCAGTTGGCGGTGACGGTTGGACAAATTGTCTTTGAAGATGGCAAGCGCCGTAAGTTCGATTCGCAGCCACTGGTATTAGAGTTTGAAGCAGAAAAAGACGCCGAGCTATCGCTGACTTACAAAGCGTTCCGTACCATCGAAGAAGCGAAAGCCTTTGAACTCGATCCAAAAGTGGTATTGAAAGACAAACACGGAAAAGAAGTGGCATTCTCTATGGTTCAACTTCGTAAAGGTGGTTTGCAAGGTTTTCGTGATTACGAGCGAGAAGTGGCTGACTATAACAATGCAATGAACAAAGAATCGACCAAGGCAAGCATTGCGTCTTCTCCGGCGGAAACCAAAACAATCAAAGCATCGTTTAATGAGTTAAGCCGTGAAGAGCAGCAAGAATTTATGCAATGGGCGATGCGTAACCTGAAGTAATTTCGTTCTGCACTTTAACAGTAAATAGGAGGGCAGTACCTTTATTGGTGCTGCCCTGTTTGTATTTCTGGTGTCAAACCGATTGTAGAATTGACTTACGGTGGTAAAATGTCGCCACTTTTATCCTTGACATTACAACGAGAGATCTCTCGTTGCTCATTACCCCTAAGGAACTCAAATGACGGTTAAAACTCGTTTTGCTCCTAGCCCAACTGGCTATCTACACGTTGGTGGTGCGCGTACTGCACTTTACTCTTGGCTATACGCTAAAAACCAAGGTGGTGAATTCGTTCTACGTATCGAAGATACAGACCTTGAGCGTAACTCTCAGGAAGCAGTTGATGCAATTCTTGAAGGCATGGAATGGCTAGGCTTGGAGTGGGATGAAGGTCCTTACTACCAAACTCAACGTTTTGATCGTTACAACGAAATGGTTGATAAGCTGCTGGCAGAAGGCAAAGCTTACAAATGTTACGCGTCTAAAGAGCTGCTAGATGAAATCCGTGCAGAGCAAGAAGCAAACAAAGAAATGCCTCGTTACGATGCGAACCATCCTAAAATCAAAGCGGCAAACGAAGCGGCAAAAGACGGCGACCCATGTGTTATCCGTTTCCGTAACCCAAAAGAGGGCAGCGTAGTATTTGATGACCAAATTCGTGGTCGCATCGAAATCCGCAACGACCAAATGGATGACTTAATCATCCGTCGTACTGACGGTTCACCTACTTACAACTTCTGTGTAGTTGTGGACGACTGGGACATGGGTATCACTCACGTTGTTCGTGGCGAAGACCACATCAACAACACGCCTCGTCAAATCAACATCTACGAAGCACTAGGTGCGCCAGTACCAACATTTGCACACTGTGCAATGATCTTGGGTGATGACGGTGCGAAATTGTCGAAACGTCACGGTGCTGTATCAGTCATGCAATATCGCGATATGGGTTACCTGCCTGCGGCACTAAACAACTACCTAGTGCGTCTAGGTTGGTCTCATGGCGACCAAGAAATCTTCTCTCAAGAAGAGATGATCAACCTATTCAGCCTAAATGCAGTATCTAAGTCAGCGTCTGCCTTCAACACGGATAAACTGCAATGGTTGAACAACCATTACATCAAAAACTCAGATCCTGCGTACGTTGCAGAGCACCTACAATGGCACCTAGATCAACAAAAACTAGACGTAACGAATGGTCCTGCTATCACTGACGTGATCAAGCTAGTGGGTGAGCGTTGCAACACGCTGGTTGAGCTAGCTGAACAAATCCGTTACTTCTACGAAGATTTCTCTGAGTTTGAAGCGGGCGCAGCGAAGAAACACTTACGTGGTGTGGCTAAAGAGCCTCTAGAGCTTGCTCTAGCGAAAGCTGAAGCACTGACCGAGTGGACAACAGCAAACATCAAAGATGGCGTTATCGCAGCAGTCTGTGAAGAGCTAGAAATCGGCATGGGCAAAATCGGTATGCCATTACGTGTTGCTGTAACAGGCGGCGGTCAGTCTCCTTCTGTCGATGCAGTAATGGAACTGGTTGGCAAAGAGCGTTGTGTTGCTCGTATTAAGATGGCGCTTGAGTTCATTGCTGAGCGTGAAGCAAACGCATAATTGCTTTGAACTAAACGTTCTTTTGAATAAATAGTCACAAAGCCGCGGTAAACACCCGCGGCTTTTTTGTATCTGAATCCTAGATAATGAGAAACCTTCTCATATGTCGGTGAAGGATGTGGTATTTAGGACCGTAATTCACCTAGGTATGGATAAGATTTTTTAATCCAAACATCGTTGGTATGAATAAAAAACGAGCGATTATATATCAAATATCTGATTGATTTTTATCCACCTTCCTTAAAGTTCCCTTTTTGTTGTCTCATTTTTAAGAAAAAACTTTGCTTAAGTTGTAGTGTTCCAGAAAATAAAGCAAACGTTTGCGTCGTGATTGTGTGGGGATTTTTTTGCTTAAGATCACATGTTGTTGAGATTTTTGATGACAATAAATTGACAGAATTGGGATTTTTCTCGCGATTTCTTAGCGTTATAGTTCACCCCGTCAGTGATACCGAGATGGCGATATGTATCACTGAACAGGAAATGTACGTAAGTAGCTTCCATAAAAAAAATGCATGTGCATAAAAAGAAGCTGACTAAGTATCTCACTCAAGGAATGAATAAAAAGAATTGAAATACAACGTCAGTCAGACGGCGCATTTCGGCATCTAACAAAAGAACTTCTTTAGAGGAATCAATAATGAAAAAATTAGCAGCGGTAATTTCAGCGTCTCTACTTATGGCTTCAGCAGCACAAGCAGAAGTATACGTTGGTGGTAAGATGGGTAAGTCATGGATGGAAGACGCGTGTGTAGCGGGCCAGGCTTGTGACAAAGACGACTCTACTCTTGGCGCTTTTGTTGGTTACGAAATGAATAAATACTTCGCAGTAGAAGCAGGTTTCGACAACATCGGTGATTTTAACCAAACTTCTTTCGGTGGCCATGTAGAAGCAATCACTCTTGCACCTAAATTCAGCCTACCAATCACTGAAGACATCGCACTTTACGGTAAAGTGGGTGGCGCTTACGTAATGTTTGATGGCAAAGATGATTACTCTTACCTAGGCGCAGCTGGCCTTGAGTTCAACCTAAGCCAAAACGTAACTGCTCGTGCGGAATACCAAACTCTGACTGATATCAGCAACGATGTAACTCGTGCGACAGGTAACACAGCAACACTGGGTGTTTCTTTCAAATTCGGTGGCAACGATGAGCCAGTAATCGTAGAAGAGCCAGTTGTTGTTGAAGAAGTGGTTGTAGAAGAAGTGGTAGAAGAGCCAGTAGTTGTAACGAAAACATTCGAAACTCAAACAATCGGCACTGGTAGCTTTGATCTAAACAGCACAACTCTAAAACCAGAGAGCGCTGCAAAACTTGATAACCTAGTTGCTTTCCTAAACGAGCACCCACAAGCGAACGTTGAAATTGTAGGTTACACAGATACTTCTGGCCCAGCAGCTTACAACCTAAAAGTTTCTGAGAAACGCGCTGAATCTGTAGCTAACGCACTCGTTGAAAAAGGCATTGATTCATCACGTATTCAAGCTCGTGGCGAAGGTGAAAACAACCCAATCGCTTCAAACGACACTCGTGAAGGTCGTCAGCAAAACCGTCGCGTAGAAATCGTTGTTCCAGAATTTGAATACCAAGTTCAGCAATAAGCTTCTATCCGACCGTAGTATAGAAGACTAAAGCTGAAAGCCTCAAAGAGTTCGCTCTTTGGGGCTTTTTCATTTCTATTTGAAACGGACTGAAAAGCTAAAAACGGTAAACATCACTTGAGGTCAATGCTGTTTAAGCGCCCCATGAATGTTAGGATTTCCAAGTTGTCTTTATGTGCTTCTAACAACGCTTTCTTGGTTTGCATGTAGGCGGCAAGCTTGCCGTATTTACTAATAGAGCGAACCACCGTTTTGTATTTGTAGTCACCGTCATCATTGAACTCTCGCCACTTAGCGATGTAACACGTATCTCGGTTATCTGGGTTTTCAAGAGTGGGGTTAGGCTTGTGAACAATTTTTGGCTCAACGCTGTGTGGGAGTCTGGTCATGAGGTAAGGATCCTTCAAAAGACGTCGCCAAAATTTGCCCCACATTTGCCGGCCTAATTCGTTTCTCAGCTTAATGGCTTTTTGTAAGCCTTTCTTTTCTCCAATACGAACAAACCCAACCGAGCGGTGCAGTACCGTGTCCTCGGGGGTATGGATATGAATCTTAAAGGCAGTCTTGCCTTTAGAAATAAAGCGGTGTCCAGTGTTAGTTATTAAATTGCTCTTAGACATAGTGCTAACTAATAATTTTATTAATAGCTAAAAGGGTAAGCAAAACTCATAGATAATTAAAGTAATAAAATACAAAACTGTAAATAGGGCTTGTTGAAATGATTTCAAGGGGAAGAGGTCGGAACAGTAAAAGGTTTTATCTCGTCGAGTAAAGGAGCGAGGCGATCATATTGATTACTGAGGAAATTGTTTCACACGTTACTTGGAAACGCTCTGTGAAGCTCGAAATAGTGGATACAAAAAAGCCTTAGCTCAAGTGGGAGCTAAGGCTATGATATGGCGCCCCCAGTAGGATTCGAACCTACGACCTGTCCCTTAGGAGGGGACTGCGCTATCCAGCTGTGCCATGGGGGCGTAATACCAATAGTTGCAGTTCATTGAACCGTTTTACTGAATGCAAACCTAGCAACTTTGTTTAGGTCTTTATCAGTATCACTTTGAACGACTCACTACGGTCATTGGTATAATCAAATAAGATGCGCTGCCTATGATATTCAAAAGTGAGCATATCTCAAGACTTAATGTTTGCTTTTATAGGATCTTGTTCATTACGTCGCCAATTTGAACACTAGACGCTAAATTTGGCTGATCAATCGTCAGCTCGGCTTCGTGTTCGTATATACGAGATACCGTCAATGTAATTTCACTTTGCGATACTTTATTTCTTGGTAATCCGTTTTGGTCGATAAATGATGCGGTGTGCCAAAGTTGCAATTTGTCTCCCTCTTTTACGCCATGCATACGGCCGAGATCCATCGTTACCGTATTGCCGAAGACTGCGACGACCTCTGGCAGCGTAATTTTGCAAGACAGCTCTGACTCTAGATCCAGCATTATATTGCGACTAACGCGTAGCATCATCTCGCCATAGGTCGACGCCCAAAAGCGCGCACTGCGAGTATCCACTTGGCTCGTTTTGGCAAATGGCCAACGCGCCACTTCACGGTAGGCTTTGTTGAAGACTTCATGGCCAGTTTTACCATCAAATACTTTCATCTCTAACGCAAACTGACGATTGATGATGTCATCTTGCAGTAGTTGAGATTCGACCGTCGCAGTGAGATCGGTAATGACTCCCCCAATGATGTATTGTGCGCCGTTATCTTGCGCGATCATTTGAGTACGAGCGGGATAGTTACTGCTAATTGAATAGTCCGTTGTACCTACAGACACAAAGCTGCGAGAGGTTTGATCCAGCTGGCGATTCACCACGCGGCTAAAATCGTCACCCACTTGGTAAATCTGCCCCATCACCGCTTGTTGTGGTGAGGCAACCTCAATATTGCCGACAAGGATCGTCTTTTTGTATTGATCGGTGTGGCAACCCGTTGCCGATGGATAAATATCGACGCGAATTTTTACCTCGACTTTACCTCGACGTTTACGTTCAGACTCGACCAAAATGTAACGGACTTCATGGTTGGTAAACTGGTACTCGTTGCGGCTTTCTTCTAGTAGCGGCATCAAATTGCTAATACTGCCAATATCTGCGCCCGAAAAATTGACGGCTTTGAACAGCGCGTCTTCCAACGCATGGAGCCTTGCCGTCTCTTCTGAAGAAACGATAGTGGCAACGCCTGTTACTTCATACCAAGATGCCATTACTTTAAAAGGAACAAGCATCACTAAAGTGATTAAAAACAGACTGTTTAATATTTTTTTCATTGATTACAACCGTTCGGGTATAAATATTGCTTTAACAATTTCAGTGAAGTTTGGTGGATTTTTCTTCGTTAGGCAAACAAAGAAAAGCAAAGACTGTTCCAATATTCACTTTCTTAGAAAGGAATTAATCAAGAACGGTATCACCTAAGATTATCTGGAGAATCAAACCATGAAAAAGTGGCTTGTCGCCGCATCGATGATGACGCTTCTGACATCGTGCGCGTACTCACCGATTTACAATGGTAAAGAACCGTACTCGGGAAGCCAGTTCATGCTTATGGATAGTCCACGTCATACGATGGACTTTTTCATTGAAAGCATGACCGAAGACCTGATGGTTTCTAATGTGGCGGTATCTGCGCGGACACCGATTGCGATTACCTCGTTTGTTGATCTACAAAATATGGATGCAACAAACTGGTTAGGTAACTCGGTCTCGGAAGGTTTTATCCATCAGTTCCAGCGCCGAGGGTTTAAAGTGGTTGATTTCAAAACTACGGGCTCTATCCAAGTGACGCAGCAGGGCGATTTTGCTTTAAGCCGTGATTGGCAAGATCTGGCGCAAGAGCAACAAATTCAGTATGTACTGACCGGCACGATGCTTCGCCAAGAGGGCGGGGTGCTGGTCAATGCACGTGTGGTCGGTATGCAGAGCCGTGTGGTTGTAGCAACGGCGCAGGGTTTCCTTCCGGCTGACCGTATTGGTCGT
Organism: Vibrio sp. 11-4(1); assembly: GCF_013048625.1. Lineage (NCBI taxonomy): Bacteria > Pseudomonadati > Pseudomonadota > Gammaproteobacteria > Vibrionales > Vibrionaceae > Vibrio > Vibrio sp. 11-4(1). The sequence goes on along the minus strand of NZ_VHSY01000007.1, from coordinate 172,610 downwards.
GACTTAGATACGTTAAACAGTATCCGTACGCAAGATGGCGTGTTGATTCGCTCAGACCCAACCATTCGTCAGCCGTACACTGTGATTCTGCGTCCATAGGATAGAAGCATGAAGAAGTTATTATTTATTATTGCCACACTGGTATTGGTGGGGTGTCAGCCACTACAACAGATGCGTCAAGATGAAATCTTAGTGGCAGTGGGTTATGCGAGTGTCAGTGAGCAAACAGGCCGCACAGTAGAAGAAAAGCGCGTACGAGCAATGCGCGCATCAAAAATTGATGCATACCGTGAACTGGCAGAACAAGTGTATGGTATGCGTGTTAGTGGACGTGCAGAACTGCAAGACCAGCGTTTAGGTATTGAGAGCACTACAGGTGCGGTTGATGGTGTGATTCGCGGTGCAGAAGTTGTGCGTAGTTATCTTGTTGAGGACAGTTACGTGACAGAGCTGCGTCTTGATATTCGTAAAATGGATAAGCTACGTGATTACGGAGAAGTTCAACAGGTGCCTGAGAAGCGTCAACAAACCTTGTTCTAATGCACTAAGCGCATTACTTCAGAAGACCAGATAATCTTTCCAGCGGCTGATTGGCAACAATGAGTCGCTTTTTTATATCTACATTCTAGAGATGGTGTGGGGTAGGAGTGACGTTTAGGCTTTTATATTGGTGCCAAGTGTCGAAATAGTGTGGGTTTTGCCACCAGCATTGTAGGTCATGCCCACTTTGCCATGAGTTCGCTGAAGCATGTTATTGAGTTTATTGAAACTCAGCTGTGCGCGACTAAGCGATTCACCATTTACTTTGTTGACTTGTTGACAGTCGAGGACGATCGATTGGATTTGAGCAACAACCTGACTTAGGTGCTCATCTTCAGTAAGTTGATTGACGTGCGGGTGAGAGGCGATTCGCTGATCAGTTGTTCTAAGCTGATCAATGAGTGTCATCTTCTGTTTGGCAATACTCTCAATCTCGGTAGAGACACGCGCAGTTATCGCTTGTGTTTCTTGACGCAAAACAGCAGAAAGTGCCTTAGCATTTTCTAGTTGGAAATTGACGAGATCGACTAATGCTGCCATAAAATACTTACCTTCGGCCTAAGTCAGTTAGCTTTTGCCTTGCAATTCGTTTTCAAACTTAATCATGTTGTCAGCCAATTTTTCAGGATCGACTTTGTATGAACCGTTTGTGATTGCTTCTTTGATTGCCGCGACTTTGGCGCTGTCATAGGCCGGAGAAGCTGCCATATCTTTTTGGAGTTTGCTAACGGCTTTGCTTTGCTGGCTGAGTGATACAGCGTCTTGTTGTGCGGGTGCTTTTTTCGATTCAGTCGTGCTGGTAGCATTGGAATCGTTACGCGCAGGTGCACGACTTGTCGTCGTCATTTGCCCTGAACGTATATTATCTATACCTGCCATGTTTAACCTTTGCCTTGTATCGTAATACTGGTATCCAGACTATCGACCAGTGCAAAAATAACTTTAGTCATTTTTTGCATTTTTATTGATCAGTTTAAACACGCTACCAGTGGGTGTTAAAAATTAACAGTGATTTCCGCAATGCCAGTCACTATGCCTTCTATTATACGCTGTGACTTATCATTTTTCACTCTTACTTGATCGCCAGCCGCACCATCTTGCAATGCTGTGCCTTGCGTGGTGATTGTCATGCCAGAATTTACCGCTTTAATTGTGACCTTTTCATTCCGGCAAACGACACAGACATCATTACGTTCAACAACATCACCTAGGCGAACGTTGCGTTTTAGCTTTGCGCCAACCACTTGATCGTAGTTAGAAAAGCCATCTTTGCGAAAGCGCTGCAGCTCGATCATAGAAGTGGTGACATCCGACGCGCTGACGATTTCTCCTCTCCCTAGTGTTCGTGTTGCGACGATCATTGGCACTGATACCGAGATCCGTACAGGCACATAGACTTTCCAGTCATCCGATGGGCATTCCACTAGAACATTGATGTTGCTTCGAGTACTGCTGGTGGAAGAAGCTGACGTATCCAGGGGCACTGGGCAATCCGTTGCTTTTATTCTCGAGTCGATATCTGCCGCATTAACAGATAGCTCGCCACCATCAGGCTGATCAACTGTAGCAAGAATATGTTGTTCTGCTGCCGTTTTTATTTGCTCGATCTGATTATCTGAAGCTGAATGAACAAAAAAGCTAAACATACTGAGCAAAATGCCGATAGACTTAGCGTACTTTGTAATTAGCGCTCTACATATTGTCATAGTCAATGGTGTCGAAGTGAAAGTGAAATACGCCATACTGTCTCCCTGGTATCGTGCTTGCCAGTGGTAGAGTATCATTTAAAAACAAAAAGTTTGAGATGGAGATGAGCATATGACGGGGATTCTTGACTCGGTGAATCAGCGTACGCAACTCGTCGGTCAGAACCGATTGGAATTATTGACCTTTCGACTGATGGGCCGACAGCGCTACGGCATTAACGTATTCAAAGTGAAAGAAGTACTGCAGTGCCCTAAGCTGACTTCAATGCCAAATCTACACCCGCTGGTAAAAGGTATCGCTCATATCCGCGGCCATACCGTGTCCGTTATTGATTTGAGCCTGGCAATTGGTGGCCGCCCAACCACTGATCTGGATAAATGTTTTGTTGTTATCGCAGAATTTAACCGTACGATCCAAGCATTTTTGGTATCATCGGTTGAGCGTATTATCAATATGCATTGGGAAGCGATTTTGCCACCGCCAGACGGTGCGGGTAAAGCGCACTACTTGACCGCAGTGACAAACATCGACAACGAGCTGGTTGAAATCCTTGACGTTGAAAAAATCCTGGCGGAGATTGCGCCGGTTGATGAAACGATGGATTCCGCTATCGGTGAAGAAATCGCGCAAGCAGAACAAGAAAAGCCTATTGTACGCCGTATATTGATTGCTGATGACTCGACTGTCGCGCGTAAACAGGTAGAGCGTGCGATTACATCAATCGGTTTCGAGGTCGTATCTGTCAAAGATGGCAAAGAAGCGTACAATAAGTTGATTGAAATGGCTCAAGAAGGCAATATCTACGATCAAATTTCGTTGGTTATTTCCGATATTGAAATGCCAGAAATGGACGGCTATACCTTAACGGCTGAAATTCGCAGACATGCCGATTTGAAAGACCTTTATGTTATCCTCCATTCTTCATTAAGTGGTGTATTCAACCAGGCTATGGTTGAGCGTGTAGGTGCCAATACCTTCATTGCGAAATTTAACCCAGATGAATTGGGTAACGCGGTTAAATCTGCATTAACACAATAAAAGAGACATTAATGACTGCTATTACAATCAGTGATCAAGAGTATCGTGACTTTAGCCGTTTTCTAGAATCGCAATGTGGCATCGTGTTAGGTGATAGCAAGCAATACCTTGTGCGTAGCCGACTGAGTCCTTTAGTGACGAAGTTTAAGCTCGCATCGTTATCAGATTTGCTACGTGATGTTGTTACAGGGCGCAATCGTGAATTACGAGTGGCCGCTGTGGACGCGATGACGACTAACGAAACCTTGTGGTTTCGAGATACTTATCCGTTCACAGTTTTAGCTGACAAATTATTGCCAGAAGTAGCGGCAAGCAAGCGCCCAATCAAGATCTGGTCTGCAGCCAGTTCATCGGGCCAAGAGCCGTATTCTATTGCAATGACGATTCTGGAAACGCAACAGCGCAAGCCGGGTTTGTTACCAAACGTGTCTATTACAGCAACAGACATTTCAGCAAGTATGCTCGAGATGTGTCGTGCAGGTGTGTATGACAATTTGGCTCTAGGGCGCGGACTTTCACCAGAACGTCGCCGCACCTTCTTTGAGAATGCGGACGGTGGCCGTATGAAAGTCAAAGACAACGTCAAACGTTTGGTGAACTTTCGTCCACAAAACTTGATGGACAGTTATGCACTGATGGGTAAGTTCGACATTATTTTTTGTCGCAACGTGCTGATTTACTTCTCACCGGAAATGAAATCAAAAGTGCTTAACCAAATGGCGAGCAGCTTAAACCCAGGTGGTTATCTGCTGTTAGGGGCATCAGAGTCGCTAACTGGTCTGACTGATAAATTTGAAATGGTGCGCTGTAACCCGGGTATCATTTACAAGCTTAAATAGCGGTATCTCTTCATTGATAAAAAGCCTGACCTAGTGTCAGGCTTTTTTTGTTTGCTGGTTTCCTGCCTTCGAGTGTTTCCACGTTTTCACTTGCTAAATTGAAGCGCGATTTTGCTTTGTTCCCTCATCACGGTGTATCTTTATTAAGTGAACAAAGTGAAACGACATGACATTCCAGTCACTTTGGCTCACTTATTGCTATTCCAATGGGTGATAGCTATTAAGTAGATAGAGCGCTTTATGTTTTTGGCATGCTAATTGCTTTTTTGGTTATCAATCACGGTCAGTTCTTAATTGTAGAGGCAAACATGGCTATATCTTTTGACAATGCACTAGGCATCCACCAGCACACGGTGGGCGTACGTGAGCGCAATGCTGAGGTGATTTCCACCAACATTGCACAAGCCAACACGCCTGGTTACAAAGCAAGAGGTTTAGACTTTGCGAAGGAATTGCAAGCGGCAACATCTGGGGCAAGCATTGGTCTTAGTCGTACGGATGGTCGGCATATTCCTGCCACTACAACGTTGGTCGGGGACAAGCTATATCGTCTTCCTACGCAACCTGATACGGGTGATGGCAACACGGTAGACTTGGATTTAGAGCGTAACTTGTTTATGCAAAACCAAATCAGACACCAAGCATCACTCGACTTTCTAGGCAGCAAATTCAAGAACTTAACCAAAGCAATCAAAGGGGAATAATTTAGATGAGCTTATTTAACGTTTTCAATGTGACAGGTTCCGCAATGAGCGCTGAATCCGTTCGTCTGAACACTACCTCAAGCAACTTGGCGAACGCCGACAGTGTCAGCAGCTCTGCGAAAGACACTTATAAAGCGCGCCATGCTGTGTTTGGTGCTGAGTTAAGTAACGCCATGCGTGGCGGTGATACGGTGCCAGTGAAAGTGATGGGTATTGTAGAAAGCGATAAACCGCTGAGTGCGGAGTACAACCCAGACCATCCCCTTGCAAACGAAGAAGGCTACATCTACAAGCCGAACGTGAATGTAATGGAAGAAATGGCGAACATGATTTCAGCTTCTCGCGCATACCAAACTAATGTGCAAGTAGCGGATTCTAGTAAACAAATGCTGCTGCGTACGCTGCAGATGGGTCAATAAGGATAAGGAGGTAGCGTATGGCCGGAATTAACAACGTTGGTCAAAGCGGCTTGTCCTATATCGACCAGCTTAAAAGTCTACAAGAGAGTAACAAGAAGACGGAAGAGAGTACGGGTAAGCAGGACCTAAAGCAGGAAGACTTCTTATCATTGCTCACGAAGCAATTGTCTCAACAGGACCCTTTTAAGCCGGTAAGTAATGACCAGATGATTGCGCAAATGGCTTCATTTGCGACCGTTGATGGCATCGGCAAGATGAATACTCAGTTTGAGAGTTTGAACTCGTCAATGACATCAAACCAAGCGTTACAAGCTTCCTCTTTGGTAGGGCGTGACGTATTGGTCCCAGGAGCGGCAGGTGTGAAGCAGGACGACGCGCCAATGGCGGCAATGGTTAAGCTTTCACAATCTATCGATAATCTGTTTGTTCGTGTAGAGGATGAAGCTGGCCAACTGGTTCGTACTTTTGAGGTAGGGGCGAAACCAGCCGGCGACACGCGTGTGCTTTGGGACGGTAAAGATGAAAGCGGAAATCCACTGCCTGCTGGCAAATACAAAGTGAAAGCGTCTGGCTTAGTTGAGGGGGAGTCGCAAGAGTTCCCAGTATCGACATACGCCAACGTAAACAGCGTATTGCTCGGCAAAGGTGACGGAAACGTATTACTCAATCTGGCTGGTTTTGAATCGCCAGTTCGACTTGCAGAAGTTTTGGAAGTCGGCAAAGCGTAGTCATAGCTCGCTAGATTAGGAGATTTTGGAATGTCATATGTATCTTTAAGCGGTTTGTCCGCCGCCCAACTGGATTTGAACACCACCAGTAACAACATTGCGAACGCCAACACGTACGGCTTTAAAGAGTCCCGTGCTGAGTTTGCTGATGTTTACTCTAACTCTTTATTTACTAACGCAAAAACCACACCGGGTGGTGGTGCGCAAGCAAGCCAAGTGGCGCAGCAGTTCCATGAAGGCTCAAGCATTTACACCAACAACCCAATGGATTTGCGTGTTTCGGGTACAGGTTTCTTCGCCGTGGCGAAGGAGCGTCTGACTCCACAACAGAATGAACTGACACGTAATGGTGCATTTCATTTAAATAAAGAAAACTACATGGTGACCGCGAACGATGAGTTCTTATTAGGTTACCAAGTGGATCCAAGCTCTGGTGAGGTTTCTTCATACGAGCCACAACCTATCAATATTCCTGCTGAATTTGGTAAGCCAAAGCAAACAGCAAACATTGAAGTGGGCGTGAACTTGCCAGCTAACGGCGATTTGAAAGATCCAACTCAGTTTGATTTTTCAGACCCAGATACATACAACCGTTCAACCTCTTCGACTATTTATGACTCGATGGGTCAGTCTTACAAGCTAACGACGTACTACTTGAAAGATCAGACTCAGCCAAACACGTGGAACACTTACTACACCGTGACAGATAAAGAAGGTGAAAAGCCTTTAAATGTTGCGGCAGGTGATGCACAAACGCCAACAGGCCATGTGGGTCATACCATGAAGTTCAACAACGATGGTACGTTGGCGAGCTTGAACAATGGTCAGCCAATTACGTCTGTGGCACTGGGCGATCCGGCGACGAACACGACACCAGTCGATATGAATGGTGCCGATCCTGCGCAGACGCTTAACTTTGGTTTAGGCTCGGCAACACAGTTTGCTGCTCCGTTCGAACTGACCAAGTTCGATGAAGACGGTGCAACAACGGGCTTCCTAACTAAAGTTGACTTCGATGAAAACGGCAGCGTAATGGGGACTTACTCAAACGGTGAAAACGTCACATTGGGTCGTGTCGCGCTAGTACGTGTTCCAAACGAGCAAGGTCTGGATAAGAAGGGCGGTACGCAATGGGATTCAACTCAGTTCTCTGGTGACAAGATTTGGGGTGAATCTAACAAAGGCTCTTTCGGCACCATCAACAACGGTATGCTGGAACAGTCAAACATTGATATGACGCAGGAGCTGGTGGACCTGATTTCTGCTCAGCGTAACTTCCAAGCAAACTCACGTTCGCTAGAAGTGCACAACCAGCTACAACAAAATATCCTGCAGATCCGATAATCTGCATCATCAAGTTAGGCGAGCTTTCGCCGCTTGGCTTGATAACATCATGACATTCATCTGATGCTTAGCCTGAAAATACCTCAGTTCAGGTTAAGCATGCTTTGATCTCTGATTTGCCGCCGTTGCCGCCATGTGGATCAAAACCTTGCCCCTTGTTGCAGTTTTCTGCCACTGAAACCCCTCTTAATCTTTTGTTTCTTATTTAAATGTTTGATAAATAAGTTCATTTTATGTTGGCATAACTATTGCTTTTACTCCGTGTACAGAGAAGTTTTTGGAGTAATTTATGGATCGCGCACTGTTTCTCGCAATGAGTGGGGCCAAGCAAAATATGCAGGCACTACAATTGCGTGCTAATAACTTGGCTAACGTAAGCACGACAGGGTTTCGTGCGGATTTAGCACAGGCTCGCTCAATGCAGGCTTATGGTGAAGGCCATCCTTCACGTGTGTTCAGCATGACAGAGCGTCCAGGGCATAACTTTGCTCAAGGTAGCGTGATTACAACAGGGCGTGATCTTGATGTGACGATTGAAGGTAGCGGCTGGATATCGGTACTCGATCACACGGGTAAAGAAGGGTTGACCCGTAACGGTAACCTAAAAGTCGATCAAAATGGCATGCTTACTAACGCAAGTAGCCATTTGGTGCTAGGTGAAAACGATGCGCCGATTACTTTGCCTATTCCTCTCTCCAAAATTGAAATTGGTCGTGATGGCACCATCTCTGTGCTTCCTCAAGGTGCCCCGGCGGAAGAATTCCAAGCGGTTGATCGCATCAAGCTTGTTAAGCCTAATGATCAAAGCTTATTTAAAGACACCAATGGCTTATTTCGCCATAAAACTCCAAACCAACCTTACGAAGCAGACGCGACTGTTAGCCTCCAGACAGGAGCGATTGAAGGCAGTAACGTGAATGCCGTAGGTGAAATGACCGCATTGATTGACTTACAGCGTCAGTTTGAAATGCAAGTCAAGATGATGAGCACAGCTGAAGAAATGGATAAATCTTCAGATTCACTGCTTCGTATGAGTTAACAGAGTTAGAGGTTCACTATGCATCCAGCACTATGGGTAAGTAAAACAGGTCTAGACGCCCAGCAAACCAACATTGCCACGATTTCGAACAACTTGGCGAACGCCTCTACTGTCGGCTACAAAAAGAGCCGTGCGGTATTCGAAGATTTGTTCTATCAGAACATCAACCAGCCTGGCGGCCAATCATCTCAGAACACTGAGCTTCCGAGTGGCTTGATGCTAGGTGCGGGTTCTAAAGTGGTTGCGACGCAAAAAGTGCACACGCATGGTAATGCGCAGACAACGACCAACGCACTGGACATGATGGTTGAAGGCGACGGCTTCTTCCAAGTGACGTTGCCGGATGGCAACATCGGTTACACCCGTAACGGTCAGTTCACGTTAAATGGTGAAGGCACGTTAGTCACGTCGGGTTCTGGCTACCCTGTAGAACCTGAAATTGTGATTCCAGAAGATGCGATTTCTATCACTGTCGGTACGGATGGTGAAGTATCGGTTCGCGTCCGTGGTCAGCAAGACAACCAAGTCGTTGGTCAGCTAACCATTACAGACTTTGTTAACCCAGGTGGCCTAGAGCCAATTGGCCAGAACCTTTACTTACCAACGGGTGCTAGTGGCGATCCACAAGAAGGTGTTCCTGGTTTGGACGGTTTGGGTGAAATCCGTCAATCCATGCTGGAAGCGTCTAACGTGAATGTAACGGAAGAGTTGGTCAACATGATCGAAGCCCAGCGCGTTTACGAAATGAACTCAAAAGTGATCTCGTCAGTCGATAAGATGATGAGCTTCGTTAACCAGCAGTTATAACGGTTAAGAGCAAGAATTGAGGAGCTCACGATGAAACGTATTTGTCTACTTGCTTTGATTGCCACGATGTCGGGTTGTGCCATGTTAGAGCCGATTGAAACGGATGAAGTGACACAAGCAACGACGGTGGTTGACGCGGTAGAAGGCGATAAATCGAAAGAAGAGAGCAGCGGTATCGTGGATACACTGCGTGGCAGAAGCGATCCGGTTGCGGGTGATCCTGCATGGGCTCCTATTCATCCGAAAAAGAAACCTGAGCATTATGCTGCTGCAACAGGTTCACTGTTTAGCGCCGAGCACATTACCGATCTTTACGACGATTCCAAGCCACGTGGTATTGGCGACATTATTACCGTGACACTGGATGAGACTACCAGCGCCACGAAAAGCGCCAATGCCGATTTATCGAAAACCAATGAAGCGCAAATGGACCCGCTTCAAGTGGGCGGAGAAGAGCTGCAAATTGGTGGCAAATACAATTTCTCTTATGACTTAAATAACTCAAACTCATTTGCGGGTGACTCTTCTGCTAAGCAGAGTAACAGCATCAGTGGTTATATTACTGTTGAGGTGATTGAAGTTTTGGCAAATGGCAACCTCGTTATCCGTGGAGAAAAATGGATGACGCTTAATACGGGTGATGAGTACATACGTTTAAGCGGCACTATTCGTCCGGATGACATTAGTTTCGACAATACTATTGCATCAAACCGCGTTTCTAACGCAAGAATTCAGTATTCTGGCACCGGTGTACAACAAGATATGCAAGAGCCGGGTTTCTTGGCACGATTCTTTAATGTAGCGCTATAACACGCCGTGCTGACGGCAATTTGACTGCAAGAGATAAGTAAGCATGAAAAAACTCCTTTTAATACTGATGAGCGTTGCTCTGTTTTCTACCGCTGCCCAAGCTGCACGTATCAAAGACGTCGCGCAAGTGGCAGGTGTACGAAGCAACCAACTCGTGGGTTATGGTTTGGTTTCAGGCTTACCTGGCACAGGCGAAGCGAACCCGTTTACGGAGCAAAGTTTCGCCGCCATGCTGCAAAACTTCGGCATTCAGATGCCGCCGGGCACAAAGCCGAAAATAAAAAACGTTGCCGCAGTCATGGTAACGGCAGAGTTGCCGCCATTCTCTAAACCAGGTCAGCAAGTAGACGTGACAGTCTCTTCTATCGGTAGTGCCAAAAGTTTGCGTGGTGGTACGCTACTACAAACCTTCTTGAAAGGCTTAGACGGTCAAGTTTACGCGGTTGCTCAAGGTAACTTAGTGGTGAGCGGTTTCAGTGCTGAAGGTGCTGACGGTTCCAAAATCGTAGGTAACAATCCAACCGTTGGTCTTATCTCTAGTGGTGCGACAGTAGAGCGCGAAATTCCAAACCCATTTGGTCGTGGCGATTACATCACGTTCAACTTGCTTGAGTCAGATTTCACAACGGCTCAACGTATGGCGGATGCGGTAAACAACTTCCTGGGCCCACAAATGGCGAGTGCAGTAGACGCGACGTCGGTACGTGTACGTGCCCCTCGTGATGTCAGCCAGCGTGTGGCGTTCTTATCGGCAATTGAAAACCTAGAGTTCGACCCAGCAGATGGCGCAGCCAAAATCATCGTTAACTCTCGCACGGGTACCATCGTAGTTGGTAAACATGTTCGTCTCAAACCTGCTGCGGTAACGCATGGTGGCATGACGGTTGCGATCAAAGAAAACTTGAATGTTAGCCAACCGAACGGCTTTTCTGGTGGGCAAACTGTTGTCGTGCCAGACTCGGATATCGAAGTCAGCGAAGAGCAGGGCAAGATGTTTAAGTTTGAGCCAGGCTTAACGTTGGATGATTTGGTCCGTGCAGTGAATCAAGTCGGCGCAGCGCCGTCGGATTTGATGGCTATCTTGCAAGCATTGAAACAAGCTGGTGCCATTGAAGGCCAGTTGATCATCATTTAATGGTTAGGAGGTAGGTATAATGAACAATCCTAACGACATTGGCTTTATTCATGACATCAGTTCGCTGGATACCCTGCGTCAAAAAGCAGTGAAAGAAGGTAAAGATGGCGAGCAAGAAGCACTGCGTGCAGCGGCTCGTCAGTTCGAATCTATTTTCACCTCCATGATGTTGAAATCCATGCGAGAAGCCAATGAGGGCTTTGAGTCCAACATGATGAACAGCCAGAACGAGAAGTTCTACCGACAAATGCTGGATGAGCAGATGGCGAGTGAGCTCAGTTCGTCTGGTTCAATGGGCTTGGCCGATATGATTGTTAAGCAATTAACGGCTGGGCAAGGTAACGACAAGAGTGAAACGGCAATGCGTGATGCGGCAAATAATGCCGTGGAATATCGTCGTATTGACCCGAAAAAAGCGCGTGAGATTGAACAGCGCTTGATTGAATCTGGTCAGCTATCTCGACCAAGCAATGAACCAACTCGATTCGATTCGCCAGAATCTTTTGTTAACTCGATGAAGCCATACGCGGAGAAAGCCGCGAAAGCCCTAGGTGTCGAGCCATCTCTGCTACTTGCGCAAGCGGCTTTGGAAACCGGGTGGGGACAAAAGGTAGTGAAGAACGCGCGTGGCAGCAGCAACAACTTATTTAACATCAAAGCAGATCGAAGCTGGCAGGGTGACAAAGTGACGACTCAAACGCTAGAGTTCCACGATAATACGCCAGTGAAAGAGACGGCAGCGTTTCGCGCCTACTCAAATTACGAAGACAGCTTTAATGACTTTGTGCGCTTTTTAAATGACAACCCACGTTACGAGACGGCATTGCAACAGCGAGGGAATTCAGAGTCCTTCATTCGCGGCATCCACAGTGCGGGTTACGCGACCGATCCGAATTACGCAGACAAAGTCCTTCAGGTGAAGCAGAAAATCGAAAGTATGTAATTTACTCTTCGCCAGTTCATGTTGCTTTCGAAGGCTTGCCACAGTGCAAGCCTTTACTTTTTCTGAGTATTCACCTCTCTCTCTTACTTGGCACATCTTTTGCTTTGATGTGTCTAGGTGATCGGTTTTGCCGATTTTATTTCGTTTTTGGGGGCATGTATGGCGTCAGATCTTCTGAATGTAGGTACTCAAAGTGTGCTTACTGCTCAGAGACAATTAAACACCACTGGTCATAACATTTCTAATGTTAATACCGAGGGTTATAGCCGCCAGTCTGTTATCCAAGGTACGAATGATCCGCGCATGTTTGGTGGCTCTACTTACGGCATGGGTGTGCATGTGGAAAATGTTCGCCGCTCGTGGGATCAGTTTGCCGTGAATGAACTGAACTTGTCGTCAACCAACAATGCCAACAAAACGGATACCCAAGACAATCTTGATATGCTCTCTAGCATGTTGAGCTCAGTTGCATCGAAGAAAATTCCAGAGAACTTGAACGAGTGGTTCGATGCGGTCAAAACCATGGCAGATACCCCGAACGATTTGGGGGCACGGAAAGTGGTATTGGAAAAGGCGAAAATCTTCTCTGATACATTAAATGACTTCCATGAAACCGTGCGATTGCAATCTGATGTGACCAATAAAAAATTGGATATGGGCATTGAACGCGTGAACCAACTTGCGTTGGAGATCCGCGATGTGCATCGGTTAATGATGCGCACACCCGGTCCACATAATGATTTGATGGACCAGCATGAAAAGCTGGTTACTGAGTTATCTGAGTACACCAAAGTTACCGTAACCCCACGCAAAAATGCCGAAGGGTTTAATGTTCACATCGGCAATGGACACACACTTGTTTCTGGCACGGAAGCAAGCCAGCTCAAAATGATCGATGGTTATCCGGATGTTCATCAAAGACGATTAGCAATGGTGGAAGGGAATGGCATTAAAGCGATCAAGTCTGATGATATGGATGGCAAAATCGGCGCTTTGCTTGAAATGCGCGACAAACACATTCCACAACTGCAAGATGAAATGGGCCGTTTAGCGACGGGTTTCTCCTACAAAATTAATCAGCTGCAATCTCAAGGTCTGGATCTCAACGGCAAGATAGGTAAAGACGTATTTACCGACGTGAACTCTGAGCTGGTGGCAAAATCTCGAGCTTTTGCTGCGCCTGACTCTCAAGCTGATGTTGCGGTTTACATTGATGATATCTCAGCGATCAAAGGTGGTGAATATTCGCTACGTTATGATGGCGACCAGTATAGCGTGACAACACCGAAAGGTGAGCAAATGTCGTTGAACATTGATCAATCGGATTCTTCGTTTGTTCTGGATGGTATGAAAGTGCAAATTGGTGAAGGTCTTGCCGCTGGTGAGCGCGTATTGTTGCGCCCAACACGAAGTGGCGCAGCCATCATCAAGATGGAAACCAATGATGCAAAAGCCATTGCCGCGCAAAGTTATGAAGCTTCAACCACTTTTGCTCAAGGTAACGCCAAGTTCAAAATTCGTGAGGCGGGGGATGTCAAAGAGTTTGAGGTCACCGTACAACCAGCCGACGAGAAACATGATAAGCCATGGTTAAAGATCACGGACAACAAAGGCAATTTGCTATCGGACAAATACTCATACCCGCTAGACAAAGATAACCCGATGATTGAAATCTCAGTGCCGAAAAGTCATCCGCTGTATAAAAATGGCGATGCGACTGTATTTGAGCTGAGCGAAGGTGCGCTGATGAATGACAAGTTCACCGCGAACTTGGTGCCTTCGGAAGGTGGTAATGGCAACTTGAGAAAAATGCAGAAGATCCAAACAGACAAGATGATGGACGGAAAATCCAGTACTTTGATTGATGTTTATCACAACCTCAATACCGAAGTCGGATTGAAATCTTCTACAGCAAACCGATTAGCTTCTGTCGCTCGCTTAGAGCATGAGGCGGCACAAGAGCGCGTTGCTTCTATCTCTGGCGTTAACCTCGATGAAGAAGCGGCCAACATGATGAAGTTTCAACAAGCGTACATGGCTTCATCACGTGTGATGCAAGCGGCGAATGACACCTTCAATACCATTTTACAACTGAGGTAAGGAGAAGAGATAAGTGCTAAACCGAATTTCTAGTTTCCATAACTATCAGTCCGTACAAAATGACTTGCGTCGTCAAGAGAATAAGGTTCACCATAACCAAGAGCAACTTGCTTCAGGGAAAAAGTTACTGAAACCTAGCGACGATCCCCTTGCGTCGCATTACATTCAAAATATTAGTCAGCAACAAGAACAGCTACAACAATACCTTAGCTCAATAGTGTTGGTGCGTAATCGTCTAGAAAACCACGAAGTTAATATCGCCAATGCAGAGAATTTTGCCGACGAGTCGAAGCGCTTAACGATGGAGATGATTAACGGTGCGTTTTCTGCGGAAGACCGACAAGCAAAGAAGCGTGAGCTAGAAGAGATTGCGAACAACTTCCTTAACTTAGTGAACTCGCAAGATGAATCTGGTAACTACGTGTTTGCTGGCACTAAGCCCAAAAGCCAACCATTCTATCGCGATAAAGACGGTAGTGTTCAGTACGCTGGAGACGATTACCAGCGCAAAATGAAAGTCTCCAGCATGCTTGAGATGCCAATGAACGATCCTGGCAGCAAGCTGTTTATGGAGATACCAAACCCATTTGGCGATTATCAGCCGAATTACGATCTACAAAACGGTTCTGAGTTGCTATTAAACAGAGCCACTAACGTTGATACGAAGGATGATGCGGCGTATCGCGTGACATTTGTCGATATGAACAACGGCAAATTTGGTTACCAACTAGAGCGTAACGGTAAAGTCGTGGATGCCGATGAGTTTTCTCCAGAAAAAGGCATTGAGTACAAAGGCCTGAAAGTGCACGTAAAAGGTCAAATTACGCCTGGCGACAGCATCGAGATTGAAAAGCGGGCAGAGTTCAGCATTTTCGATACCTTCAAGGATGCAATGGCGTGGTCAGATAAATCGGTGTCGGATACGTCGGCGACCGCCAAATTGCACCAAATGACAGAAGAATTTCACGCTGCTTTTATCCATTTGAATAAAGCGCGTACAGATGCTGGCGCCCGATTGAGCACGCTCGATATCCAAGAGCAAAACCACGAAGACTTTAATTTGTCTCTGGCGAAAGCGAAGAGCAACTTTGAGGATTTGGATTACTCTAAAGCCGTTATCGAGTTCAGTGAAAACTCGCGAGCGTTACAGGCATCGCAACAAGCATTCGGTAAGACCAAAGATCTAACGTTGTTTAACTACATCTAGTATGACACTCATACACAGTGTCTGATTTTGATGCCTTATGTGCAAAGCCTTAAGCGCGATAAATCGACGTAAATTAAGAGTCATGCTATGCGGCACGATTTTACCCAAAGCGGCAATGACGCGAGAGGCAAGTTGGGCGGCAACAGAGTAGCGGTCAATATCCATGAAGCAAGATGAGCCTCATTATCCGGAAATGGTTTAGTGATAACGCTAACTTATTGTTTATGTGCTTCTTTTAAAAGCGGTGAAATAAATTTTATAAGTTGGCACACAAATTGTATTGAAAATATCAGAACAGATTTAGAGATTCTAAACCCTGCGTTTAAGGCAGATTTAGCAAGTAATTTTTACGGTCAGTGCTTATCCAAATGAGAGTAAAGCTGGCCGCTTCGCAAAAGCTTGCGAACTCAAAAGGAGAGCAAAATGGCTGTAACAGTTAGTACTAACGTCTCCGCGATGACCGCGCAGCGTTACCTAAACAAAGCGACTGACGAATTAAACACGTCGATGGAGCGCTTATCTTCAGGACATAAGATAAACAGTGCAAAAGATGATGCGGCAGGTCTACAGATCTCTAACCGCTTAACTGCACAGTCTCGTGGCCTAGATGTCGCAATGCGTAACGCGAACGATGGTATCTCGATTGCCCAAACCGCTGAAGGTGCGATGAATGAGGCAACATCTGTCATGCAACGTATGCGTGACCTTGCTATTCAATCATCGAACGGTACTAACTCTCCGGCTGAGCGTCAGGCGATCAACGAAGAGTCAATGGCATTGATTGACGAGCTAAACCGTATCGCAGAAACCACGTCATTCGGTGGCCGTCGTCTATTGAACGGCTCATTCGGTGAAGCGGCATTCCAGATTGGTGCGAGCTCAGGTGAAGCAATGATCATGGGGCTAACCAGCATTCGTGCGGACGATACTCGCATGGGCGGTGTGACCTTCTTATCGGAAAATGGTAAAGATAAAGATTGGGGCGTTGACCCTGCTAAATCGGACCTAAAAATCACTTTGCCAGGCATGGGTGAAGACGAAGACGGCAATGTCGATGATCTAGAAATCAACATTAATGCAAAAGCAGGTGACGACATCGAAGAGCTTGCTACGTACATTAATGGTCAGTCTGATATGATCAACGCGTCTGTAAGTGAAGATGGCAAGTTACAAGTTTTTGTTGCACATCCAAACGTTCAGGGTGAGATTTCAATTTCGGGTGGATTGGCGTCTGAGCTTGGTTTGAGCGATGAACCTCTTAGAACATCAGTACAAGATATTGATATGACAACCGTACAAGGTTCTCAAAACGCTATCTCTGTGCTGGATTCGGCACTGAAATACGTGGATTCACAACGTGCGGACTTGGGTGCGAAGCAAAACCGTCTGAGTCACAGCATCAACAACTTGGCAAACATCCAAGAAAACGTTGACGCGTCAAACAGCCGAATTAAAGACACGGACTTTGCGAAAGAAACCACGCAAATGACCAAAGCACAAATTTTGCAACAAGCAGGTACATCAATTCTTGCTCAAGCGAAACAGTTGCCAAACTCTGCAATGTCACTATTGCAGTAGTTTACTTAGCCTGTACTCAATACATTCAGACGTGGATGGGAATGCAGGCTTTTGGCAAGCAACTTTATAATAGAATGAGCGGCTCTCTCATCTCTCACCTGCCAATCATTTTCAATGTAAAGTTGCACTCGGTATGCCGGAAATGTGTTCATTTCTCTTGATCTCCACATAGGCTCTGGCGACCAACCTAGCCCCAGTTCTCTCAAAGGAAAAGGGGCTTTTTCTTTTCTAATTCTCACGTCTATCGTCTGCGAACTTAACTTCAATTGTTTCCTTTTGCTGGTTTTCTATACAATCTGGCCCACTCGGCTCGATTTGTGGAAACTTGAGCACTTTTTCTTACTTTTCTTCAATTTTTTTAGCCAAATCTCGCAATGTTATTATTTTAAATTTTTTTCTAAAGCTTCTGAATTTGGTGTCGTTAATAGGGGTAACTTTGAGAGAACTACTTGGTTTTCCGAGACGTCGGAAACCGCTATACCGGAAAATCAATTGGAGAAATCACCATGGCAGTGAATGTAAACACTAACGTATCAGCGATGACCGCTCAGCGTTACCTAAACAACGCAAACTCAGCTCAACAAACCTCTATGGAGCGTTTGTCTTCGGGTTTCAAAATCAACAGCGCAAAAGATGACGCTGCGGGTCTACAAATCTCGAACCGTTTGAACGTACAAAGCCGTGGTTTGGATGTGGCGGTTCGCAACGCGAACGACGGTATCTCAATTGCACAAACCGCTGAAGGTGCAATGAACGAGACCACTAACATTCTTCAACGTATGCGTGATTTGTCTCTACAATCAGCAAACGGCTCAAACTCGAAATCAGAGCGTGTGGCGATTCAAGAAGAAGTGACTGCGCTAAATGACGAACTAAACCGTATCGCAGAAACCACTTCTTTCGGTGGTAACAAGCTACTAAACGGCACACACGGCGCGAAATCGTTCCAAATCGGTGCGGATAACGGTGAAGCCGTGATGCTTGAGCTAAAAGACATGCGTTCAGACAACAAAATGATGGGCGGTGTGAGCTACCAAGCTGAAAGTGGTAAAGGTAAAGACTGGAACGTTGCTGAAGGTAAGAACGACCTAAAAATCAACCTAACGGACAGCTACGGTCAGGAGCAAGAAATCAACATCAGCGCAAAAGCAGGTGACGATATCGAAGAGCTTGCGACTTACATTAACGGTCAAACTGACCTAGTGAAAGCCTCAGTAGACCAAGACGGTAAACTGCAAATCTTTGCTGGCAACAACAAAGTCGAAGGCGAAGTCGAGTTTTCAGGCGGCCTATCTGGCGAGCTAGGTTTGGGCGAAGGTAAAAAAGTAACGGTAGATACTATCGACGTAACCTCAGTTGGTGGCGCACAAGAATCTGTCGCTATCATCGATGCGGCACTGAAATACGTAGACAGCCACCGCGCAGAGCTGGGTGCATTCCAGAACCGTTTCAACCATGCAATCAGCAACTTGGACAACATTAACGAGAACGTGAACGCGTCGAAGAGCCGTATCAAAGATACTGACTTCGCGAAAGAAACGACTCAAATGACCAAGTCACAAATTCTATCGCAAGCGTCAAGCTCAATCCTTGCGCAAGCGAAACAAGCGCCAAACTCAGCGCTAAGTCTGCTAGGTTAATCACCTTAATAAGACAAGATACAAAAGCCAGGCTCATCCCTGGCTTTTTTGCTTATCGGCTATAACGATTTAGATGCGTCCCAACAGGATGTTCGACAAGGCACTCATATCGATTAGATGGTCTCTTTAAATACCAATGTTGCCGCGATGGTGGCGCAGAGACACCTGAGTCAAGCGGCAGCGCAAAACGTCGAGTCACAGCGCAACCTAACTTCTGGTTTTCGAATTAACTCGGCGAGTGATGATGCGGCAGGTTTACAGATATCGAATACTCTCCATGTGCAAACGAGAGGGCTTGATGTCGCCTTAAGAAATGCGCACGATGCTTATTCGGTCGCGCAAACCGCGGAAGGCGCGTTACATGAGAGCAGTGATATTTTGCAACGGTTACGCTCTCTAGGGCTTCAAGCGGCAAATGGTAGTTACGATACCAGTGACCGACAAAGCATCCAATACGAGGTCGTAGCGCTGCAGAATGAGCTTGATCGTGTCGCGATCACGACAACATTTGCGGATAAAAATTTATTTGATGGTTCTTATGGCTCGCAAAGCTTTCATATTGGCGCGAACGCTAATTCAATCTCTTTGACGTTACGTAACATGCGTAGCCATATCCCAGAGATGGGAGGGCAGCATTATTTTGGTGATGCGGTCGATAAAGATTGGCGAGTCACTAAAGATAACCAAACTCTAAAAGTCGAATACCAAGACAGTAAAGGGCAAACCCAAACGGAATCCATTGGGCTCAAATTGGGTGATCGCATAGAACAGGTCGCCACTTACATCAATGCTCAACAATCGGTAGTGAGTGCCTCAGTAACGGAAAACAATGAACTGCAATTCTTTGCCTCTACGATGAATACGCCAGAAGGAGTGGAGTTAGAAGGCAGTTTAGCGGATGAGCTTGATATAAGCACTGGTCAATTAGTCACAATGGATGACATCGATATGTCGACGGCTGGTAAGGCGCAGCTTTCAATTGGGGTGATTGATGCAGCGATCAAGTACGTTGATTCGCACCGAAGTGAAATTGGCAGCTTTCAAAATCGTGTAAATGGTTCGGTGGATAACTTAAATACCGTGAATCGGAGTGTTACGGAATCCAAGAGTCGAATAAGAGATACAGACTTCGCAAGAGAATCTACGGAAATGGTGCGTTCTCAAGTGCTCCAAGATGCGACAACTGCGTTATTGGCTCAGGCAAAACAAAGGCCGAGTTCGGCACTTGGTCTACTCAGTTGAATCCGGTAAGAAAGTATAAACTTCAGGTAATAAAAAACGCTGCCAATGGCAGCGTTTTTTCGTGTTCGGCTAAGTAAAAATTACTTAGTTACACGTAGAACTGGAGTTTCACCAACAGTCACAGAACCAGAAAGCTTGTTCAGCTCTTTGATTTCGTCCATGTTAGAGATAACAACTGGAGTTAGCGTTGACTTCGCTTTCTCTTCTAGAAGAGCTAGATCGAATTCAATTACAGTGTCGCCAGCTTTAACAGTTTGACCTTCTTCAGCGATACGCGTGAAGCCTTCACCTTTTAGTTCAACTGTGTCGATACCGAAGTGAACGAAAAGCTCAACACCGTCGTCAGACTCGATAGAGAATGCGTGGTTAGTTTCGAAGATCTTACCGATAGTACCGTTTACAGGAGCTACCATTTTGTTGCCTGCTGGCTTGATAGCAATACCGTCACCAACGATTTTCTCAGCGAAAACAACATCTGGCACGTCTTCGATGTTTACAATCTCACCAGAAAGTGGCGCGATGATTTCGATAGCACCAGCGTCAGCGCTGTCATCAGATACAAGCTTCTTAAGTTTGTCAAACAGACCCATTGTGTCATGCTCCTAAGGTTTGGTTTTATTCTGTCGAATTATAGTATACCAATATAGCGCATTAGACGACTTTTTTCGCCGTCTAATGGCCATTAAGTATTGAATTACTTGGTACTACCGATTACTGAGCTTTCTCAGCAATAAACTTTTCTACCACTGCTTCGATTTCTGCAGCTGTTGGTAAAGAAAGGGCTTCTTCAGCCATTGCTTTCACTTCTGCGAAGTTAGAGTTACGAACTACTTTCTTCACTTTAGGGATTGAAATGCCGCTCATTGAGAACTCGTCCAGACCCATACCTAGAAGTAGAAGCGTTGCACGCTCGTCACCTGCAAGTTCACCACACATACCAGTCCATTTACCTTCTGCGTGAGAAGCGTCAATAACTTGCTTGATCACGGTTAGTACTGCTGGTGATAGTGGGTTGTAAAGATGAGAGATCATCTCGTTACCACGGTCTACCGCTAGCGTGTACTGAGTTAGGTCGTTTGTACCGATAGAGAAGAAAGACACTTCCTTCGCTAAGTGGTGTGCGATCGCAGCAGCAGCAGGAGTTTCAACCATAACACCGATTTCGATGTTTTCGTCGAACGCGTGGCCTTCAGCACGTAGCTCTTCTTTGTACTCTTCGATCGCTTTCTTAAGCTCACGGATTTCTTCGACAGAGATGATCATTGGGAACATAATACGCAGTTTGCCGTGTGCAGAAGCACGTAGGATGCCACGTAGCTGATCACGAAGGATTTCACGACGATCCAGACTGATACGTACAGCGCGCCAGCCTAGGAATGGGTTCATCTCTTTTGGAAGATCCATGTATGGGAGATCTTTATCGCCGCCGATATCCATAGTACGGATGATCACAGCTTGACCGTTCATTGCTTCTGCAACTTCTTTGTACGCTTGGTACTGTTCTTCTTCAGTTGGTAGCGCAGTACGGTCCATAAATAGGAATTCAGTACGGTACAGACCAACACCTTCACCGCCGTTACGGAGGATACCGTCACAGTCTTTCACTGTACCGATGTTACCGCAAACTTCTA
Source organism: Vibrio sp. 11-4(1) (assembly GCF_013048625.1). NCBI lineage: Bacteria > Pseudomonadati > Pseudomonadota > Gammaproteobacteria > Vibrionales > Vibrionaceae > Vibrio > Vibrio sp. 11-4(1). The sequence goes on along the minus strand of NZ_VHSY01000007.1, from coordinate 151,159 downwards.
CACGGTGACCGTCAGTCGTTTCTGCGTGTAGGTCTTTCAGTTTCGCTAGCTCTTCTTTTTCAGCTAGGAATGCCGCTTTAACCGCTTTCGCTTCTTCTAGTTCAGCTTCTGATGGGTTAACAACAATCTTGTTGTTCATCGCGTCAAGAATCAGCATATCGCCATTCTTAACTTTTTTCGTGATGTCGTTAGTACCAACGATAGCAGGAAGCTCAAGAGAGCGAGCCATGATTGAAGTGTGAGATGTACGACCGCCGATATCACAAGCAAAACCAAGTACGTAGTCTAGGTTAATTTGTGCCGTTTCAGATGGTGTTAGGTCGTAAGCAACTAGGATAACTTCTTCATTGATGTCGCTAAGCGAAACAATGTTGATACCCAGTGCGTTTTTCACAAAACGAGAACCGATATCGCGGATGTCAGTTGCACGTTCTTTTAGGTATTCGTCATCTAGTGACTCAAGAGCACATGCTTGCTCTTCGATAACTGAGTGGATAGCGTGATCCGCAGTCATCTTGTCGTTTTTGATAAGTGCTAGGATCTCTTCTTCTAGCTCTTCGTCTTCAAGAAGCATGATGTGACCTTCAAAGATCGCTTCTTTTTCTTCACCAAACGTTTCAAGCGCTTTTTGCTTGATAGTTTCTAGCTGAGCTGCAGATTTGTTACGAGCGTCGAAGAAACGCTGAACTTCAGCTTCTACTTGATCGTCAGAAATAGTGTTTGTGTTTAGGACAATTTCATCTTCTTGAAGTAGTAGTGCTTTACCGATTGCAATACCAGGAGATGCTAGGATGCCTGAAATCATAGCCTTACCTTAAGTTTGGTCAACTTTATAAAACGGGAGAATAATGGGTGCGCTAACGAATAGTTTTAGCTTAGTTTTGAGCCTATTTCCAACGAAGCCATTTTGCTTTCACAAAATGGCTTCTGGAGTAGGAGACCGGATTAGTGTAGTTGGTCCATTAGAGCAACTAGGTGGTCAACTGCTTGCTGAGCTTGTGGGCCTTCAGCAGAAATAGTTACTTGAGTACCTTTTACTAGGCCTAGTGTTTGTAGTTTGAATAGGCTCTTAGCGCTAGCGCTTTTACCGTTAGAAGTCACAGTGATGTCTGCGTCGAATGCTTTTGCTTCTTTAACAAACTGTGCAGCTGGACGAGTGTGAAGGCCGTTTTCTGCTGTGATTTCTACTTGCTTCTCGTACATGTGATATACCCCAATAAATGTATTTTTTTGTTAGTTTGTGACTAGATTTTAGCTTAACTGCTTTACATCTTGTGCGCTAGCACGGGAAGAGTTCAAAGCGCGTCAGTTCTGATACTAGTCAAAAGTTTGGTAACTACGCAACTGTTTGCGTGCGTAATCACTTTGAAACCTTTTTGTGTTCTGCTTCTTTATTTTGAAGCTAGAAATAAAACACCCTGATATTACCAAAGGTAGGGCAGGGATCAACAAAAAAGCCCCTAAACGGGGCTTTTTTAAACTAAAAATTGATTTGAACACATATTATTGTTGGTTCTCTTTTTCGGTAAAGATACCTGCAAAGAGTGCTGTACTTAGGTAACGCTCACCTGAACTTGGTAGAACGGTTACAATTGTTTTTCCTTCAAATTCAGGGAGTTCTGCAAGTCGGTTAGCTGCAACAACAGCCGCGCCGGATGAGATGCCAGCTAGGATACCTTCCTCTTCCATTAGGCGACGAGCCATCTCAATCGCTTCTTCTGAGGTGACTTGTTCAACGCGGTCAATAATGTCTAAATCGAGGTTACCTGGGATGAAACCAGCACCGATACCTTGGATCTTGTGCGGAGCAGGTTGGATTTCTTCGCCAGCAAGTGCTTGTGCAATAACTGGAGACTCTGCTGGCTCAACTGCGACAGAAGTGATGGCTTTACCTTTTTCACCTTTGATGTAACGGCTTGTACCTGTGATAGTACCGCCCGTACCAACACCAGCAACGAATACGTCGATTTCACCGTCTGTCGCTTCCCAAATCTCAGGGCCCGTAGTCTTCTCGTGGATTTCTGGGTTCGCTGGGTTGTCAAATTGTTGAAGAAGTAGGTACTTCTCAGGGTTGCTTGCTACGATTTCTTCTGCCTTAGCAATCGCCCCTTTCATGCCTTTCGCCGCTTCAGTCAGCTCAAGGTTAGCGCCCAGTGCTTTAAGTAGCTTACGGCGTTCTAGGCTCATTGATTCAGGCATGGTCAATGTTAGCTTGTAACCGCGAGCGGCCGCTACGAATGCTAGAGCAACACCTGTGTTACCACTGGTAGGTTCTACAAGCTCTACACCTGGCTTAAGAAGCCCCGCTTTCTCTGCTTCCCAAATCATGTTTGCACCGATACGGCACTTAACACTGAAGCTAGGGTTACGCGCTTCAATTTTCGCGAGAACTTTGCCTTTGCTTACTTTGTTTAGACGAACGAGAGGTGTATTACCGATAGTAAGAGAGTTATCTTCGTAGATTTTGCTCATAGTGATGTTCCTTCATTACACGTTGTGTGAATATGGATAGAAGAATATGCGGTATGAAAAAAAGGGAAAAGGATTAAAAAGTTATATCTTATTAGGTTGGCCCAGAACTCGATAAAAGAAAAGGGAAAAGCTGGCGCAGATCCCTTTCCTTAATCTCTAGTCGACTATCGTTGGTGCTTAAACTCCGCGACCCACATAGCGGTTGCACCACATATTGCTACAGGCATGACAATGAGGTTCAAAATTGGGATCGTCGTAAACACAGACACCAATACCCCAAAGCCATAGGCCTTACCTTGCTTTTGTTTCAATTTGTAACGCATGTCGTTAAATGGGATTTTATGGTTATCAAACGGGTAGTCACAATATTGAATCGCGAGCATCCAGGCGGTAAAGATAAACCATAAAAATGGGCCTACTGTTTGTCCAAGGGCAGGGATGAGCAATAACAGGAATAGGCCTATTGCTTTAGGTAAGATGTAAAGCAGCTTTCTCCATTCACGAGCTAAAACGCGAGGAACATCTTTCAGAACGGCAGTGAAACCATCATCATTCACTTTTTGTCCCGTTAAGTATTCTTCCACTTTTTCAGCTAAGAGACCGTTGAATGGCGCGGCGATAAAGTTCGCGAGCGTGCTGAAAAAATAGGAGAAGGTAGCGAGTATCGTCAGAGCGAGTAAAGGCCAAAGAATGTAAGTTAACCAGGATAAAAACTCAGGCAGCTGCCCAATCCAGTCTTCGATCCATATATTAAGGTTTGAAAATAGATAGAAGATGGCACCACCCACAAGCAAGATATTTGCAAGTAGAGGTAAGATGACAAAGCGTCTGATTTTAGGGGCAAGTGCCAATTGTATCCCGTATAGAAAATAACCGAATCCGGTTCTCTGCTGATTGTTTTGCTTCATGTCTATTTTGGCTTCGTGTAAATGAAAACTCATTGTACCTGTGAGGGCTTTTCTTTCAATGCCCTGACAAATGACGTCTTGTTAAGTGGAATCGTGGCAAGAATCACAACAAAAAACGGAACTTCTTGCATTAAGTTGTTCTAAATCTACATATAGTTTTGGTAAAGTAAACGTATCATTCAGATTTATTGCACTTGGGTTGCTGCTCAAGGAACTGCGAGTAGTAAAAACAAGTATATTGAGAGTAAATAATGCAGGAATTGCGATTCGTACTCATTGTTGTTGGCGCATTAGCCATCGCGGCATTGCTGTTTCATGGTTTGTGGAGCAGTAAAAAAGAAGGCAAAGCAAAGTTTGGTAACAAGCCGCTTGGTAAGCTGGATGTTGACCAAGGGGACAAAAATGATCTTGTCGAGAAAGAACGAGACTTCGCTCCCTCTCCTGAAGATGACTTTGAGATCATTCGTAAAGATCGCAAAGAACCAGATTTTGGGACGGCGAGTTCTTTCGACAACAAGTTTGAATCTGACCCGCTATTCGGTGGCCCATCTGAAGTAACACAGACACAGCAGGAGCCGGATGACATCCCTTCATTTGTTGCAGAAAAAGATAAAGAAGAGGACGTTGAGTCTGTCGCTCAAGTACCAGTAGCTGAAGAGCCATTCCAGCCAGCTGTGGAAGAAGAAGCTATTCCCGCCGCGTTTGATATTACTGAGAAAGAACAGCAAGTCGAAACGGTTAGCGATTCTGTCGTTGCAGAGCCTAAGGAAGAGCCAAAGCCAGAACCTGAAATGCAAGTGATTGTATTGAATGTGCACTGCGCGGGTGAAGAGCCATTTGTTGGTACTGCTTTATTTGAGAGTATGCAACAAAACGGCTTAATTTATGGCGAGATGGATATTTTCCACCGTCATGTCGACTTGTCCGGTAACGGCAAAGTGCTGTTTAGCGTCGCTAATATGATGCACCCTGGTACGTTTGAGCATGCTGATCCTGCTGAGTTTACAACGAAGGGTATTTCATTCTTCATGACATTGCCTTGTTATGGCGAGGCTGAACAGAACTTCAACTTAATGCTCCGAACTGCGCAGCAAATTGCTGATGATTTAGGTGGCAACGTTCTTGATGACCAGCGTAACTTAATGACGCCAGACCGTTTAGCGTCTTATCGACGTCAAATAGTTGAGTTTAATGCCGCTAACGCATAATCTTAACAGCAAATAATAATAGGGCTCCGGATGGAGCCCTTTTTCTTGGATTTCCCAACCTCACCGATTGAAAATACACGGGGCTTTACTATGTCTGAATCAGTACTTCAGCGATTAGAAGAACTAAAAGAGTCGTTGCATTACCACGCTGTGCGTTACTACGTGGAAGATAACCCAGAGATCCCTGATGCCGAGTACGACCGTTTAATGCGAGAGCTCCTGGATATTGAAGCTGAGAACCCTGATTTAATTACCGTAGATTCACCAAGTCAACGTGTCGGTGGACAACCTCTCTCTGCGTTTAGCCAAGTGACACATGAAGTACCGATGCTTTCGCTTGATAATGCGTTTGATGACAGCGAACTTGATAGTTTCCATAAGCGAGCACAAGAGCGGGTGGGCAGTCAGAGTGTAAAAGAATACTGTTGTGAGCCGAAATTGGATGGACTCGCAGTTAGTTTACTGTATGAGAACGGAGTGTTAGTGCAGGCGGCAACACGAGGTGATGGCACTACCGGCGAGAACATCACAGAAAATGTACGTACGATTAAAGCCATTCCTTTAAAACTCAGAGGTAATGACTGGCCAAATCGTCTTGAAGTTCGTGGTGAAGTCTTTATGCCGAAAGCTGGGTTTGAAAAGCTCAATGAATTAGCAAGGAAGAAAGGCGAAAAAATCTTTGTTAATCCACGTAATGCTGCGGCAGGTAGCTTACGACAATTGGATTCACGCATTACGGCTTCTCGTCCGCTTAGCTTCTATGCATACAGTGTAGGCGTGGTGCAAGGCGCTGAATTGGCGGCAAGTCACTACGAACGCTTCTTGCAAATTAAATCTTGGGGATTACCAATGTGCCCGGAGACCAAGCGAGTTGAAAGCTTGGCGGATGTAAAAGCTTACTACCAAGATATCTTGCAGCGTCGTGATGCCCTTCCTTATGAGATCGATGGTGTCGTCATTAAAATTGACGATATTGCTGTGCAAGAGCGTCTTGGATTTGTTGCTCGCGCTCCACGTTGGGCGATTGCCTACAAATTCCCGGCTCAGGAAGAAATGACGACGTTGAATGAGGTGGAATTCCAAGTCGGTCGTACTGGTGCGATTACACCTGTTGCTAAACTAGAGCCTGTATTTGTTGGCGGGGTAACGGTAAGTAATGCGACGCTTCATAACGCAGATGAGATAGAACGTCTGCAAGTTAAGATCGGTGATCACGTTGTGATTCGTCGAGCGGGTGACGTTATTCCTCAAGTTGTTTCTGTCATCAAAGAGCGTCGACCAGAAACAGCGCGAGATATTATTTTTCCAACTCAGTGTCCTGTTTGTGGTTCGCATGTTGAGCGGATCGAAGGAGAGGCGGTAACACGTTGCACGGGTGGCTTAGTTTGCCAAGCTCAACGTAAACAAGCGCTAAAGCACTTTGTGTCTCGTAAAGCGTTAGACGTTGACGGTCTAGGCGATAAAGTGATCGAGCAACTTGTTGACCGTGAGATGGTGAAAACTCCTGCTGACTTATTTAAGTTATCTGCGGGGATTTTAACGGTATTAGATCGCATGGGGCCAAAGTCTGCGCAGAACATTGTGAATGCGTTAGAAAAATCCAAAGAAACAACGTTACCTCGCTTTTTGTATTCGCTGGGGATTCGTGAAGTTGGCGAGGCAACCGCCGCAAACCTAGCAATGCACTTTAAAACGTTGGAAGCCATCCAAAATGCTAACGAACAGCAGTTAATTGAAGTGCAAGACATCGGTGCTGTGGTTGCTCAACATATTACGACTTTCTTCAGTGAAGAGCAGAACCAAGCGGTGGTTAAAGATTTGCTTGAACAAGGGATCCACTGGCCAGAGATTAATACTACTGAGCAGGTAGGAGAGCTACCGTTAGAAGGTAAGACAGTCGTATTGACAGGAACACTTTCTCAATTAGGTCGCACAGAGGCTAAAGAAGCCCTCCAATCCCTAGGTGCAAAAGTGACAGGTAGTGTTTCTAAGAAAACGGATATTTTGTTTGCTGGTGAAAATGCAGGTTCGAAGTTGGCAAAGGCACAAGAACTGGGTATCGAGATCAAAACAGAACAAGACTTACTCGAGTTGATGAATTAAGTCTCATCAAAAAAGCTAAAAAATAACTAAAAGCCCGACATGCTTACCATGTCGGGCTTTTTCTCGCCCATAATTAAGTGCTTTTTTATTGAGTTTTTATGCTTTTTATCTTTTCAGTGATCAAGATCTCCCATTGAATTATTAAGGTTTTTTACTTCTTTAGTCTGCGAGTGACTTCAAGTTGGAATTCTAGGGTGTGATTTAAGTTATTGATATTTAATGTTTAACTGTCTTTTTGTGTTAGTGTTGTTAAAAGTAAGATCTGGATCAACAACTTATATGGAACTTTGGACTGGCTCATATTTTTTTAGAAAAAAAATAAGTTCCGTTTGGATGTTTTTAGCTGCGAAGTTAGTCTTAATCACGTGGATACACGGTGTGTATGCAGGAACTAAAAAAAGCCAAATTAGAAATAATGAGGTTTGATCAGGAATTTACTTCTCTCCTTCGGCGGCCAACTAAAGGTGAGATAGAAAAATACAGCTATATCCATTTTTAGGAGTTTTTCCATGGACAAATTTTTTAAGGTTTCAGCGTTAACCGCAGCAATGTTTGGTGTTGTTGCTGTTGCTCCAGCTACAGCGTCTACTGAAAGTGCAGCAGGTGGCGAGTACGTAGAGAAAGTGAACGAATTTATGCAAGACTCTAGTCTTAATGCATTATTTCTAGTTGATACTCGTTCTCGTACTCGTACAACAGGTAAGCCTGGCGGTGAAAACGGTGACCGTTGGAGTCGTCTAAACTACTCTTCTTACAACGCAATTTTAGACTTTACTTCTGGCTACCACGATGGTTGGGTTGGTGCAGATGTTGCGGCTTACTATTCTGGCGACCTTTACAACGATAGCCTTTACAATTCAAACGAAGGCTACCTATGTAATGAAATTTCAACTTGTAACAACCTAGACTGGGGTGCAGGTGATGGTCAACAGCTTAAAGTTTACAAAGCAGCACTGAAGTTCAAAGCAAACGAAAGCTTCAACGCGCGCTTTGGTATGCTACAAGCGGGTGGTAACGGTACTATTGGTAACGTTTGGAGTTTCGTACCTGGTACTTACCGTGGTTTCGAACTGAACGCTAAACTAGGTGATTTCAACCTAAGCTACTTTGGTGCAGACCAATTTACAGCACCTTGGCTACTTCACGAAGATGACTACGCGCCAGCGCTTTGGTCTGATACTTCATGGAGCTACCTACACTCTCTAGGCCTAAATGGTAACCTAACTGACAGCTTGTTTATGCAACTTGGTTTGGGTCAAGCTACTGGCGTTCAATATGCAAATGGTATCGACTGGGGTGCAGGTCAAGTAACTAGCTACCACAACGAAACTGACAACACTTCTTACAAGGCTTACTTGAAGTACACTGTGAGTGACCGTACAACTCTAGCATTTGATTTCTACGGTGTTGACGATGATGTGAAATACGATGGTCTAGGTTTCCACACTGGTCTATCTTTGAATCAATCTTTCGGCAAGCTAGCTTGGATGTCTGAGCTACGCTACACAGACACAGACAACCGTGCTGACTTCGTTCCACGTACAATTCATACTTACGGTATGAACAACGGTACTTGGTCTCAGTGGTGGGATGCACTGTCTGACTGGAACAAAGCGGGTGAGCTAGCGTGGTACAACCGTCTATCGTACAACCAAGGTAACGGCTGGAACTACTACCTAGGCTTTGGTTACGGTACTGGTGCTGATTCTGCAGCAAGCGGTGCATCAGGTGACTGGGATTACGAAAGTGAATACGCAGTTAACGCGACAGTATCTTACTCTCTACAGAGTGGCGCACTGAAAGGTTCTACGATCCGTCTACACGGTACAATCCTAGAGCGCGATGAGTACGCTGGTGCTGGTGATGCGGATGAAACAGACCTACGTCTACAAGTTCTTATCCCTTACAGCTTCCACTAATACTTAGTGAGATGATAAAAAGGAGCCGCTAGGCTCCTTTTTTATTTTACTTCTCGACCATCATATATTTTGCAATATAACGGCGGTAACATATGCACGTTACCGTTTGGTAACTCACACTTTATCTCTGGGGCTAGCGTACGTCCACCTGAAGCACCATTGGCATGAGTAGTTAATGGAGCTAGGGCAAAACATGCTAACAATAGACCAGCTAAAAATCTCATAATCATCACCTTAATGTAGACATTGAATATCTACTTGCTTGGGTAAATAATGACTTTACTGAATAGTAAGGTATCAATAGTTTACTTATATCGAACTAACTACTGACTTCTATATTAGTTCCATTCTCCGCCTCTAAATCGACACATTTCACTTGGAATATTAGTGACATCACCACTTGGCAATTTACATTCGACTATCGGTCCTAAATTAGTTGTACCACCATTTCCGTTGGTGTAGGCAAAGGAAGAAAAAGAAAAAATACCGCATAACATTAAAAAGAGAAGTTTCTTCATAGTACATCCTCTTACTTACCAAATAAAAAGCATTCAACTTAAATGCTTATGCGTTAAGTATGTATGGGGGGGCAAAAAGATCAAAAAATAATTCAATAAAGTTTTATTTTTTAAAATAAATTTAGAAAGATAATTTATATCGATATATTTCTATCTTATTGATTAACGTATGATGAAGAATTAAATAATTGGAAGAAGATGGTAGGATATTAATAATATTTCTGCTACTTATTTTTTGTTCGATTTTAATTAAATCAATGAAATTAAAGCGGTTGTTTAGATTAAAGTAATGGAGCATAGTTTGCCCCATTACTTTGGCATAAATTACTTAGAATCAGGCTCAATGATTAAAATAATACCATCGATATCTTTTATTTTAACGCGCGTTCCTGCTGGAAGTGCTTGATCCGACTGTGCCGACCACGTGGTATCGGCAACCTTGATACGATTGAGCCCAACAGAAAAGTCCTCTTCAATGGTAAGTGTGCGTCCGATTAACTGCTTATACTTTTGGTTCAGATCTCTTTCTTGGTCTTCTTTCTTGTCTTGAGACCATTGTCGTCGCCACCATAACCAAGTGGTGATTAAGCTGAAACTTGCAAAGCAAAGCCATTGTAATTGCCAGCTCATTGGCAAAACGGTCATTAGTGCTCCAACGATAAGTGCAGAAACTCCGAGCCAGAGAAAATATCCCGCAGTCCCAAGTAGCTCTACCGCTAGAAGTGCAAAACCGAAGGCTAGCCAATGCCAGAAAGAGACGCCTTCCAGCAAACTGAAAAAGTCCATAAGTTATTCTTTATCTTGTTGTTTAAACATCTCTGCTATCCCTGCAACCGAGCCCATTAGTCCGGTCGCTTCTAATGGAAGCATAATGATTTTGCCGTTTTCGGCTTGACCAATGCTTTTGATCGCTTCGGTATAGCCCTGAGCAATGAAGTAATTGACGGCTTGCATATCGCCTTTGGCAATCGCTTCAGAAACCATATAAGTCGCTTTTGCTTCTGCTTGTGCGGCGCGTTCACGAGCTTCAGCATGGAGAATAGCAGACTGCTTTTCGCCCTCAGCTTTTAATATCTCCGATTGCTTATGACCTTCAGCCTTTAAAATTTCAGCTTGGCGTACCCCTTCTGCTTCGAGAATCTCCGCACGTTTATTTCGCTCGGCTTTCATTTGAGCATTCATCGCCGCCGTTAGATCGGATGGTGGCTGGACATCTTTTATTTCAATTCGTGTGACTTTTACACCCCATGGGTTGGTGGCTTGGTCAACAATTGCCAGCAGCTTTGAGTTGATCATGTCACGCTGACTCAGCATTTCGTCCAACTCCATTGAGCCTAAAACGGTACGGATATTGGTGAGAGTTAAATTTCTAATGGCATGTTCCAAATCGTTGACTTCATAAGCCGCTTTGGCAGCATCGATGACTTGAACAAATCCGACGGCATCAATAACTACGTTAGCGTTGTCTTTTGAAATAACTTCTTGCGCTGGAATATCAAGAACGCGCTCCATCATGTTGACTTTTTGCCCTATCTTATCAACAAATGGGATGATCAAGTTTAAGCCGGGTTTTAGTGTATGGGTGTAGCGTCCGAAGCGTTCGACTGTCCAGTTATTTCCTTGTGGCACCGTCTTAATGGCTGAAGATAAGATAACTACAGCAAGAACGACGAAAATACCGATGGTAATCAGTGAATCAATTGGCATGAGTTATTCCCTTAAGTGCATAATGTCCGATTCATTTTTACCTATTTATAGACAATAGACAATTGAAGTTCTGAGAACCTTAAGAGGTTATTGGTTTTTTATATAACAAAGGCCGGAATATCCGGCCTTTAGTTGAAGTTTCGCTTTTCAGCGAGTTAGTACAGAATCGAATACAGCTGACGGCGATATTTGCTTGCTAATGCGTTGCCTTGACCTAGCGCGCTGAGAATATCCATAAAAGTCTTCTTCACTTCACCGTCTTGGGCGCCCAAGTCTTTTTTAAGAATATTCCACAGCAGTTCCAGCGCTTCTTCATCACGACCCACTTGGTTGTACTGTACCGCCAATTCACAAGCAAGTTCGAAGTTTGCCATGTCTGCTGCGTATGCTTGTTCTAGTCGTTGTAACTCAGGGCTATCTGCAGCCTGAAAATGCAGCTCGAGCTTGGCTATTAGACTCTTGTAGTAGTTATCTTGATACTCAAGAGGGATAGCGTTCAGTAGCTCTTGGGCGACATCAAATTGTTTGGTTTCTAATAAACAATCAGCCATCGCGAGTTTCACATCGCCACGCTCTTGCAGTTCTGGCGGCAAAGTGTGGATGATGCTTAAAGCCTGAGCATGTTCACCTTGCTGAAGAAGTTCACTGACTTGCTTTAATAGCTGTTCATCTGGGCTTGGCAAATGCTTTTGTAGCATGGTTGCAATGGCATCAATTGGCTGAGGGCCACCCAATCCATCGACGGCTTGACCATTTATAAACAGCGCGATAGTTGGCAATACTTGCACACCAAATTGAGACGCTAGAGCCGGCTGATCTTCACAATTTAATAAAGCAAGCGTAAATGCACCGTTGTACTGTTGAGCAAGAGATTGCAACTCAGGGAGTATCTGTGCGCTTTCTGGTTGAGCATTGGCCCAAAAGTGGATCAGAACGGGCGTGTTCATTGATCCTTCAAGAGTTTCGCGAAAGTTCTGTTCTGTTATCTCAACGATAAATGGGGATTGCATCAGAGTATCCTTGCTTTGTGTCTTGTCGTTGATAATAGATATGGAGTTGATTTAAGGGAAATTCAAGCGATGGTTGCTAATCATCATCAATAATGAATCATTCTATTTTGTGAAAGGATGCGATAAGAGAATAGTGTTACTGCTGAATAAGTGTAAGGCAAAAAGAAAACGCTGCCGAAGCAGCGCAGTTCTAATGCTATTTGTTAGTGCGGTATCAAAATAGGATGAACATGGTCAACACTACACCCACACTAAGCCAGTTAAGCTGATTTAATGTCATTGTTGCCTCGCAGTAGTAAAAACATTGCTACAAAACGTAATGGGTGGCGATACCAAATCTAAGCAACTCATTCACTTTAGGCTGAATAGTGCTCACTGAATTGCGTAGAAATTGATTCGTTTGCTCGAGGTTTTTTTAACCTACATGCTCATAATGACATCACATTGTTACGATGAAATTACATTGTGACAAAACTTTTTTATGCAGCTTGTCGCAAAATTTTATCAAGCACACGGGTTGGTAATAACCTTTTCAAGACTGCGAATAATTTAGTCGGCGTAGTAATTCGATAGCGAATTTTAGGTGAAGCGCTAGTTAATGCATGAAGAACAGGTGCGACGCAGGACTCTGCAGGTAAAACAAATCGATTATTAGATTTGTCTTTGTTGAGTCGCTCTCTTTGTCCTTCATAGGCGAGGCGGTGAGGGCTGGATTCAATATCAATCCACTTCTCGAAGGCTTTTAATGCATTATTTCTAAATTGAGTTTCGATAGGCCCAGGTTCTATCAATGCCACTTTGATATTCGTATCCGCAAGCTCTAGCCGTAGTGTGTCAGTCCAGCCTTCTAGGGCAAACTTTGACGCATTGTAGGCGCCGCGGTACTTCATTGCAGCAAAGCCAAGAACAGAACTGTTTTGTATTATGCGTCCTTCGCCTTGTATGTGCATGTGAGGAAGCACTTCTCTGACTAACTGGTGCCAACCAAAAAAGTTGGTCTGAAATTGAGCTTGAAGAGCCTCGGTGGGCAAGTCTTCCAATGCACCGGGCTGGCCATAGGCACCATTATTGAACACGGCATAAAGCTTACCCTCTGCTAGCTCTAATGCTTGCTTCACGCCCGAAGAAATACTTTCAGGGCTGTTTAGGTCTAGCTTGATGCAGGTTAGCCCTTCATTAATTAGACGTTGGACATCTTGCTCTTTCCTACAAGATGCAATGACATGAAATCCCTCGTTTTGCAGGGCGTGAGCGCACACGTAACCGATACCGGTTGAGCAACCCGTAATAAGAATCGACTTTTTCATAAATTAAGCCTCAAGCAACATTGAATGAGGTCATCATTCATCAGCTCCGGTCATGAAGCAAGTGCTTGAGTGCTGGCTCTATTCTGGAGTAGCTAAATTTGAAGCCAAGTTCGGTGAGCTTTTTGGGTTTGGCTCTCATGCTATCGAACAATAAGCAGGAAGATTCACCCATTAGGAGTTCCATTGCCCATTTAGGCGTGAACAAGATATGTGGTCGTTTGAGCGTTTTTGCCAACGTGCCGCTAAAGATACGGTTAGTCACAGGGTGAGGTGCGCATATATTGAACGCACCGTGGGCATGTGGTGTTTCAAGCAAGTACATGATGGCGCGGACCATATCCAGAATGTGAATCCAAGGCATGTACTGGTTACCGTTCCCGAGCGGGCCGCCTACGCCAAGTTTGTAAGGTAAGAGCATTTTCGCCAAAGCCCCGCCATTAAGGCCGAGTACTACGCCAGTTCGCAATAGACAAACACGTGTTTGTTCAGACTCTGCGCGTTTGGCTATTTGCTCCCACTTTGCACAAACCTCGTGAGGAAAGTCTTCACTGTTAACATGCAGGCACTCATCAAACGGGTGGTCTTGTTGATCGCCATAGTAACCAACGGCCGAGCCACTAATAAAAACAGCGGGAGGTTCTGTGCTGGCGTGGATCAGCTCAACGATTTGTTCGGTAATTTTCCAGCGACTTTTGCAGATTTTTTCTTTCTGCTCGCTGGTCCATCTTTTATCTGCGATAGGCTCACCCGCAAGATTAATTATGGCATCAATGTGATTGAGATCGGCGAATGACTCAAGCGAGTCAAGGTATTCGATATTACCCAAATCAGCGTGTTGGAGGCGTTGTTTTGCATGCTCTGGAGAGCGTGTAAGTAGCATAACTTGGTGAGTGGATAGCAGCTTGAGCAACTCCGAACCAATAAACCCAGTGCCACCTGTGAGTAATATCTTCATGTTATCTCTTTGAATGTACACGTATTAGAACATTATAGTCGTTTTGTGCTGAGCTTGATCATCTCAACACTATTATTTCTAGGATAGTGGCAAGCCTGTAGCGAGGCTACTGACTTCACATATTGAAAAAATGTAACTAAATGTTATGCATGGCGCTAATTCGTTCACGGTAGGAGAACTAAATCTATGCCAGACTAAAAACATCGCTACCGGAACAAGCGTAATCAGTTTGCACCATCAAGGAGGATAGGTATGGAAGCATTTGTTGCTCTTTTTCGAGCGCTCCTTAATAGTGCTCGCGATCTGCTACCCATCGTTGTTGTTATCACTTTTTTTCAATTAGTTGTTTTGCAAGAGCCACTTCCTAATCTCATCTCCATTCTTTTTGGCTTATTGCTTGTGGTTTTAGGGTTAACGTTTTTTATTTTTGGTCTAGAGCTTGGTCTTTTTCCTATCGGAGAGAGTATGGCTCAAGCCTTTGCAAAAAAAGGTAGCGTGTTCTGGTTGTTAGTTTTTGCGTTTTGTTTGGGGTTTGGCACCACGATCGCAGAGCCAGCATTAACGGCCGTAGCAGAAGAAGCATCAGAAGTTGCGGCAGAAGGAGGGATGATCACAAACTCAGAGCAATCCATGCAGGACTATGGACAAGGGCTACGAGTAACGGTGGCACTTTCTGTGGGGATCGCCATCGTTATTGGCGTTCTGCGCATCTTAAAAGGGTGGCCAATTCATTACATGATCATCGGCGGCTACGTCGGCGTTGTAGTCCTGACGTGGTTTGCACCGGAAGCCATTATTGGCGTTGCTTATGATTCTGGAGGTGTGACGACGTCGACTATCACCGTGCCTTTGGTCACTGCACTAGGGGTTGGTTTAGCATCGGCGATTAAAGGGCGCAACCCCATGGTGGATGGTTTTGGTTTAATCGCTTTTGCCTCGCTTCTACCGATGATGTTTGTGATGGTTTACGGAATGGTCGTAACATGATTTCAATTGAACATTTCCTAGACACTTTATTATCGACCGTTCGAGATGTCATTCCCATCGCCAGCATTATTTTTGGTTTTCAGTTAGCGGTGTTAAGGCGTCCAGTTAACAACCTTAAGAAGGTTTTGCTTGGGTTTGTTTATGTGATTCTTGGGCTCGCTCTTTTTTTGCTCGGATTAGAAATGGCTCTGTTTCCGCTCGGAGAGACCATGGCCGTGCAACTGACGGCGCCGGAATTTTTACAAGAGTTTAAAGTCTCTGTGGGAAAAGCCTTAGTGTGGGTCGACTACTATTGGGTGTATACCTTCGCCTTTTTTATCGGTTTTAGTACCACGATTGCTGAGCCTTCTCTCATAGCCGTAGCGATAAAAGCAAACCAAGTTTCTGGTGGCAGCATCAGTATTAACGGCTTACGCGTGGCCGTTGCATTTGGGGTGGCCATTGGCATCGCGCTAGGGAGCTATCGGATTGTTGTCGGTGACCCTATTCACTATTACATCATCGCGGGTTACATCGTGGTTGTGATTCAAACGTTTTATGCGCCAAAGCTTATTGTTCCGCTCGCCTACGATTCTGGAGGCGTCACGACTTCTACTGTCACTGTTCCGCTTGTAACTGCACTAGGGCTGGGGCTTGCTTCTACCGTCCCAGGAAGAAACCCAATGATTGATGGCTTTGGCTTGATCGCTTTTGCCAGTCTGTTTCCTATGATCTCTGTGATGGGCTATGCGCAAATAACCCAATGGCTGAATAAAGATGTCTCGGAGGACGAAGAAAATGCGCTTTAAATTGATACTTGCGTTTGTTGAAGATAGCAAAACAGACAAGGTACTGGACGCTGCTCGCGAAGCTGGCGCGACTGGTGCGACGGTGATTAATAACGCTCGTGGACAAGGTTTAAATCAAAAGCGAACGTTTTTTGGCTTAACGCTGGAAGTACAAAAAGATGTGCTGCTGTTTGTCGTTGAGGAGCACCTTTCTCGACACATATTAGAAACCATCAATGAAGTTGGTGAGTTCGACCGAGAGTCGGGGCAGGGCATTGCTATTCAGATCGATATTGAGGATGCAGTCGGTGTCGCGCATCAAGTAGAGACGTTGACCAAAGTGGTTGAGGATGAGTTATGAGCAGTCAAACGATAATTAGAGTTCGAGATGTAATGGCGGCCACTTATGTCATGGTTGATGGGCTAATGACAGTTTATGAAGGCATAACGTTGGCTAAAAAATACCAAGTCAAAGCGCTGGTGGTGAAAAAGCGAGATGACAACGATGAATATGGCATCGTCTTGATGAATGATATCGCCAAAAAGGTGCTGGCGAATAATCGCTCTCCACAGCGCACGAATATTTATGAGATCATGACCAAGCCCGCTTTGTGTGTCGACCCTGATATGAATGTGAAATATTGTGCGCGCCTATTTGAACGATTTGGCATTAGCCGAGCTCCGGTCATTGAAGATGGGGAGGTCATTGGCATGGTGAGTTATAACAATATTGTCATCAATGGCATGGTGCGAGAAGAAGTGTAATAGGTTGATATAAATGAAAAATCAACGCATTTTTTCTCAAGTCAGCGACTGTTACAAAGAACTAAAATATTTAATATATGTTAGGTTGCATATGTGTTAATTCACCATTATTCTTTGCGCCTTAAGTCTATTGTCGAGGAATTTGTATAATGCCTTTAGTCTCTTGCCCTGTGTGTGAGAAACAAATCTCAAAGCGCGCTCACGCATGTCCAGGATGCGGAGAGCCAGACCCGCTGCACCACCTAGCTAAGTCAAAATTTATGTCGATGGTGTTTTGGATACTGGTGTTGGTTGGAACTGCGTATGCCGCATGGTTCTATATTTTGCCTATGGTCATTGAATCATTGCGCTATCAGTAGTCGTTGGTTGAGCTGTCATAAAAATGCCGTAGAATGACCTCGTACTTTGTGAGGAGACGATGTCGTGAAACTATTTTTTGCCTCAGATCTGCATGGCTCTTTGCCAGCAACTAAAGAAACTATTGAGCTATTTTTAGCCTCTGGTGCGGAGCACCTGATTTTGTTGGGGGATACGCTAAACCACGGGCCAAGAAACCCGATTCCAGAAGGTTACAACCCACCGCAGGTGGCGGAGCTATTGAACCAATACAGTGATCAAATTATATCTGTGCGTGGTAACTGCGATAGTGAAGTGGACCAAATGCTATTGAAGTTTCCAATGATGATGGATTACTCGTGGGTGCTACTTGAATCTGGCAAGAGAATCTTTTTGACTCATGGTCACTTGTACAACTCTGAAAAACGGCCGCCACTGCGTGAAGGTGATATCATCGCCCACGGTCATACGCATGTTCCTGTCGCAGAGATGCAAGATGGAGCCATTATATTTAACCCAGGCTCGATGACATTTCCACGTAATGGTTTACCAAGAAGCTTTGGTACTTTAGAAGACAATACGCTAACGGTAAAAACGCCAGAAGGCGAAGTCTTAGCACAAACCATGATTTAACGGTTTTACTAAGTAAAAAATAGGGAGCGAATTGCTCCCTATTTTGTGTCTGAATGTCCTAAATCGCGTTCTGGGTCGATAATGTCTCTTACGCGCTGTTTTAGCACCTTTGCTTCAGGAAAGCCGCTGTCTTTTTTCCGTTCCCAAATTTGCTGGCCATTACAGAAAATTTCGAAGCGACCACCCGTATCTGGGTGTAAGCTGATCGTTTCTATTTCTTCGCTAAAAGTATGCAGTAATTCTTGCGATAGCCAAGTTGAACGCAACATCCAGTTGCATTGGCGGCAGTAATAAATATCAATGATCGCTTTATCCATGAAACTTTCCTTTTAATCGGTTTAAACTAGCAACTTGATGCCCACGGCAAACGTGAGAATTTCGAATGCAATTTTAATCACTCGGTTGCTGTATCGAGTCGCGGCCCATGCGCCTAAACTGCCGCCTAGAAATGAGCTTAACAATAAAACAGGCAACCAAGCCCAATGTATCGGAGCGCCAGCTTGGACGACGGCAATGCCTCCAATGCCATTCCAAAACAGGCCGACACAAATCATGGTGTAAGCAACGGCTTGTTTATAGTTATACCCAAACCAGCGAACTAAAAATAATGTCACGAGCAGACCAGAACCTGCGGTCAGCGACCCGTTGATGATACCGATGAGCATTAGTCCGACACCGCCGATGACCCAACCGATTGGGTGACGGTTACGTATTATTTCTGATTGGCCTAACGATTTCTTAAATCGTGAATAGATGCCGAGCGCGAGAATCATGCTCCCTAGCATTTTTTCCGCCATACCATCAGGTATTTGGACAATTAAGTTCGCCCCTAAGACTACGCCAATGCTGCCAGAGACTATAAGGTAGAGCGCGACCTTCCATTTAATTGTGCCTGCTTTTAAGTGTGTGCTTGCTGCCCCTAAGCCTAAAGCGACGGAAGCCACTTTATGTGTCCCCAGCGCAACCGAGAATGGCAAGCCGAGAAAGATGAGCAAAGGGAATTGAAGTAAGCCTGCACCGCCGCCAGAAAGCGAAGCCAGAGTATTGGCGATAAGTGAGCCGAAAAAGAGGGTGAGGGTATCTAGCCAATCCATAAGCAAAATAAAGGGGGCGTCTTGCCCCCTTATCATCAAATCAAAGTTAGTTTTTAAACAGCACCGAAGAACCGTGGTTCAAGCTAGTGAGCAATAGCGTTTTTTCGTTCACGACATCAATACGGCGACTTTGCTCGGCATCAAGCTTAAAGATTTGAGTGATCAAACGTAGCTGTGCTTCGGAGAAGTCTTTTGATTGAGAAGATGAAATATCTTTAAACTCAGAAGGCGAAACCAACAAATAGTTGTCACTGACTTCCCAGCGCCCTTTTTCCGAGATATTAATCGTGGATTCTGCCGTTGAACCTTGAGCGAATAGTTTGATATTTGCTACGCGAATATAGTCTCCATTAGGGAGATATTTCACATTTGATTCAACATTAACACGACGCAGTGGGCCGACAGGATCGTCAGGCAAGCTGTCTGTAATGACCGTCACCATGGTTGACTGCCACTCATTGGCAGTGAGGACCTGTTCCACTTTTAGGTCGCTACCCCAATATAACCAACCACTGAAAAGAACGGATACGGCCAAAACCGCAGATGCTAATTTTATCTTCATTCTGGCCTCCTTATTTACAGATATCGGTTGGGTCATTTTGACCAGCGAAAATACGCAATGTCACGTTCTCATATGAATGTTGACTGTCATGAATGTAGTTCAGAATCAGCTGATTGTTCTGGCCACCTGTAGCAATCACTTCTACCGGCATTGAATCTTCTGCATGGTATTTTACGTAGCGTTCAATGCACTGCTCAATGGACGGCAACCAACTATTGATTTGCGGGTGGTTCACTGGCGTCATCACAGGTACATTTTGATACTCACCAATCTGACGGAATTGGGATTCTGCAGGATTGGTGAATAGCAATACACAAATAGGAAGCAGTAGAGACAAAAGAACGATCATACGCGGCAGCCAGTTATTAGTGTTAGCTGCTGGTTTTGGCTGTGCCTTAGGTAGTTCTACTTGAGGCTCTACTTCAGTCGTGGTGTCTGCCGCCGCTTCTGTTGACGGCGCGTCACTTGTTTCTATTTCCGCAGCGTGCGCTTCATTTTCAGAAGTGGCTTCTTCAACGTCAGTATTAGAGTCAGCAGATAATGGGCTTAAGCGTTCCACTGAACAAATGAGTTGATAACCGCGTTTAGGAACCGTTTTAACAAACTCTGGAGATTTTGTTGAGTCCTTCAACATCTTACGCAGAGTAGAGATCGCTTGAGTCAGGCTTGAGTCATCCACCTCAAAACCTTGCTCACGCCAAACAAACTCGTGAAGCTCGTTACGGGTTAAAACTTCGTTTGGTCTCTCTGCCAACATCAGAAGTATACGGCTTTCGTTGCTTCCTAATCGTACAACGTCGTTGCCGTTTTGTTGGTCAGCGAGCGAATTACTATTTGGATCAAAGGTGAACCTTTGAGCAAGTAGAAATTTGGTGCCGATGTTAGTCATTTAGTTCTTCTTAGATGGATGATGTTGTAATTATAGTGATTTATGTCACAAAATTACCGAAGCGCATGGAGTGCGCACGACATTTTAGATGCTTTTAGGCTGGTAGGATAATTAAATTTTTCTAAAAAAACACCGTTTTTAGCAATATTGACCTTGAATTTACATTTGTCAGCCACATGTTAAATGACATCTCAGTAAGGTAATTTCAAGGGGAAAGTCACAAACTTATCTCCATGAAAAAGCCAATTAGTTTAGATGTTATGGAGCACACATGAGCGAAACCGTATCTCAAAACAAAGAAACTCGTGGTTTTCAATCAGAAGTAAAACAACTACTGCATTTAATGATCCATTCTCTTTATTCAAATAAAGAGATCTTTTTGCGCGAGCTGATTTCTAACGCATCAGATGCATCGGACAAGCTGCGCTTCCAAGCGCTCTCTAACCCAGACTTATATGAAGGTAATGCAGACCTTTGCGTGAAACTGTCGTTTGATGAAAGCGCAAATACCTTAACCATTTCTGATAACGGTATCGGTATGAGCCGCGATGATGTGATCGAGCACTTAGGTACGATTGCAAAATCCGGGACCGCGGAGTTTTTCTCGAAACTGTCTGAAGAGCAGAGCAAAGACTCTCAGCTTATTGGTCAGTTTGGTGTTGGTTTCTACTCGGCGTTTATCGTTGCTGATGCCGTCACCGTACGTACTCGTGCTGCGGGCCTAGCCGCTGATGAAGCAGTACAATGGCACTCAGCCGGTGAAGGTGAGTACACCATCGAAAACATCACTAAAGAATCGCGTGGTACTGACATCATTCTTCATATGCGTGAAGAAGGTAAAGAATTCCTAAATGAATGGCGTCTACGTGATGTGATCAGTAAGTACTCGGATCACATTGGCATCCCAGTTTCAATCCAAACTGTTGTTCGTGATGACGAAGGCAAAGAAACGGATGAGAAGAAGTGGGAGCAAATCAACAAAGCTCAAGCACTGTGGACGCGTAATAAATCGGATATCTCAGATGAAGAGTATCAAGAGTTCTACAAGCACGTATCACATGACTTTGCCGATCCATTGGTTTGGAGCCATAACCGTGTAGAAGGTAAAAACGATTACACGAGCTTGCTTTACATCCCATCTAAAGCGCCATGGGATATGATGAACCGCGACCACAAATCAGGCTTGAAACTGTACGTACAACGCGTGTTCATTATGGACGATGCAGAGCAGTTCATGCCGTCTTACCTACGTTTTGTACGTGGTTTAATAGACTCCAATGATCTGCCACTCAACGTATCGCGTGAGATCTTACAAGATAACAAAGTGACTCAGTCTCTACGTAATGCTTGTACTAAGCGTGTGCTAACGATGTTAGAGCGCATGGCTAAGAATGATGAAGAGAAATACAAATCATTCTGGAAAGAGTTTGGTCTTGTGATGAAAGAGGGTCCGGCAGAAGACTTCGCAAACAAAGAGAAAGTTGCAGGCCTATTGCGCTTTGCTTCAACTGAAGTGGATTCTGCGGAGCAAACCGTGGGTCTAGCTGCTTACGTTGAGCGCATGAAAGAAGGTCAAGATAAGATCTACTACTTGACGGCAGACAGCTATGCAGCTGCGAAAAACAGCCCTCACTTAGAGCAGTTCAAAGCGAAAGGCATTGAAGTTATCTTGATGTACGACCGCATTGATGAGTGGCTGATGAACTACTTAACTGAGTTTGACGGCAAGCAGTTCCAGTCAATCACAAAAGCTGGGCTCGATCTAAGTCAGTTTGAAGATGAAGCAGAAAAAGAGAAGCAGAAAGAAACTGAAGAAGAGTTTAAGTCGGTTGTAGAACGCACGAAGTCTTACCTAGGCGATCGTGTGAAAGAAGTTCGTACGACCTTTAAACTCGCGTCTACACCTGCTGTTGTGGTAACGGACGATTACGAAATGGGCACTCAAATGGCGAAGCTTCTTGCAGCGGCGGGTCAGGCAGTGCCAGAAGTGAAGTACATCTTTGAGCTAAACCCTGAGCACGAGCTGGTTAAGCGCATGGCTGACGAAGCGGATGAAGAGGCATTTGGTCGTTGGGTAGAAGTCCTGCTTGGTCAAGCAATGCTTGCAGAGCGAGGCTCAATTGAGGACCCAACGGAGTTCTTAGGAGCTGTTAATAAACTTTTGACTAAGGTGTAATAACCTCAGTACATCAAAAAGCTCGCATTTCGCGAGCTTTTTGTTTGTTGTCGCAAAATTTTGCATCTCAGGTGTTGAGTTAATAATCAATAGGGCGTGAAAGAGGGTATCGTTAACATTCTTTAGTCTTAATACACTCTTTGCGCGGCGAACCTGTGATAGAATCTGCGACTTGAATGTGAGTAATAAGGCGTGTATTTTTGCTCGCCTATATACGTTATACCGAAACTTATCGTTGCGAGTGCTTCTCGGGTTTGGTGTCTAAGAAGCCCAGCTATTGTGAGCTTCGGTATAAATCTTAAATATTAAAGAGGATAAATCATGCGCATCATTCTTCTAGGTGCTCCAGGTGCAGGTAAAGGCACACAAGCAAACTTCATCATGGAAAAATACGGTATTCCACAAATCTCTACTGGTGATATGCTTCGTGCTGCTATCAAAGCAGGTACAGAGCTTGGTAAACAAGCTAAAGCTGTTATCGACGCTGGTCAGCTAGTTTCTGATGAAATCATCCTTGGCCTTATCAAAGAGCGTATCGCTCAAGAAGACTGTGCAAACGGTTTCCTACTGGATGGTTTCCCACGTACTATTCCTCAAGCTGACGGCCTAAAAGAAATGGGCGTTGATGTAGACTACGTTATCGAATTTGACGTTGCAGATGATGTGATTGTTGAGCGTATGGCAGGTCGTCGTGCTCACCTTCCTTCTGGTCGTACTTACCACGTTGTTTACAACCCACCTAAAGTGGAAGGTAAAGATGACGTAACTGGTGAAGATCTTGTTGTTCGTGATGACGACAAAGAAGAAACAGTACGTGCACGTCTAGGTGTTTACCACGAGCAAACTGCACCACTAATCAACTACTACGGTAAAGAAGCTGAAGCAGGCAACACTAAGTACCTTAAGTTTGATGGTACTAAGCAAGTAGCTGAAGTTAGTGCAGATATCGAGAAAGCACTCTCTTAATTTGCTGAAGTCAAAAATTTAATATTTTGATATATTGAAAGCGATCCAAGTGGTCGCTTTTTTTAGTTTGCTCGTAAACATATATCTAAATAACTTCAAGCTGCAGCGATGCAGCACTATGAGGCTGTTTAAGTATATGAACTAAGCCGTTTACCATGAATAGGATGTTATGAAAGAGAATAATAAACAGGGTGTACTCCTAGTGAACCTGGGTACTCCTGACGCACCAACTGCTCCTGCCGTAAAGCGCTTTTTAAGTCAGTTTCTTCATGATCACCGAGTGGTAGACATGACTCGATGGCTTTGGTGTCCGCTATTGCACGGCGTTATCCTTCCAATCCGAGCTCCCAAGGTTGCTAAACTCTACCAATCAGTTTGGATGGAAGAGGGCTCGCCACTGATGGTGTACTCTAAGCGTCAAACAGAAAAGTTGGCTCAAAAGCTTGATATGCCAGTCGAACTTGGCATGACTTATGGAAATCCAAGTTTGCAATCAGGTTTTGAAGCGCTGTTGGCCCAAGGGGTAGAGGAAGTCATCGTTTTACCTTTATATCCGCAATACTCGGGCACAACAACGGCAGCGGTTTCTGACGGAATCACTAAAGCGTTTAAAAACCTGCCCGTGATGCCGGGCTTTAGCTTTATTCGGGATTACTACAATCACCCGAAATACATTGAAGCGTTAGCGCATTCAGTTCGTGAACATTGGCAAGAGTATGGTAAGGGAGACTACTTGCTATGTTCTTATCACGGTATTCCAAAACGTTACGCTGATAATGGAGATGTTTACCCTCAGCACTGTGAAGAGACGACTCGCTTACTCGCTGAAGCGTTAGGGTTAAACGAGCAACAGATAGGTATGACGTATCAGTCTCGATTTGGCCGAGAAGAGTGGTTACAGCCCTATACCGATAAAACCCTAGAGGCACTTCCTGCAAAAGGGGTAAAAAATATCAATGTAGTGACACCAGCATTCTCTTCGGATTGTTTAGAAACGTTGGAAGAAATCTCGGAAGAGTGTAAAGAGATTTTCCTTGAAGCAGGTGGTGAAAACTTTACCTACATTCCTTGTTTGAACGATAGTGAGCTTCATATAGAAATGATGGCTGAGTTAGTTCACTCTAAGCTTTAGATACAAAAAAGGGTCGCAAAAGCGACCCTTTTTTGTAGAGCGATTAAGCGACTTGTACTTGCTGCTCTTCGACTTGTTCTGCTGTGCTGTGAGTATTCTCTGCACCATGCATCCAGCGAACGAGCGTATTCGAGAATAGAAGTAGGATGACACCACTCACGGTAGCGCTGACGGCAATGCCACTAAAGATAGCCATTGCGCCCAATTCGCCTACGTGAGATCCCACATAGCCCGCAACGTAGTTTGCAATCGCATTACAGCCAAACCATGCACCCATCATGAGTGAAGCTAAGCGAAGCGGTGCTAACTTGGTCACCAGTGAAAGACCAATTGGAGATAAGCACAGTTCGCCCAATGTATGGAAGAAGAAAGCACCCACCAGCCACAACATTGATGTTTTTACCGTTGTGTCTCCACCTTGTTCTAGCACAGCGCCAACCATACATAGGAAGCCAATTGCCAAGAAAAATAGTGCCATCGCAAATTTCACTGGCGACGTAGGTTCGCGTTTACCTAATTTTACCCAAAGGACAGCCAGAACTGGCGCTAGAGTAATAATGAAAAATGGGTTTAGTGATTGGAACCACGCAGCAGGAACTTCAAAACCACCAATCATGCGATCAGTATATTGTTGAGTGTAGATGTTCATCAGACCACCAGCTTGTTCAAAGCCTGCCCAGAAGACAATAGTGAATAAGCTCATGACCAGAATTACTTTTAGTCGATTCACTTCTTCTTTGGTGAGTGGCTGCTTCGTGGTTGAGTTTTTGTTGTTTAGATCTCGTTTCGCCGCCGGTTCGCGGCCAATGTCACCAAGCCATGATTGAGCCAGTACCATTTGCATCACTAGGCTAACCAGCATACCCACACCAGCGGCCACAAAACCTGCTTTCCAACCGTAAGAGGTTGTCACAGAGCCAGAAACGACGCCGGCAAGTAACGCACCTAAGTTGATACCCATATAAAAGATAGTGAATGCGCCGTCACGACGGTTGTCACCCTCTTTATATAAATCGCCAACCATGGTTGAGATATTCGGCTTAAAGAGGCCGTTACCAGTGATAAGCAGACCAAGACCTAAATAGAAACTGTGTAGCGAACCAATACCCAGAGCGTCAGCAGGAAGTGCGAGTGTAAACTGGCCGATAGCCATTAACGCGCCACCAAGCAAAATTGAACGGCGTTGACCTAGATAGTTATCCGCTAAGTAACCTCCGATGAGAGGTGTGATATACACAAGACCAGTATAAATACCGTATAGGTCTAGTGCGTCTTTGGTTGACCAGCCAAGGCCGCCATTCATCGTTGTATCTGTAAGGTAAAGTACTAGAATGGCGCGCATTGCGTAGTAAGAAAAGCGTTCCCACAGTTCAGTACCGAACAATAAGAACAAGCCACGAGGATGGCCGAAATATTGATGTTGGTTTGACATAAGCTCTTCTAATAATAGTTATTACATTTTTTAACGACTTCTACGTATACATTGCAATTTAATGAGTGACAAACAATAAAATTTTGCCTTACGACTAAAGTTGTTTGTTAAGTGACTGTTTTTGAGTGGATTTGCAGATGATATGATGGCGCGTTGGCTGTGCTACAAACTTAATTTCCATTTTTGTCTATGGACTTCTTCTCGTAAGCTCTTGAAAAGATACTGTTAATGCGAGCGATGTATAATCATACTTTTATAGATAAACTGAATGTCAATGACTCAACTTGGGCTTAATGCTAGGATAAAAACAAAATAGAATTGGCTAGTAAAAAAGATGAAACGTTGGTATCTACTTTATTGTAAACGTGGGGAGCAGGTTAGGGCGAAACAGCACCTTGAAAACCAAGGTGTAGAGTGCTTTTATCCAACTGTAGAAGTTGAGAAGATTTTGCGCGGGAAAAGACAAAAAGTCGAAGAGCCGCTGTTTCCTTGTTATGTGTTTGCGTACTTTGATTATGAACAGGGACCTAACTTCACCTCAGTCCGCTCCACTCGAGGGGTTGTTGATTTTGTGCGTTTTGGTGCTCAACCGAAAGAAGTCCAAGGTGACTTAGTCTTTGAATTGATGCAGCTAGAAAAATGCTGTAATGAAAATACCGCTTCTGAGTGTATGCCAAAACCAGGTGATCAAATCCGAGTTAAGAGCGGTCAGTTTGCAGGTATAGATGCTATCTTCCAAGAGCAAGATGGTGAGAAACGCTCAATCATGTTAGTGCAGATGATCACTAAACGAGTGCCTGTCAGTATTGATAACAGCGATTTAGACTTGAAATAGCTAATGTGTACAAACAAAAAAAGAGGTGCTTTGGCACCTCTTTTTTAATCTTGCTGGTAATCACCAGCAGTGGGACGCTGTTTAGCGAGCTTAGCAAAACAACGATGGTTACCGATTAGGAGTAGGGCATGACACCCTACTTAGTCGCTTAGTAAGCGTCGTTATGGACGGTTTGCACCGCACGACCTGACGGGTCTACACAGTTTTGGAATGACTCATCCCATTCAATCGCTTTCGCTGATGAACAAGCTACTGAAGGACCACCTGGCACACACTCAGCCGCTGAAGGTAGTGGGAACAGCTCTTCAAAGATTTCTCGGTACACGTAACCTTCTTTTGTGGTTGGCGTGTTGTATGGGAAGCGGTATTGAGCCGTCTCCATCTGCTGATCTGTCACTTTTTGCTCTGCGACTTCTTTCAACGTATCAATCCAGCTGTAACCTACGCCATCAGAGAACTGTTCTTTTTGACGCCATGCGATCGACTCTGGCAAGTAATGCTCAAAACACTCGCGTAGAATGTGTTTTTCCATTTTGCCGTTGCCACACATCTTATCTTCTGGGTTTAGGCGCATTGCAACATCAATAAACTCTTTATCAAGGAATGGTACTCGGCCTTCAACCCCCCATGCCGCTAGCGATTTGTTTGCGCGCGCGCAGTCAAACATGTTCAGAGCAAGCAGCTTACGTACTGTTTCTTCGTGGAACTCTTTCGCGTTTGGTGCTTTGTGGAAATATAGGTAACCACCAAAGATCTCATCTGCACCTTCACCAGAAAGTACCATCTTAATGCCCATCGCTTTGATTTTGCGACCCATTAAGAACATAGGTGTGGATGCGCGGATGGTGGTCACATCGTACGTTTCGATGTGGTAAATCACGTCGCGAATCGCGTCGAGACCTTCTTGAATTGTATAAGTCATTTCATGGTGAACGGTACCGATTTGGTCGGCAACTTCGCGAGCGGCTTTCAGGTCAGGCGCGCCTTCTAGACCCACAGCAAAAGAGTGCAGTTGTGGCCACCAAGCTTCTGACTTTTCATCGTCTTCAATTCGCATTGCAGCAAAACGTTTAGCCACAGCAGAGGTGATGGATGAATCTAAACCACCTGATAGTAAAACACCATATGGAACATCCGTCATTAGTTGGCGTTTAACCGCTGCTTCTAGTGCTTCAGTCAGTTCTTCTTTGCTGGTGGTGTTACCTTGAACGGCAGCGTATTCGTTCCAGTCACGAACATAGTAACGCGTTGGCTCGGCATCTTTTGAACTGTAGTAGCTACCAGGAGGGAACTCGCTCACTGTTTTACATACTGGAACAAGTGCCTTCATCTCTGATGCAACATAGTAGTTGCCATGCTCATCATGACCTTGATAAAGAGGGATAATGCCAATGTGGTCGCGACCGACTAAGTATTCGTCTTTTTCTTCATCGTACAGAACAAAAGCGAAAATACCGTTTAGTTCTTCAAGGAGATCTGCACCCATATCTTGGTACAGTGCAAGAATGACTTCACAGTCTGAATCGGTTTGAAACTCGTATTTTCCTTCGTAACGAGCACGAATTTCTTTATGGTTGTAGATTTCACCATTGACTGCAAGGATGAGCTTTTTATCAGGGCTGTATAGCGGTTGTGCACCACTATTTAGACCAACAATCGCCAAGCGCTCATGCGCTAAAATAGCGCGCTCTGAAGAGTAAATCCCAGACCAGTCAGGGCCACGATGACGAAGTTTTTTCGACATTTCTAATGCGATAGGGCGCAATGCGGCTGCATCGCTTTTAATGTCTAAAATGCCAAATACTGAACACATACTACATCCTTACTAAACTAAATAATTTCTAATCGGTATGGCTTCAATTTGCCATTACTAGTAAAAAAAGCAACGTTTTGTGATTATAAAAATGATAAAAAGCCTTGTTGTGTAAATATTATTTAATTTAATGGCTCATTTGGTGAATGGAATCAAGGTTTGGTATGAAAACCATACAAAAAAACCTTTCTATTGATAGAAAGGCTTTTAAAAAATATTAGTATGGTTGCTTATTTTATTGGTGTGAACTGAGGTTCAAGTTGTTTACACACATGTCGAGCAAAACCGCTACCTGCTTCACTGTATATATTGAATGCGGCGTCAACTCCGCTGTCCAGCAAACCTTCCAACTGATCTGGGTACTCGGCGATAGCAGCTATTTGCCCTTTATATTTTCTGCGTTTAAGCTGCTCAAGTGCGGTTTGGTTACCTTGATGATGAGGCATGGCAAGCAGCACCAGTTTGACATGACCTGTATCTAAAATTCGTTCCCAAAAATCTGGGTCTGTGGCATCGCCAGCGATCACGTTTCTTCCCTCTGAACGGTGCTGATGTGCTGCATCTTCACGAATTTCTATGCCTAGTGAAATTTTGCCATAGCGCGCACGTAATTCATCATAGGCCCCAGTCCCGATGCGCCCCATGCCTAAGATCAATACCTGGGCATGCCCAGGGTTAATGAGTTGGTCACGCTGGTTAAGCTTTTCTGCGGCTGTCTCTTGCAGCCACTTGCCGGAGTGTTGATAAATTTTGTGGCTAAGGCGGTTAAGTGGCGCAGAAATAATAAAGGACACAGACACCGCAACCGCAATCGCAGCGAGCATATCGCTTGGCATCCAGCCCATTTTATAGGCCAACCCTGCGACTATAAGGCCAAACTCACTGTAGTTGAACAGCGATAAAGAGGCGAGCAAAGAGGTACGTACTCGAAACTTAAAGTGATTAATCGTGACGAAGTACAAGAGCCCTTTTATTGGCAGCAGTAAGATAAATAGTAGGGCGAGTACGACGCCATTGACGCTCAATGAAGCGGACAAGCCAATGTTTAAAAAGAAGCAGACTAAGAACAGCTCCTTCATATTGAATAGCGATTTGGATAGCTCTGAAGCTTTAGGGTGGCCAGCGAGTAGCATGCCTAAAATCAGCGCGCCCAAGTCTGGTTTCATTCCGACCAGTTCGAATAGCCCTGCCCCAACAACAAGCGCGAAGAAAATACCGAACAGCACCAGCATTTCGCCGTGGCCAACTTTATCTAACAGTTTATAGAATAGTGGACGAAGGAAAGGCAATGCGAACAAACCAATGGCATACCATTCTGGGACTTTGCCGGTTGAAGCAGTCAGGAATACCACGGCAAAAATATCTTGCATAACCAAGATACCGATCGCGAGTGTGCCGTAGGTCGCGTTCATTTCCCCTTTTTCTTGCAATGCTTTTACGGCAAAAACGGTACTGGAGAACGATAGTGCAAAAGCTAAAAGTAGGATTTGACCGCTATCCATACTGGCGAGCGAAGTTAAGCCCAGTAGTTTTAAACCTGATAGCGCTAGTGCAAAAAAAGCGGTAGACAGTATGTTGTGGGCGGTCGCTCCTCCCCATATTTCTTTGGACAGTAGCGTTTTGACATCAAGCTTGAGTCCGATCGTGAATAGAAGAAGAGTGACACCAAGATCTGCAAGAGTGACGATAACGTCATTGCTTTGATAGCCAAATGCATGCAAACCAAATCCTGCCAGTAGAAAACCAACGAGGGGAGGGAGGCTACATTTAAGCGCAATAAAGCCAGCTAAAAAAGCTGTTGTAATTAGAATAATTTCCATACTGTTGAGCTGTATTCCTGATATACAAAAACGGGCTGTGAAAACACAGCCCGAGATTGTAACTCAATTAGTTGTATAAACTTAGTCTTCAAGTAACTTTTGTAACAAAACTCCGTTTAGCATTGCGCGTTTAATCATCGCAAATGCGCCCATCGTTGGCTGCTTATCAATGTGTGAAGCCACGATAGGAAGGTCGTTATGGAAAGTTTTGAGAGATTGATTTTCGACATTACGTTGAATTGCAGGGAAGACTATGTCTTGTGCAGCAGTAATGTCGCCCGCAATGACAATTTTCTGAGGGTTAAACAAGTTAACGGTAATTGCAATCGCTTTACCTAACTGGTTACCCACTCGCACTAAACTCTGCTTTGCAAGTTCGTCACCATCCATTGCATGCTGACACACTGCTTCAATCGTGATGTTTTCAAGGTCAGTCAAGCTTGACTCATAGCCTTGAGCAATCAGTTGTTTTACTCGTTGGATAATGGCTGGGTTCGCTGCTACGGTTTCTAAGCAACCAAAGTTCCCACATTGGCACTGTTCACCAAGCGGATCGATTTGAATATGACCAATTTCACCGACGTTGCGGTTAAAGCCAAGAAAAACCTGGCCGTTAACGATAATACCTGCGCCAGTACCGCGGTGAACGCTAACTAAAATGGAGTCCTGACAGTCTTGGCTTGCCCCAAAGTAGTGCTCCGCTAACGCCATGCCACGTACGTCATTCCCAACAAAGCATGCGGTATTAAACTTCTCTCCAACAATTTCACCCAGCGCCAGATTATCGATATCGGTATTCGGCATGTACTCAACTACGCCTGTTGTTGGGTTTACAAGGCCCGGTAGCGTAATACCAATTGCGATGAGCTGATCAATTTTGTCTTCGCAACGGTTTACGAAGTCTTTAAGTAAATCGATAAGCCCAGCGATCAAGTCAGCTTGGTTGGTGTAATGCAGTTCGTGTTGATCTTCCGCAAGTGCAGTGCCACCTAAATCGTACAAACAAAATTGTACGTAATCTCGACCTAAACGAACCGCAATAGAGTGGAAGGGTTTGACTTCGGTGGTCAGAGAGATTGCACGACGACCACCAGTTGAAGCTTGCTGGGCGACCTCTTTAATAAGGCCGCGCTCTAAAAGTTGGCGGGTTATTTTGGTAACACTAGCAGGTGCGAGCTGGCTCACATCTGCGACTTGAATACGGGAGATAGGACCTTGCTGATCAATCAGCCTATATACCGCAGCGCTGTTAAGCTGTTTTACTAAATCTACATTACCAATCTGTCCGCCATTCATGCTTAATTTTGCTCGTATTGTCCGTTAACAACCGTCGCTTTTACTTTGAAGTCACGATCGAAAATGGTTAGGTTTGCAACCATCCCTTTTCGAACTCGGCCAAGACGATCCTCAACACCAATTGCAGTTGCTGGGTATAACGTGGCCATTCGTAGAGCTTCGTCTAAAGCGATCCCCGCGTGCTCAACTGAATTCTGAACTGCTTCTATCATTGTCAAAGCTGAGCCGCCTAGTGTGCCGTTTTCATCAACACACTTACCATCTCGGTAATATACTTTCTTACCGACAAAAATAAAGTGATCAATGTTAGCACCTGCTGGAGCTGTGGCATCCGTCACCAAAACAAGCTTTTCACCTTTGATTTTATGAGCAATTCGGATGTTTGCGTAGTCTACGTGGAAACCATCAGCAATAATGCCAGCATAAACGTCAGGCGTATCATAAATTGCACCAACAACTCCAGGTTCACGACCAACCATAGGTGTCATCGCATTAAATAGGTGTGTGGCAAAAGTAATACCTGCTTCAAAGCCTTTACGCGCTTCGGCGTAGGTCGCATTCGTATGACCAATAGAAACTACGATGCCGGCTGCTTTTAATCGTGCAATATGCTCTGGATCGTTTTGCTCTGGTGCAAGCGTTACTTTAGCGATGATGTCGGCGTTTGCGCAGATCAGATCAATCATGCTTTCATCTGACGGGCGAATAAAATCGACGTTGTGGATACCTTTTTTCGCGACGTTAAGATAAGGGCCTTCTAGGTGTAGACCAAGTGATTGGTTTTGATATTGGTTATGATATTCACGAGCGGCAGAAATTGCAGTTCGCATATCTTCGTCTGATGAAGTAATGAGCGTTGGTAAGAAGCTAGTACAGCCGGACTTGAGGTTTGCTTCGTGCATGATTTGCATGGTTTCCGGTGTGATTGCATCGTTTAGCATTACACCGCCACAGCCATTCAGTTGTAGGTCGATAAAGCCCGGACTTAGGTTTGCGCCTGCGAGGTCTTTCACTTCGATGCCCTGAGGTAGCTCTGCAACCGGCACAATAGATTGAATAAGGTCGTTTTCGATGATGACCGCATGATCGGTAAGAACATCACTACCGGTATAAATTTTACAGTTACTTAGCGCGTACATAGTCAGCTAGTCCTTATAGATGAGAATTCAATTTCTATATCGTTACCTAAGTGGAGACTGCTTTAGTCATATGGGTACTTAGTTTGTATCACTGAATTAGATAACGAGTCACATACAGCAAGTCGCGTTTTATCGATGTTATTGTCATAGTAACTAACTGAAAAGTAATAATTGTATGGTTTTTTATGATTCTTTTTCAGAGCAAAGTTACAGTGATTTACCCGCCTAGATACCAAAATAACACTGATTCTGCCTTGCATAAAGTGCGAGAATATTATCTTTAAAACGCCATTTTTTCGTATAATAAAATAAGTTTTATGATCTCGCTAGCAAAAACCTTCCGAAAGGGCAAATTGTGGTGATTATGATCACAAACGGTGAGCTTTTAATTTGCGGAGCAAAATTAATGTCATAAACTGAGGATGACTAAATTGGACGACTGAAATAAGTCATTCAACATAACATCTAATCCTATAGGGGGAACTTAAGGTGAATATTCTCGGATACGCGCAGAAGTTAGGTAAAGCTCTTATGCTTCCTATTGCGACTTTGCCAATCGCAGGCTTGTTACTGCGCTTGGGCCAGCCGGATGTTTTTGACATCGCATTTATGGCACAAGCAGGTAACTCAATCTTTTCTAACCTTCCATTGTTGTTTGGCCTTGGTATTGCGATCGGTCTATCTAAAGACGGTCAAGGTGCAGCTGGCCTTGCTGGTGCAGTTGCGTACTTTGTACTGACAGCGACAGCGTCAACAATTGATGCATCAGTAAACATGTCGTTCTTTGGTGGTATCATCGCAGGTATTATTGCTGGCCACTCTTACAACGCTTTCCATGCTACACGTCTTCCTGAGTGGCTTGCTTTCTTCTCTGGTAAACGTTTAGTGCCGATTATGGCAGGTCTATTCGCTTTAGTTGCTGGTGCAGTTGGTGGCATTGTATGGCCAACAATTCAAGGTGGTCTAGATGCGCTTGCTCATGGCATCTCAACTTCTGGCGCTATTGGTCAGTTTATCTACGGTACACTGAACCGAGCCCTTATTCCTGTAGGTCTACACCACGTACTTAACTCATTCTTCTGGTTTGGTATGGGGTCTTGTCAAGAAGTGCTAGTAACTGGTGCAAATGCTGCGGGTCAAGCGCTTCCTGCTCTACAACAACTGTGTGTGGATCCTGTGCTAGCGAAAACGCTTGTGGCTGGTCAAACTCATACATTTGAATTCGCTAACTCTGTCACTCCTGAAATCACTGCAACAGTGAAGGAAGTAACTGAAACAGTTAAATCTGGTGACCTACACCGTTTCTTCGGCGGCGATAAGAGCGCTGGTGTGTTCATGAACGGTTTCTTCCCAGTAATGATGTTCGGTCTACCTGGTGCGGCGCTTGCTATGTACCTAGCGGCTCCTGCTGAGAAACGCAGCCAAGTTGGTGGTGCATTGTTCTCTGTTGCATTCTGTTCATTCCTAACTGGTATCACAGAGCCTCTAGAGTTCATGTTCGTATTCCTAGCGCCTGCACTATACGCTATTCACGCAGTGTTCACTGGTCTGTCGCTAGTTGTTGCTAACATGCTTGGTACGCTACACGGCTTCACATTCTCAGCTGGTCTAATTGACTACTTGTTGAACTACGGTCTAGCAACTAAACCGCTACTACTTGGTGCAGTTGGTCTTGGCTTTGGTGCTCTATACTTCTTCACATTCAGCTTCGCAATCCGCGCATTCAACTTGAAATCGCCTGGTCGTGAAGATGACGACAGCGAAGCAGCAGCGCCTGCTGGTGAGAAGAAAAGTGGTGACCTAGCTCGCCAATACTTAAAAGCACTTGGCGGTCATGACAACCTAACTTCAATCGACGCATGTATCACTCGACTACGCTTAACGCTAAAAGATCGTTCAGTCGCTGATGAGGAAGTACTGAAGAAATTGGGTGCGAAAGGTGTGGTTAAACTTGGTGAAAACAACCTTCAAGTTATCCTTGGTCCTCTAGCTGAAATCGTTGCTGGCGAAATGAAAGCAATCGGTGCTAATGAAGACCTATCGAATGTAAAACTGCCTTAATTACATCGAACTGATATCTGACTAAGACCTCCCTCGGGAGGTCTTTTTTTGTTTTGGCACTTTGAATCTGCTGTGCTTTCGCACTAACTCGATAAATATTGTCGTTTTAGCGCGAGTTATTGTTGTCTAATTGCTTAGAATTGTGGATCATTAGAAACAATGTACTCTGCAAAACCATACTTGGATGCAGAGTTCCGTTTTCTCTGACAATACTAATATTTTTGAGGTGCTATAGATGAGTGAAGCTGATGCTCGTCCATCAAACTTTATTCGCCAGATCATTGATAAAGATCTAGCGGATGGTAAACACACTAGCGTGCATACTCGATTCCCGCCGGAGCCAAATGGCTACCTGCATATCGGTCATGCTAAGTCTATCTGTTTGAACTTCGGTATTGCTCAGGACTACCAGGGTCAATGTAATCTACGTTTCGACGATACGAACCCTGAAAAAGAAGACATCGAATACGTTG
Organism: Vibrio sp. 11-4(1); assembly: GCF_013048625.1. Taxonomy (NCBI): domain Bacteria; kingdom Pseudomonadati; phylum Pseudomonadota; class Gammaproteobacteria; order Vibrionales; family Vibrionaceae; genus Vibrio; species Vibrio sp. 11-4(1). Next base: position 115,876 of record NZ_VHSY01000007.1, on the reverse strand, counting down.
AGTCTATCAAGAAAGATGTAAACTGGTTGGGCTTTGAGTGGAGTGGTGAAGTATGTTACTCATCAAACTACTTCGATAAGCTTTACGAATATGCAATTGAATTGATTAACAAAGGCTTAGCGTACGTAGATGAGCTAAGTCCAGAGCAGATTCGTGAATACCGTGGCACGCTAAAGGCGCCAGGTAAACCAAGCCCATACCGTGACCGTTCTGTTGAAGAGAACTTAGCGTTATTTGAAAAAATGCGCGCTGGTGAATTTGAAGAAGGTAAAGCGTGTCTTCGTGCCAAGATTGACATGGGTTCTTCATTCATGGTTATGCGCGATCCAGTTTTATACCGTGTGCGTTTTGCTACGCACCACCAAACTGGTGATAAGTGGTGCATTTACCCAATGTACGACTTCACACACTGTATCTCTGATGCATTAGAAGGCATTACACACTCTATCTGTACGCTTGAGTTTATGGATAACCGTCGTCTGTACGACTGGGTTCTGGACAACATCACGATCGAAAGCCGTCCGCATCAATACGAGTTCAGTCGCTTAAACCTTGAGTACACAGTGATGTCTAAGCGTAAGCTTAATCAACTCGTCACTGAAAAACTGGTTAACGGTTGGGATGACCCACGTATGCCAACAGTCTCAGGTCTGCGTCGTCGTGGCTTCACGCCAGCATCTATCCGTGAGTTCTGTAAGCGTATTGGTGTAACGAAGCAAGAAAATATGATCGAGTTTAGCTCACTAGAATCTTGTATTCGTGATGACCTAAACGAGAACGCTCCGCGTGCAATGGCTGTGCTGGATCCTGTTAAAGTTGTTATCGAAAACTTTGAAGAAGGTGCAGTAGAAAACTTGACGGTTGCTAATCACCCAAACAAACCAGAGATGGGTGTGCGTGAAGTACCATTCACTCGAGAGTTGTGGATTGAGCGTGAAGACTTCCGTGAAGAGGCGAACAAAAAGTACAAGCGTTTAGTGCTAGGTAAAGAAGTTCGCTTACGTGGTGCTTACGTGATCAAAGCAGAGCGCGTTGAAAAAGATGCCGAAGGCAACATCACGACTATCTTCTGTTCTTACGATGCAGACACACTAGGTAAGAACCCGGCTGATGGCCGTAAAGTAAAAGGTGTGATTCATTGGGTATCAGCTGATAAAGCATTACCAGCGGAAATCCGTCTGTACGATCGTCTATTTACGGTTCCAAACCCGGGTGCAGCAGAAGACTTTGCTTCTACAATCAACCCTGAATCATTAGTTGTGATCAATGGTTTTGTAGAGCCTAGCTTAGCGTCAGCAGAAGCAGAAAAAGGCTACCAGTTTGAGCGTATGGGTTACTTCTGCGCAGACTCGAAAGATTCTTCAGCAGATAAACTAGTATTCAACCGCACGGTTGGCCTACGTGATACTTGGGCAAAAATTGAGAACCAATAATCTCGATTAATGCAAAAATCGATAGAAATGCCAGCAAATGCTGGCATTTTTTTATTCTCATTATCGTAATGCGGCGGTTATAGGTAGTGTAGGGAGTTGCTTAAGAACGAGGGACGTTTGATAAATGTTCGGGGTTTGGAAGCAAAACAATGATGTTTATTAAGGTTTGAATTGGTAAGTCTAATCGACGCTTTACAAAAGTTGGTACGGCAATTCAGCTATTGAAAGATATCGCCCTCAGAAACAAAAAACGCCAGCATGAGCTGACGTTTATTTTAAATCAACAAACCGTTATTTTTTTGGTTTGTGTGCATCTGGATTGTCTTTACAACCACCATCACTGCACTTGCCGTACAAGTATAAGCTGTGGTTTGTTAGCGTGACATTGTACTTAGCTGCAATCTCTTTTTGACGTTCTTCAATAAGATCGTCAGAAAATTCAATTACCTCACCACAGTCTAGGCACACTAGATGGTCGTGGTGATGTTGAGTCGATAATTCGAAGACTGACTTACCACCTTCAAAGTGGTGACGAGTTACAATACCAGCATCATCGAATTGGTTTAGAACTCGGTAAACAGTTGCTAGGCCAATCTCTTCACCTAGATCAATCAACTTTTTGTACAAATCTTCAGCACTGATGTGCTGGCAGTCTGGCTGCTGAAGTACTTCTAGAATTTTTAGCCTTGGAAGGGTTACTTTTAAACCCGCATCCTTCAGCGCCTGATTATTATCTGACATATACTTTCCCGTTGGATCATCTGCAGCGATTTAACAGAATTCAATCTTCCTACCATTATAGGATAAGCGCTCAGAACATTAAACCACGAACTTCAAAGGGTTAATAGAATCTTTTTGTAAATTAGAAATAGGTCGATTATATTACAGATCTGACCAGTTACAATTATGTAACATTGAGCTTAGAGAGGGCACGGACTGCGATGAATAAGCGACTTGCGAAGATATACAAACCAGGAATTGTAAAATTCGCACTCAATATTTGGCCACCTTTTTGGGGCGCTGGTATTAAAATCTTACATATTTCTGAAGACTTTCGTACCGTCAAGGTGCGTTTGAAACTTCGCTGGTGGAATAAAAACGCCAATCGTACTCAGTATGGTGGCAGTATTTTCTCTTTAACTGATCCCATTTACTCGTTGATGCTGATGGGGATTCTACGCGAGGAGTATTACGTGTGGGATAAAGAGGCGAGTATTAACTTTATTAAGCCAGGGCAAAGTGATTTATTTGCAGAATTTGAGGTCACTGAAGGAATGCTAGAAAACATTTATCAAATGACACGGAATGGAGAAAAGTGTTTTCCTGAATTTATTACCCATGTAAAAGATAAGCAGGGGAATGTGGTTTCAGAGGTTCAACGCAAGCTTTATGTAAGAAAGAAACCTCAGTATCGCGAAGAGGAAGTGCTCACCGATGCTTTGTGAAAATATACAAAAAGACCTCCAATCGGAGGTCTTTGTATAATTCGATTTATTTAGCCTTCAAGCTCAGCTAAACACATTTCTTCGTAAATCTGTTTAACCCAGTTCTCAACACGTTCGTCAGTCAGTTCCGGTTGACGGTCTTCATCGATACATAGACCTACGAATTGGCTGTCGTCACCTTCAACAAGTGCTTTAGACGCTTCAAATTCGTAGCCTTCTGTTGAAGTATGGCCAAGAATTGTGCCACCTTTAGACTCAACGATATCACGTACTGTGCCCATCGCGTCACAGAAGTACTCTGCGTAGTCCTCTTGGTCGCCACAGCCAAAGATAGCCACTAGCTTAGTAGAGAAGTCGATTTGCTCAAGTTCAGGGAAGAAATCATCCCAATCACATTGTGCTTCGCCGTAGTACCAAGTTGGGATACCTAGAAGAAGAAGATCGAAGTTATCAATGTCTTCTTTGCTGCTTTTCGCGATGTCTTGAACGTGAACTAGATGCTTACCTAGTTGCTTTTGAATCATCTTTGCAACGGCTTCAGTATTACCTGTGTCGCTACCGAAGAAGATACCTACACTTGCCATAGAGTCTATACCTTTACATTGTTTGTTATTGGCGATGGTACTAAGGGTTTAACCTAACCCAGAGCCTTCCCAAGTTAGCTGAATTACACCTTTTGCAATAAAGCCAGCACAGCCTAGGAAAAGGACTAACCACACAATACGACGACCAAAAACAGGTACATTGCCTTGCTTTAGCACATCTTTTATCGCCATCCCGATGAAAAAGAAGATAGCAGCAAAAAGAAGATCGAGCCCAATAGACTCGAGCATATCCATATAGTCGTAAAGCATTTTAGCCCTTCATGCCGAAAAATCTTGGGCGCACTATACCACTGTTAAACGGTAAAGTTAATGCACTACAAGAAGGGTTATTTCAATAATCTATTGTTGCTTTTCGAATTTGTTAACTCGAAATGTATTTCCGAATGACTCTCATTACTTCAGCCGGTTTTTCGGCGTGAAGCCAGTGGCCAGTATTAGCGATAATATGTGCTTTTGCTTGTTTGAACTGTTTTTGCACCGCAGGTTGGTGCTCTGGCATTAAGTAATCGGAATCACCACCTTTAACAAACAGAGTGGGTATGTCTGTTGGGGCAATTTCCTGCCAGCCGATAATTTGTGCGTAATTCTCAAAAAGGCTCGGTACGTTAAACCGCCAGTCCATTTTATCGCCATTTTTGTATAGTGACTTAGAGAGAAATTGTCTTACACCGTCGAGCTCAACATGTTGAGCTAGGATATCCATCGCTTGTTGACGGCTTGCTGGCTTTTCGTTAATTACGGCGTGTAAACCGTTAAACACATTGTCGTGACGGTTCGCTGTGTAGGCGACAGGTGCCATGTCGAGTACAACCAACTGTTTGACGAGCTCTGGAGCAATGTCCACCAGTGTCATCGCGACCTTTCCACCCATTGAATGCCCAATAATAATAGATGGATCAACATTTAAGTGTTGTAGGAGTTGTGCCACATCTTTTGCCATGTCGGCGTAATTATGAATGTTTGAGTGAAAAGAGAGGCCGTGATTTCTCAGATCAATACTGATCACCGTGTGATCTTTAATAAGATCGCGGGCTAGTAGACCCAGATTACTTAAACTACCAAACAATCCGTGAATCAAAACAACTGTTTGGCCTTGGCCTTCCTGCTTATAGTTGAGTAATGCTGACATTTTATCTTATTCGTGATGGGTTTAACGTGGAGTATCCGAGAGGATCTCGTTATAATCCCCCAGAGTTTAAACATTGAGAATGTGAAAAGCGAATGAAAACAATTGAGGTTGATGAGGATCTATACCGTTACATTGCTAGCCAAACTAAGCATATCGGTGAAAGCGCCTCGGATATTTTGCGACGCCTTTTAAACCTTGATGGTCAGTTGCAGGAAGCTGAAGCCGCGCCTGTAGTAGAGAAGCCACAAGGGATTGTAGTAAGTAAAGATGCGGGTAAAACGGAATCTGTTGATGTAGTGAAAGAAATGCGTTCGCTGCTTATTTCTGATGAGTTTGCCGGTCTAAAAAAAGCGATTGATCGCTTTATGTTAGTACTATCGACCTTACATAAATTAAATCCAGAAGGTTTCGCGCAGGCTACGAATGTAAAGGGACGCAAACGCGTGTACTTTGCAGATAATGAAGAAACCTTGTTGGCAAATGGCAACACGACCAAGCCAAAAGCCATTCCTGGCACACCGTTTTGGGTTATCACGAACAACAATACCAGTCGTAAAAGACAGATGGTTGAACAAGTGATGACACACATGGGGTACCAACCTGACTTAATAGAAAAAGTAACAGGTTCAATCTAAGAAACCTGATAGAAGCCTCATAATGTGTCGCAGTTAGCGGATATTATGAGGCTTTTTTAATTTTATTTGTATTTAAAGAAAGGATGTCAAACATGGCTATGCACCCTCGTGCTGGGCAAAAAGCGCAGCAGGAAGATCTTCATAATATTCCGGCACTTGTTGCCAATTACTTCTTGCTTCAACCTGATGCTAAGAACCCCGATCACAAGGTTCAATTCGGCACATCAGGTCACCGTGGTACCGCTGATAAGCATACATTTAACGAAAACCACATTTTGGCTATTGCTCAAGCGGTTGCAGAAGTTCGTGCCCAGCAAGGGACCACAGGTCCTTTGTTTGTCGGTAAAGACACGCATGCTTTGTCTGAACCTGCATTTTCTAGCGTGATTGAAGTTTTGATTGCGAATGGCGTAAAAGTCATCGTACAGCAGGATAACGGCTACACGCCAACACCAGGTATCTCGCACGCAATTCTGACTTACAACATCAAGCACGATGAAAAAGCAGACGGTATTGTGATTACACCATCTCATAACCCACCACAAGACGGCGGTATCAAATACAATCCGACTCACGGTGGTCCAGCAGAAGCTGAGTTGACTCAAGCTATCGAAGATCGTGCGAACGCACTGATTGCCGAAGGTTTACAAGGTGTTAAACGCTTACCACTAGCAGAAGCAAAAGCATCGGATCTGTTTGTGGAGATGGACTTGGTTAAACCCTATATCGATGATCTGGTGAACGTTATCGATATGGAAGCAATCCAAAAAGCAAATCTGAAGATTGGTGTAGATCCATTGGGTGGCAGCGGCATCGATTACTGGCGTCAAATTGGTCAGGCATACAACCTAGACCTAACGCTAGTAAGTGAAGCGATTGATCCTTCTTTCCAATTCATGTCTCTCGATAAAGACGGCGTTGTACGTATGGACTGTTCTTCTCCTTACGCAATGGCGGGTCTATTGGCACTGAAAGACGAATACGATTTAGCATTTGGTAACGATCCTGACTACGACCGTCACGGTATCGTTACGCCAAAAGGTTTGATGAACCCGAATCACTTCTTAGCCGTTTGTATCGACTACCTATACCGCCATCGTGACGCATGGGGTAAAGATGTAGCGGTTGGTAAAACACTAGTATCAAGTGCACTGATTGACCGTGTTGTTGCGGATCTAGGTCGTGAGCTATGTGAAGTACCAGTAGGCTTTAAATGGTTTGTTGATGGTCTGTACACTGGTAAATTCGGCTTCGGTGGCGAAGAAAGTGCCGGGGCATCTTTTCTTCGTAAAGATGGTACGCCTTGGTCAACAGACAAAGACGGCATCTTGTTATGTCTTCTAGCGGCAGAGATCACTGCGGTAACGGGTAAGAACCCACAAGACTACTATGAAGAGCTAGCGGCGAAACACGGTGAGTCGAAATACAACCGTATTCAAGCTGTAGCGAATGGCCCTCAAAAAGACGTACTGAAGAAATTGTCACCAGAAATGGTCGCGGCTGAAACACTAGCGGGTGATCCAATTACGGCTCGTCTCACGCATGCGCCTGGTAATGGTGCTGCAATCGGTGGTCTAAAAGTAACGACTGCCAACGGCTGGTTTGCTGCTCGTCCATCAGGCACAGAGGACATCTACAAGATTTACTGTGAAAGCTTCAAAGGTGAAGAGCACCTAAAACAAATCGAAGCAGAAGCACAAGAGATCGTTAATCAAGTGTTTGCAGCTGCCGGCCTGTAAACCATTCAATAGTCGATTTAGAAAACAAAGGGTTGATGTGCAAGCATCAACCCTTTTGCGTTTTAATATTCCTGAACTGAGTTGTTTCCGGGCCAGGAATCCGGTACCACAAACCAGAATTGACCGTCCTCCGTTTGTGCATGTACAAATCGGTCTGAAGGTTTTTCAATGGGTTGAGAGAAATCGTCCGTACCAATCGCCCAGCATGGTTTGTGTAAATGATAAAGTGGCTTACCGATTAACTCCCATTGGCTCTGGTAGCACCAGTAACCACTAATCTGACTTGGATTTAGTTCATAACCCAAGCACTCGCTAGGAGTTGGCTCTGGAGTAAACGGATTAATATAGAGTCGTCCTTGCATCAATAGACGTTCTTGTGGGGCGTCGTTTAACGGAATTATTTTTTGAAATTCCGGGCGATCGCTCATTTTCAACTGATGAGTAAGCATTCTATCCAATTTTGCATGTAACTGGTCGTGAGCATTCGGGCCATACCAAATGCCGTTGTAAAGAAGATAAAACTTAATCGCCACTTCCCAATGTTCTATCTGATTTGATTCTATATTCCTCAATACCAAATCGACAGCGCCAATGGTCTTACCTTCAGCGTCGTTTAACTGAATTTCTTCGGCAATAATCTGATATCGTTCTGAATTAGAAAGAGCCGCAGTGCATAGGTGCTGATATAAAAAACCCAATCTCGGATTACCATTGTATTGTTCTGAGCTATTCAAAGGTTTGACCGAGACATCTTCTAAGGTTGCAAACGGAGGGCGTAACTTGAAAAGAGGAGGTGAAGTGGCGATCCATTGGTAAAAGCGTTGCAGTTGGTTCATCCGTATCCCTATATGTATGGTGAGGCGACAAGCTTTGTTATTGTAACTAAATTTGCTTTTGAGGGTAGGGTGGCTAGCATCGATATTAGGGTTCGAGATACACTTTAAGTACCTAAATGATATCAAGGTGCCAGATGTCAAAACGTTGTTGTATCAACTAGGTTGCACACTCTCGGTCTGATTTCATCGAGAGGTTATTTAGGTTTACATGCGCTAGAAATTGGAAGTAATAATGAATAACTTAAAGCTAGAACAGATTCTTAATGACAAACTGTCACCGCAGTTAATTAAAGATTACGCACCAAACGGGTTACAGGTAGAAGGGACGCCAGCCGTAAAGCGTATTATCACTGGCGTAACTGCCTCCCAAGCCTTAATCGATAAAGCGATTGAGCTTAATGCAGACGCATTACTCGTTCATCACGGTTATTTTTGGAAAGGTGAACCTGAGCCAATTCGTGGTATGAAAGGTAAACGAATTCGTAGTCTGATCAAAAACGATATCAACTTATATGGTTATCACCTTCCTCTGGATATTCACCCAGAGCTAGGCAACAACGCCGAATTAGCTCGCTTACTTGAAATCGAAGTAGAAGGTGGACTTGAAGGACATCCTCAATCAGTAGCCATGTTTGGACGCTTGAAAAAACCGATGTCTGGTGCTGAGTTTGCGAGCAAGATCAATCAAGTTCTTGATAGAGAACCACTGCATATTGCTCCAGAGAATACCGATAAGATGATTGAGACGGTCGGTTGGTGCACTGGTGGAGGGCAGGATTTTATTGAGCTTGCTGTACAACACGGATTAGATGCGTTTATCTCTGGCGAAATTTCTGAGCGTACAACCTATACTGCGCGAGAAATGGACATTCATTACTTTGCTGCAGGTCATCATGCTACTGAGCGTTATGGTGTTCAGGCTTTAGGAAAATGGCTAGCGGATGAATACGGCCTACATGTGGAGTTTATCGATATTGATAATCCGGTTTAGTGTTCGCTATTCATAACGTGAGACGCTGAAAAGAAAAAGGGTTGAGACAAAATCTCAACCCTTTTGTTTCTCTTCTAACTAAAAATATCATTCACGTTCGTGAAGTGGAGAAAACTCACGCTGTGTCTCACCAGTGTATAGCTGACGAGGACGACCGATGCGGTTCAGTGGATCGCTGTGCATTTCGTTCCAGTGAGCAATCCAGCCGATGGTACGAGAAATCGCGAAGATAACCGTAAACATAGAAACTGGAATACCAATCGCTTTAAGAATGATACCTGAGTAGAAGTCTACGTTCGGGTACAGCTTCTTAGAAACGAAGTACTCATCAGAAAGCGCAATGCGCTCAAGTTCCATTGCTACATCTAGTAGAGGGTCTTGAATGTTTAGCTCTTTGAGAACTTCATGACACGTTTCGCGCATTACTGTCGCACGTGGATCGTAGTTTTTATAAACGCGGTGACCAAAGCCCATTAAGCGGAATGGGTCATCTTTGTCTTTCGCGCGGTCTACATACTCAGGGATGTTATCGACGCTGCCAATCTCTTCTAGCATTCTCAAGCACGCTTCGTTTGCACCACCGTGAGCAGGTCCCCAAAGTGATGCAATACCAGCGGCAATACATGCAAATGGGTTAGCACCAGAAGAGCCAGCTAGACGTACAGTTGACGTCGACGCATTCTGTTCGTGATCCGCGTGTAGCGTGAAGATTTTATCCATCGCACGCGCAACGACAGGGTTTACTTCATACTCTTCGCAAGGGTTTGCGAACATCATGTGTAGGAAGTTTTCTGCGTAGCTCAAATCGTTGCGTGGGTAGATAAATGGCTGACCGATAGAGTATTTGTAACACATTGCAGCCAGTGTCGGCATCTTCGATAGCAGACGGTACGCCGCGATCTCACGGTGCTCGTCGTTGTTGATGTCAAGAGAGTCGTGGTAGAAGGCTGCAAGTGCACCGACTACACCACACATTACTGCCATCGGGTGAGCATCACGTCGGAAGCCATGGAAAAAGCTTGCGATTTGCTCGTGGACCATAGTATGACGCGTTACGGTCGTCTTGAATTGCTCGTATTGTTCTCGGGTAGGGGCTTCACCATAAAGAAGGATGTAACATACTTCTAAGTAATCTGCGTTATTGGCTAATTGATCAATCGGGAAACCGCGGTGCAAAAGAATACCTTTGCCGCCATCGATGTACGTGATTGATGATTCACAAGATGCAGTGGCAAGAAAACCTGGGTCAAAAGTAAAGTAACCATTGGCTCCCAGCTTACGAACGTCAATTACAGGTGTACCTAGCGTACCGTCCATAATTGGCAGTTCGATTGGCGCTTGACCTTCAACATGAAGGGTCGCTTTCTTATCCGCCATAACAATCTCCTTTGTTTATTATTTAATCCGTCCAGGATGTTTATGTGCCATTTTTGTACTGTTGTTAAAGCTTAAAGTCAATTTTTCTCCATCTTTGTGTGCACTTGTTATGATTTTTCTCATGAAAATCGTTAAAAATCTGTTCTATGTAGCATAATTTGTTACACCAATTGTATTAGAATGTTGCTCGCCGTATATTGGCTAAGAAAATTTTAGTTAAATCCTTATAAATTCGGGGCTAGAAACAAAGAGTGAGGTTTGTTGCTGGACTCCGATTGTTAACAAGTTGTTTACAATTATCTGGGTGGTTACTCGCGATATTTGTTAAATAGATGTTAACTTTTGTACGTTTGGAAGCTGAAATTGGTTATAACAATAAATGCTCAATGGAGCTGAGTGAGCAAGCCCGTGAAAGAAAGAAAGTCAAGACCTGTTAATTTAGATTTACAGACCATCCACTTTCCTATCACAGCAATCGCATCCATCCTACACCGTGTGTCTGGGGTAATTACGTTTGTTGCGGTGGGTATACTACTGTGGTTACTGTCCATTTCTCTGTCATCCCCAATGGGTTTTATGGAAGCCGCTGACATCGTCGATAGCTTCTTCGTAAAATTCATCCTGTGGGGAATTCTTACTGCACTTGCCTACCACATTGCAGGTGGTATCCGTCACTTGTTGATGGATCTAGGTCACTTTGAAGAGCTAGATTCTGGCACGATGAGCGCTAAAGTCGCGTTTGGTGCAACAGCAGTATTATCATTATTGGCGGGGATCTTGGTATGGTAAAACACGTATCTTCATTTGGTCGTAATGGTGTACACGATTTCCTACTGATTCGTGCAACTGCAATCATTATGACGCTATACACGATTTATCTGATTAGCTTCTGTGCATTTTCAGATATCTCTTACGCATCTTGGACCCAATTCTTTGGTGGTACCTTCACTAAAGTATTCACCATGTTGGCACTTGTCTCGATCCTGATCCACGCATGGGTCGGTTTATGGCAGGTATTAACGGATTACATTAAGTGCGCGAAACTTCGTGGCGCACTGCAACTTGGTGTTATTGCCGTGCTATTCGGCTATGTCTTCTCTGGTCTATTTATTCTGTGGGGTGCGTAAGTGTCTATTCCAGTTCGTGAGTTTGACGCCGTAGTAATCGGCGCTGGTGGTGCAGGTATGCGCGCTGCACTACAAATTTCAGAACAAGGCCTATCATGTGCTTTGTTGTCAAAAGTATTTCCAACACGTTCTCATACTGTGTCTGCACAGGGCGGTATTACCGTTGCTCTGGGTAACTCGCACAAAGACGATTGGCAATGGCACATGTACGATACCGTTAAAGGTTCCGATTACATCGGTGACCAAAATGCGATTGAATACATGTGTAAGAATGGCCCTGAGTCCGTTATCGAACTAGAAAAAATGGGTCTTCCATTCTCTCGTTTTGATAATGGTACTATCTACCAACGTCCATTCGGTGGTCAGTCAAAAGAATTTGGTGGTGAGCAAGCCGCACGTACAGCAGCAGCTGCGGACCGTACAGGTCACGCGCTTCTTCATACGCTTTACCAACAAAATGTGAAACACAAAACCACCATTTTCTCGGAATGGTATGCACTAGACTTGGTGAAAAACCAAGACGGCGCCGTAATGGGCTGTACTGCGATTTGTATGGAAACAGGCGAAATCTGTTACTTCAAATCAAAAGCAACGATTCTAGCAACAGGTGGCGCAGGTCGTATTTACGCGTCGACCACTAACGCACACATCAACACTGGTGACGGTGTAGGTATGGCATTGCGTGCGGGTGTACCTATGCAAGACATGGAAATGTGGCAGTTCCACCCAACGGGTATCGCTGGTGCAGGTGTTCTTGTAACAGAAGGTTGTCGTGGTGAAGGTGGTTACCTTCTAAATAAAGATGGCGAACGCTTCATGGAACGTTATGCTCCAAACGCGAAAGACCTTGCTGGTCGTGACGTAGTTGCTCGTTCAATGATGATCGAAATCCGCGAAGGCCGCGGTTGTGATGGCCCTTGGGGTCCACACATTAAGCTGAAGTTGGATCACCTTGGTAAAGAAGTGCTTGAGTCACGTCTGCCTGGTATTTGTGAGCTGTCTCGTACTTTCGCGCACGTTGATCCAGTGAAAGAGCCAATTCCAGTAATTCCAACCTGTCACTACATGATGGGTGGTGTACCGACTCAAGTGTCTGGTCAAGCAATCAAGCAAAAGGCTGACGGCAGCGAGATGGAAGTACAAGGTCTATATGCATGTGGTGAGATTGCTTCTGTATCAGTACACGGAGCAAACCGTCTAGGCGGCAATTCATTACTAGACTTAGTCGTATTTGGTCGCGCGACTGGCTTGCACCTTGGCGAAACGCTCGCAGCGCAAGCTGAGGCACGCCCTGCAACTGAATCTGATATTGAAGCATCTCTAGCGCGTACCATGCGTTGGGAAAATAGTACTGGCGGTGAAGATCCAGTTCAAATCCGTAAAGACCTACAAGCTTGCATGCAAAACAGCTTCTCGGTATTCCGTGAAGGCGATGCAATGGCAACGGGCCTAGAAGAGTTGAAAGTGATTCGCGAACGTCTGAAAGATGCACATCTAGCGGACAAGTCTTCAGAATTCAACACGCAACGTATTGAGTGTCTAGAGCTAGACAACTTGATGGAAACAGCATTCTCTACAGCCGTAGCGGCGAACTACCGTACTGAAAGCCGTGGCGCACATGCTCGTTTCGATTTCCCTGAGCGTGATGATGAGAACTGGCTATGCCACTCTATCTACAACCCGGAAACAGAAGCGATGACTAAGCGTGATGTGAACATGACGCCAACACATCGTGAAGCTTTCCCGCCGAAAGTACGTACATACTAAAGGGAGGATACGACTATGAAATTGAACTTCTCTTTATACCGTTACAATCCGGATGTGGATACCAAGCCTTACATGAAAGAGTATACCCTTGAGGTAGACGAAGGCTCAGACATGATGGTGCTTGATGCATTGATTCTGCTAAAAGAGCAAGATCCAAGCATCGCGTTCCGTCGCTCATGCCGTGAAGGGGTATGTGGTTCTGATGGTTTGAACATGAATGGTAAAAATGGTCTAGCGTGTATCACACCGTTATCTGCTCTACAAGGCGATAAGATAGTTATTCGTCCACTGCCAGGGTTACCTGTCGTGCGCGATCTTATCGTTGACATGACGCAGTTCTATGATAACTATGCGAAAGTTAAACCATTCTTGATTGATGATGGTGCATTACCACCATCACGCGAGAACCTACAATCGCCTGATGACCGTGCGCATTTAGATGGATTGTACGAATGTATCATGTGTGCATGTTGTACAACGTCTTGCCCATCATTCTGGTGGAACCCTGACAAATTCATCGGTCCAGCTGGTCTTCTTGCGGCGTACCGTTGGCTAATTGATAGCCGCGATACGGCAACAGATGAACGTTTGTCTGATCTTGATGATGCATTTAGCGTTTTTCGTTGCCATGGCATCATGAATTGTGTAAGTGTTTGTCCTAAGGGATTAAATCCGACGAAAGCCATCGGCCATATTAAGTCGATGCTGGTTAATCGCTCGGTTTAATTTACTCGCTCTTAGGAATGTCGCAGTGTTGCGGATCACCCGATATGACCGCTTCACTGCTTCAAGAATATTTCGAGTAAAGAATACAAAAATTGCCGACTAGTTCTGGTCGGCTCTTATAGCTCGGCAAAGACCGAAGCAAACGTGAAAACTACTGGTTAAGGGAAAATATGCACAACGGCGTGATGAAGGCATGGCTCGAGTCTTCACACTTGGCTGGCGCCAATGCAACGTATGTAGAGGACCTCTACGAACTGTATCTAAGTGATCCCGATCTGGTAAGTGAGGAGTGGAAACGTGTTTTTGAAGGCTTACCTAAGCCGTCAGAAGAAGTGGCAGAACAACCACATTCACGTGTCCGTGACTACTTCCGTCGACTCGCTAGAGAAACAAAGCATTACAATGTCCAAGTTAGTGACCCAGATGTCGATGCAAAACAAGTAAAAGTTCTACAGCTAATCAACGCATACCGTTTCCGCGGACATGAAGCTGCAGAATTAGACCCACTAGGTCTATGGCAACGCCCAACCGTGGCGGAGTTAGACCCTGCTTTTCATAATCTTACCGAAGATGACTTCGAAGAAACTTTCAACGTAGGTTCTTTTGCTGTTGGGCAAGAAACCATGAAGTTGAAAGACATCTATGAAGCCCTCAACAAAACTTACTGCGGTTCCATCGGTGCTGAATACATGCACATGACTGACACAGAGCAAAAACGTTGGATCCAACAACGTCTTGAGTCTGTCGTAGGCCAGCCATCATTCAACAAAGATGAGAAGCGCACATTCCTAGAAGAGCTAACAGCCGCTGAAGGTTTGGAGCGTTACCTCGGGGCGAAATTCCCAGGTGCAAAACGTTTCTCTCTAGAAGGTGGTGACGCACTGATTCCGATGACGAAAGAGTTGATCCGTCACGCGGGAACAAGTGGGATGCGTGAAGTGGTTATCGGTATGGCTCACCGTGGTCGTTTGAACATGCTGGTGAACGTGCTTGGTAAGAAGCCTCAAGATCTGTTCGATGAGTTTGCCGGTAAACACGACGAAACTTGGGGCACGGGTGATGTGAAATATCACCAAGGTTTCTCTGCCGACTTTGCTACCCCAGGTGGTGATGTTCACTTAGCTCTTGCATTTAACCCATCGCATCTAGAAATCGTCAACCCAGTAGTCATGGGGTCGGTGCGAGCACGTCAAGATCGCTTGGGTGATAATCAAGGTAGCAAAGTGCTTCCTATCACTATCCACGGTGACTCTGCAATCGCTGGTCAGGGTGTGGTTGCCGAAACGTTCAACATGTCACTGGCTCGTGGTTTCCAAGTCGGTGGTACGGTGCGTATCGTTATTAACAACCAAGTTGGCTTTACGACGTCTAACCCTCGTGACACGCGTTCAACGATGTACTGTACAGATATCGCTAAGATGGTTCAGGCGCCAATCTTCCATGTGAATGCCGATGACCCAGAAGCAGTTGCTTTTGTTACTCGTATTGCTTTGGATTACCGCAACGAGTTCAAGCGCGATGTCGTGATTGATTTGGTGTGTTACCGTCGCCACGGTCACAACGAGGCCGATGAGCCAAACGCGACTCAGCCTTTGATGTACCAAAAAATCAAAAAACACCCTACACCACGCAAATTGTATGCGGATATTCTGATCGATAAAAACGAATCAGATATCGAGACAGCGACTCAGTTAGTCAATGAGTACCGCGACGCATTAGACCGCGGTGAAGTGGTGGTTAAAGAATGGCGTCCAATGGCGTTGCACTCTGTAGACTGGTCCCCTTACTTAGGGCATGAATGGGATATGGAGTGGGATTCAAAATATGACAAGACGCGTCTTATCGAGTTGGGTAATCGTCTTTGTCAGTATCCAGAAAGCCATAAACTGCAAAGCCGTGTTAATAAGCTTTACAACGATCGCCTAGCAATGATGACCGGTGAAAAAGCAATCGACTGGGGTATGGCCGAAACATTGGCGTATGCAACATTAGTTGATGATGGTAAGCGTATTCGCCTTTCTGGTCAGGATTCGGGTCGTGGTACTTTCTTCCACCGTCACTCGGTTCTTCATAACCAAACAGATGCAAGTACGTACATTCCATTAGCGAATATTCATGACAATCAGGGTCCATTCCAAGTGTTTGACTCAGTACTGTCAGAAGAAGCGGTATTGGCATTTGAATACGGTTACGCAACAGCAGAGCCAGGTGGTTTGACTATCTGGGAAGCGCAGTTTGGTGACTTTGCCAACGGCGCGCAGGTTGTGATTGACCAATTCATCTCGTCAGGTGAGCAGAAATGGGCACGCTTATGTGGTCTCACAATGCTTTTACCTCACGGTTACGAAGGTCAAGGCCCTGAGCACTCCTCTGCACGTCTAGAGCGTTACCTTCAGTTGTGTGCTGAGCAAAATATGCAGGTTGTAGTTCCTTCAACACCGGCTCAGGTATACCACATGATTCGTCGTCAAGTTGTACGCCCAATGCGTCGACCTCTGATTGTTATGTCGCCAAAATCTTTGCTGCGCCATCCCCTATGTACTTCGACAATTGAAGACTTAGCGGACGGTACATTCCAATCTGCAATTCCAGAAGTAGATGATTTAGACCCAAGCAAAGTAAAACGAGTCGTGTTCTGTTCAGGTAAGGTTTATTTTGACCTACTGGAGCAGCGCCGTAACAACGAGCAAGACGATGTCGCTATCGTGCGTATCGAGCAGCTTTATCCATTCCCGATGGAAGAAGTACAAGCAGCGATTGCTCAATACACTAACGTTGAAGACTTCGTGTGGTGTCAGGAAGAGCCTCAGAACCAAGGTGCTTGGTACTGTAGCCAACACAACTTCCGTGCCGCTATTCCTGCAGGTGCAGATCTTAAATACGCAGGTCGCCCAGCTTCTGCTTCGCCAGCAGTTGGCTACATGTCGGTGCACTTGAAACAACAAAAAGCGTTGGTTGAAGACGCTCTGAACGTGAACTCAAAAACTTCGAATTAAGAACTAGAAGTTAAAGGAAGAAACAGATATGACAATTGAAATTCTGGTTCCAGATTTACCTGAATCAGTTGCTGATGCAACCGTAGCGACATGGCACAAACAACCAGGCGACGCAGTAGAGCGTGACGAGGTTTTGGTTGACATCGAGACAGACAAAGTCGTGCTAGAAGTGCCAGCTCCGGAAGCAGGCGTTTTGGAAGCTATCGTTGAAGAAGAAGGTGCGACAGTACTTTCTAAACAAATCATTGCTAAATTGAAGCCAGGTGCAGTTGCAGGTGAGCCTACCGCAGACAAAACAGAAGGTACGGAAGCATCTCCTGATAAACGTCATAAAGCTGCGCTTAGCGAAGAAAGCAATGATGCACTAAGCCCAGCAGTACGTCGTTTATTGGCTGAGCATGGCTTAGAAGCAAGCCAAGTGAAAGGCACTGGCGTTGGTGGTCGTATTACGCGCGAAGATATTGAAGCGCATCTTGCGAACGCTAAAACTGCGCCAAAAGAAGAAGCACCAGCAGTGGTTGACGTGCCGGCAGCGGCTCGTAGCCAAAAACGTGTTCCAATGACTCGCCTGCGTAAGACAGTCGCTAACCGTCTGCTAGAGGCGAAGAACAACACGGCAATGCTAACGACGTTTAACGAAGTGAACATGAAACCAATCATGGACCTTCGTAAGCAGTACAAAGATCAGTTCGAAGAGCGTCACGGTATTCGTTTAGGCTTCATGTCTTTCTACGTGAAAGCTGTAACAGAAGCGCTTAAGCGTTACCCAGAAGTAAATGCTTCGATTGATGGTGATGACATTGTTTACCACAACTACTTCGACATTAGCATGGCGGTATCAACGCCACGTGGTCTAGTTACACCTGTCCTAAAAGACTGTGACAAGCTTGGTTTCGCTGATGTTGAAAAAGGCATCAAAGAACTGGCTATCAAAGGTCGTGATGGCAAGCTAACGGTAGACGAGCTAATGGGCGGTAACTTCACTATCACAAACGGTGGTGTGTTCGGTTCACTAATGTCTACACCAATCATCAACCCACCTCAATCAGCGATTCTTGGTATGCATAAGATCCAAGAGCGTCCGATGGCAGTGGATGGCAAAGTTGAAATCTTGCCGATGATGTACCTAGCGCTGTCTTACGATCACCGCCTAATTGATGGTCGCGAGTCTGTTGGCTTCCTAGTGACGATTAAAGAGTTGCTAGAAGATCCAGCACGTCTCCTATTAGACGTTTAATATCGCTAAAACGTCTAGTTATCGTAGGTAGCTAGACGTTAAAAATTTCAATGGCTAGACTAGCTCAACGTCTGGCCTTCATTTGAATCCCACACCATGAGGACTCGTGATGAGGGATTGATTTGAGAAGACCCTACAGACGTACAAGCAGCCAAGACTGCAGCGTTATGGAAATAATAAATCCCTTAAGGGAAAAACAAACGGAATATCGAAATGAATTTGCATGAATACCAAGCCAAACAGCTGTTTGCAGAATTCGGTTTGCCTGTGCCAGAAGGCTACGCGTGTGATACACCACAAGAAGCTTTTGAAGCCGCAGGCCGTATCAGTACAGAAAAGAAAGTAGTTAAATGTCAGGTTCACGCTGGTGGCCGTGGTAAAGCGGGCGGTGTAGAGCTGCACGATACAAAAGAAGGCGTTAAAGAGTTTGCACAAAAGTGGTTAGGTAAAAACCTAGTGACTTACCAAACTGACGCTAACGGTCAGCCAGTTACAAAAATCCTTGTTGAAGAAGCATCAAACATTGCAAACGAATTATACCTAGGTGCGGTTGTTGACCGTGCAAGCCGTAAGATCGTTTTCATGGCTTCAACAGAAGGTGGTGTTGAAATCGAAAAAGTTGCGGAAGAAACGCCGGAGCTTATCCACAAAGCTGCAATCGATCCACTAGTAGGCCCACAAGCTTACCAAGGTCGCGAGCTTGCGTTCAAACTTGGTCTTGAAGGCGACCAAATCAAACAATTCGTTAAGATCTTCATGGGTCTTGGCACGATGTTCGCCCAGTACGATCTTGCTCTACTTGAGATCAACCCGCTTGTGGTTACTGGTGAAGGCAACCTGCTATGTCTTGATGGTAAGATCAACATCGATTCAAACGCTCTTTACCGTCAGCCTAAGCTTCGTGAAATGCACGATCCATCACAAGAAGATGAGCGTGAAGCACACGCAGCTCAGTGGGAACTGAACTACGTAGCACTAGACGGTAACGTTGGCTGTATGGTTAACGGTGCAGGCCTAGCAATGGGTACGATGGATATCGTAAACCTACACGGCGGCAAACCAGCTAACTTCCTAGACGTAGGTGGCGGCGCGACGAAAGAGCGTGTTGCTGAAGCATTCAAGATCATCCTATCAGATGACAACGTGAAAGCGGTACTTGTTAACATCTTCGGTGGTATCGTACGTTGTGACATGATCGCAGAAGGTATTATCGGTGCGGTTAAAGAAGTAGGTGTAAGCGTACCTGTTGTTGTTCGTCTAGAAGGTACTAACGCTGACCTAGGTCGCGAAGTTCTTGCTAATTCTGATGTTGATATCATTGCTGCTGAGTCGCTAACGGATGCTGCTCAGAAAGTTGTTGCTGCTGCGGAGGCTAAATAATGTCTGTATTAATTAACAAAGACACTAAAGTAATCTGTCAGGGTTTCACTGGTGGTCAAGGTACTTTCCACTCAGAGCAAGCTATCGCATACGGCACTCAGATGGTTGGTGGTGTGTCTCCAGGTAAAGGTGGCCAAACTCACCTAGGTCTACCTGTATTCAACACAGTTCGCGAAGCAGTAGAAGCAACTGGCGCAACAGCGACAGTAATCTACGTTCCAGCACCTTTCTGTAAAGATGCAATTCTAGAAGCGATTGATGCGGGCATCGAGCTAATCGTAACAATCACGGAAGGCATCCCTACAACAGATATGATCGACGTGAAAGTGAAGCTAGAAGAAACTGGCGTTCGTATGATCGGTCCTAACTGTCCGGGTGTTATCACTCCTGATGAGTGTAAGATCGGTATCATGCCTGGTCACATCCACAAGAAAGGTAAAGTAGGTATCGTATCTCGCAGCGGTACTCTAACTTACGAAGCAGTTAAGCAAACAACTGACGAAGGTTTCGGCCAGTCTACTTGTGTTGGTATCGGTGGTGACCCAATCCCAGGTTCAAACTTCATTGATATTCTAAAACTGTTCCAAGAAGACCCTGAAACTGAAGCGATTGTTATGATCGGTGAAATCGGTGGTACAGCAGAAGAAGAAGCAGCAGCATACATTAAAGAAAACGTAACGAAGCCAGTGGTTTCCTACATTGCTGGTGTAACTGCTCCTCCTGGTAAACGTATGGGCCACGCTGGTGCGATTATCTCTGGCGGTAAAGGTACTGCTGAAGACAAATTTGCAGCACTAGAAGCGGCGGGCGTTAAGACTGTGAAATCTCTAGCAGAGATCGGCCAAGGTCTACGTGAAGTAACGGGCTGGTAATTTCCAACTCGAAGCTTAAAGCTAAAAAAGCCTAGCAATTATTGCTAGGCTTTTTTGTATCAAGGTACTTTTTACGATTTTTGGCGAATAAATTGGCTAAGCATAAACAGAGATGTTGCGCTGATTACTACTGATGGGCCAGCCGGCGTATCGAAGTGCCATGATAGGCTAAGCCCCATTAGTACTGCCACAGAGCCAATAATAGATGCGAACAGTGCCATTTGCTCTGGTGATGAAGAGACCTTACGTGCTGTTGCTGCTGGGATGATCAGCAAAGAAGTCATGATAAGTGCCCCAACAAACTTCATTCCTACGGCAATCACAACACCTACCATAAGCATTAACACCAATCTAACCAAGTCTGTATTGACGCCCTCGACGGCAGCAAGCTCTTCACTAACTGTGCTCGACAATAAAGGTCGCCAAAAAACGTAAAGACACACACTAACAGCAGCGACACCTGCGTAAATGAACATCAGATCTTGCGGAGATACTGCGAGTAAGTCACCGAACAAGTAACTCATCAGATCTACACGGACATTATCCAAGAAACTAACAGAAACTAGACCAACAGATAATGCGCTATGGGCGAGTATACCCAGAAGCGTATCGGTTGCGACCAGTTGTTGTTTCTGCAATGTCACGAGCAATACGGCGAGTGCTAAACAGCAAACGAGTAGTGCAAGATAAAGGTTCACGTTGAGCAGAAAGCCTAATGCCAAACCCATCAATGAAGCATGTGCCAGGGTATCACCGAAGTAAGCCATTTTGCGCCAAACGACGAATGACCCAAGAGGACCTGCAATGATCGCGATGCCAATACCAGCCAGAATAGAAGGTAGAAGAAACTCAATCATGGTGATGATGTCCGTGTTTATGGTTGGAGCATGATGTCGCATCGCCAGTTACTGGCGTTCCGGATAAATCGTGATGATGATGCTCGTGGTCGTGATGATAAAACGCGAGCGATTCTCTCGCTGCATTGCCAAATAGCGCGATGTAAGAAGGGTGCTGAGTAATCGTGGCAGGTGAACCAGAGCAGCAAACATGGTGATGCAGACAAATGACATCATCTGTTTTGGCCATTACTAAATGTAAGTCGTGTGACACCATAAATACACCGCAATCGAATCGGTGACGAATGCTTTCAATTAGATCGTAGAGATCGATTTGACCTTGAATATCCACACCCTGCGCAGGTTCATCTAGCACTAACAGCTCTGGGCGTTGAAGCAAAGCACGCGCAAGTAATACGCGTTGGTTTTCACCACCTGACAAGCGATGCATGTTACTACTAATTAAATGCTCAGCGCCAACAAGCCTTAATGCATCAATACATTCTTGTTTACTGTATTTTCCTGCTAAATTTAGAAAACGGGTGACATTCAATGGAAGAGAGTCATTGAGCTTCAATTTTTGAGGAACATAACCAATTTTTAGTTTTCTTTGTCGGTTTAATTTGCCGCTAGTCGGTTTTTGAAGGCCTAAAATGACTTTGACTAACGTTGATTTTCCCGCTCCATTGGGACCAATTAGGGTTGTTATTTTGCCCTTTTGTAATTCCATACTAATGTTATCGAGAACTCTGCGGCCATCGAACTCGACGCATAAGTGCTCAAGATGGACTAAGGAAGACATGAATGAAACTCATTTGCAAATCAATAATGTTATAATGTAACATTATCACACTTTCTACACCATATCCCAAGTAAAACTATGAAAAGAGCATTAATTCTTGCTGCGTCAGCGATGCTAACGTTGCCAGCACACGCAGTAACGGTACTAACGAGTATCAAACCTATTCAGTTATTAGTGACAGAACTTACTCAAGGTGTGACTTCGCCAGATGTATTACTGCAATCTAACACTTCGCCCCATGATTACGCTTTACGCCCATCTGATGTTAAGAAAATCGCTTCTGCTGATTTAGTTATTTGGTACGGAAATGATCTCGAACCGTTTCTGGAAAAAGTCGTGTCAGACAGATCGAATACTCTGACTATTAGTCAAATTCCAGATCTAAATTTGCGTGAGTTTGATAGTGAGCACAACCATGACCATGATGGCCACGATCATGGTTCACATGATCCGCACTTTTGGTTAGGTGTAAGTCAAGCACAACAAGTTGCCAAGGCTGTCGTGAATCAACTGGGATCACTTGATCCGGAAAATGCAGCACAGTACCAAGAAAACCTTAAAAAATTTGAAACTGAGCTCAGCCAGACGGACCTAGAGATCAAGAAGAAATTATCGCCAGTGAAAGACAAAGGTTACTTTGTCTTTCACGATGCTTATGGTTATTTCGAAGAGCGTTATGAGTTAAATCAAATGGGGCACTTCACCGTGAGCCCGGATCGTAAGCCGGGAGCAAAAACCTTAATCCAAATTCGTCAAAAGTTAAGTTCAGGAGATGTAGCCTGCGTGTTTTCTGAACCTCAGTTTACTCCAGCTGTCGTTCAGAGCGTGATGCGAGGTAGCAAAGTTGCCAAAGGTGAACTTGACCCATTAGGGAGCACAATTGAAGCAAAACCGGGCAGTTACTTTACTTTTCTCAACAATATGGCGAATAATTTTGAGCAGTGCTTGAGCCAAAAGACGGATTAAGTAGTGTTGTTGTGTAGGAATAGTCCTTTTAACGTGATCCAGTAGTAAGAATTACAACCTTTGGCAAGGTGAGCCTTTTCTCAAACAGTAATTGAGATATCATTATCAATAATTAGCAGCTCAAAATAACCGTATAAGTCCATGTTGTAGAAGATATGGACGGTGAGCGCCGAGCATAAATTGATATAAAAGGTTTTCGTCTTGCTACGCCAATTAGCCCTTGTCTTGTTGGGCTTTTTCCTATCTTTCCAAGCATTTGCTCTTCATAATGCGAATGCCATCTTTTACCCTTTGCCGACTCAGGTTAAGGGTACTTTTATTGCGGCTAAAAAATTGTTCTTGGGTGAGCAAGGGGGCTTGTGGATTCACGACGTGCATGGGCGGGTGTTGTTTTATGATGGCCAAAATATCCTACCTAAATCAGGCAGTTTTTTACAAATGTCTGCCAAGCAACTGGCTTATCATGAAGGCTCGTTCTGGACCTTTGTTGAGAATGAGGTGTATCAAACTTATCCAAATCAAGAAAGACGTTTAGTCTTTAGCTTAAACCCCGGGTCGCAAATAAGAAAAATCGGTTCTTCTGAAGATTATATTTGGGTTAGTGATGGCGCACATTTCTATACTTACAACATCGATACTAACGAGTTAAAGTCCTTTTCTTTGTTGCAGCTCTATCAACATAGCAACAATAGCTATGTTTATATTAACGATGCAGTTCTGCTCGAAGAGAAGTGGGCACTTGCTACAACTTCTGGCTTTTATCTTTCAGAAGGAGATAAGTTTGACCATGTAGTCGCTTCAGGTCAGAACTACATTGAAAAGATCTACTACTCACACACGCGCAGAGAAATTCTGGTAGGAACGTTGCGTGGGGCATTAATTTTCAATATTTATCAACCTGATAAAGAGGTGATTAAGATTGGCGGCTCTCATGTGTTGACTTTCGCTGAGACAAATCAAGAGTACTGGGTGGGGACTGAGCATGGTCTGTATTTATACTCATTCTTGTCAGGTGAAGTGACAGAAGTCGAGCCTGCAAGCTTTCTTGAACTGGAGCTGGATAATACAAAGATCTATTCGCTACTGAGTGACAACATGGGAGGGATGTGGATCGCGACTAACCAAGGCATTCGTTATTACTCCTTGTTTAGTAAAAAGTTTGAACGAGTAACCTTCAGTAGTTACGACTCGCAAACCTTATCAGGGCGAATTCGACAAACCTCCACAGGACCTGATGATGCGCTTTGGTTCGCGGATGACCGAAAGCTTTATCGGACAGGTGAGAGTGGCAACATCAAAGTCTTGGAACTTGATTCGCAGATCAATGAATTTGCATTTCAAGGTGGGATGCTTTGGCTTGCGACCTCTAAAGGGCTCGAAATATTCGAGCTGAATGGTCTTAACAAAGTGACATTTCCTTATTTACAGGTTATGGCTGGACACGCAGTGGAGCACGTGACTGTAGATGGTAATGATCGTCTCTGGGTATCAAGCGGATACCATCTTTACAATGTTGATATAACCAAGCAAAGCGTAAGAAACTTTGGAAGTGAGTGGCTAGTAAGTCAGTACTTACCAGCTAAGGTTACGCGTTTATACGACACTGAAGACTCTCTATTGATAGGGACCGATCATGGGGTTTATCAATACAGCAATGAAAACATCCAGTTCATCCGCTATTCCGAAAAATTTGGTGAATCATTAGACATGGTCACGGCGGTTGATGGCAGTCAGTGGTTTGCGTCATCCTACGGCGTTTTTAAAACGATTAAAGGACGTGACGAGAAACGTGTTGTTGAAATGAGTGTGCCCAACGCGCGACCTGCTTGCTTGATCAGAGACAGGCAAGGCGTGTGGTTAGCCTCTTCTGTCGGACTAAGCTATTACCACCTTTCGGGTGAATTAGTGAAACATTATTCATCGGCGTCTGGCTTAATGAACAACGAGTTTCTACCAGGAATTTGCAGTGTTATACAGTACACAGAAGATGGTGAGCGAGAGCTCGTCCTAGGATCGAAATACGGGTTGGTAAAAGCTGAAGCATCCAAGCTGCTTGTGTCCAACCCTCCAGAGTCGAAGTTTATCGTGAGCCAAGTTGTGCTTGAAAACGAGGTTCTACAAGTTGGTAGCGCCGATTTGAATGGAATAAAATTACCGTATGGCTCCTCTCTAAGTTTCTTATTTGGCGTGATGCCAAAACCAGACAGTCAAAACTTGTATTATCGATTGAATAACGATGACCCTTGGCAAACGCTAGAGGGAGGCCAACTGACTCTAGAGCATCTCAATTCCGGTGAATACCATCTACAGGTAAGTAATGAGTCTCAAGTCGCTGCTGGATTGGTTGGGCTCGAGTCGTATTTTATTGTGCTTAATCCTTGGTATTTATCGCAACTCGCAATTTTAGGTTTTGTGGTAGCGAGTATTGCCATGGTTGCACTACTTATGTACTGGCGTTCTCGCTATGTTGTACAGGCTAACCGTGATTTAGCTGCGCAAGTGACACTCAAAACTAACCAGTTGAGGCATCAAAGCCGAGTGTTGTTGACGAGTAACCAACAGCTACGTAAACAGATTCAAGTCAGAAACCTGTTGGTTGATCACGTGGCGCAATCTATTAAGTCCAGTGTCGATTTTATAGCGGCAAAATTACCCATACCTTTGGATGCAGCTACGGAAGATCATCTGGCGAAAACAACATGGCAATTAAATGAGTTAAAAAGTGTTCCTGGTGAAGCTAGCGGCGGCAGTCACAATTACAATTTGAGTCAGATAACTCAATCGGTGGTTGATGTATGGCAAGATGATTTTTCGAAGGCTGGGATTATGGTGGAGCTTGAAGATGAGAGAAAAACAAGTCGAATTGCTCTGGAAAGCTTTAACCTTGATGTTATCTTCAACAGCATTTTTGCCAATATCATCAAGCGTTCTTTCCGAGGCCAAACGGTGAGAATCATGCTAGAAGAGGGCAATGATATTGTTTCATTGAGTTTTCTTGATTATGGGACGCAACTGCCTAATAAAGTCACGACCGGGCGTCCATCTAATATGAACCACTCTGAATTGAGTATTGATCATCTTGCCCAGTTAGTGACAACGAGTGGAGGATACTTGGCGGTATTTACTTCCGACGCTCAAAATAAAATCGAAATTACATGGCCAACTGCGAAGGAAATGAGTTATGTGGATGAATCTTTGCAAGAATTTGAGTCTGAACCTATCGTCGAAGATAAAGTGACCCCAGAGAAAGAATGGTTGCAAAAAGTCTATCAGCTGGTGGCTGAGCATTACCATGACCCTGAGTTTGGTACTGCTTTAGCGGCTAAAATGCTGTTCATGTCAGAACGCTCTTTACAGAGGCGCTTTAAATCAGCCTCGTCAAGAACGTTAAAAGATTATGTAACCGAAGTTCGTTTAGAAACGGCGTGTGAGCAGTTATTAGCGGGCGAGAAAATCAGCGAAGTAGCGTTTAACTGCGGCTTTAATGATCCTTCTTACTTTAGCCAAAAGTTTAAATTGCATTTTGGTTTGCCTCCTTCCAAGTTTGCTTTGACTCAAGAAAGCCAAGAAACCAACTAAAAACCCTCATTACACACTCCCTAGTGAATATTCAAAAGACTGGGGAGCTGCTTATAGCGCTCTACTATTCTAGAGCTACCAATGCAGTGATTCTCATTGCTTCTTCATCACATCTAGCCTACAAATCCATTCTCAATACGTAAGCACGGTCACGCTCTATCTGTTAGTAGCGCTGTTCTTAGCTATAACCATACATGGCTTAAGAGGACGGATTTACCTACGGCGACAAATAGATGAATGGTTGTATTTTTGTATCTAGAGTGCGTTGGTTCATTTGAGTAGTGGGGGTATGCGAAATTCGTGAAAACAGAACTGTGCTGAAAAGGTGGATAAGATAAAGAGTTTAGAGAGAGATGAAAAAAAATATCGTGGTATAGCCGGGGGGACTATACCACGGGTGTCAATGACACCTTCGCTTGCTGCCGGAGTGACATGTTGCCATGCCACCTCTGGAATTCATTTGAGAGGTTGCCCTCTCGATGGAGTAACTATACGAGAGGTTACTTATTTTTCTTATAAAAATAACGCCATGTTGATATGAGAAAAACGACAAAGTTTTAAATGTCATCTAAACTATTGTTTTATGTGGAAATTTTTATCTTTACCATTTGTTTGTGACATTTTTATTTCATTGGTCGTGATTTTTAATTGTTAATTTTGACGTAAATAACGAGAGGAAATTTACGGAGTTGACGTTTGAAAGCATGAAAACATTTATGAAATCTTTGATTTCACACAAGGATTGAAGGGTTATAGGAGAGTAATATTGGCAGCCTAAACTTATTAAATAATAATATTTCTCATTAGCAATACTCTTAAGGGCCACTATGAAGTTATCAGAGATTAATCCTGGCGATACGGTGACGATTCGGTTGTTAGATGGTCTTTCATCAGATATCAGAAAGAAACTCATGGTAATGGGGCTGCTTCCCAATACAGAAGTCAAAGTGATTCGACGTGCTCCAATGGGCGATCCTTTACAAGTCGAAGTCCGTGGTGTGTCTGTCGCATTGCGAGAAACCATTGCTCAGAAAATTGAAGTGGAGCGAGTGTAATGCAATATCAAGTGCTTACCGTAGGTAATCCTAATAGTGGTAAAACGACGCTATTTAATGGTTTGACGGGCGCAAAACAGCAAGTTGGTAACTGGGCAGGCGTCACCGTTGAAAAGAAAACGGGACAATTCAAACATGCGGGTGACGAGTTTTTGCTCACTGACCTTCCTGGTATTTACTCGTTAGACAGTGGTAATGATAGCAATAGTATTGACGAATCCATTGCATCGCGTGCGGTTCTAACTCATCCTGCCGATCTCATTATCAACGTGGTTGATGCCACGAGTTTAGAGCGCAGCTTATATATGACGTTACAACTTCGCGAACTTGGCCGTCCTATGATTGTTGTTCTCAACAAAATGGATGCACTAAAACGTGAACGTCAAATGATTAACGTTTCAGAGCTTGAGAAAACGTTAGGTTGTCCTGTAGTAAGTTTATCTGCAACCAATAAAACTCAAGTTGCAGAGTTTAAAGAAAAACTTCATAAGTCCATTGTTCAAGGGGTCGCGCTTAAAGAGTTATCTTTGCATTACGGTGAAAAGATGGAGTCGGCGATTCAAACTGTTTCCGCACTTTTTAACGATCAAACCGTCGCCCATCGTGCATTAGCGATTCGTGCGCTTGAAAAAGACACGATGGTTCTCAATAGCCTTTCCGATATTGATAGAAGCAAAGTATTGGAAGTCATTGCGACTTTAGACTTGGATATCGATTTGCATGTCGCGGATACCAAGTACACATACCTGCATGAACAGTGTAAAAAAGTTCGCCGAAGCGAAGGCAAGCTAAGCCGTAGCGTGACTGAAAAACTCGACCAATTTATTTTGAACAAGTGGATTGGGATCCCATTCTTCTTTGTTGTTATGTACTTGATGTTTATGTTCTCGATTAACATCGGTAGTGCATTTATCGACTTTTTTGACATTGGTGTAGGCGCATTGCTGGTTGATGGTGGACACCACTTATTAGATGGTCACCTCCCCGTATGGCTAGTTACGGTGATTGCTGATGGTTTAGGCGGCGGTATTCAAACAGTTGCGACCTTTATCCCGGTCATTGCGTGTTTGTACTTATTCCTTGCTGTGCTTGAGAGCTCGGGTTACATGGCACGCGCCGCGTTTGTGCTTGATAAAGTGATGCAGAAAATCGGCTTGCCGGGTAAAGCGTTTGTCCCTTTGGTTCTTGGTTTTGGCTGTAACGTTCCGTCAATCATGGCAACGCGCACGCTAGACCAAGAGCGTGAGCGCAAGTTGGCTGCGTCGATGGCACCGTTTATGTCATGTGGTGCTCGCTTACCTGTGTACGCTTTATTTGCTGCCGCTTTCTTCCCAGGCTCTGGTCAAAACATTGTGTTTGCACTTTACCTACTTGGTATTGTCGCCGCGGTGTTTACCGGTTTGTTCCTCAAGCACACGCTGTATCCTGGCAGCAGTGATAGCTTGGTGATGGAAATGCCTGACTATGAGCTTCCGACATTGCAGAACGTCGTGATCAAAACTTGGCAAAAACTTAAGCGGTTTGTATTGGGTGCAGGTAAAACCATCGTAGTGGTTGTTGCTATCTTGAGCTTCCTCAACTCGCTAGGAACTGACGGTACATTCGGTAATGAAGACAGTGATAAATCGGTTCTATCAAAAGCCGCTCAGGTTGTGACGCCAGTGTTTGCACCAATTGGTATTCAAGAGGATAACTGGCCAGCAACGGTTGGTATTATTACTGGTATCTTCGCGAAAGAGGCAGTCGTGGGCACATTGAACAGCTTATATACTACGCCAACCGATGGAGAGGATGCAGAATTTGATCTTATGGGTAGCCTAGAAGAAGCGGTGATGAGCATTCCTGAAAACCTAGCAGGGCTGAGCTATTCTGATCCTCTGGGGATTGACGTCGGTGATTTAGCAGATTCTCATGCAGTCGCAGAGGAGCAAGAAATTGATGAATCGATCTTTGGTAACATAAAAGAGAAATTTGTTTCTGGTCATGCTGCTTTTGCGTACCTAATTTTTATCTTACTTTACACTCCTTGTGTGGCTGCGATGGGTGCCTATGTTCGAGAATTCGGCAATAACTTTGCGCGCTTTATAGCGGTATGGACAATGGGGCTCGCGTACTTGAGTGCGACTTTCTATCATCAGCTTATGCATTTCGCTGATAGCCCTATCACCAGCGGCGTTTGGATTGCCGCAATTATTGCGATTTTCTTTGGCACGTACCGCGTTTTCAAGCGCGTAGGCAAGAAACATCAAGGCGAGTTTGAGGCGCAAGTCGTATGATTTTAAAAGAGCTTTATCAATATATTGCCGAAAAAGGAACGGTTTCCCAATCTGAGCTAGCAAAACAGTTCGGAATGAGTGAAGACGGTGCAGACGCCATGTTAAGTGTATGGATTAACAAAGGTCGCATTTCTCGCTTGGTAGATACAAATAAAGCTCATCATATAACGCGAATACGCTATGCAGTCACAAAGCACGATGGTTTGTCACTTACCGTAACCATGTAGTAAGAGCAATGAACCATCGCGCAAAAACAACAAAGCCGCATCAGCAATGATGCGGCTTTTTACTTTCTGCCTGAATTAAAAGTTATATAACGGTTACGCTTTACGGAAGATAGAGCTTAACGACAACACATTACGAATTCGGTTAAGAATCTCTTCTTGTTCTTCGTCAGTACGAAACTCACCTTTGGTGTTACCCCAAACTGGTCCCGGCCATGCCATATCGTCTTTAAAGCGAGCAACATGGTGAATGTGCAGCTGTGGCACCATGTTACCTAGGGCACCAAGATTTAACTTGTCTGGGCGGAATGTCGCTTCGAGTGCTTGGCTTACCGCTTGAGATTCGAGCAAAAACTGTTGTTGCTCTTGCATTGGCAAGTGGTGTAGCTCTTTCAAATTTTCGCGTTTAGGCACCAAGATAACCCATGGCACAGCATTATCTTTATGAAGAAGAGCGACGCAAAGTGGGAAGTGACCAATCACCGAAGTGTCTTTTGCCAATTGAGGATGAAGTTCAAAACTCATTATTGCTGTCCGATTAATTTTTAGTTTGAAGTAGTATACGACAGATAAAACAAAAGGTTGACGCTTTCACGTCAACCTTCGTCATCATTTAGCTTGTGCTACTTAAGCTAACTACGTAAAAGCGGATTACATACGCTCTAGAGTATCGATACCCAGTAGAGACAGACCTTGCTTGATGGTCTTCGCTGTTAGCGCAGCTAGTTTCAGACGGCTTTGTTTCACTGCTTCGTCTTCAGCAACTAGGATAGGGCACGCTTCGTAGAAGCTAGAGAACTGACCTGCTAGTTCGAATAGGTAGCTACACATGATGTGTGGTTGGCCTTCGCGAGCAACAGATTGCACCGCTTCTTCGAACTGCATAAGTTTAGCAATAAGTGCTTTCTCTTTCTCATCAGTGATTTTGATGTCACCTTGGAGAGCATCCATAGCAACACCAGCTTTAGCGAAAATTGAAGCTACACGAGTGTATGCATATTGCATGTATGGTGCTGTGTTGCCTTCAAACGCTAACATGTTGTCCCAATCGAACACGTAGTCAGTCGTACGGTGTTTAGATAAGTCAGAGTATTTAACCGCTGCCATTGCAACTGTTTTAGAGATCTTCTCTTTTTCTTCCGCATCTAGTTCAGGGTTTTTAGATTCGATCAGCTGTGCTGCGCGAACTTCTGCTTCATCCAGAAGATCTGCCAAACGAACGGTACCACCCGCACGAGTCTTGAATGGCTTTCCGTCTTTACCCAGCATCATGCCGAACGCGTGGTGCTCAAGAGATACAGACTCAGGCACATAGCCCGCTTTACGAACAATCGTCCAAGCTTGCATTAGGTGCTGGTGTTGACGTGAGTCGATGAAGTAAAGCACACGGTCTGCGCTTAGCTCTTCATAACGATATTTTGCACATGCGATATCTGTTGTTGTGTATAGGAAACCGCCATCGCGTTTTTGAACGATAACGCCCATTGGTTCGCCATCTTTGTTCTTGTATTCATCTAGGAATACAACTTGCGCGCCATCATCTTCAACGGCAAGACCTTGTTCTTTTAGGTCTGCAACGATCTTAGGAAGCATGTCGTTGTACATGCTTTCGCCCATTACGTCGTCACGAGTCAGTGACACGTTTAGACGGTCGTAGTTGCGCTGGTTTTGGATCATGGTTACATCAACGAGTTTTTTCCACATTTCTGCACAGTACTCGTCACCGCTTTGCAGTCTTACCACGTAGTTTCGCGCCTTTACTGCGAACTCTTCATCTTCATCGTATAGCTTTTTCGATTCGCGGTAGAAGCCTTCAAGGTCCGCAAGTTCCATAGAAACTTCGCCAGACTCTTGTTGTACGCGCTCAAGGTTTGCGATAAGCATACCGAACTGAGTACCCCAGTCACCGATGTGGTTCGCGCGGATCACTTTGTGACCTAAGAACTCAAGCGTACGTACCACTGCATCACCGATGATGGTTGAACGCAGGTGACCTACGTGCATTTCTTTTGCTACGTTTGGTGCAGAGTAGTCGGCAACGATGGTTTGCGCTTCTTCTTTAGCTACGCCAAGACGTTCGTCTGCTAGCGCCGCGTCGGCTTGTTTCGCAAGGAACTCTTCGCTTAGGAAAATGTTGATGAAACCAGGGCCAGCGATTTCTGTTTTGCTCGCAATATCATCTAGGTCTAGAACATCCAGTACTTTCTGTGCAAATTCTCGTGGGTTAGTACCCAGTTTTTTAGCAACGCCCATTACGCCGTTTGCTTGGTAATCACCAAATTGTGGCTTTGCTGATTGGCGAACGGCTGCAGGACTACCTGCAGGTGCGCCAGCGGCTTCTAGAGCCTGAGATACTTTGTCATTAATAAGTGCTTGGATATTCACACGCGTTTCCTTCAATTCAAGGACAAAGAACTCGGCAGAATGTACGCCGAGCTCTGTTAGAGTTCACAAAAATGGGGCTAATCATAACAACTTTATTGCTTTTCATACAGAGATGAATAGGCGAAATTTTTACTTTTTCGATTGAATGGAAATGTGGCTTAGTTTGCGTTTACTATTGCGCTCAAAGTAATGAGATAAATCGCCCCATAAGAGAGCCATAATGACGACTCAACTAGTTGAAAAGCGCCTAACGCCTGAATTGATGATCCAAGATCTGGACGCATTTATGGCGAAGATTGAAGAGCTTGCAACCCTGTTAAAACTGGATCTGAGCTTTGCTCAAGCTGACCATATTGCGCTGCGTATTAATGATACTGAAACAGCGAAAGCCGCGCATGAAGCATGGAATCAATACGGTAAGGTGATTTCACAAGCGAAAATAAACGGTCGCCCAATCATCGTTATCGAATTCGACAAAGCGTTGGAAAGCCGTGGCTGGAAGATTGAGTGTCTGGAGCTGCCATACCCTGCGGAAGGCAAAATCTACCCAAATGAAAGCTGGGAACATGTGGAGTTTGTGATTCCGTCTCATGCCGAAACCGCAGATGAGTTTCTTGCTGATTTGAAACACACTTACCCAGCGTTTGGCGCGCGTTTTAATGAGTTGGAAGAGCTGGGTGTAAAGAGCAAATTGTCGAGCCCGAAAGGGGAAGGCGAACGCTTGAACAACCCAACCGTGGCGTTTAAGTACCAAGGCATTTGTATCAAGCTGCACCCGCATTCACTTAAGCGTATTGTGGAGTCTGAGCAGGCGTAAAACGCTAGAGTGAAAATTGCTGAGTTGCGAGAGGCAAAAAGGGAGCCGAGGCTCCCTTTCGTAAGCGAATCACTATTTAGCCAGTGACTTGCTTTTTGGGTTGGTAATGGAAAGTTTTTTGCCTTTCAACTCTTCATCTAGAGTTAGTGTGAAAGTCTTTGGAAACGGCATTCGTTTACAATGATCCACTTTGTTCCTGACGATTGTGAGTAGGGCTTCCGTTGAAGAGTTTTGCTCTATTTTTAAGCTAAAGTCATCGTTCTTACTGCAGCCATTAGACTCGGCGATAAATGAAATTTGACTATCGCTAGCTTGGTACGCTTCTACCATGATTGCTTGGTGTTCAGACTCTTGACCTTGCTGCAATTCTGTATTTGCCGAGCAAGCGACTAAGCTGATTGAGCTCAAACCAAGCAGCATTGTTTTGAGTATATATTGCATCTTATTGTCCTTTTTTGCGACGCAGGAAAGGACCTGCGGCTAGCAACATTAGTAGGCTAATTGAGAAGCTACCGCCTGAACTCGATGTTGTTGTTACGCTGCTCTCGCTAGTGTTATCTGAACTAACTGACATCTTGATATTGCGAATATACGCTTGCGCGTTGTAACCACCGCTAAACTCGTAGTTTTTCAGATAAGCAAAAGTAACCGTGTTTGACTTCCGGTAAAGATCGATAGAAAGTTCATTGTACTCAAGAAGCTGGCGAGTGTAGTCATACTCTTGGCCATTGACGTAAACGACAAAAACATCGAAACCATCTGACAAGACTTTAAAGTCCATTGATAGTTTGCCTTTTGGAAGATCGGTTAAATACAAGATGGATGCGCCAGCAGACGTTCCCATGTCTGCTGATTGAAGTTCACCATTTTCAGCGGTCCAAGCGTGTTCATTGGTGTACACGTTTGCGCCAGCTAGCGTAACGGCACTGCTCAATGAGCTGCTTGCTTTATCAATACCACTATATATTAAGGTAGTCGAAAGTTTAGATAGTTTCGGATGATCAGTAGAGACTTCAATCGTTTCAACTGAGTGCGAGTAGCTTGGGTAGTAACCTACCGTAATTTGACAGCTCTGAGATGGTGCCAGTGTCGAAGTACAGGTATTTTTGGCGAGGCTGATTCCGCTTGTTAGGGTAACGCCCGTGATGTTAATTGGCGTATTCACCTCGTCATTACGAATAGTAAAGGTCTCTTGCTGCGCTTTTCGCTCAACGAAATGAAGATCTCGATACTGAGTGTAGCTGATAGTATTACGATGACTATCTATCCAGCCGTTGTGCTGAAAATGAGCGACGTTTGCGTAAACACCATAAGCATTTGGTTGAGCACATCCATCACCCCAACTGACCACCCCTAATAATTTGTTGATGCCGTTATCGTCAACGATGAGCGGACCGCCGCTATCTCCTTGGCAGCTATCTTTACCTCCCCAATAGTATCCGGCGCAAATGCCGTCATCTGATACATTAGAGTAATTTCCCGATAGGTTTTGGCAGGTTGCTCGATCTACGTATTCCAAATCAACTTGTTGTAAAACGGTTGGGTATACTCGGTCTGTCGTGGACGTATTTCCCCATCCAGCCACGTGCAACTTATCTCCTACGCGTACACTATCCAAAAGCTCTGGCGTTGCCAGATCGATAGTCGCGCTATCGACATTGCGTTCTAATTCGATAAGAGCGATGTCATTGTTCGTTGTATTACTGTTATATGCAGTATGCGAGTAGATATTGTTAACCGCGATGCGCTGCGCGTGAGACTCGTTGTTTTGATCATAAAGACCAAGAGCGATATCAATATCGTCCGCATTAAGACCTTCCACACAGTGCGCAGCAGTTAATACGTATTTTCCACCAAGGAAACTACCGCCACAGAAGTGACCAATAGATGTTGGCTGTCCTTTACGGACCAGTGAAGCAATAAACTTCCAGTCGGAAGTATTAGCTGGCTCGCCGCCAATAATGCGAGTGGATACATCATTCTGAACAGGCTTAAGAGTATCTGCGATTGTGGTTGCTGGCAAAGTCAGCCCAATCAGAAAAGCCACTAACGTTTTTTTCATTTTAATTCCGTAATATTAACATGGTTTATTATAAGGGGACCAAATGATAAACGGAATCATTCTCTCAGTAAATGGTTGTAGTGAAATGAAAAATTATAATATATCGGTTTAATTTTGATGGTTAGAGTCGGGGGGATATCCCTGAAAAGATGAAACCCGCCAAGTTGGACGGGTTTCATTCTCGTTGTAACTAGTGCGGAGGGATTACAGGATCACTGTTTTATTTCCATAAACAAAGACGTGGTCGTTAATGACTTTATTCAACGCTTTGCTCAACACATTCTTTTCTACATCGCGTCCCGCTTGTGCCATATCTTGGGCATTGAATGTATGGTCGACAGGAATTACGTCTTGCTTGATGATCGGCCCTTCATCTAAATCATTAGTCACGAAGTGTGCCGTTGCACCGATGATTTTCACACCGCGATCGTAAGCTTGTTGATATGGCTTAGCGCCAATAAAAGCAGGTAAGAAGCTGTGATGAATATTAATGATTTTGTGGTGGTATTTCTCAACAAACGTAGGCGTCAATACGCGCATGTATTTAGCTAACACCAAAAAGTCAGCATCGTATTGATCGATCACTTCTAGCATCTTCTGCTCGTGTTCTTCACGGCTAAGGTTTTCATGGGTCACGTGGTGGTAAGGAATGTCGAAGCGCTCAGTGAGAGTTTGCAGTTTGTCGTAATTCCCTACCACAGCGGCGATCTCAACATCTAGGCTTCCGTCGTAGGTTTTCATCAGAATATCGCCTAAACAATGCGCTTCTTTTGTGACGAGAATGACGATGCGCTTACGGCGAGAGCCAACCAATTTACGCTTAGCACCTTGCGGGAGAGCTTGGTCCAAGTCGGCAAGAAACGTTTGATCGTTGAAGTATCCCTCCAGCTCCGTTCTCATGAAAAAGTGGCCACTGGTATTATCAACAAATTCGTTATTGTGAACGATGTTGAGTTGGTGCTTGTAACAGATATTAGTAATTTTCGAGATGAGACCCGGGGCGTCAGAACAGTGGGTCAACAGTGTTTTCTTTTCCATAAATCAGGTACTTCCATGCATTAATATTTTAGCGTACGAATTTGTTATTATTCCCTGGCGGGTGTAACTGTACTGCCATGTTTCACCATAAATAATCTATTCTTACGTTGGTTTCAACAAAATATCCGCGTGTCGCCGCAAGCTGGTCAGATTGTGGGCTGATGTCACTCCTATTCCTCTGATATACTCTCGATAATTTTTCAAACTCAATACCAAGCATGATCGCAAAAACTTTTTCCTCTGATGGCGCGTTAGGTAAGGCCATTCCTGGCTTTCAAGCTCGTCAGCCACAAATCGATATGGCGGAAGCCGTCAGCAGTGCGATCAAAGATCAAACCCAGTTGGTGGTGGAGGCAGGAACCGGAACCGGTAAGACCTTCGCATACCTAGTCCCTGCGCTGTTGAGTGGTAAAAAAGTGATCATCAGTACAGGCTCGAAAAACTTGCAAGAGCAGTTGTACCATCGTGACTTACCGCTTATGGTCAATGCGCTTGGTTTTTATGGCCAAGTGGCGTTATTAAAAGGGCGTTCTAACTATCTGTGTTTGGATCGCTTGAGCCGCCAAATGGTCGAAAGCCATACTAATGAATCTGACCCGACGCTATTAACTCAATTGGTTAAAGTGCGTGCTTGGTCATCAGAAACCAAAACAGGTGACCTTGGTGATTGTGATGATCTGCCAGAAGACAGCATGATCATTCCAACCATCACTTCAACCAATGATAACTGTTTAGGTAAAGAGTGTCCGAGCTACACCGATTGCTTTGTATTGAAAGCGCGTAAGCGAGCCATGGATTCCGACATTGTTGTGGTGAACCATCACTTATTTCTTGCTGACTTAGCGATCAAAGAAACAGGATTTGGCGAACTGATTCCAGAAGCCGATGTGTTTATTTTTGATGAGGCTCATCAGTTGCCAGATATTGCGAGCGAATATTTCGGCCAGTCAGTTTCAAGCCGCCAAATTCACGATCTTGCCAAAGACATTGAAATAGCCTACCGCACCGAAGCCAAAGATATGCGTCAATTGCAAAAAGTGGGCGACAAACTCATGCAAAGCGCAATGGACATGCGGATTGTACTGGGTGAGCCAGGCTTTCGTGGCAACTGGCGTGAGGCGTTGCAATCAGGCTCTATTAAGCGAGAATTATTGCGCTTAACTGATAGCCTCGAATTGGCGATTGATGTTCTCAAAATAGCCTTAGGGCGCAGTCAATTACTGGATACCGCCTTTGAACGAGCCAATTTGATCAAAGGCCGCATCGACCGGGTATGTGATGTCGATATTACTGGTTACTCATACTGGTACGATACCTCGCCTCGTCATTTCGCTCTGCACATTACGCCTCTTTCTGTCGCGGACAAGTTCCATGAGCAAATAGAGATTAAACAAGGCGCGTGGATTTTCACGTCAGCAACTCTAGCCGTATCGGGCGACTTCAAGCACTTTACTGAGCGCCTTGGCCTCAAGCCTACAAAGCAATTTTCTCTGCCGTCCCCCTTTGATTATCAAAAACAAGCGCGCCTTTGTGTGCCAAGGTATCTGCCAGAGCCAAACAGTAACGGCTTAGCGGATAAGTTAGTCCGAATGCTTGCTCCGGTGATTGAAGAAAATGATGGTCGCTGCTTCTTTTTATGTACCTCGCACAGCATGATGCGTGAACTAGGTGAGAAGTTCCGAGAAGTACTTGAGCTGCCTGTGTTAATGCAAGGGGAGATGAGTAAGCAGAAAACCTTGGCGGAGTTTATGGAACTGGGTAACGCTTTACTCGTGGCGACAGGCGCTTTCTGGGAAGGGATTGATGTTAGAGGTGATGCGCTGAGCTGTGTTATTATCGACAAATTACCGTTTACCGCCCCTGACGATCCGTTACTCAAAGCCCGTATCGAGGATTGTCGATTACGTGGCGGTGAACCATTTGCTGAAGTACAAATCCCGGATGCAGTGATTACGTTAAAGCAGGGAGTAGGGCGATTAATTCGAGATCAGAAGGATCACGGTGCGTTGATCATTTGTGATAATCGCCTTGTCACGCGAGACTACGGTGGTATTTTCCTCGGAAGCCTACCACCTATCCCAAGAACGCGAGACTTAGATGGAATCAAAGCATTCCTGAAAGCAGAACAATCTGTCACAGACGCAAGTGCTGAGGCATAACCCAATAAATGAGAGTTGTAGAGAGTTAAATGAGCGCAAAAATTCTTGCTATCGATACAGCGACTGAAAACTGTTCAGTTGCGTTGTTGGCTAATGATCAAGTGATTTCACGTAGCGCGGTTGCACCACGCGATCACACCAAAAAAGTACTGCCAATGGTTGATGAAGTACTCAAAGAAGCCGGCCTGACTCTACAAGAGCTAGATGCGTTAGCGTTTGGGCGTGGTCCAGGTAGCTTTACTGGCGTTCGTATCGGTATTGGTATCGCACAAGGTTTGGCGTTCGGTGCTGACTTACCTATGATCGGCGTTTCAACGCTGGCTGCGATGGCTCAAGGTAGCCATCGTTTACATGGTGTGACCAATGTCGCTGTTGCCATTGATGCACGTATGAGTGAAGTTTATTGGGCGCGCTATTCTCGTCAAGACAATGGTGAATGGGTTGGTATTGATGAAGAGTGTGTTATTCCACCAGCACGTCTAACAGAAGAAGCACAAGCAGACGACAAAACGTGGACGACAGCAGGTACTGGTTGGGATGCATACCAAGAAGTATTAGCAGACCTACCATTTAATTTGACGCATGGCGAGGTTCTGTACCCTGATTCACAAGACATCGTGATTCTTGCTGAACAAGAATTTAAAAAGGGTAATACTGTGCCGGTAGAAGATTCTAGCCCAGTTTATCTACGCGATAATGTGACATGGAAAAAACTTCCTGGTCGCGAATAGTCCGTTTTTCATTAACCTGACAAAAAGCAGGGCGTTTGCCCTGTATTTTTATGGAGTGCTATGGCGTCGATTAATGGCTTGCCTCCTTCTTTGATTCCCGGTGCAAATCGCACTAATAAAGTCAGCAAAAAGAAGCAGGTAGATAAATCACAAACAAAGCAGCCTGTAGGTCAGCCTTCAAAGGTTGCTAACGCTGTGGCGCACTCCATAAAACACGTGGATGAGTCCCAAATTCACCGAGCTCAAGTGCAATATGACCTTCCTGAAGGGAGCGCACGTAAAGCAATGGAGCAGTACATGGATGTCATGAATCGAACTAAAAAAGAGGAACTGGCTCAATTACTTGGTGTCGATATTTACGTGTGAGATCTCCCCAGCTTGGGGTTACTAATATTGAAAGGTGGTTTATGAAGGTTTTTGGACGGTTTTTTCTCGCATTATTTGCTACGGTTGGTTTGTCTGCGTGTAGCTCGTTGCCAGAGGAGTTAAATGCCAGCACAGAACAAGTCGTTACTGATTATAAAGCTTTCGCTGAGTCTCAGGGGCAAGTGAGTGAAGATGTTCGTCTTGGTGGAATCATCGCTAAAGTGGATAACTTTAAAGATAAAACCCGTCTAGAAATCGTAAACCTACCAATCAGTAAATCTGGTAAACCGGATATTGATGAAGAGCCAACGGGACGTTTTGTCGCCTATTTTGATGGCTATTTAGAGCCCGTCGCCTTTAGTGAAGGCCGCTTGTTGACGGTTGTAGGTAAAGGCGCCGGAGAAGAAGAAGGAAAGATTGGTGAGCACGAATACGTATTCCCGATCATTAAGGGGGAAGGGTACCGTTTATGGAAAATTGAAGAACGTGTACGAATGTATGACTCGCCAACCTACTTTTACCCATGTTACTCGATTAACTGCCGCATGTGGCGTAATGATTTCCCACAAGATGGCAAAGTGATCAAACAGGTCAAATAATTTGTGATGCATGAGCGTCAATTCGAGCTTCCTGCCGGAAAAATGGCAGCCCTAGAGATAGGGAACGAAAAAACGGCTGACTTGTCAGTCGTTTTTCTTCATGGGTGGTTAGATAATGCGGGCAGCTTTAAAGCGCTCATGGAGCAGTTGAACCAACTTAATCCTCACTTACACCTCCTTGCTATCGACCATTTTGGTCACGGTTTATCGAGTCATAAATCTCACGATAATTATTACCCCTTTCACGACTATATTGCCGATTTATATCAGTTGTTGGACGAATTATCGCCAAACAGACTGCTATTAGTAGGGCATTCACTTGGTGCTTTAATCGCAAGTTGCTATAGTGCTGCGTTTCCAGAGCAGGTCGAAGCTCTTGTGCAAATTGAGGGAGCAGGACCTCTTACTGAAGATCCTACTAACAGTTTGCCTCGTCTTCGCGATGGCGTTTTAAGTCGAATAAGACAGCAAAACAAGCCAGAGCGAGCCATTGCCTCCTTCGATCTGGCGTTAAAATTACGCGTGCAAGCCAACCAATTAACCGCTGAGCAGCTTCTGCCGATAGTAGAGCGAGGAACGGAGCAGCGAGGAGATAAATGGTATTGGCGGCATGACGCCAAGTTAAAATGTGCGTCGCTTTACCGAATGGCGCAAGCGCATGCTAACTCGATTACCAGCCAAATA
This sequence comes from Vibrio sp. 11-4(1), assembly GCF_013048625.1. Taxonomy (NCBI): domain Bacteria; kingdom Pseudomonadati; phylum Pseudomonadota; class Gammaproteobacteria; order Vibrionales; family Vibrionaceae; genus Vibrio; species Vibrio sp. 11-4(1). Next base: position 75,002 of record NZ_VHSY01000007.1, on the reverse strand, counting down.
CGTTGTCCTCATTTGATCGTATTAGGCGATCAAGGATTTCAGAATTTACCATCTAACCAAGCTGATTGGGGAGAGAACCCGCCGCAAGTGGTTTCTGTCAAGGGTGGTCATCACTGTCATTTAGAGCAAATACTCGAGGTCGCAACGCGAATTCTTGGTGTAGTTAACAAAATTTAAACAAGTGTTTGAGAGTTGCGTGCTCAAGCACGTTCGCTGTGCTGTAATAGCTTTCAAAATAAAAAGGACGCTATTTTTTAGCCAGTTATAAACGAGGAGTAACATCGTGGATAAACCATGGCTTTCACGTTATCCAAGTGACGTACCTGAAACCATTAATCCAGAGCAATATGAGTCTTTGGTAGAAATGTTTGAGCAGTCTGTACAAAAATATGCAGACCAACCAGCATTCATGAACATGGGCTCGGTTATGACCTTCCGTAAATTGGAAGAGCGTAGTCGCGCATTCGCAGCGTATCTGCAAAACGAGTTAAAACTGCAAAAGGGTGACCGTGTTGCTCTGATGATGCCAAACCTACTGCAATACCCAGTGGCGTTGTTTGGTATTTTGCGTGCAGGTTGTATCGCCGTAAACGTTAACCCACTTTACACTCCTCGTGAACTTGAGCACCAATTGAATGACTCAGGTGCGACGACGATTGTGATTGTATCTAACTTTGCGAACACGCTAGAACAAATCGTCGATAAAACACCAGTTAAACACGTGGTGTTAACCAGCCTTGGTCAAATGCTGCCACGAGCGAAAGGTACGATTGTCGATTTTGTCGTGAAGTACGTTAAGGGCATGGTGCCTAAGTACGATTTACCTGGTGCAATCTCAATGCGTCAGGCTCTACGTAAAGGTCGTCGTCTACAATACGTTAAACCGTTTATGTCTGGGGATGACATTGCGTTCCTGCAATACACGGGCGGTACGACAGGCGTCGCGAAAGGCGCGATTCTGACTCACCGTAACATGATTGCGAACGTTTTACAGGCGAAAGGTGCGTACGGGCCGGTTTTATCTCCAGGCCGTGAATTGGTCGTGACAGCGCTACCGCTGTATCACGTATTTGCTCTTACCGTAAACTGTTTACTGTTTGTCGAAATGGGTGGCCGTAACCTACTTATTACCAATCCTAGAGATATTCCAGGGTTCGTGAAAGAGCTACAAAAGCATCCGTTTACTGCGATTACGGGCGTGAACACCTTATTTAATGCTTTGATCAACAACGAAGACTTCCACGAGTTGGATTTCAGTAACCTACGTTTAGCCGTTGGCGGCGGCATGGCAGTGCAGCGCTCAGTGGCAGAAAGATGGCAGAAGACCACGGGTTGTTACCTACTAGAAGGTTACGGCCTAACCGAGTGTTCTCCATTGGTTGCGGCATACCCGCATGACCTTGTTGAATACAATGGATCGATTGGCCTGCCTGTGCCATCAACGGAAGTTCGCATTGTGGACGAAGAAGGCAACGCTCTTGCGAATACTGAAACTGGTGAACTTCAAGTTCGTGGCCCTCAGGTTATGCAAGGTTACTGGCAACGACCTGAAGCAACGAAAGATACGATCAACGAAGACGGTTGGTTATCAACGGGCGACATTGTTAAGTTCGATGACGAAGGCTTCTTGCACATCGTTGACCGTAAGAAAGACATGATTCTTGTGTCTGGCTTTAATGTTTACCCGAACGAAATCGAAGACGTTGTAGCGCTACACGGCAAAGTCCTTGAAGTGGCTGCTATTGGTCAACCGCACGAAGTCTCTGGTGAATTAGTGAAGATCTACGTCGTGAAGCGCGACCCGAGCTTGACCAAAGATGAAGTGATTACGCATTGTCGTCAGCACTTAACTGGCTACAAAGTGCCTAAGTTGGTAGAGTTCCGTGAAGACCTCCCTAAAACCAATGTCGGTAAGATCTTGCGTCGTGTTCTGCGTGAAGAGAACGACGCTGAACTCGCGAAGAAAAGCGCATAAGCCGATTTCGTCGAGTCGAGAGATTTAAAAAATGATAGAATGCCAGCGTTTTGCTGGCATTTTTTATAGCGAGAAGTATGTGAATTATCAAATTATTACCAAAAACAAAGACCTAGAAGAAGTTTGCATTCACGCCCGAGAGGCAGATGTAGTGATGCTGGATACCGAATTCGTCCGTATTCGCACTTTCTACCCGCAGTTAGGTCTGATTCAGCTTTTCGATGGTAATCGCCTCTCGCTGATTGATCCGACCGAATTAACGGATATGACGCCGTTCGTAGCGCTATTAAAAGATACTTCCGTGTTAAAAGTGCTGCATGCCTGCGGTGAAGATTTAGAAGTTTTCCAAAATGCATTTGGTTGTACGCCGTTCCCTATGGTAGATACTCAGTTGATGGCGGCCTTTCTCGGTCACGGCCTATCGACAGGCTTCGCATCGCTGGTGGAAGAATATTTAGGCGTAGAGCTAGACAAAAGTGAGTCACGTACTGACTGGATGGCCCGACCGTTGACGCAAAAGCAATTAGATTATGCTGCTGCAGACGTGCATTACTTGTTACCGTTATACGAAAAGCTGCTCGATAAGGTGACGCAAGCAGGTTGGTGGGAAGCCGTACAACAAGAAAGTGATTTGTTGGTTTCAAAACGCATTCGCGTCACTAATGAGGAGAATGCCTACCTTGATATTAAAGGTGCTTGGCAGTTAAAACCTTCTGAACTGGCGATTTTAAAGCCATTGGCGACGTGGCGTTATCGTGAAGCAATCAAACGAGATTTAGCGCTGAACTTTATCTTCAAAGAAGGTGACCTGTTAACAGTCGCTCGTCTTGGTTTAACGAACTTTAAGAAGATGGAAGCGGAAGATATTGATCTTCGAGCGATTAACCGCCATGGCGCGAAGATTGCCGCGATTGTTAAACAAGCGAAGCAAACACCTTCTGAAGAGTATCCGGCGAAAATTGAACGCTTAATGGATTATCCAGGTTACAAACAAGTCTTCAAAAATATGAAAGACATAGTGAAATCGGCGTCGCAGAAGTCTGGCTTAGCGACGGAGTTCCTTGCTTCTAAAAAGCAGATTAATCAGCTGATCAGTTGGGTGTGGAAAAAAGATCGCGATCCAGAAGTGTTGCCTGATTTGATGCAAGGGTGGCGTTTGGATCTACTCGGCGACAAGATGAATAAAGCGTTAAAGTAATGAATGATTAAAAGGTTGGCCTCGGTGCCAACCTTTTTCATTCTAATCTGCGCATTCAACTTCACAAGGAAAAGTGGTTTACTTCTCGTCGTCTGGTAGCTTCACATTGAGCTCAAGAACTGAGATATCGTCGTCTTTGTGCTCAAATGTTAAGTCAACCATATTTGGATCAATTGCCACGTACTTACTGATCACCTTCAAGATGTCCTCTTTCAATTGAGGTAAGTAAGAAGGCGCAGGATCATTTTGACTGCGGCGCTCAGCAACAATGATTTGCAAACGCTCTTTAGCTAGATTCGCAGAAGTTTTCTTCTGTGGACGGAAAAATTCTAATAATGACATGTCTAGCCTCCAAAGAGTCGTTTAAAGAGTCCTTTCTTCTCCTCAGTAAGGAAACGAAATTCAACCTGATTGCCTAATAAGCGATCAACGGTGTCAGAGTAAGCCATACCTGCATCGGTGTTATCGTCAAAAGTGACTGGCACACCTTTGTTTGACGCGTTAAGCACGGCTTGGCTTTCTGGAATCACGCCCAGTAGTGGAATATGTAAGATCTCCTCTACGTCTTCAACGCTTAGCATTTCGCCTTGAGTGACGCGAGATGGGTTGTAGCGAGTCAGTAGCAGGTGCTGTTTTACTGGCTCTAGCCCTTGTTCTGCACGCAGGGACTTAGAATCTAAAATACCGAGAATGCGGTCAGAGTCACGCACAGAAGAGACTTCTGGGTTCGTTGTGACAATGGCTTCATCGGCATAGTACAAGGCCATTAACGCGCCTTGTTCGATACCTGCTGGTGAATCACAAATAATGAAATCAAAGCCCATTTCATCAAGTTCGCCGAATACGCGCTGAACACCATCTTTTGTCAGTGCGTCTTTATCACGAGTTTGAGAAGCAGGAAGAATAAATAGGTTGTCCGTGCGCTTATCTTTGATCAGCGCTTGGTTTAATGTCGCTTCACCGTTAATGACGTTCACAAAGTCATACACGACGCGGCGCTCACAGCCCATGATTAGATCGAGGTTACGCAAACCGATGTCAAAATCGATCACCGCGGTCTTTTTTCCCTTAAGAGCTAGACCAGAGGCGATGGCTGCGCTTGAAGTGGTTTTACCAACGCCACCTTTACCAGACGTTACTACAATAATGCGTGCCATTTTTTTTCCTTTTTAGATTAAATCGCGAGAACTTCTAAATGTAATGATTCATCGGCTTTACTGATCATTACTTTCTTTTGCCAGTACTCGCTTTCAATTTGATCGCTTAACCAGTAGTCACCCGCAATGGATACCAGTTCTGCTTGTAAATCGTGGCAAATAATACGCGCTTCCTGCTGACCACTTGCGCCTGCAATCGCACGGCCTCGAAGTGTGCCATGGATATGAATAGAGCCGTCAGCGATGACTTCAGCACCAGCACTTACGTGCGCTAACACCACCAAATCACCATCTTTCGCGTAGATCTGTTGTCCTGATCGAACAGGCGTGCGAACTACTTTCGTTGGTGCCATTTTGGCTGGCGCCTGGCTTGGTGATTTGCTTGCCGACATAATGGCGAAGCCAGCTTCGGAAGCAAGATTTTGTACACGCTTGTCTTTACAGCCCGTTACACCGACCGGAATAAAACCAGCATCTGAGATGCCTTGTTTAAGCTTAGGGAAATCAATGTCGCCTTGTACTTTTGCTATATTGATTACCAAAGGCGCGGATGCAAAAAAAGAAGGTGCTTGAGAAACTTTTTCTTGCAAAAATTCGACAGTCTTTGCGATCTCATTGTCAGAAAGGTGTAAAACTGACAATGTAAAACTGCTACCTTTAAGGTCTGGTGAATGGGTCATCGTGGACTTCTTGCCTTTATTGAAAGAGCGTTGCCTTAAACTAGGTCTGTCATGTTATATTTCATCCTTTGACGCAGCAAGTTCTCTCGTGGGCAAATAGGTGAATTAATCTCAAATTTGCTATTAAGTTTGCGAGAATTTGACGTTTTCAACCTAATCCGCACTCAACGCGGCTAAATCAGCATAAAAGGCGTGTCATGCTTTGTTCTATTTATAAAAGCTCGAAAAAAGAAGGTACTTATCTCTATATTCCGAAAAAGGATGATTTTTCACATGTTCCTGACACCTTAATGCAGATGTTCGGTAAGCCTATCGCTGTTATGACGATTAAACTTGATGGCCGTAAATTGGCACAAGTTGATATCGAAAAAGTGAAGGCTTCATTGCAAAATGATGGCTTCTTTTTGCAGGTTCCGCCTCCGCCGGAGAACCTACTAGAAAAGTACAAAGAACAAAAAGCCCAGCAAAAAGGCGAATAACGTCATCGTTTTTCATCTGGGGTTTCTGCCTTGCTCAAGGAGGGCAATATGAAAAAAATACTGGCTACCATGCTTAGCGTTGGTGTGTGTACCTCGGCTTTTGCAAGTAGCGAGGGTTTCGATGAATACTTGAATAAACTGCGTGCTGAAGCGCGTGATAAAGGTATCTCAGAGCAGGTCATTAGTGCTGCTTTTGCGAATGTTGAGTACAAGCCTCGAGCAGTAAAAGCGGACCGAAACCAACCAGAGAAGAAACTGACGTTGGATGAATACATTCCTCGCGCGGTGCCTGAATGGAAGGTCAAGCAAGCCAAACAACTCTATAAAGAGCATTACACCGAGCTAAAGCGTATAGGCGATGAGTACGGTGTGCAGCCTCGCTTTATCGTAGCGTTGTGGGGTGTAGAAAGTAACTTTGGTAAATTTACGGGTAACTTCAAAGTGATTGACGCCTTGTCGACAATGGCATTTGAAGGTCGTCGTGAAGAGTTTTTCCGTAAAGAGACCATGTCGGCATTGCAGATCCTCGATCAAGGCCATATTGAACTAGAAAACTTTAAGGGGTCATGGGCTGGTGCGATGGGGCAATGTCAGTTTATGCCAAGCTCTTTTCTTCGTTTTGCCGCTGACGGCAACGGGGATGGTAAAAAAGACATTTGGCAATCTGAAGCCGACGTATTTGCATCAACTGCTAACTATTTGAGCAAGTCCGGCTGGGATGACAAATACACTTGGGGTCGCCAAGTGAAAGTCCCTAAAGGCATTGATCGTAGCTTAGAAGGGCGCACGGCTGAAAAAGGTAAATACCTTCAGGAGTGGAGCAAACTTGGCATCACAAAATACGATGGTAGTCCGTTGCCAAAACTGGATGAAGACATCAAAGCATGGTTGATCATGCCGGACGACGAAAATGGTCGTACGTATCTGGTTTACAATAACTACAACGTACTGATGAAGTGGAACCGCTCTTACTACTTCGCACTCGCCGTGAGTCACTTGGCTGACCGAATCAAATACTGAGCTGTTATCAAATAATCACTTGGCATCCAGTATTCAATATGAGGGCTCTTCGGAGTCCTTTGTTTTTCCTATAATCAAATCGAGGTAAAGCGTGTTATCTGAACGTGCTGCACAAATGGTGATCTTCTCCGCTCTTCTTAAACATAAAAGTTTCACGGCTGCTGCAAAGAGCTTAGGCGTGTCGGTGTCTCATGTGAGTAAGCAGTTGAGTCAGCTAGAGGCGTCTCTTGGTATCAAGCTTGTTCAACGCACTACGCGAAGCTTTACGCCGACTGAGGCAGGAAAAACCTTTTTTCATCACTGTGAGCAAGTGGTACAAGCGGTGAGTAGCGCCACATTAGAGATGGAAACCCAGCGGGATGAAGTGGCAGGCTTAGTGCGTCTTGGTTTGTCGCAATCATTCGGTACCTTGCACATTATCCCAGCGATTCAAGAGTTGCGCGAACTGTATCCTCAACTTCAAGTGGAAGTACATCTGTTTGACTATAAGGTCGATATGTTAGCCGAAGGGCTCGATTTATGGGTAACCAACAACGAGCATTTACCTGAAGGTTACATTGCGCAGCGTTTGACGGATTGCCAGTTTGTTGTAGCGGCATCACCAGATTACTTATTGAAACATGATACGCCAACAGAGCCGGATGACTTGTCTTCTCACAACTGTCTTATATACAGAAGCTGGGAGCGTGACTATACGGGGTGGGCGTTTACTAAAGATCAGCAGGAGTTGAACGTAAAAGTTACGGGCAACTATTCAGTGGATCTGGCAGAAGCCGTTCGGGATGCCGCTATTGCAGGTTGGGGCATTGCCTACCTTGCCACTTACTTACTGGGTGATGAGTTTAGAACGGGTAAGTTAATACAGTTGTTACCGGACTGGAAAGCAAGCCAGTCGATGCCGTTTTATGCGGTGTATCCAAGCCGCCAACATATGCCCAAAAAAATATCCGCAGTGATTAACTTCATCAAACAGAAGATCGGTAACCCGTGTCATTGGGATCAACGTCTAGCGCCTTACATCTCTATTCCTAAGTAACAGGATCAATGACGTTATTGAACGGCACATAAGGTGATTCACTTCACAAAAATTTTTCCAGAACTAGAAACATCTTTTCCATATAGAAATAATAAAAATAAGCAAACGTTTATATTTATATAATTCAATGCCTTATAATTAAGGTTAATTATTGGGCGCTTAAACTTTTCACACTGTTAACATCCTCAACTTGCAGCATTTTGAGTCCACTATACAATCCGGTGCCTTCCATATCCCCCTTCTGTCGGATTCATTTTATGAACTCAATTATTGGTATCGTAGCCATACTATTCGTAGCATGGCTACTTTCTACAAATAGAAAAAATATAAAGCTGAGAACAGTGTCGTTTGCGTTTGCTTTGCAGGTACTGTTTGCGTTGTTGGTTTTATATGTACCAGCAGGACGAGATGCGCTGAATTCAGTGAGCAGCGTAGTGTCGAATTTGATCAACTATGGTCAAGAGGGCATTGCGTTTTTATTCGGTAATTTGGCGACAGGGGGCTTCACCTTTGCGATCAATGTTCTGGGTATCATCGTTTTCTTCTCCTCTCTTATCTCCGGTCTTTATCACATTGGTGTGATGCCAAAAATCATCAACTTTATCGGTGGCGGTATTCAAAAGCTGCTGGGTATCGGTCGCGCGGAGTCTTTGTCTGCAACGGCGAATATTTTTGTTGGCACCATTGAAGCGCCATTGATGGTAAAGCCATACCTAAAGCACATGACCGACTCGCAGTTCTTTGCGGTGATGACAGGTGGTTTGGCTTCTGTTGCTGGTGGAACGTTGGTCGGTTACGCGTCACTGGGCGTTGACCTTAACTACCTGATCGCTGCCGCATTTATGTCGGCACCTGCGGGCTTGTTAATGGCAAAAATCTTAATGCCAGAAGATACGGATAAAGCAGCAGATATCGACATTAGCCAAGTTGAAATTCCACGTGCAACCAACGTAGTAGAAGCATTAGCCGATGGTGCAATGGCGGGTGTACGCATTGCTGTATCGGTAGGTGGTACGCTATTGGCTTTCATCAGTGTCATTGCAATGTTAAACGGCATGCTAGGTTGGATTGGTGATCTTGTTGGGACGCCACTAAGCTTCGAGCTGATCCTAGGTTATGTATTCGCACCTGTCGCTTGGTTATTAGGTGTACCATGGCAAGAAGCAACCACAGCAGGCTCGCTGATTGGTAATAAGATTGTGGTGAATGAGTTCGTTGCCTTCATCCAGCTTGCTGAAGTGAAGTCTCAACTCAGTGAACACTCACAAGCAATCGTGACGTTTGCTTTGTGTGGTTTTGCAAACATCTCAAGCATGGCGATGCTGATTGGTGGACTGGGCTCATTGGTACCTGAAAAGCGTGCATTTGTTTCTAAACATGGTTTCCGTGCGATTATCGCTGGTGTCATGGCGAACTTAATGAGCGCTTCGATTGCGGGCGTGATTTTAAGCCTGTAATTGAAAGAGATACCTAAAATTAGCAAAAAGGCTCCTTGCGGAGCCTTTTTCGTATCTGAAGTTTACGTTATTTGTCTGTGTGGAACTGCTCGCAAGCGAGCATCGTGTTCTCAATTAAGCTTGCGACGGTCATTGGGCCAACACCACCAGGGACAGGAGTAATAAAGCTCGCACTTTCACGTGCTTTATCGTATTCCACGTCGCCAACTAGCTTGCCTGAATCAAGACGGTTAATGCCGACATCGATAACCACTGCACCTTTCTTAATCCACTCTCCAGGGATGAAGTTTGGCTTACCAACCGCAACTACGACAACGTCAGCTTGACGCACATGACTCTCTAGGTCTTTGGTAAAACGGTGACATGTTGTCGTTGTACAGCCCGCAAGCAGCAGCTCAAGTGTCATAGGACGACCAACAATGTTTGATGCACCAACCACAACAGCATGTTTGCCACGAAGCTCTATGTTGTAACGGTCTAGTAGGGTAATGATGCCCTTTGGCGTGCAAGAGCGAAGCTTTGGAATACGTTGTGCAAGACGACCAACGTTGTAAGGGTGGAAGCCATCCACGTCTTTCTCTGGGTGAATGCGCTCTAAAACATGTGTTGTGTCGATGCCCGCAGGAAGGGGTAATTGCACTAGAATGCCGTCAATTTCATCATCGTTGTTTAATTCATCAATCAGCGCTAGTAACTCTTCTTCTGAGCTAGACGCAGGAAGGTCAAAAGACTTAGAAACAAACCCAACTTCTTCACATGCGCGGCGTTTGCTGCCGACATAAACCTGAGAAGCAGGATCTTCACCAACTAGAACCACTGCTAAACCAGGAGCACGTAGCCCTGCTTCAACACGCGCTTTAACACGTGCAGCCACTTCGGAGCGAACAGTTTGGGAAATGAGAGTTCCGTCTATATTTTGAGCAGTCATGACTTTCCTTATAAATTAAGAAGGCAAATTATCTGCGGCGCATTGTCGCAGAATTTCTTATTAACATCCATACGCAAACGTTTGCTTTGTGGTGTTTTTGAACATTAAGCGTTTTGATGGACTTTTTTTAGGCATTCAGATCAGAATGTTATGAAAACCCGTTGATTTACCCGTTTGAACTCGTATAATCCTGTCCCTGTAGCGCGCCCTTAGCTCAGCTGGATAGAGCACGTCCCTTCTAAGGATGTGGTCATTGGTTCGAATCCAATAGGGCGTGCCATTTATTCAAAAGCCCCGATAACTATTTGAGTTGTCGGGGCTTTGTCGATCTTGTCTCAAATGTATTAACTTAGCTCTGTTACATGAGCTTTATTTTGATGCTTAAACTCATGAAAAAAATAATTTTGACTGCATTGATTGTTAGTCTTTTAAGTGGGTGTGTCACACGCAAAGTTCGTGTTTTACCCCAAGCTATAAATATTACCCCAATTACTGATATTGCAATTAAAAACCTTAATTGCAGAATGGTTGACTCTTACACGATCGAGGATGTTCATCCAAACAATGTAGATCGTATACTTAAGAATCAAACTTACGCATCTGGTGGAAACCGATACCATATCGCAACTGTTCTAGATACTAGCCGTGGACGCCCATCTAGTGTTGTTGCGGAGCTTTATGACTGCCAGGTTGCCAAAATCAGTTTAGAAGCTGAGAAAGTTAAATTACTACCTGGTGCAAATGAAGTTCAACCCATCTCGTTTGCAGAAGTCGAAAACAATGAGTGCAAAGTGATTGGAAACAAAGTTGTATCAGAAAGCCAGAAAGGCTCTCTTTTTGATGAGTTGTCTAACCAAGTCTACATGGCGGGTGGTAATCGATATCATGTGACTAATATTATTGAGTCTGAAGGGCAAACTCCAACATCTGTTTCTGCTGATATCTATCGTTGCAAGCACCGTTCAGTTGCCTTCAACTAACAAAAAAGCGCTGGCTAACCAGCGCTTTTGCATTTACTAAGGGCATTACATCTTTTTAAAGATGATGGAGGTGTTGATGCCGCCAAAGGCGAAGTTGTTACTCATCAAATATTTCACGTCCAGCTCTCGGCCTTGTCCGGCAATGTAGTCTAAATCGCCACATTGCTCGTCGAGGTTTTCTAGGTTGAGCGTTGGGTTGAACCAACCCGTGTGCATCATTTCTAAACCTAGCCACGCTTCAATTGCGCCACACGCGCCTAGTGTGTGGCCAAAGTAGCTCTTGAGTGAACTGATTGGCACTTTGCCTAGAGCATTCGCTGTTGCGTTGCTTTCTGCAATATCACCGCGGTCGGTGGCAGTGCCGTGAGCAGATACATAGTCGATCTTCTCAGCAGGAATGCCCGCGTTTTGCAAAGCCATTTCCATGCAGATTTGCATGGTTTCCATCTGTGGTTGAGTGACGTGTGCGGCATCACAGTTGCTGGCAAAACCGATGATTTCTGCATAGATTTTCGCGCCACGAGCGACGGCGTGTTCGTACTCTTCCAGAACCAGCGTTCCCGCACCTTCACCAATCACCAAACCATCGCGATCGGAGTCATAAGGTCTTGGTGTGCTTTTCGGATCTTCATTCTTCAGACTGGTGGCAAAAAGGGTATCGAAGACAGCGGATTCAGTTGGGCACAATTCTTCAGCGCCACCAGCAACCATTACTGTCTGGTAGCCGTGCTTGATCGCTTCGTAGGCATAGCCGATTGCTTGGCTGCCAGAGGTACATGCACTGCTGGTCGGGATCACTCGGCCTTTCAAACCGAAAAATAGACCAACGTTCACTGCCGTAGTGTGCGGCATCATCTGCACGTAAGTCGTTGCGGTGATCGCTTTAGTGGTTTTCTCATTCAGCATGACACCAAATGCGCCGATTGCGTCAGTACTGCCTGTTGATGAGCCGTATGCGATACCCGTTTGGCCATTGGTGAGTACGTCGTTACCAATCAAACCTGCTTGGCTTAGTGCGTTTTCTGTTGCGACGGTCGCCAATTTGGAAACACGCCCCATGCCGCGTACTTGCTTGCGCTTGTAGTGCTTTGGCAGTTCAAAATCTAAAATGGGTGCCGCGAGCTTGGTGTTCAAACCATCATACTGTTCGTAAGAAGGCATGTATTGGGTCGCGTTCTGGCAGTCACGCAGTTTTGGCTCGACAGATTGCCAATCGTTACCAAACGCAGTCACACCCGACATTCCGGTTACAACAACTCGACGGCTCATACTAGGCCTCCGTTTACCGAAATGACTTGGCGAGTTACATAGCCTGCGATGTCAGACATAAGGTAACTGACTAAACCAGCAACTTCTTGTGGCTCTCCCATGCGGCGCAAAGGAATTTGCGGCATCGCGTGTTCTTTTACGTGTTCGTCTACCATGCCTGTGTCGATAAGCCCCGGAGCAACACAGTTGACGGTGATTTTGCGTTTTGCCAGTTCAAGTGCGAGTGATTTTGTTGCACCAATTACGCCCGCTTTCGCTGCGCTGTAGTTAGTTTGACCGCGGTTACCCATTAGGCCAGAGACTGATGCAAGCGTAACAATTCGGCCGCCTTTGCGTTTTTGCACCATTGGCATAACACAAGGGTGAAGAACATTGTAAAAGCTATCTAGGTTGGTATGAATCACGCCATCCCATTCTTCTTCGGTCATCGCAGGGAAAGCGGTATCTTTTGTGATGCCAGCGTTGTTTACGACGCCATAGTAAGCGCCGTGTTCGGCGATATCGGCTTCTAGCTTCTCACGACAATCTGCACGGTCACTGATGTCGAATTGGATAAGACGACCGCTACCACCATGCTGTTCGATGGTGTTTAGGGTGTCTTGCGCGCCTTGTTGATCGCCCATGTAATGGACAATGACTTGGAAATCATCTTTGGCTAATTGAACGGCAATGGCTTTACCGATGCCTTTGCTGGCACCTGTAACGAGGACTTGTCGGGTCATTGTTGACTCCTGATTTTCATTTCTTGTAATTTTTCTTCTGATGGAACGTAAACGTTCAATTGGCAACTCGCTACAACAGTTCCTTGTAGCTCAATACGGGCTGAAAAAACCGCCATACCGTTATCTTCCATAACTTTTTCAGCATACACATCGAGCACCTGTCCGCGAGAAAACGCATCGCATTCAGACGTGTATCGACGGCTACCAAGCAAAAAGCCAATCGGTGGCGCTTGTTCTTTCATTAATGCGTGGTAACCAGACCACGCCGCGACAGATTGCGCCATAAACTCAATGCCAACGTAAGCTGGCACAGTTTGAGAGGCTGAGTCGAAGAACGGGTTGTGTTCTGCGATATCAACCTGGCAGTGAATCGTATCTTGTTGAACATCCAAGGCACGATCGACCAAAATCATTGGTTTGTCGTGTGGCAAAAGTTGTTCGATGGGAGGAAGTTTAGTCATGAGCGTAACCAAAAATAAGACTAATATTATTGCCACCAAAAGCAAAAGAGTTGCTGAGAATCGCTTTGTTACCCAGTTTGGTTGGCGTCTCAACTAACGATATATGGATATCGTCTGCTTTGGTTTCGCAGTGTTGTATTGGCAAATCAAGGTTGTACTTGAGAATATGCCAAGCGATCGCGGCTTCCGTTGCACTTGCAGCGCCTAATGTGTGTCCGGTAAGTGGCTTTGTAGAGCTCACAGGGACGGAGTCACCAAAGCAGCGATGAATGGCTTTGCTTTCCATCGCATCGTTTAACGGCGTTGCTGTGCCATGCGCGTTGATGTAACCAATGTCTTGCGCTGTAAGTCCTGCATTGGCCAACGCTTTTTTCATCGCTTCTTCTGCGCCTAACCCTTCTGGATGTGGTGCGGAAATATGGTGTGCGTCTGAGCTGTCGCCAGCTCCGAGAAGAGCAACGGGCGCAGGTGTTTTGCTTAGCAACATTAATGCTGCGGCTTCGCCGATATTGATGCCGTTGCGATGTTGGTCAAACGGCTTACAAAGGGTATCGGATAGAGCTTCTAAACCGTTAAAGCCGTTTAGCGTTAGGCGACAAATGGTATCCACACCACCTACAATGACCGCATCAACAATGCCAGAGCGAATCAGGCGTTGCGCGGTTAAAAAGACGCGACCACTAGAAGAGCAAGCGGTGGAAACTGAGTAATGTGGGCCGCTCAAATCAAAGTAGGCGGCAATAAAATCGCTGCAGTTGCCAAGCTCTTGTTTGGTGTAATGGTAGTCAGCAGGAAACTTGCCGCTTGCCAGCTTTTCGCTAAATGCGATTTCGCCATCTGAAATGCCAGATGTGCTGGTGCCGATCACGACTGCGATACGGTCACGACCATATTTAGCAATGGCTTCACGCACGTCACTTTCGATTTGCTGCAAAGCCGACAGTGCGAGGCGGTTGTTTCTCGTATCAAATTGGCTGAGTGCGGTCGGTAATTGCGGTAACGTCTGTGCAATTCGACCGATTACGGTTTGGCGGCCTGAATTTAAAATATCTTGGTCAACCACCATGTTGGATGGCTTCGCTCCCGATAAACATTGGTGGATGAGCGCGTCATCTTGCCCCATGGCTGAGTGAAAGCCACAGGCCTGAATATACAAAAGTTGAGAAGAGCGAATAGGCATATTGTTATTCTAAATTGTTCTTAGTTAATCTGATGTTGCAGTGTTTGAATAGAAATTGAAAACTGATGTTTGAGGTGATGAAAATCAATCTTACCCTCTAACTTGTTAGAAGAGCTGTATTGAATCTCAATGATCTTTTCACCGTCGCTATCAAAGATGGCGCGAGAATTATTTTTATCAATAATTCGCCACCTTACCTCATTTAACGATCCTTCCCAAGCGGAACTCGGCCAGAGCGTGATCATCAGGTTAAATAATACCTGTTCTGGCTGCGGTAGCGAACCTTGTAAACCGTTGAGCACTTCGGTTTGAATTTGTTCTCCATCGTAAGACAATGACAGTACTCTTGTCCCCCAGGATGAGAAGCCTGCCAGCACCACTTCGTTGTTGGTTACTTGCAGTTGTACCGGAAGTTGCTCAGATGTGGTTTTACCATCTATTGCCCAAGAAGCCGTAATCAACTGACTGGCAGACAACTGATAGCCCAAGCTTGCGGGAGTGGGCAAGCTAACTTGGGTGTGCTCGGCAATATCGACCTGAGGCGTCGATTGGTGAGGTACCAAGCTACATGCACTTAAAAACAGACTCAGTGCGATTAACGCCGCGCAGCGAAAAGCATGGTTAAAAATCATGACGTCGTTTCCTCTGTTTTAATCGCAATCGGAGAGAGCAGCCAAGCGACAAAAATACCACTTAACACCGTAATGCCAAAACTGTGAATTGCGTGAGTTTGGCTGAGTGACAGCAACCCAAATGACAACACTGTGGTGATTGCCGAAAGGGTGATCGCCAATAGTGTGCTCACACTGCGGGCTTTCTCGGCAAAGAACAGAGTGTAATCGATCCCTATACCAAGAATGAGCACCAAGCCAAGCAAGTTGAACAGGTTTAATGTTGTTCCCATCGCGACAGCAGTTGCCAGACCGCAGGCGCAAGCAATCAATGATGGCAGTAAAACTCGCCAACTGTGTTGCAGACCGTACCGCTTGATTAATACCAGAAAGATCACAGCACTGGCGGCTAGCAATAGCTCCATGATTTTGATTCGGTATTCACCAAATAGGGTGGATATTTCTTCAGCTTTGTTTAGGTAAATAACATCAGACTGTGATTTGGCAAATGCCTTAACAACAGCGGAGTCTTGCAATTGGTTTAGCACCACAGCCGTTGCCGATTTTCCTTTTATCTTACCCAAATGGAGAAAACGTACAGGCGCTGATACCGGGTTTTGCAAGTACTGCTCAACCGTAACAGGGATAAAGTCGGCGTCCATTTTGGGCTTTTTACTTAAGCCCAGCCCGGATGCAAGTGGGCTGGATTGTGTCGCGTAAAGATCGCGAATCAATTGATAGTCTTGTTGCTGACGTTCCACTGAGCTTAAGTAGCGGCTCAGGCTCTGGTAGCTTTCGATGGTGCTGTCCGCTTTCCACGCTTCTAATGTTGGCGTTAAAGACTCCAGCTTTTTCATTAGGTTTTCGTCATCGTCGGCGGTAACGACCAACATTTGCTGCGAAGATTGCATGCCACTGAGCGTCGTAATCAAGGTTTCTTGCTGCTTGAGATCTTTCGGCATCGTTTGCAGCAGACGAATGTCGTCATCGTAGTTCAATTGCAGCAAGAAAAAGCCACTCGCAACCACACATAACATCGGTAATCCGACTTTAATTCGAGGTTGATTCCAAAGCGTTAACCATTTCGCCAACAGTGATTGTCCCGGTAAAGTCGAAATGGAGCGCGATGGGTTACGAGCCAGTATCGGATACCAAGCCACCACTGTGATGTAAGCAGCAATCAGACCAATGGATGAAAACAGCGCAAGCTGCTGCAAACCAGGAAACGGTGCCACTAACATGCCCAAATAGCCGATCAAACTGGTGATTAAGCCCAGTGTGATAGCTATGAAAATATGCTTTAACCCTTGCTCGCTATCCCATTCATTTCCCGCCGCAAGGCGTTCGGTTAGGTAGTGGAATGCGTAGTCGATAGACACACCGATTAAACTTGCGCCAAACACTAAGCTGAACAGATGGACTTTTCCAAAAATCCACGTCGTAACGGACAACGCAACGAGCAAACCAATGGTGATGGAAAACAGTGCTAGGGACAGTGGCACCACACTACGAAAGACCAATACGAACAATGCAATGATACCGAGCAGAGAGAACACACCGATGGTACTGATCTCCGATTTGGCACTTTGCGTACCAAAGTCGGCGTAAAATAGAACGCCAGTATGTGCCACTTCAGCGCCATATTTCTGCGCGACGTTTTGTTCTAGTGCTTGAATATCAGGGACGGCAAGCTGCCCCGTTAGGCTATAAGGCGAGTCTTTTAGCTCGGCAGTAATAAGCAAGTATTGAGCACCGTCTTTTTCGACGGACAGATAGCCGTTATCCAATCGGAAAGAGGACGATTGCTGGGTAACTTGACTTAGATAATCCCGAAATAGCAAGAAAGGGTCATTTTGTAACTCTTGCCCAGTCACCCCAGAAAACGGGTTGTACAGAGACTGAATCACATGCTGCACTTGCTGTTCTGGATTTTGGCTTAAACGCTCTCGTTGTTCAGGTGTCAGCAATTGGAAGCGGTGCTTAAAGTAGTAACTTGCCCAAGCTTGCTGTTCTTGAGGTGAGATTTTTCCCACCACATCGCGAAAATGATTACTCTGACGCAACCCCTTATCAAATTCAGCGGCCGCTGCAAAAAGGGCGTTTTTGTCCGGCGCTGTGATCACGAAAATGACTTTGTCGCTCATACTTGCCGAGACCGACTCAAAGGCTTGCTCAGCCACCGGGTTTTGCTGGTTCTTCGGCAGCAGTTTTAAAATGTTGGTCTCAATCGGAGATTCTGCACTCCAAACCCATTGTTTGAGTAGCAACGCGCCCGCTAAAACAACGAGATTGAGCCAAACCAGAGCAAAGGTATGAGTGCCAAGACTGAGTTTAGAAACGGAATTGAGCGTCTTCGGCATCCGTGAGTTCCTGAGGTAGAGAGGTCTGGTTCGTAAACGTGATTTCGGTCTTATCGCCACGCAGCTCTTGTAGGGTTAGGCGATCAATGTGCGTTTTACCTGAAAGGGTGATGGCTTTAAACACCGCATTTAATGGCGACTGTTTTGGCTCTAAAATGAGCTGCCACTGATTGTTCTCAACTGAAAAATCGAGTGTGAATTGTTCTTGCAGTGCAGAAGTATCCCCGTGGAACACGGATAAAAACACATGGCTAAAGTAGAACGCCATTGGGTTTTCTTGTGCAGAGATCGTTTTCGGTGCTTGGTCGGCAAAAGTCTGACGAAGTTTGTTTTCCGTCAATACCAAATTGACTGCGAAAGGTTCTGTTTGTTGCCACAACAAGCCATGTGTTTTGCTCAGTGTGAACTGACCTTTAGAGGTTAGAGGTTGACTGAACATTTCCAGATGACGCTGCTGCGTAAAATCTCCGCGTACGATTTCATGCTGAGACAACTGCTGCTGAAGCGATGCCAAATCCGTTACGTTTGCAGTCGGTGTGGCCAGTGCTGGAACAGAAAATATCAGCAAAAAAGAGAGTAACCACTTTTGCATTAGTTCAGGCTCCCATGGTTGTGCCATTGCTCTACTTTATCTAAAAAAACAGCTGGAGAAACAAAGCACATCTCTTGCTTTTCAATGGATACGGCGACTTGCGTTGTATGCGCTTTGCACATACGTTGATTCGTTTCGGCGTCGTAAATCACGTAATCCACACGTAAGCGGTTTTCCCACTCAGTGAGTTGCGCGGTAATGCGAATGGTGTGATTAAACGGAATCGCCTTCACGTATTTAACGCGCGTGTCGATGATCGGCCACATGTACCCAGAGTCTTGCATATCGCGATAGCTGTATTGGAGCTTCTCCATCAGCACACGACGTGCTTCTTCAAAATATCGAAAGAAGTTGCCGTGATAAATCACGCCCATCGGGTCAGCATCTTGGAATGAGGTGACTATAGTCACCTCCGCTTCTAATGGGTAGAGAACCTGCTCTTGCATTATACCTCCGCGTAGAGTGGCCAATGACGTTGCTGAATGCGTTCAATAAAATGACGCAAATCTTGTTCTAACGGGCGATCTTCAATCACAAATTCAAACTCGCTCAGTACGGCGTCACGAATTACTCGCAAACTCTGACTCATGTGGTGTTCGTCCAATTCGTTATGACGACGACGAATCTCAATCGCTTGAACGCTTGCTAGGAGTGAAGCCGCAGCAACTTGCTCTGTTAACTCAAGTACGCGTAGGCAATCACGAGCTGCAATGGTGCCCATGCTCACTTTGTCTTGGTTGTGACATTCGGTTGAGCGAGAAAAAACGCTCGCTGGCATGGTGTTTTTTAACGCTTCTGCCGTCCAAGCTGAGATACCAATCTGAACCGCTTTAAAGCCGTGGTTGATCGGTTTTCGCTCGCCTTCTGCACCAGTTAAGTTAAACGGCAGGCCGTTATTGAACTTGTAATCCATCAGTTGCGCCATCTGACGGTCCAGCAAATCAGCTAAGTTGGCAATGTTCGCTTTCAACGTATCCATCGCCATTGCGATATGACCACCGTAGAAGTGACCGCCGTGCAGAACGCGCTCGTTGTCGCCATCGATAATTGGATTGTCGTTGGCACTATTTAGTTCATTCTCAATCAATTGACGTAGCCAAGGCAGTGAGTCTTGCACCATGCCAATTACGTGTGGCGCACAACGCAGCGAGTAACGATCTTGCAGTCGGTCGCTATTGCGTGGCGGACGTTCAGCATTGAGATCATCACGCAGCCAAGCCGCAACTTGCTGTTGACCAGGGTGAGGTTTTACCGCAAACAATGCTTCATCAAAGTGGAAGTCATTACCTTGCATACCCACAGAGACCATCGCGGTAATCTTGGTGCAAAGCTGCGCTAGGTATTCTGCGCGTTTGTAGGCAAGACAGGCGAGGGCAGTCATCACGGATGTACCGTTCATTAACGCCAAACCTTCTTTTGGTTTTAGGCGAATTGGCTCAATGCCCAGCTCTGCAAACACTTCTTGTGTTGGTCGCACATCGCCTTTGTAAAGCACTTCACGCTCGCCAATTAAGGTCGCCGCTAGGTACGACAGAGGCGTCAAATCGCCACTTGCGCCCACCGAGCCTTCCTGTGGAATACGCGGCGCAATGTCGTGATTGATAAGCGTAACGATTTGGTTCAACAGATCGTGAGACACGCCAGATACGCCTTGCGACAATGAACATAAACGTGTTGCCAACACCGCGCGAGCTTGTTCATGAGAAAGGATTTGACCTAAGCCACAGCCATGGAAGCGTGTAAGGTGCAACGGAAGTTCATCTACAAGCGCGGGTGGAATCGCCACAGTGCATGAATCGCCGTAACCCGTGGTCACGCCGTAAATAACGCCTTCTTCTTTCAGTAATCGTTCCAGAAACGCCACGCCACGATCGATTTTCGCGGTAAATTCTGGCGAGGTGTTCATGTTTGCCTTTGCACCTTGAGCAATGGCAACGACATCTTCGATGGTTAAAGATTGGGCACCAAAAGTGATGTTGTGATTATTGTTGTTTGTCATGTGGCTGATTACTTAAAGTCCAGAAGTTAAAAAAGTTGTACCACTGTAACGGCGCTTGCAGTGTGTGGTGTTCTAATCTTTGTGCGTACTGTTGAACAACGTGTTCTAGTGCCTGCTGACGCTCCTTGCGCGGTAGCGTGATTTGGTCACTAAAGTGTTCAAAGTACACATTAAAATGCGGAGTGTTTGCTTCGTCGTCGCGTAGGCCGAAGAGTAGGTAAACCGGCGCTTTTAATACCGAGGCCAGCATGAATGGGCCTTGCGGGAATGGTGCAAGTTTACCAAGAAAATCTGCCCAAACGACACGATTTTCTTTGCTGGTGGAAGTGCGATCGCCAACGATCACTACCCATTCGCCTTGCTCGATTTTTTGTTGAAGCAGAATCGCGGTGTCTGGTCCCATTGAGCTGACTTGAATCAGATTCAGTTCCGAATTTGGGTTTACCGCCTTCATTACCGCATTAAATTGTTCAGCGTGTTGGGTAAATACCAAGGCATTGATTTTGACATGAGAGTGTCGACGACCAAGCGCGCGGCAGAGTTCGATATTACCAAGGTGCGAGCCTAAAATGAGCACGCCTTGTTTTTTCTGCGCCATCTCTTCGAAATGATGCTGGCCGTGAATGGTTAGGTTATCGACGTTAAAGTCACCTTGCCATGCTGCCAGTTTGTCGAGCATGGTACGCCCAAAAGAAAGCAGATGATGATAGCTGTCCAACTGTTTTGGCAGTGGGATGTTCTGCTGCGTTGCGTAGTGCTGTAAGTTGTTCAGGTAAATCTCAGACGCTTCGCGGGCAGATTTACCCGTGAAGTGGTAGTAGCGCATGACTAACTTCAAAATCAGGTCGAACGCTTTTCTGCCGAACAAGCGGTATACCGCGAGTAAGGTTTTGATGCCTAAAATTGTGCCTTGTTCTTTTCGTTTCGACCAGTGGGCATTGCTGTCGTCTGCGTGATGGCGCTTTCTGGCGAGTAGCGAAGGGATGCGCGGCAACATGCCAAAAAATAGGCGAGTGTGCATCCAGCTTATCTTGACGTTATCCCACAATGCGTCGAAGTGGGAAATGCCACCTTCAGGGTAGATCACGCGCGTTGGAACAAAATCAATATCGACGCCTTCCCAGTACATTCGCACCAGAATTTCGATATCAAAATCCATGCGTTTGCCGATGTTGTACTTGTTCAACACGGCGACCGTTTTCGCCACTGGGTAGGCGCGAAAACCGCACATGCTGTCTTTGATAGACAGTGACAAGGTTTCTATCCACACCCAAATGTGCGTAGCGTAGCGACCATACAAACGGGATTTAGGTACGCTCTCGTCGTATATCGGTTGGCCCGAAATCAGGTTATCTGGTTTTGTTTCGCTGGCGCTGAGCAATTTCGGCAATGCTTCTAGGTCGTGTTGACCGTCTGCGTCTATTTGAATGGCGTGCGTAAAACCAAGCTGGTGAGCGTTATGTAGGCCAGCCATCACCGCGCCACCTTTACCTTGATTTTCGCTCAAACTAATCAGTTTTATCAGTCCTTGCTCACTCAAAGCTGAAAGCGCTTGTTTGGTGTCTTCATTGCTGCCGTCGTCCACGACCAGCACTGGCAAAGCGAAAGAGGATAACGACGCAAGCACGTCTGCAATTGTGCTGCCGTGGTTGTAGCAAGGAATTAAAAAGCAGGGACGGTAATCACTCACGTGACTCACCCAGTTTCATTTTGCCTGACGAGTGAGTCACCAAGGTTTCACCGTTTTTCGATGTGTACTTAAAGGTCAATTTCTCGCGCTCATTGTCCCAAGAGAGTGAGAGACAAACGTCGGCGTTTGGCAGAATCGGCTCTTGAAATTTGATGACTTCCATTCCTTTAAATACCTTGGGGGTGTTCAAATATTGAACGGCGTAGAACAACGCCCAGTCAATTTGAGTGACGCCGGGTAAAAGAGGAAAGTGACTGAAATGACCTTGGAAATCTAAGATGTCAGCATCCACACGCAGCGACAGCTCCGCGGTGTGGTCACTCACTTCAATATTCTGAATAGTTGGTTTTCTTTTTTCCATGTTACTAGCTTTATTGGAATAATTTTTCAATTTCAGCAACTTGGCGTTTGCCTTGGCTGTTCAATGGAATTTCGTCGACCACTCGGAATTTTCTCGGGATAGCGATCGGTTCTAGCCAATTGCGCAGTGCCTTGCGAAGCTCAAGCCAAAACTTGCCTTTACCAAGTTCATTAAGCACATCACTGCCTTTATCGTTAAGTACGATGATCGAGACTAACGTGAGGCGAGCAGACTCTTCCATTGGGATCACCACGCTTTCTTGAACCCACGGCAGTTGCTCTAAACGTTTTTCCACTTCGACAAGAGAAATACGCTTTTCTTCGACTTTGACGATTCGGTCAGTGCGTCCACGCAATTCAAAAGAAATACTATCATGGAAATGGCATTCATCCGCAGTTTGGTACCAAGTGTTTTCATCAATGTGTGGCGAGCGGAGCTTTAAACAATTTTCATGGTTAAGCTCGGCTTCAACACCAGGGAATAACGTCCAAGGAGTGCTGGCTACGTGTTGCTGACGGTAGGCGATGCCGCCGGTTTCTGTGCTGCCAAAAACTTCAATAGGAAGTGACCCAAACAACAGCTGGCTGTGTTGCGCGGCTTGGTTTGGCAGGGGGCCACCAGAAGAAAATACGCACCGAATCGCAACCGGATTATGCTCTTCACTGAGTCGTTTTAGTAACGCAGGGCTGCTTACTAGCGTGGTGTCAACATCGGCGTGATGGACAATTTGCTCAGGGAACTCGAGGTTGTGTGCTGAAAATGGACGTGCAGAGCACAAAGGCCACAATACGCGAAACAGCAAGCCGTAAATGTGTTGATGAGAGACGGTGCTTTCAACGCGTGTGTTGGCAACCGTGTCGCCCCATAGGTTGTCTAGAATAGACACTTCGACATCGAGCTGTTTCAGCGTTTTTTCAATGGCTTTTGGTTTGCCGCTTGAACCAGAAGTGAATAGCGTCACTGGTATTTGTGCCAGATTCAATTCACGCCAAACATAAGGTTGGTCTACCTGTTGCTCGTGAATCAAGGTGATGTCTACCAATGATTGAGCTTTTACTAGGAGTGAACTCACCTGTTCTGGAACAGAGACATCGGCATCGTGCAGCAATAAATCGTAGTGCTCACTGAGTTCTTTGAGTGCTTCTGGTTGGTAATTACCAGGCAATACAATGGATTTTCCTGCGTGGCAACAAGCAAAAAAGCCAACGGCAAACAGGTAGCTGTTGCCAAAACACAACGCAATGTTTTGCATTGGCTGGGTTTCTAACTTCTGAGCAAGTGTTGCGACGTGCTGCTGGAAATCACCCCAAGTGATAACTGTGTCGCGATCGTAAGAGACAGGGGATTGCTCAGACCTCTCTGCGACGAACAAGGTCGCTAGGGAGGTAAAGCTCGAATACGTTGTATTCATACGATTAGTGTTCCTTTCGAACAAATTGACGCACGATCCATTCTCCAGCGAACAAGCCACCAGCAAGTAAGTAGCTGATGAGGCCGTTATAAAGCGTCCATATTTTTACTGGTAGGAAACAGGTATAGAGTGCAACGGCAGCGTTGAGCGTAAAAAAAACGCACCAAACCATCGTGACTTTGCGTGTGTAAGCCACGCCACTAGCCGGAAGGTCAGGCTCTTGCAAGCGAGCAAGCCTTTCAATGATTGATTGCGGCTGTTTTAAGCTCAGTCCAAAGACACACAGCATACATACATTGACAACCACAGGGTAAAACTGAAGCCACCCGTGTTGTTTAAACACCATGCCAAGTGTAATTAAAACAATGCCAATAGCGCCCGTAGCGAGCGCCAAGAATTTAAACTCTTTTAGTGGGGTCTTATTTGCGATGAAAACACGCAAAAGTAACGCAGCAATTAACAAGCCCCCGACTAAGTTCAAGCCAAATTTATCTATACCGAAATAGACGGCGAAGGGGTAGGCAAACAGTACAATTGCAGACAGACCAGTCAGCAATTGGCGCATTAACTTTCCTTCAATAACTCAGTGACGGCGTTAACCACATCGTCAACGGTTCTTACAGCACTAAACTCTGCTGGCTTGATTTTTTTGCCAGTGACATTCTGTAGGTGTACGACCAAATCAACGGCGTCAATGCTATCTAGATCGAGATCTTGGTATAAGTGCGCATCTGACTGAATGTCGGCTGCGTCAATTTCGAACAGCTCAACAAGCGCATCTTTAACTTGTTCAAATACTTGATCTTTATTTACATCAGTCATGAATATACCTACAACTTATTCATTAGTTTGAGAAGAAACGTATTTCGCTAGGTTTGCTACAGAAGCAAAGTGTTCGCGCGTGTTTGAGTCGTCGGCATCAATAACGATGTTGTATTGTTTTTTAATTGCGAGTCCAAGCTCAAGTGCATCGATAGAATCTAAGCCAAGTCCATCACCAAAAAGTGGTGCATCCGTTTCAATATCATCTACGGTTAAATCTTCAAGGTTTAAAGCATCAATAATAAGTTGCTTAATGTCGTTGTGTAACTGTTCCACTGGGACCTGCTTATTAATAAAAGTTTTCTGGAAAAATGTTTTCAGCTAGGTGCTGTTGTAAGCGTCGCGCCGCTATTGTCGGCGACGTAGTTTGCTTTATAAAAGGGTCAATCTCAACTTTATCCTTAACTTCAACCCTGAAAAAAGGCTTTGTTGCCGGTACTTGATACCATTTTTTCTCTTTTGTGAGGAAACTTGGCGTTACCGTAATATGGACAACCCTTAAATCTCGTTCTGTTCTTACCGCAATTTGTGCTGCGCCGCGTTGTAATTTTGGTTCTACACCTGGTGTTGTTCTTGTCCCTTCAGGAAATATAAGCAACACGTTGCCTTTGTTAAATCGTTCATCACAAAGTGCTAATAAATCATCCGGCGCTTCATTGGGAATATATCCGGCTGCTTTTACGATGTGCTTCATAAAAGGATTCGACCATATTGCCGATTTTACTAAACAGTCGCAGCGATTTAATTGTGAAGCGATGAGAACGTAATCGATTAAACTAGGATGGTTGGCAACAATTAAACAATTACGATCTTGTTGAAGAATATCGGCACCAATAATTTCGTAATCGATTGCTCCACTTAACTTCATCAATTTACAAAAGGTGTTGAATGAATATCGAATCGCACCTTGAACTTTATATTCACGTTCGGTTTGATCCGAAACGAAAATACGAATAGTCGGAATAACAATGAAGCTCAGTGCTAAACCACCTAACCCAAATACTGAAAAACAAAAGCCGGTTGCTAGCACACGCCAATACTGATTTAAGCGACTCATTGCTTGTGCCATTCCCAAATTTGTTGCGGAGCGTGAATAGTCCACTTATTTTCATCTGACAAGTAGTGTTGCAAAAACGCTAAGCCTTGTGGCAACGGGTGGTTTGAGCATTTTGTACTGATGCCGCTTTGCACCGTGAAGCCATCTCCATGAGAAAGTATCAAGCCGAGTCCAAACCCTTGGTATTGTTGGTTTTCATATTCTAAATAAGAGTCAGGCATAGGCTCATCAAAATCAACAAGCAGGACTTTTTTGTCAGGATTGTCGGACAAAAACAGCCATGCTTCTAATATTGCACTTTGGAATGTGTTTTCTGCCGCAGCGATCGAAGTTAGGGGGATGGGCTGTTTGGTTGCAATAGTGGCAAGCCCTGCGGCGGTATTATGCACTGACTGAGAAAAGGCCATCGGAGACGCTTCTTCACCGTTAATAATATCTTTAACTAACGCAACACTGCGATGCAATTCGCCATGACGACTCGAAAATACGAGGTAATCAACCTGATGTTGATTAAGCAATTCGATTGCCGTTTGCACTGCCAGTTTGCTAAGTGGACTCATTCTTCTGCGCATCATCGCAGGAATATCTGCAACATTGATTTTGCCATCTTCTGGCCATTTTATCTCTGTTGCCCATTGTTTCCATTCATTGGATTCGGATAAACCGAATGAATTCGCTGTCCACGCATCAATATTGAACGAAATGTTGATCTTCGAGTTTGGCATATTGGGTTAAATTGTTTATTTTACAGCTCGATACAAATTGGGCTTTACCCAAAGTCATAATAAAAAAGGAAATTATCATGTCGCGTTTTAAGCTGTATGTCTCGTTATTATTAACTTTGCTTCTTGTCGGTTGTGGACGAGTACAACCTGTAATGAATGTGGAGGATACTCCAGTTGCTTATGATCTTCAAAATAAACAAGTAAAAATGGCCATTGTGCAATCGGCAACCAACCGAGGTTGGACGATTGAAGAAGTAAGCCCAGGCGTTCTTATTGCAAAAATTCACGTTCGTAAACACTTTGCAGAAGTAAAAATTCCATATAACAACAAATATTACTCAATTATTTATCTCAACTCAGTAAATCTAAAAGCCAGTGATGGCAAAATCCATCGCAATTACAATCGTTGGATAAACAACTTGAATGTTGATATTCAACGAGCTATTGCATTGTTAGGCTCTCAGTCTAAACAATAAAAATATTAATTGCAGTTAGGTTTTTCCGTGTTAAATCAAAATAATGACCCTTTTAATGCTTTTGAAGCAAAAACAGAAGCTCAGAAGTTATCTTTTGCACCAATCGTGTTCCAGACCGCCAGAACGCTCCGAGATTTAGGTATTTTAGCCGCGCTAGACAGCGCCGGTTCACAAGGCATGAGTGCCACGGACATTGCCGAGAAAACGGGCGTGTCAGAATATGGTGTCAAAGTATTGTTGGATATGGCGATTAGCGCACATATTGTTTTATGGGAAAGACCTAACTATTCGCTTGCGAACCTTGGTTTTTACCTTCTTCACGATGGTATGACGAACGCAAACATGGATTTTACGGCTGATGTCTGTTACGCCGCGATGATGCATCTGACGGAAGCGATTCAAGAAGGTAAGCCTTCAGGTTTGAAAGAGTTGGGCAATTGGGAGACGATTTATCAAGGTCTGTCGACGCTGCCAGATCAAGCCAAACAGAGTTGGTTTAAGTTCGATCACTTCTATTCGGATCGCTCGTTTCCATTACTGCTTAAAGAAGTGTTTGCAAGCAAGCCAAAGCACCTAGTGGATATTGGTGGAAATACCGGGAAATGGGCTATTCAGTGTTGTAAGCATGATCCTGATGTTGAAGTTACTATTGTCGATTTGCCGCAGCAATTAGAAGTGGCGATGTCAAATGTCTCAGAAAACCAGTTCGCCGAGCGTGTACGTCCATACCCTGCTAACATGCTTGATAAAGCACAAACATTGCCTGAGCATGCTGACGTATGGTGGATGAGCCAGTTCTTGGATTGCTTTTCACCAATTGAGATCCTAAATATCCTTAAAAAAGTCAAAGCCCAGTTAACGAAGGGAGATACTATTTACGTATTGGAGCTATTTTGGGATGCCCAAAAATACGCGGGTGCTTCTTATAGCCTTAATGCAACCTCTCTCTACTTTACCTGTTTAGCCAACGGCAATAGTCGTTTTTATCGCAGTGATGATTTCTTAGAAATTGTCGAAGCGGCAGGTTTATCTGTCGTCGAAAGAACCGACAACATTGGCCTTGGTCACACCTTATTAAAACTACAAGCAAACTAAATTCAGAATGAAAACAGAGCTCAAGCAAGTTGTCGTCGTAGGAGCGGGCCCATCTGGCTCCACCGTTTCTGCGTTATTAAAATCGCGTGGCATAGATGTCGTTGTCATAGAAAAAGCCACCTTTCCACGTTTCTCTATCGGAGAAAGCCTGCTTCCTGCATGTATGGAAGTTGTCGAGCAAGCCGGAATGACCAATGCGGTAAAGCAGTTTGGCTTCCAATATAAAGATGGCGCTGCATTTCGTCGCAATGGTGTTTACACCCAGTTCGATTTTACGGACAAATATACCCCAGGGCCGGGTACGACGTTTCAGGTGCAACGTGCCAGTTTTGATAAAGTGCTCGCCGACAGTGCCGCAGAGCAGGGCGTCGATATTCGTTATCAACATGAGCTAGTTAGCTTGGCGTTTGAAGGCAAAAAATCGCGCTTAGAAGTTGTTGGGCCGGATAAACAGACCTATCAAATCGAAGCTGATTTTGTTTTGGATGCGAGTGGTTTTGGCCGTGTTTTGCCACGCTTGTTGGATCTTGAAGAGCCTTCTTGTCTTCCTCCAAGAAAAGCGATATTTACTCACATTGAAGATCGTATCTCTCCACAAGAGCCAGAGTACGATCGTAATAAAATTCTGATTTCCGTGCATCCTGAAAATCACGATGTGTGGTACTGGCTAATTCCATTCTCGAATGGTACGTGTTCGTTTGGTGTGGTGGGTGAGCCTGAGTTTTTCGAGCAATACCCAGAAGATAAGCTTGCAGCTTTGCAGCAGTTGGCGAATGAAGAGCCGGGGTTGGCTTCTTTGTTGCGAAACGCGAAGTACCCAAATCCAACAGGAGAGTTGGGTGGCTATTCAGCGAACGTCAAACGTTTAGCGACAGAAAACTACGCACTGCTTGGTAATGCCGGGGAGTTTCTTGATCCTGTGTTTTCATCTGGCGTTACTATTGCCATGAAGTCAGCGGAATTTGCGGCCGATTGCGTAGCTCGTCAATTAAATGGTGAAGTGGTTGACTGGCAAGAAGAGTATTCGGAACGCTTGATGGTGGGGGTGAACACATTCCGTACTTATGTGGAGGGGTGGTACAACGGCACATTGCAAGATGTGATTTTCTACCAAAACCCGAATCCACGTATTAAGCAGATGATTAGCGCGATTTTGGCTGGGTACGCTTGGGATACAAACAACCCTTACGTAAAACAAAGCGAACAACGTTTGTCGACGCTCGCTGAGCTGGTTCGAGAAGCGGAACTGTAAGAGTATAAATTCTCTTAGCTGAGGATGCGTAAACCTAGGTCTTACCGAGAAATTAGTAAGACCTTTTTTATTCTCGACAATACCTTTTTATTTGTACTTCGAGCTTACTGGAGACATCTTGACCACTTGTTTCGAGGTGTATCGAATTTGAGAAAATTTATAGTGATTATGATCACATACATACTCATTGTTGCTGATATTTATATTAAACGTGTAGGAAATGGATTACATTTTGGGAGTGTTCCCTAAATCCGGCTTCGTTGTGAAAACGGTTTATAAGCAACTGTATAAATTAGTAAAGTTCCAAAAACTGCACCAAAAAAAAGATAAGTTTCTTGCCAAATCAATTCGCTTGGTGAGTTCGAACCATCGACTGCGCCAAACACTTCCTTTACTTTCTCGAATTGTCAAAGAACACGACGCGCCAACTGTCTCTTCGGTTGTTGATCCCGAGAACGCGGTGGCGTGGGGAGGCAAAGTTTCTCCAGAGTTCAAATGCAAAGTCATTCGTATTAGTGAAGAGCTGGAGATCAACCCTAATCATCTGATGGCCTGCATGGCATTTGAAACCGCTGAAACCTTCAGTCCAAGCATCAAAAATGGTTCAGGAAGTGGGGCGACAGGGTTAATTCAATTTATGCCCTCTACCGCTGAGTCATTAGGAGTGAGTACGAAAACTCTTGCGAGGATGAGCGCGGTCGAGCAACTTGACTATGTAAAAGCCTATTACTGGCCATATCGCCATAAAATCAATAGTCTGGAAGATGCGTATATGGCAATTCTCTATCCTGCTGCGATTGGCAAACCGTCTTCTTTCGTTTTGTTCAAGCAAGGCTCGATTGCATACCGACAAAATGCGGGTATCGATCGTCACAATACAGGAAAAATCACGCTTAATGATGTTTCCTATAAAGTGAGGAAAAAACTAGAAAAAGGTTTACAGCCCAATTTGATGGGATAGGACCGTGCTTTATTCCACTTCGCTATTGTTAGTTGGTGTATCGGTGTCTTTGGTGACTCTGACTTGCATAATGCGATGTTTTTTAACGAGGAGTATGTCAAATCGCCAACCTTGGTAGTGAATGTGCTCCCCAACATTTGGGACTCGACCATAAAGCCATGTCAAAAGCCCATTTAATGTTTGAAAGCCTTCTCGCTCTTCGCCTTCTATGCTGCTCAGTTCGAGTTTATTCTTGAGCTCATTGAGCGGGATCAACGCGTCCATCAACCAGCTGCCATCTTTTTGTTGCTTGGCCCACACTTGCTGTGGCGCCATGCCCAGTTCTCCAGCAATTGACTTTAACAAGTCGTAAAGGGTTACTAGGCCTTGTACATCACCATACTCATCGACAATAAAGACCATTTCCGCACTGGTTTGTTGCATGTAGTTAAGGAGAGGTAACCCTTTCATGGACTCGGGTACAAAACGCGGACGCTTGAGCTGTTTAGCCAGTTTACTGATAGATAATTCGTCATATTCATCGAGCAGGACTTTGGATGAAATGGTGCCAATAATATTGTCCAAGCTACCTTTACAGACTGGCCATACGGAGTGTTGGGTTTGGCGAAGGTCAGTAAGGATGACATCAATAGGTTGGTTGGCATCCAGGTAATGGATATCGCACCGTGGTGTCATTAACGATAATGCTAAACGATCGTTAAGGTGGAGTAAGTTGCGAATCATCAATTGCTCTTGTGGCTCAATCGCACCGGACTCAGAGCCTTCGCTAACAATAGCAAAAATATCCTCCTCGGTAACAATCTCACCGTTGCTGTCGTTTTGGCGCAATAATCGGAGAAAAGTATCGGTTGAAAACGTCAATAAGAAGACAAAAGGAGTGGTGAGCTTGGCGAGCCAGTGGATCGGGTAAGCTACGATAATAGCGATGGTTTCTGCGTTGTTTTGTGCAAAGCGCTTGGGAACGAGTTCTCCCACCACAATCGCGAAGTAGGTGATCATGAGCACGACGCTCATCGTTGAAAGTACCGTTGCTATCTCTCTTTCTAGCCCTTGGGTTACTAGCCAATTTTCGAATGGTACTGAGAGCGTTGCTTCACCAAAAATACCACTTAGTAGCCCGATCACGGTAATGCCTATTTGGATCGTGGAAAGAAACTGAGTCGGATTGTTTTTAAGTTCGAGCGCTAAAGCGGCAGAGGCGTTGTGTTCTGCAATTAATTTTAGCCTTCCGCTTTTGGCTGCGACTAGAGCGATCTCTGACATCGCGAACGCGCCATTGAGTGCGATTAATCCAACCAGCAGTAATACGTCCATAACGTTTCCCAGTAATGTACACGTTAGCAGCATAACTAGATTCACGCGCAAGAAATGTGATGTTGCGAGTAAATCATGCAGCGCTCTATTATCGGGCTCTACGTGCATGAATCCTTCTGTTACTTCACTGGGATTCTGATACACTACGCGCCCATTTCCTCTGTTGAGACGTTTCTATGCCATTTTCTAAGCTTGGTTTAAGCGCATCGATTACTGATGCAGTAAAAGCGCTAGGTTATGAAAAACCGACCTCTATCCAACAAAAAGCCATTCCAATCGTACTGCGTGGTAGCAACTTAATTGCTGCAGCACAAACGGGGACAGGTAAAACGGCCAGTTTTGTTCTACCAATCTTAGAAAAGCTTAGTCAAGGCGAAACGCAACGTAAAAAACGCGCTCGCGCTATTATCCTTACGCCCACACGCGAACTTGCGCTTCAGGTTCATCAAAGCATTGAAGCTTATGGTAAAAACTTACCGCTGCGCTCAATGGCGATGTTTGGTGGTGTGGATTATGCGCCACAAAAACAAGCCTTGATCGAGGGTGTCGATATTGTGGTAAGTACGCCGGGACGTTTGATTGACCTGTACGGTCAACGCGCTATTCACTTTGATGAAGTGGAAATGCTAGTGCTTGATGAAGCGGACAAAATGTTGGACATGGGATTCATCGATGCGATCGATAAGATCGTTGATTGCATGCCAGAACATGTTCAAAGTCTGCTGTTCTCGGCAACGCTATCTAACCCTGTTCGTGATTTGGCGAAGAACGCGATTATTGATCCTGAAGAGATCACGATTACAAAACACAGTGCATCTAAGTCGAACATCAAGCAGTGGATCACCACCGTCGATAAGGACATGAAGTCGTCGCTGTTAAGTCACATGCTCAAAGAAAACGACTGGTCACAAGTACTGGTATTTATTGAAACCAAACACGGTGCTGCCAAGCTTGTTAGCCAACTTGAAAAGCGCGGCATTGTGGCTGAAGCGTTTCACAGCGGCCGTAATCAGCGTGTTCGCCAAGAATTAATAGAAAAGTTCAAAGCCGGTGAAATCCAGTACCTAGTCGCAACTGGTGTTGCAGCGCGCGGTATTGATATCGATAACTTGCCCGTTGTTATTAACTACGACTTACCGTATCCAGCAGATGAATATGTACACCGTATTGGTCGTACTGGTCGTGCTGGCGCACAAGGTGAAGCGATCTCATTAGTCTCAAAAGATGATTTTAAAAACCTTTGTATGATCGAGAGCCGTTTAGGGCACTTGCTAGAGCGAGTGGAAATTGACGGCTTTGCACCAAGAAAGCCAGTGCCGATTTCTATTTTAAATTACGTACCTAAGAACAAGCGTAAACCGCACGATAAGCGCGAATCAAAATAGCCTGTTTTATCTCTACGATCCAAAAGCCGCATTGTTGCGGCTTTTTGCGTTTTAGGGAGTTTCACTCATGGGTTGACAGTGTTGGCTTTTATGCCGTAATGAGGAAAAAAGTTAATTTATGTCATACGCTTAACACTCAAAGTGAGTCGGCTTTCGTAAAGCTTTTGTCAATTCTCTGTCCTCAGGTTTGCACAAGGTTAGGAATGGGCGCAGACTTTTTTGCTTGCTAGTGAATGCATAAGATGAGGCATAAATGAAAACAGGTGATAAGCAATTCGCCGTTATTGGTCTTGGCCGATTTGGTTTGGCAGTGTGTAAAGAGCTACAAGATTCAGGAGCTCAAGTTTTAGCGGTTGATATCAACGAAGACAGAGTCAAAGAAGCTGTCAGTTTTGTTAGTCAGGCAATTGTGGCTAATTGTACTCACGAAGAGACGGTTGCTGAGCTTAAGCTTGATGATTACGACATGGTGATGATTGCTATCGGAGCGGACGTTAACGCCAGTATTCTCGCCACACTGATCGCCAAAGAAGCGGGAGTGAAGTCAGTATGGGTTAAAGCCAACGATCGATTTCAAGCGCGTGTCCTGCAAAAGATTGGTGCGGACCACATTATCATGCCTGAACGTGACATGGGGATACGTGTCGCGCGTAAAATGCTCGATAAACGGGTCCTTGAGTTCCACCCTTTAGGTAGTGGCTTGGCCATGACGGAGTTTGTGATTGGATCTCGTTGGATGGGTAAGACATTAAGTGACCTCGCACTGTGCAAAGTCGACGGTGTGCAAGTACTCGGGTTTAAACGGGGCCCAGAAATAACCAAGGCGCCAGACCTTAATACCAAGCTGGAAATTGGCGATCTCATTATTGTGGTTGGCCCGCAAGATGCGCTGGCAAATAAATTAAAATCACTATGACGCAGTTTCATCAAAAAGGCGTTTTTTACGCGCCAGATGGTAAACGAGAAAAAGCCAAGGGTAACGAGCCGCGGATTATATTGCTGAGTTTTCTCGGTGTGTTGCTGCCTTCTGCCGTGCTGTTAACCTTGCCAGTTTTTTCTGTTACAGGCCTTTCGATAACGGACGCTTTGTTTACCGCAACATCCGCCATAAGTGTGACAGGGCTTGGTATTGTCGATACCGGGCAGCACTTTACGTTAGCCGGGAAGATCTTGCTGATGTTTTTAATGCAAATCGGTGGATTGGGGCAGATGACGTTGTCGGCGGTTTTACTCTATATGTTTGGTGTGCGTTTAAGCTTACGCCAGCAAGCGTTAGCGAAAGAAGCGCTAGGGCAAGATCGACAGGTCAATTTAAACCGACTGGTGAAACGGATTGTGATTTTTGCGCTTGTCGCGGAATCTATTGGGTTTATTTTCCTTTCCGTTCGTTGGGTTCCTGAAATGGGCTGGCAAACCGGCATGTTTTACGCGTTATTTCATGCGATTTCTGCGTTTAACAACGCAGGGTTTGCTCTGTTTTCAGACAGTATGATGAGCTTTGTGAATGACCCGCTGGTCATCTTTACCCTGGCCGGGTTATTCATTTTTGGTGGGCTTGGTTTTACTGTTGTGGGTGACATCTGGCTGAACTGGCGTAAAGGTTTCCACTTTTTGCATCTTCATACCAAAATCATGCTTATCGCGACACCGATATTGCTCCTCGTTGGGACGGTGATGTTTTGGTTACTCGAGCGGAGTAATCCAAATACAATGGAATCGTTACCTTTGGCGGGTCAATGGTTGGCGGCATTCTTCCAATCAGCTAGTGCTCGAACGGCCGGATTCAACAGTGTCGACTTGGCGCAGTTTACCCAGCCAGCTTTATTGATCATGATTGTTTTGATGTTGATTGGTGCTGGGTCCACCTCAACGGGGGGCGGTATTAAGGTTTCCACATTTGCCGTTGCGTTCATGGCTACGTGGACCTTTTTGCGCCAAAAGAAACACGTGGTTATGTTTAAACGAACCGTAAACTGGCAAACCGTGACTAAGTCACTCGCCATTATCGTTGTGAGCGGCGCCATTCTGACAAGCGCGATGTTTTTATTGATGCTCACAGAGAAGGCAAGCTTTGATAAGGTCATGTTTGAAACCATTTCCGCATTTGCGACGGTAGGACTTACCGCTGGTTTGACGGCAGAGCTTTCTGAACCTGGCAAGTACATTATGATCGTGGTGATGATCATTGGTCGTATCGGGCCACTCACGCTTGCCTACATGTTGGCCCGCCCTGAGCCTACCTTAATCAAATACCCAGAAGACGCCGTTCTTACAGGTTAAAGTAGCGTTTATCTGCACCCCACCGACCATAACGAGCACTGATTAATAGCAGTGCTCGTACATTTATAAAATATGTGGGACGTTGCCCAATTTTATCTACAAAGTCGCAGAAGTTTATTTCTTCTTCCTTTTGTTTCGATACTATTCATTCACTCAATTTATACCCTCGGAAGCCACACTTACAAAAGTATTTGGGCATCCGACGCTTTTGTAACGTGATGCTAAATAATATTGTGTTATCTGAGCGAATTGATACCAGCCTTAGTCGTTAGCCACTCAACTTCATTCTATGTTTATGGGCTATTGTGTACTGGCTGTGCTTGGTATTAAACGAATCGAAAAGATGGAGCCGTACTTTGAAATTCAACACACTCGCCTTGACTATGCTAACTGCGCTTCTTGCAGGTAAGAGCATGGCAACTACTCCGCCATCACCAGTTTGGCATACTATTGCGTTGAGCGATGGTACCTCTAGTGAGGCAATTTTACGCGGCACTGCCGATTTCCACTGGTTTGAAGATAAACAAGGTAATGCCTTGGTTCATGAAGATGGCATTTGGTTTTTTGCACAGATTCAGCGCGAGTCAGACATCCCAACGTTACGCTCGACGGGTGTTGCTAAAACTCAATCGAGTGATGCGCCTGAATTGGCGAAGTTTCGCCCGGATCTACAAGTTAAGCCGCAGTTATCTTCTCTAAAAACCATTGAACCGATGGCGCGCCAAAATCTATTGCGTTCGGCGCAAGGTTATCAGGCGATGAGTAGCTCATCGATGAAGCAACAACCACTGTTGGTTGTGCAAGTCTCCTTTGATGACCAAGCAATGGTGCATGACTTCGAACAACGTGTGTTTAATACCGATGGCCAAAGCGTTGTCGATTATTTTGATAAAAACTCTCAAGGGAAATTCAAAGTTGTCCCTGCGATTGAGAGTTATGGTACCGCGAATGATGGTGTGATCAATGTGACCGTGGCGCAAAGCCACCCAAATTGCCACTCTAGCTCAACTGACAAGACTTGCACTGCCAAGTTGAATGCGGTCTTCACCGAAGCGTATCAAAAACTGGATCCGTACTTTAATCTTTCGGCTTACGACAGCAATCAAAATGGTACCGTAGAACCGTCAGAACTCTCAGTTATGTTTATTTTTGCGGGTGGCGACCGTTCAACCGGATTCCTTGATCGTCCTTCTATTTGGCCTCATAAATTCTCTCACGACGATGTGACACTAGATGGAAAAAAAATTGCCGATTATTGTGTGTTTGCTGACTACCAAGTTGATCATCAAGCGACGTTAGGCGTGATCGTACATGAGCTTGGCCACTTAATGCTTGGCTTGCCGGATTTGTACGCAAGGAACAGTGATGCTTCGATCGGTTCTTGGGGCGTGATGGGCGGTGGTTCATGGGCACAGAAACCGGGAGACTCATACGCAGGAGACACGCCAGTGAACATGAGCGCGTGGAGTAAACACGCCGCTGGTTTCGTTGTACCAACGATCACTCATGAAAGCCCGATGCCTATTTCCGTGAATAACGACGATGTCAAACTGGTGTATCTCGACCCATACTTGAAAGAGTTTGGCCCACGCGTTTATTTGGAAAACCGTACCTTTAGCGGTTACGACCGAGCATTGGCGGCAGAAGGCATACTAGCGACGTCGGTTAATGTCCAAAATCGCTTTAACGATGTTGGCGCGATGCAGGTTCAAATCATGCAGGCCGATGGTCTGAGTGAGTTAGAACATGATGGAAGCAGTGATGCCGGCGATTTGTATCCTAATGGTGGCAATGTCATTTCAGATACATCGACCCCAGGTCTGAGAGCGATCGCCGGGTTTGATACTGGGGTTCGTATTTCCAACATTGCCAGCAATACCAACGGCGGCAGTTTTTCTCTTGAGCATATAAACGAGCCAAATAAATCGGCATGGTTGAACTCTCTTCACCAAGGTTATGTGTACGCAAGTGGCAGTAACACCCTGGCGGTATCATTGGATTTGAATGCTGAGACAAAGCTTGATGGTCTTCAACTTTACGCGCAAAGAAATAGCGCTCAAAGTGACATGACTTATCGAGTATGGCGATTCCCATTCTCAGGTAACGTGGGCTACCGATTAATATTGGATCAGAACAATGCTGAACTTTTACAGCAAGGTAGCTTCCAAAAGCCATCCCGAATTTTATTCCCTCAACCGAGCCAATTAAGTGCGGGTCAGCACCTGTTAGTAGTGGAATTAGAAGGCGGTGAATTTGAATCGAACTTTGACTTTGGCCGCTTACTAAAAACTGAAAAATCATCCCTGCCTGTAATGTGGACTGGTAATTACAATGAGATAGGTACGTTTGGTTTAGAGCAAGCCGGGTTCTCTTATGTTCCGTTTGCAGCACTCTTGAATGTGGAGGCGAACAACATTGTTGAAGCGAAAGCTGACTCACTGCAAACCGATAAGAATACGCCAATCGATCTGAACTTGATGGACAATGATTTCATGGCCATAGGATATCAGTTCAATGTGGACATTGTGCAGAAGCCTGAGCACGGCACCATTTCTGGCAACCAATACCAACCTGAAGCTAACTTCGTTGGTTTGGACAGCTTCCAATATCGTTTGCTGTCTACGGACGGCGTGTATTCGTCTTCGGTTGTGAGTGTGCAGGTCGAAGTACTTGGTAGTAATGAAGCACCAAAAGCGCTCATCGATGTGGATAGCCAAAAGATTACTGCTGGACAGAAAGTAACATTGTCGGCGGCAAACAGCACAGATGCGGATGGCGATGTGTTGAACTACCGATGGGAGCAATTGGCTGGTACTTCAGTTTCTATCGGAAATTCGACCAGTGCTACGGCAAGCTTTACAGTGCCTCAAGGTATAAAAGCGGGTGAGGTTCTGACATTCCGTCTAACCGTTACTGATCCAAGTAATGAAACCTCCAGTGCTACCGTCAATTTAACCATGCAAAACGCAGCGCCAGTCACGCTAGCAGATACGGCGACCGTTGCCGTTGGTGAAAGCATTGTGATTGATGCTGCTGGCAATGATTCGGATGTGAATGGCGATAAACTGGTTGTAGAAAGCGTACAGAACCTAACGGGCGTGGGAAGTGCGAGTGTAGAAAATGGCAAAATTCGTTTTCAAGCTCCGGATAGTGCGGTTGATAACATCAAGCTGCAATACACGGTTTCAGATGGCAACGGTGCTACCGCAATGGGAGAAGTGACTGTGACGGTTGTCGCTTCCTTGAAAACAACGACATTCAAGAACTCTGAAGGTAGCGGCAGTGTTTCTTATTGGGCTCTGATGTTACTCGTTGCATTGGGCTGGCGACGCCGCGTCTAAAACGATATCGAATTACCGTATAAGCCACTCACATTGAGTGGCTTATTTTTTGTGCCTGTTTTACTTCCTAATACTTCTCATTATCTTATGAGATGTGTTTCTCATTATTTTTAAAGCGATTTTTCTATTCAGCGGTTACCCTATGGGCAGATTTTTATAAATTAAGGATGTTGTATGTCAACCGAGGACTTTTCTGTTTCGGCAATATGCCGAGAAGCAGCAGTGATGGTCAGAAGGAACCTACTCGCAATTGTCATTGCTTGTATTCCATTGATCATCGTGCACTCAATTTTTGTGTTTATGTATCCTGAAATGACGGGGCAAGATCAAGCGAACGCTCAAGAAGGAAACATCGCGGGATTTTATTTCGTCACAATCATTTTATACCCACTTGTTGCCGCGATGGCGGCTGTCCGGGTACACCGAATTTATTTGGTTGGCGATTACATGCACTCAGCATTGGATGTATTTCGCTTGTCAGCCAGAGAATTCCGTTTCATTGGCTGGTGGATATTATTTGGACTGATGATGATGCTCGTCATTGGTATCCCGATCTTTGTGTTGTCGTTTCTCTATATTGCAGAAAGCGGTGAACCCGATTTTGTCGCCATGGCGTTTATCACAACGGTTGCAAGCATTCCGGGCTATTGGGTGATGGCGCGCTGGTCATTTGTATTGCCTGCGACCGCAATGGATCATCAGCCGCGCAGCTTGCGTCGTTCGTGGAACCAAAGCAGACCATACAACAAACAAGTATTCATTTTGATGGGCTTAATTCCATTGGGCGCGGGATTGCTCAGTCAGCTTATCTTTAGTCACTTTACTAACCTCTTCATGCTAAGCCTTGTGGGTGTTGCCTATGGTATTTTCGGTGCGTACCAGTTGGCTTTATTGTCGCTGAGCTATAAAACGGTCGTGGATATTGAACGCGCTCGTTTTGATACACCATCAGAGCCACCAAAAACGGGTGAAGAGTTTTCCGCTTAATCATTTGATCG
Source organism: Vibrio sp. 11-4(1) (assembly GCF_013048625.1). Classification (NCBI taxonomy): domain Bacteria; kingdom Pseudomonadati; phylum Pseudomonadota; class Gammaproteobacteria; order Vibrionales; family Vibrionaceae; genus Vibrio; species Vibrio sp. 11-4(1). Next base: position 35,730 of record NZ_VHSY01000007.1, on the reverse strand, counting down.
CTTTTACATACCACTTCCGTTTGTGAGGTGGTATGCAGCGGGTTAATACCTTCCTACCACCTTCGCTTTATTCACGCAAAATACCCATGCCCATTTCATGGCTGAATGACAGTGACGTTCACACGTATACTGACAGCAGTACTTCTTTTTATTAAGGAATCCCACATGTCCATTTGGCAACGGGTCAGTTTCACCCATCGCTTTAGTCAATTGCCGTCAGCTTTCTATACTTTGGTCGAGCCGCAACCCTTGGATAATACTCGTTGGGTCGCTTGGAATGGTGAGTTGGCGCAGCAGTTTGGTTTACCAGCAGAGCAAAACGATGAGCTATTGGCTGTTTTTTCTGGGCAAAGCGAATTCGAACCGTTTCGTCCTTTGGCGATGAAATACGCAGGACATCAGTTTGGCGTTTACAACCCAGACTTGGGCGATGGACGTGGATTGCTGTTGGCGGAAATTGAGCATCAAGATGGCACTTGGTTTGATATTCACCTTAAAGGCGCGGGGCTAACCCCCTACTCGCGAACGGGGGACGGCAGGGCGGTGTTGCGCTCAACCGTTCGTGAGTATCTATGTAGTGAAGCCATGGCAGGGCTTGGGATCCCGACGACCCGTGCTCTTGGCATGATGGTCAGTGACACGCCGGTTTATCGCGAGAAAACAGAATTCGGCGCAATGTTGATTCGTATGGCGGAGACCCACGTGCGTTTTGGCCATTTCGAGCATTTTTTCTATACCAATCAATTGGCAGAGCAGAAGTTACTGGCGGACAAAGTGATCGAGTGGCACTTTGCTGATTGTGCATCGGCAGAGAAGCCATACGCTGCAATGTTTGGTGAAATTGTTCAGAAAACAGCGGACATGATTGCTTATTGGCAAGCGTATGGGTTTGCTCATGGGGTAATGAACACCGACAACATGTCGATCCTTGGTCAAACGTTTGATTACGGCCCGTTTGGTTTTCTTGATGATTATGAGCCGGGATATATTTGTAATCATTCCGACTACCAAGGCCGTTATGCATTTGACCAACAGCCAAGAATTGCGCTTTGGAACCTATCAGCACTCGCGCATGCGCTATCGCCACTCGTTGAGCGAGAAGATTTAGAAGCGTCGTTGAGTCAATTTGAAGTCCGGTTGAGTCAGCAGTTCAGCCGCCTAATGCGTGAGAAGTTGGGTTTAAAAACCAAGATCGCGGAAGATGGACGTTTATTTGAAGCAATGTTTGAGCTCCTTCACCAAAATAAAACGGATTACACTCGCTTCTTTAGAACGCTTTCAAATCTTGATACTGATTCTTCTCAAGCCGTAATCGACTTGTTTCTCGACCGAGAAGCTGCGCGAGCTTGGCTTGATCTGTACTTAGCTCGATGTGAGCTAGAGGTTGATGAACTAGGGGGCCTGATTTCAGCCGAACAGCGTTGCGAAAAGATGCGTCAAGCCAATCCCAAATACATCTTGCGTAACTACTTGGCTCAGTTGGCGATTGATAAAGCGGAAGAAGGGGACTTTAGCGAATTACACCGATTGGCCGAACTGTTAAAGCGCCCATTTGATGAGCAACCCGAGTTTGATGATTACGCGAAATTGCCACCAGAATGGGGGAAGAAAATGGAGATAAGCTGTTCTTCATAAATGGGTCATTTCCCACCCATTTGAATCTTTTTCTTGGGTGGAATTCACTCGTTATACTCTGTGTTCATGTTGATGGGCTTTGTTAATTTATTGAAATGTATATGAATTTTAACATGGTCCATTAATTGCTCTTTGTTGAACATCCGTACCCATCGCCTAATACCTAGTTATTCATGGACGGGATGGGATGTGATTCAACAAGGAGAATAATAATGTTTAAGCCTCTAACTCTACTATCTGTCTCTGCGCTTGCTGTAACGAGCTTTAACGCTGCCGCGAATTGTGATCCAGGTGAAACGGTCATCAAGTTCAGCCATGTAACGAACGCGGACAAACACCCAAAAGGTATTGCGGCTTCGTTACTTGAAAAACGCGTTAACGAAGAGATGAACGGTAAAGTCTGTATGCAGGTGTTTCCGAACTCAACGCTTTACGATGATGATAAGGTGTTGGAAGCACTACTAAATGGTGATGTTCAACTCGCTGCACCTTCTCTTTCTAAGTTTGAGAAATTCACCAAAAAGTACCGCCTTTTCGATCTGCCTTTCTTATTCGACGATGTCGACGCTGTTGACCGCTTCCAGAACTCTGAAGCCGGTGAAAAGCTGAAAAACTCAATGAAACGACGTGGTCTACAAGGTATTGCGTTTTGGCATAATGGCATGAAGCAAATGTCAGCCAACAAGCCGCTCATTTCTCCAGCCGATGCTGAAGGGCTTAAGTTCCGTGTTCAAGCTTCGGACGTTCTCGTTGCTCAGTTTGAACAGCTAGGCGCAAACCCGCAAAAAATGTCATTCAAAGAAGTGTACGGTGGCTTGCAAACTAAGGTTATTGATGGTCAAGAAAATACTTGGTCAAACATCTACGGCAAAAAGTTCTTCGAAGTTCAAGATGGCATTACGGAAACGAACCACGGGATTCTGGATTACCTAGTGGTGACGTCAAACGACTTCTGGAAAAACTTACCAGACGATCAGCGCGAGCAGCTAAACACAATCATCCAAGAGGTGACAGCGCAGCGTAATGCTGAGTCGACCAAAGTGAACCTGGCGAACAAAAACAACATCATCGAAGCTGGTGGTGTGGTTCGCACGTTAACGCCAGAGCAGCGCCAAGAATGGGTCACTGCACTTCAGCCAGTATGGAAGAAGTTTGAAAAAGACATTGGTTCTGACCTAATTGAAGCCGCTTTGGCTTCTAACCAAAAATAATAACGCCTAGCACGCTTAGCCCTCTCGATTAGAGGGGGCTCTTTTCCCCTACAGACGACGTGATGTAATTATGGAACAGACTTTTTTTGCCAAGGCTGGACGAATCACCGATGCCATTGAAGAGACTTTGATTGCTTTCTTCTTAGGTGCCATGACCTTGTTAACCTTTGCCAATGTCATCTTTCGTTATGTCTTTAACGACAATATTCTTTGGGCGCTTGAGCTCACCGTCTTTATGTTTGCATGGATGGTGTTGGTCGGCGCTTCTTACGGTGTGAAAAAACACTTTCATATTGGTGTTGATGTGATCATCAACATAGTGCCAGAGGGCAAACGAAAAGCCTTGGCGTTATTTGCTGCAATATGCTGTTTAGCCTTCTCTATTTTGCTTTTAATTGGCTCTTGGAACTACTGGTATCCGTTCGCCACAGACCGAGCGTGGTATGAAACGGATGATATTCCAATGCCGGAAATGCTTCAGTTTATGGCGGATTGGTTAAACGAGGGAGAGCGTTACGAAAAGCTGCCACGTTTTATTCCTTATTTCGCTTTGCCGCTTGGTATGGCGTTGCTAACGCTGAGATTTGCTCAGGCAACATGGCAAATTGCTACCGGAAAGCTCGACCGACTGATTGCAGGGCATGAAGCAGAAGAAGAGCTAGAGGCGCTTCAAGAAGAGATGAGTGATGCCGGTGATCTTATGGCTCCAAAGGCCTCAGACAATTCTAAGAGCAAGGAGCAATAAGCCATGGATATCTTATTTCTATTTTTGATGGTGATTGGCTTCATGCTCGTCGGCGTGCCAATCGCAGTTTCTCTGGGGCTTTCCAGTATTCTTTTCCTTTTGATTCATTCGGATGCGTCTTTGGCGTCTGTTGCTCAAACGTTGTTTAATGCATTTGCTGGACACTACACTCTATTAGCAATTCCATTCTTCATTTTAGCTTCAAGCTTTATGTCGACAGGTGGTGTAGCGAAACGGATCATTCGTTTCGCGATTGCGATTGTAGGCTGGTTCCGTGGTGGTTTAGCGATGGCTTCGGTTGTCGCGTGTATGATGTTTGCCGCGCTGTCAGGTTCATCTCCAGCAACGGTTGTTGCCATAGGTAGCATCGTTATCGCAGGTATGATCAAAAACGGTTACTCAAAAGAGTTTGCGGCCGGCGTAATTTGTAACGCAGGTACGCTAGGGATTTTGATTCCGCCGTCTATCGTTATGGTGGTTTACGCTGCCGCGACCGATGTATCAGTTGGACGTATGTTCCTCGGTGGTGTGATTCCCGGTTTGCTAGCGGGTGTCATGTTGATGATAGCGATCTATATTGCGGCCCGTATTAAGAACCTGCCAAAACAACCATTTGTCGGTTGGAAAGAGACGTTTGATGCAGCTAAGGATGCAAGCTGGGGCTTGTTGCTGGTGGTGATTATTCTCGGTGGTATTTATGGCGGTATTTTCACCCCAACAGAAGCCGCTGCGGTTGCTGCTGTGTACTCGTTCTTTATTGCCAACTTTGTATACAAAGACATGGGGCCATTTGCTGATAAGCAAAATACTAAGCCTGCGTTAGTCAAAATTTTTCACACCTTCGTTCATAAAGACACCAAACACACGCTTTATGAAGCGGGTAAACTCACCATCATGCTGCTTTTCATTATTGCCAATGCGTTAATTTTGAAGCACGTTCTCACGGAAGAACGCATCCCGCAAATGATCACAGAGTCGATGATGTCAGCTGGTCTAGGACCAATCACCTTCTTGATTGTGGTGAACGTATTGCTGTTGATTGGTGGTCAGTTTATGGAGCCATCAGGCTTATTGATCATTGTTGCACCACTGGTGTTCCCAATTGCGATAGCACTGGGGATCGACCCAATTCACTTAGGTATTATGATGGTGGTGAATATGGAGATAGGTATGATAACACCACCTGTTGGGCTTAACTTGTTTGTTACTGCAGGTGTCGCCAAAATGTCGATGATGAATGTAGTAAAAGCCGCACTGCCATGGGTGGCGGTGATGTTCCTATTCCTCATTATTGTAACGTACGTGCCATGGGTGTCGACTTGGTTACCAACCACCTTGATGGGGCCAGAAATCATCACTAAATAATGGCACCAGATATTTGAAGAAAAACAAAAGAGGTGTGATGATTCACACCTCTTCGTCTATGGGTTTGTAGCTAGGCCTACGAGGGTCTGGGTGGACTCGCCGCTCGTAGCTTCGCCACTTCTTTTTATTCTTGCGCCGCTCTTCGCCTGAACGTCTCTCTTCTTGATATTGCCCGTCTACCATCACGGTATCTGTAATGATCGGTATTCTCACTTTCTCGTTCATATCCGTAACAACCATGATGAATCAGTTATTAAAAATTATGATTCAAGTTGGATATAATACCAATCCTTGAGAATCGTTTTATTTGTAGAGCTCTTTATCTATTTGATAGCGTTGCATTTTGTCATACAGAGTTTTTCGAGGCACATTCAGTTGCGCCATTGTCTGTTTAATGCTGCCGTTATTTTCCAGTAATGCGCCTTCAATGGCTGCTCTCTCGAACTCTGCTACTTGTTCTGCAAGACTTGAAGAAGGCTTGGCAACCGGAGTCGATTCTCCTAACTGAATTAATTTACCCAATAGCACGAAACGTTCAGCTGCATTTCTTAGTTCGCGAACATTGCCTGGCCAGTCATGGTTCATCAGTTGGGCGAGGTCGTGGGATGACAAGCTAGGAGAGCTTTTACCGTAACGTGAAGCCGCTACCAATAGGAAATGATGGAAGAGGGCAGGGATGTCTTCTTTCCGTTCACGCAGTGGCGGGAGATCTAAGGTAACCACATTCAGTCGATAGTAAAGATCTTGGCGAAAGGTTCCCTCTTCAGCAGCACGTTTCAAATCGACTTTGGTGGCGGCAATCACTCGAATATCTAAGGGCAAGAGTTCATTCGAGCCGACACGCTCAATCACACGCTCTTGCAGTACTCTCAGTAAACGGATTTGGGCTTGGATTGGCATTGACTCGATTTCATCCAAGAAAAGTGTACCGCCTTGAGCAAATTCAAACTTACCGATACGGCGGCTTTCTGCGCCAGTAAATGCGCCTTTTTCATGCCCGTAGAGTTCGCTCTCAATCAAATTCTCTGGTACTGCACCACAATTTACTGCGACAAAGTTTTGGTTCCGTCGAGAGCTTTGCTCATGCAAAGAACGGGCGATTAACTCTTTACCTGTACCAGTTTCGCCAAACAATAAGATATCTGCATCAGTATCGGCGATGTGAGCAATGGTTTCGCGTAACATTTGAATGCTAGACGTTTCTCCGATAACACGAGGTCCGAGCGTTTTACTTGCCTTGAGAGACAGGCGTAACTTCTCGTTTTCAACCGTTAATTGGCGCTTCTCAATGGCGCGCTTGACGGTTTCAACTAGGTGCTCAGGTGGGAATGGCTTTTCGATAAAATCATACGCTCCTTGGTGTAACGCATTAACCGCCATTGAGATATCGCCATGACCAGTAATCATAATCACGGGAAGATGGGTGTCTTTTCGCACAAGGGTATTCAGTAAATCCATCCCTGAAATACCGGGTAAGCAAATATCGGTAATCACCACTCCTGGCTCGGCTCCCTGCTTAATGGCGAGTAAGGCAGATTCAGCGTCTGGAAAGAATGTGGCATCGATATCTGCCAATTCAAACGTTTGTTCTATTGCCAGTCTAAGATCGGCTTCATCATCAATAAAAAACACCTGACACATGATCTCATCCTTTTGATTGTTCTGTGTTGTTAGGAGCGATAGGTAAACACAATGAAAATCGAGCTCCGCCTTGTTCTCGATTTTGGGCACATAATCTTCCGTTCATACTGGCTAAGATTTGTTGCGAGATGGAGAGCCCTAAACCTAACCCATTTTGTTTGGTAGTTAGGAAAGGCTCACATAAGTCCGAAAGTGAGAAACCTCCAAGCCCTGGACCATTGTCATCTACATGAATCCAAACCAAACCGGCATGTTCGTCTTGCTCTACGGATAACTGTACTTGTTTGTCTTGTTGCTCTTTGAGAGCCTCTATCGCATTGGTCAGCAAATTAACCAACACTTGTTCAAGTTGAATGATATTGATCTGAACTTCAACATCGTGCTCTGGTACCTGCGTTTCTAGCGTGACACGTGCAGATTTAAGTGCGGGTTTCATCAGCTCTTTGACTGAGGCAATTACTGGAAACAAACGAGATTGAGCTAGCTCGTTTCCACTGGTTTTTTTAGCGAAAGAACGAAGCTGCTGACTGATGTTTGCCATACGATCAGTGAGGGCTGAGATGCGAGTTAGATTATCTTCCACTCGCTCATATTTTTCTTTTTGGAGGAACAGCTTGCCGTTTTCAGCAAAGCTGCGAATGGCCGCAAGTGGATTATTCAGTTCATGACTGATACTGGCTGACATTTGCCCTAATACTGCTAGTTTCGCAGCTTGAACGAGTTCGTCTTGCGTTAGGCGAAGTGTTTGTTCGGTTTCTATTCTCTGGGCGATTTCTGCTTGCAATTCTGCGGTGCGAGCCATGACTTGATATTCAAGTTTTTGATTGGCCTCTTGTTGAATTCTCTCAAGTTGTAAGTGGCGTTGTTGACGGTGATAGATGAGCTGGCCAATTAAAAACAACACGGTGAATGCAAGAGTAAGTACAAAAATGTAACCCATTGTGAGCCAGACGATAGACTGCTTAGGAGATAGTACACGGATGGTCAGCTTGAGCTCTGGTAGGGGCAACGAAGAGACCACCAAGGTCCCTTTGTTATATGGGTAACCTTGTTTTAGCTCAGAATGCGTTTCCTCCACATTGCCCACCAATCCTAGAGTTTCAATTGGCTCATCAAGGTATTGTCGGCTTGCCCAAACTTGTTTTCTTTCATTCTCAGTCAGTGGTTGTAAGCTTTTGAGTAGCCAATCACTTCGGCTGCTCATGAAAACAATCCCGTGCGGATCGCTCGCGACGAACACACTATTTGGCTGCTGCCAGTTGTCTTCTATCTTACTCAAGTCCATCTTAACCACGACCACACCAAGGACGCCGCCCGCGTATATGATCGGATAAGAATAGTAGTAGCCACGCTTACCCGAAGTCGAACCAAGCGCGTAGTATTGGCTTCGTTCCCCAACGATTGCTTGTTTGAAATAAGGGCGGAACGCAAAATTTCGTCCAATAAAAGATCGCTCTTTACGCCAGTTGCTGGCCGCGACCGTCGTACCCCATTGATCGATTAAATAGGTATCTGCCGCTTCAATCACGTCATTAACGGATTCTAAATACCGATTGGTGAGTTCCAGTTGGGCACTGTTATTTGGATGCAGTAACGCTTGATGGAGAGGGTCATCTTTGGCCAGAAGGTTAGGGATATGGGCGTATTTATCGAGTTTGTTTTTAATATGACTAGAAAATTGCTCAAGTTGGGACTGGTGTTTATCAAGCAATGATTGATAACTAGTCTGCCAAACCCAATGACCACCTATGATTGCGCAAAGGAAATAGAAGGCAAAAAAAGTCAGCAGAATCCGGTTTTTTTGCGACATCCTTACACTCCTTAAACCTTTCCTTTGGTCACGTAAGAAAATGTTAATAGTTTGTAGGGAGGATTAGGGATTTAGTTTTCAACTCTGTGGAGTAAAACAAGAGCAAGATCTCTTTTTAGGCTTTTCGATAAAAAAACCGGTCGATTCTCTTGAAAAAGTCGCTATTGTCCCCATTCTAGATATGCTGACGATACTTAGACGGTGTTTGAATCGCATTTTTGAAGAAAAAATGGGTCAGCATTCGAGAATTTAGCGCAGACAATGTCCACATAGTGGCTATTGGCTCGACAGGGTTGCGACAGATCGCTAGAATGTCGCGTCTAAAAATTCTGTCCTGAGGCTAATAGGAGATACCTTTGGTAATTTTATCGAAGATATCACTGATTAGTCCGGTACTGACAAACAGTATCGATACTCGATTTAAATTAGGTGTTCGGACAGAACACTACACAAGGATGAAGCGTAAGCTCCGCTGAGTTTCGCTCATACGCTCGGAAAACCGAGCCACTTTAGAGGTTTATATATAATGCAAGTTACTGTTGAAACGCTAGAGGGCCTAGAGCGCCGTCTAAACATTACTGTTCCAGCTGCAAACATCGAAGACGCTGTAACAGCTGAACTACGCAACATCGCTAAAAACCGTCGTTTCGATGGTTTCCGTAAGGGTAAAGTGCCTCTAAAAATGGTTGCTAAGATGTACGGCAAAGCAGTACGTCAAGACGTTCTTGGTGAAGTTATGCAACGCCACTTCATCGAAGCTATCGTTAAAGAGAAAATCAACCCAGCTGGCGCTCCAACTTTCGCTCCTGTAGAAAACAAAGAAGGTTCAGACCTAGTTTTCACTGCAACTTTTGAAGTTTACCCAGAAGTTGAGCTTCAAGGCCTAGAAAACATCACTGTTGAAAAACCGCTAACTGAAGTTAAAGACGCAGACGTAGAAGAGATGATCGATACTCTACGTAAGCAACAAGCTACTTGGGTTGAAGTTGAAGAAGCAGCAGAAGATGGCAAACGCGTAAGCATTGACTTCGTTGGTTCTATCGACGGTGAAGAATTCGAGGGCGGTAAAGCTGAGAACTTCCCACTAGAAATGGGCGCTGGTCGCATGATTCCTGGTTTCGAAGACGGTATCGCAGGTAAAACTGCAGGTATGGAATTCGACATCGATGTGACTTTCCCAGAAGATTACCACGCTGAAAACCTAAAAGGTAAAGCAGCTAAGTTCGCAATCAAAGTGAACAAAGTTGAAGCTCGTGAACTACCAGAACTAAACGACGAGTTCGTTGCTAAGTTCGGTGTTGTTGAAGGCGGTGTTGAAGCACTTAAAGCTGAAGTTCGTAAAAACATGGAACGCGAGCTTAAGCAAGCTGTTAAGAACCGCATCAAAGAGCAAGCGATTGACGGTCTAGTTGAGCAAAACGACATCAACGTACCATCAGCGCTTATCGAGCAAGAAATCCAAGTTCTACGTCAACAAGCTGCACAACGCTTCGGTGGTAACCCAGAAGCTGCTGCTCAGCTTCCACGTGAGTTGTTCGAAGAGCAAGCTAAACGTCGCGTAGTAGTTGGTCTTCTACTAGGTGAAGTAATCAAGTCTGAAGAGCTAAAAGCGGACGACGAGAAAGTTAAAGCTCTAATTGAAGAAATGGCTACTGCATACGAAGATCCATCAGAAGTTATTGCTTACTACGAGCAAAACGAAGAAATGATGAACAACATGCGCAATGTAGCTCTAGAAGAGCAAGCAATCGACGCGATCATCGCTAAAGCACAGGTTTCTGAGAAAGAAGTAGGCTTCAACGAGCTACTTAACCAACAACAACCTGCTGCTTAATAAGCAATATCTTGCGTAGAAGGTTGACTTAACGTTAACTATTCTGCTAACAATGGTCCGTATGATAGTCATCATCCGGGCCATTTATTTTAGGGACATAAGAATATGAGCTACCAAGAAAAAAATGCAATGTCGCCAATTATGGACGCGCTAGTACCAATGGTGGTTGAACAAACTTCCCGAGGCGAACGCTCTTACGACATATACTCACGTCTGCTGAAAGAGCGCGTGATTTTTTTAACGGGTCAAGTGGAAGACCACATGGCAAACCTTGTCGTGGCTCAGCTACTTTTCCTAGAATCTGAAAATCCAGATAAAGATATTTTCCTATACATCAACTCGCCAGGCGGCAGCGTAACAGCTGGTATGTCTATCTACGATACCATGCAGTTTATTAAGCCAAATGTTAGCACTGTATGTATGGGTCAAGCATGTTCAATGGGTGCCTTCCTGTTAGCGGGTGGTGCGCCAGGTAAGCGTTACGTACTGCCTAACTCTCGTGTAATGATCCACCAACCATTGGGTGGTTTCCAGGGTCAAGCTTCTGATATCCAAATCCATGCTCAGGAAATCCTGACCATTAAGCAGAAGCTAAACAAGTTGTTAGCAGAACATACTGGCCAACCTCTTGAAGTCATTGAGCGCGATACTGATCGTGATAACTTCATGTCATCAGAGCAGGCTGTGGAATACGGTATCGTGGATGCAGTGTTAAGCCACCGCGGCGAGTAATTAGCCAGCGCATTTTGGCAAAAATTGATATACACTCATTCATGAAGAGTAAAGGCTAAGAGGTTAGCGAATGACAGATAAAAGCAAAGAAAGTGGCAGCGGTAAATTGCTGTACTGTTCTTTCTGCGGCAAAAGTCAGCACGAAGTTCGCAAGCTAATCGCAGGTCCGTCAGTGTACATTTGCGACGAGTGTGTCGACTTATGTAACGATATTATTCGCGAAGAAATCAAGGATGTTCTCCCTAAGAAAGAATCTGAAGCGTTACCAACGCCAAAACAGATCCGTGAACACCTTGATGACTATGTGATCGGGCAAGATTACGCGAAAAAAGTGCTCGCAGTTGCGGTATATAACCACTACAAGCGTTTACGCAATGGTGATACAACGAGTGAAGGTGTAGAGCTTGGTAAAAGTAACATCCTTCTAATTGGCCCAACAGGTAGCGGTAAAACACTACTTGCTGAGACATTAGCTCGATTCTTGGATGTGCCATTTACAATGGCAGACGCAACCACACTAACCGAGGCTGGTTATGTGGGTGAAGACGTTGAAAACATCATCCAAAAGCTTCTGCAAAAATGTGATTACGATGTAGCTAAAGCTGAACGCGGCATCGTTTACATTGATGAAATTGATAAAATTTCACGCAAAGCTGAAAACCCATCTATTACGCGTGACGTATCTGGTGAAGGTGTTCAGCAGGCGCTACTAAAACTTATCGAAGGTACGGTTGCTTCGGTTCCACCTCAAGGTGGTCGTAAGCACCCTCAGCAAGAATTCCTACAAGTGGACACGTCGAAGATCCTGTTCATCTGTGGTGGTGCATTTGCTGGCCTAGATAAGGTGATTGAGCAGCGTGTTGCAACAGGTACAGGTATTGGCTTCGGTGCTGAAGTTCGTTCTAAAAACGAATCGAAGACCGTGGGTGAGCTATTTACTCAGGTTGAGCCTGAGGATTTAGTGAAGTACGGACTCATTCCAGAATTCATTGGTCGTCTTCCTGTGACAACAACACTGACTGAGCTTGATGAAGAAGCGTTGATTCAGATCCTATGTGAACCGAAGAACGCATTAACCAAGCAATACGCAGCATTGTTTGAGCTTGAAAACGCCGAACTTGAGTTCCGAGAAGATGCGCTGCGCGCTATCGCTAAGAAAGCAATGGAGCGTAAGACAGGTGCTCGTGGTTTACGCTCGATCCTTGAAGGCGTATTACTGGAAACCATGTACGAACTGCCATCTGCGACAGACGTAAGTAAGGTCGTGATTGATGAGTCCGTCATCAATGGTGAGTCAGAGCCATTGCTTATTTATAGCAACTCAGACAATCAGGCCGCTGGAGCAGAATAAATTCAGCCGTAATGAAAAAGGAGGTAAGTAATTACCTCCTTTTTTTATTTCTCTTATTGAATCCAAACAATTAGCCCCCATATAAATCGATAAGTAATACGTAAACGTGAAAGCGGAAGAGAGAATTATATGAACTTGGAACGTTCCGAGCGTATCGAGATCCCGGTACTACCTCTACGTGACGTAGTGGTCTACCCGCACATGGTTATTCCATTGTTTGTTGGTCGTGAGAAATCGATTAGCTGTTTAGAAACGGCGATGGAAACCAACAAACAAGTTCTTCTTGTGGCACAAAAGCAAGCTGATACTGATGAGCCTACGGTTGACGACCTATTTGAAGTAGGTACGGTAGCCACCATTCTCCAGCTACTGAAGCTTCCGGATGGCACAGTAAAAGTACTGGTTGAAGGCCAGCAACGTGCGAAAATCAATCACTTTAAAGAGAGTGACTTCTTCCTAGCGGAAGCGGAATTTGTGGTTACGCCAGAATTGGATGAGCGTGAGCAAGAAGTGATTGTTCGCAGTGCGATCAATCAGTTTGAAGGCTTTATTAAGCTAAACAAGAAGATTCCACCAGAAGTTCTCACTTCACTCAACGGTATCGACGAAGCGGCTCGCTTAGCGGATACTATTGCAGCTCATATGCCGTTGAAGCTGGTGGATAAGCAGCAAGTACTTGAAATTGTTGATGTCACTGAGCGTCTGGAATTCCTAATGGGCCAGATGGAATCAGAGATCGATTTGCTGCAAGTTGAAAAACGTATTCGTGGTCGCGTTAAAAAGCAAATGGAAAAATCTCAGCGTGAGTACTATCTGAATGAGCAAATGAAAGCGATTCAGAAAGAACTTGGTGAGATGGAAGACGCACCAGACGAGTTCGAAACGCTGCAGAAGAAGATTGACGAATCAAAAATGCCTCAAGAGGCACGTGAAAAGACTGAGCAAGAGCTGCAAAAGCTTAAGATGATGTCTCCAATGTCTGCCGAAGCAACAGTGGTTCGTAGCTACATCGATTGGATGGTCAGCGTGCCTTGGGCTAAACGCTCAAAAGTTAAGAAAAATTTAGCGAAAGCAGAAGAGATTCTTAATGAAGACCACTACGGTCTAGAGCGCGTAAAAGAGCGTATTCTTGAATACTTGGCGGTTCAAAACCGAATCAATAAGTTAAAAGGTCCAATCCTTTGTCTTGTTGGTCCTCCAGGTGTGGGTAAAACGTCTCTTGGTCGTTCAATTGCTTCTGCTACAGGTCGTAAGTACGTTCGTATGGCGCTGGGTGGTGTACGTGATGAAGCAGAAATCCGCGGTCACCGTCGTACTTACATTGGCTCATTGCCAGGTAAATTAATCCAGAAGATGTCGAAAGTTGGCGTGAAGAACCCATTGTTCTTATTGGACGAAATCGACAAAATGTCTTCAGATATGCGCGGCGATCCGGCATCAGCGCTACTAGAAGTACTTGATCCTGAACAGAATAACTCGTTCAACGATCACTACTTAGAAGTGGATTACGACCTTTCTGACGTTATGTTCGTTGCAACCTCGAACTCAATGAACATTCCAGGTCCATTGTTAGACCGTATGGAAGTTATTCGTTTATCTGGTTACACCGAAGATGAGAAGCTGAACATTGCAAAACGTCACCTTGTTGATAAGCAAGTGAAGCGCAATGGTCTAAAACCGGATGAAATCATCATTGAAGACTCTGCGATTATTGGCATCATCCGTTACTACACTCGTGAAGCGGGTGTTCGTAACTTAGAGCGTGAGATTTCTAAGATCTGCCGTAAAGCCGTGAAGAACATCTTGTTGGATAAAGACATCAAGTCAGTAACGGTAACGATGGACAACCTAAAAGAGTACTTGGGTGTTCAACGTTTCGATTACGGTAAAGCGGATGAAAGTAACCGAATTGGTCAAGTGACAGGTCTAGCTTGGACAGAAGTGGGTGGCGATCTGCTAACGATTGAAACTCAATCCATGCCAGGTAAAGGTAAGCTGACGCAAACGGGTTCTCTTGGTGACGTGATGCAAGAGTCTATCCAAGCCGCAATGACAGTAGTTCGCTCTCGTGCAGAAAAACTGGGTATCAATACTGACTTCTACGAGAAGAAAGATATTCACGTGCACGTACCAGAAGGCGCGACGCCAAAAGATGGCCCAAGTGCGGGTACTGCAATGTGTACTGCTTTGGTTTCAGCTCTGACAGGTAACCCTGTGAAAGCAGAGGTAGCGATGACGGGTGAAATCACACTGCGTGGTGAAGTCCTACCTATCGGTGGCCTAAAAGAGAAGTTACTTGCGGCACACCGTGGCGGCATTAAAACTGTGCTAATTCCAAAAGACAACGAGCGTGATTTGGAAGAGATTCCTGATAATGTTATCGCTGATCTGGAAGTCATCCCTGTACAGTGGATTGATGAAGTACTGAAAGTCGCACTAGAGCGAGACCCGACGGGCGTTGAGTTTGAGTCTCAAAAATAGTGATGTGCAGCAAAAATAAGTAAAAGTTTACGCTGATAAGTCTAAAAAGGCTTGTCAGCGTTTTTTTTGGGCGCTAAGTTAGTTTCGATAGCTGCCAGCCCTTGACGAATAAGGGATGGAGCATATTTTCTTAACAATGGAACGAAAGTCATCACAAAAATAATCACAGATGACACAAAGGGGAAATTACAGTGAATAAAACTCAGTTAGTAGAACAAATCGCAGAAAATGCAGACATTTCTAAAGCGTCAGCGGGTCGTGCTCTAGATGCATTCATCGAAGCAGTAAGCGGCACTCTTCAGTCTGGTGATCAAGTTGCTCTAGTTGGCTTTGGTACATTCAGCGTTCGTACTCGTGCTGCACGTACTGGTCGTAACCCAAAAACTGGTGAAGAAATCCAAATCGCAGAAGCAAAAGTACCAGCTTTTAAAGCTGGTAAAGCACTGAAAGACGCTTGTAACTAATCACAGCGTTAATTCTGTAACCGGCCATTTGCTTAACTTTTGCTCAAACAACAAGTTTCGAACAAAAATTTACAAACTTCGAGCCGAACTTTCTTAAATTATGCGCATCATACTGATGCGCATTTCTTTTTCTGATATTATTGCGCCATTATTTCTATTAGATAGAAGCAGTAGGCTTCAATTGTGGAGAGCAGTTAAATTATGATGGATCGACTACGCGAAGGCGTGAATAGCATCGCGGTCAAAATTATCCTTGGGCTTATCATCCTGTCTTTCGTATTTGCAGGTGTGGGTAGCTACATCGTTAGTGGTAACAACAACTCTGCAGCGAAAGTCGGTAACACTGAGATTCCTCGTGGTGAGTTCGAGATGGCATACCAAAATGAGCGTAACCGTATGCAAGCTCAGTTGGGTGACTACTTCTCTCAAATGCTGGCTGACCCTGCATATGTTGAATCTTTCCGCAAATCCGTTTTAGATCGAATGATCAATGACGTGTTGCTTGACCAACAAGCAGAAGCTTTAGGTCTGCGAATCAGCGACACTCAAGTTCGCAGCATGATTCTAGACATGCCTCAATTCCAATCTAATGGTCAGTTCGATCAAGAGATCTATCAAGCTTCTCTGCGTCGTGCAGGCTTTTCGCCAGACTCTTTTGCTGAATACATGCGTCGTGAATTGGTTCGTGAACAACTGCTGAATGCACTACAAAACAGTGAATTTATTCTGCCAGGTGAAGTACAGGTAGAAGGTAAGCTGTTCACTCAAACTCGTGATATTCGCACGATTGAAATCGACTTAGCAGAGTTTGCGAAAAACATTGAATTGACTGACGAAGAAATTCAACAGTACTACAAAGCAAACCCTGACAACTTTACTCGCCCAGAGCAGGTTAAAGTTGCTTATATCGAACTGTCTGCTGAAGCGCTAAAGGAACAAGTTAATGTTTCTGACGCTGAGGTGAAAAAGTACTACGATGAGCACTTAAACAAATACTCTTCAGAAGAGCAGCGCCGTGTCGCTCATATTCTTGTAGAAGGGGACGATGAAGCAAAAGCGCAGGCTATCTTAGATGAGCTAAATGCGGGAGCAGATTTTGCGACGCTTGCTCAAGAGAAATCTGACGATTTTGGCAGTGCTGAAAACGGCGGTGACTTAGGTTGGATTGAGCGTGATGTGATGGACCCTGCTTTTGAAGAAGCGGCATTCGCGTTGAAGAATCCAGGCGATACGTCAGGTCTAGTAAAGTCGGACTTTGGTTACCATATTATCAAGCTTGAAGAGCTAAAAGACTCTGTGGCGAAGCCATTTGAAGAAGTAGCCGCTGAAATCAAACAAGAAATGGTTGACCAACAAGCGGTTGATCAATTCTACGAGCTACAAAGTGAGCTTGAACGCGTAGCGTTTGAATACCCAGACTCATTGTATGACGCTTCTCAAGCCGTTAACCAAGAAGTGAAGACAACGGACTTTATTTCTCAAGTTGACGCACCTGAAGTGCTTCGTAACCCTGCGGTAATGCAAGCTATCCTTAGCCCTGAAGTAAAAGAAGATGGCTTGAACTCTGAAGCTATCGAAGTTGCACCTGAGCATATTATTGTTGTTCGTGTTGAAGATGCACGTGATGAGACGGTTCTTCCACTAGAAGAAGTGAAAGATCAGGTTATTGCAGAGCTTTCTCGCGTTAAGGGTGAGCAAGATGCGATGGAACTTGGTACACAGGTTGTTGCTGCATTGAAAGAAGGTAAGACAGATGTGCTTACTGAAAACAACCTTGCATTTGGTGAACAAGAGACAGTAGATCGCCGTTCTCCGTTGGCAACAACGGTATTCGCGATGGCAAAACCAGTCGATGGTAAGCCAGTATATGGTCAGTCTAAAGATCTTGAAGGTAACATTGTTATCATCGAGCTTGATGCTGTAAATGCTGAGCTAGATAGTGAGTTAGAAGAGCAAGTTGCGATGCAAATGCAGCGAGCATCTTCTCAGCAAGACCTATCATCTGTGCTAGCTGTACTGCGCGCAAACACTGACATTGAGTACTTTATTGTGAGCAACTAAGCACAATTAGTGTAATTTGCATGTTAACTAAAACGGACCGCATAAGCGGTCCGTTTTATTTTTGTCTTTATTAACTTCAATCATCAATAAGCATTACTTAAATTAGTGCGCGTTTAAGTGATACCAGTCATTGCGAATATCGGGTCATCTAGGTTTGTTAACTGGATAGTGACTTGCTACTGGTGACTGGTTTTAGCCTACTATTTTGGAGATTGTATGTTCAATATGAAATGGATTTTGACATTGTGCTTATTTGTTTTTGCGCCTTTTAGCATGGCTGCGGATTCAGCCACTGACAAATATGAAGGAATTGAAATTACCGTAAATATCAACACGGCCTCTGCTGAAGAAATAGCGACCATGTTGAAAGGTATTGGTGAGAAGAAAGCGCAGAGTATCGTGGACTACCGCGAGGAGCATGGCCCTTTTAAAACGGCAGCAGATTTGAAGAGCGTAAAAGGCATTGGTGAAGCGACAGTTAAGAAAAACGAAGACCGCATTTTACTGTAGCTTGATGTATTTCAGATATTGAGTCTGAATTCAGAACAATATCTGTTTCCCTATTACTGCTTTCCCGAACCAACCCCTCTTTCGTGGTTCGGGATTTTTTATCCGAATAAACGACGGCGAAAACCTTTTTCCATTAGAGCCATTGTTAACCCACCGAACGCACCAAATAAATGAGCATCAATAGCAACGTTTGCGCCGATAAGCGCAGCAGTGCTGCTGGATGGACCATAGATCTGCTCCCATGCTACTTTGGCAATAAGCCCTCCGACCAACAACAGGCTGCTTCTTCTGCTTTCAAAGACTTCTCTGAGTGCCCAGAATCCAAATAGTCCGTGTAGTACGCCAGATAATCCCACGTACACCGACATATTGGTAAACAAATTCATTGCGCCAACAAATGCACACAAGAGTGAGAAAACGATAAGGAAGTTGCGAGTGCTTGGACGAAAAATAAAAGTAATGATCCACAATCCTGCCAGGTTCATCCCTAAGTGCGCAAAGTTGGTATGTGTGAGATTTCCTGTTACGATTCGCCACCATTCGCCATGGCGTATATTGTAGCTGTGCCACTCGGTTAGGCTTGCCATTGGTTCGAATTGAAGTATCAAACAGATCACGCTGATAATACTCAGCAAGGTATAAAGGTTCACTCTATGTCTCGTTATTGTTCTCGTTGTGGAAAATCGCAAAAAGCGTGTATTTGCCAATGGATTGTACCGTTGGCAAGCGAGGTAGAACTTATCATTCTTCAGCACATGAGTGAAGAACATCGTCCGCTTGGTACGGCACGGATTCTCAATTTGAGTTTAGATAACTGTATTTGTCTGATAGGAGAGGACTTTTCTGGTGATGATGTCTTAAATCACTTGTTGGCGGATGAATCATATCAACATTTTGTTCTTTACCCATCGGAACAGTCACGATGCATCTCTGAAATTAATCAAGCGAGCCGTAGTGTATCTAAGAAAATACGTTTGATTTTGCTCGATGGGACGTGGAAAAAAGCGTACAAAATGTGGCAGCTTTCTAGCAATTTACATCCACTCCCAACCGTGCAATTACCGAAGCAATTACAAGGGCATTACACCATTCGTAAAGCGCCCTCTGAGAATAGCTTATCGACAGTCGAGGCAGGTTATCATTCGCTTCGCTTGCTTGAACCCGAGAGAGACTTTACACCGCTTATGCATGCCTTTGAAAAGATGATCGAATTCCAAATCGCCCAGATGCCGCCGGGCGTATTTGAAAAGAATTACTTGAAAGGTTGAGTGTTACTAAAGAACGATGGAAGAGAAAAGTTGGCGGTGTAGCTTTTGTGCGTGACCATCGGTCATTGCAGAAATGTAATCGGCGATGACTCTCATCTTATTGCTCTCGCTTTTCGCTTGGCACCACAGTTCTTTTGTATGAACAGGCAGCAAGCGCTCTGGGTCCGCTGTTAACGCTTCAAAAATGTCCATAATAATTTGCTGACCTTTATATTCAACGATCTGGACCTGCGGGACTTGGATAACAAAGGCACTGACAAAGTGCTTGAGTACGTCAAGTGCACGTGCCATTTGTGGCTCTAAACACGCATTCCAAGACAGTAATGGATTATTGAAAGGCTCATCCACCGCCTTAATTGAAATGCTGGTCAGCAGGGCGTTAACCATACCACCGATGGCATCTTTCCGCTCATGATGCTTACCACTAAATAGCATCTGTCCGATGGAATCGATATGTGCTTCAAACCACGAGTCGCCACAGTCCGCTAATTGACTTGCTGCGCCTTCTTGCCATTGCTGACGTGTCACCATACCAAGCACGATTGCATCTTCTAAATCATGAACGCCGTAGGCGATATCGTCCGCTAGCTCCATGATTGAGCAATCGAGTGATTTAAAACGCGTTTTACTGTGCTCAAACTCCGATTCTGGTTTTGAGCGCATTAGGCTAAGCAATGCCTTGTCGTTGTCAGAAAGCGGTGCAATTACCCAATCAAATAAGTCTTTATCACAATCATAAATGCCCTTAGCTGGGCTCCAATCTTTGGCTTTTAGTTTACGTTGATGCTCAGCTGGTTGAGGCAACTTGACGGAGCGTGTTTGACTAATGAGGGCAGGGTACTTAATCAAACCAAGCAGTGTGCGGCGTGATAAATTCATTCCGAAATGCTCAGTATAAGGCTCTAACTTAGTGACGATACGAAAGGTTTGGGCGTTCCCCTCGAAACCGCCATGTTCGCGCATTACGTAGTTTAGAGCGACTTCTCCCCCATGACCGTATGGAGGATGCCCGATGTCGTGCGCCAAACATAATGAATCAATTAAGCTGTCTGATGGTAATAGATCACGGAACTCTGGTTGTTTTTTCTTTAACTGGGCGACGATACCGGTCCCGAGTTGCGACGCTTCTAAGGAGTGTGTTAACCGGCTGCGGTGAAAGTCTTCCAAGCTATTGCCGTGTACTTGGGTTTTTGCTTGTAAGCGTCGAAATGCAGCCGAGTGAAGAATGCGCGCTCGGTCTCTTTGGTACGGGCTTCGATGGTCGTCACGACGTATTTTATGCTCATCATCATGGCGCTCTTGCCATTGCGGGTGTAATTCAAACGACACGATTATCTCCGTAAGCTAACTGATTTCATCTAACGATAATTCGAAACTTGGGGCAAAGGTATTGAGGAAGTAATCCATTTCAGGCGTTCTACGTTCTTGCAAAGTGATGTCTAAGCGTTTTTTTGCCAGAGCGAACTCATGATTGCCTGCGCTTAGTTCTTCGAGACATTTTAAATATGCACAGATGGAGTCGGCTTGCTTGACGATTTTTGCGTCCTCTTCGTGTGCAGAGTGAGAAAGAAGGTAGGGGGCAAATTCATCTTGGAACTCTTCCGGTAACATTGAGAGTAATTTTTGTTCCGCTGCTGATTCTATCTTCTTATATTCTTTGGCAATTTCAGGGTTGTAATACTTCACTGGGGTTGGAAGGTCACCCGTTAATACTTCGCTAGAGTCATGGTACATGGCAAGAATCGCGATGCGTTCTGGATTAAGGTTGCCGCCGAACTTTTTGTTTTTAATTAGGGCAAGGGCATGAGCGACAAAAGCAACTTGTAAGCTATGCTCTGAAACGTTTTCTGGTGAGACGGACCGCATTAAAGGCCAGCGTTGGATCAGCTTCATTCGAGCCAGGTGAGCGAAAAAATGGCTTTCTTTCATGGCTTTCTCCGTTTCTGGTGTAAAAAAGGAACTCACTAGGAGTTCCTCTAAGCATATGAGAGATCAGCACTAATTACTACCAGTGATTCATTACTGGCTGTAGGTTGATAGGAATCGCTCAAAACGTCCAATGGCGATTTCTAGATCTTCAACGTGTGGCAGTGTCACTATGCGGAAATGGTCTGGTTTTGGCCAGTTGAAACCGGAACCTTGCACCAGTAAGACCTTCTCTTGTTTTAAGAAATCTAAAACCATCTGCTGATCGTTCTTGATGTTGTACATTTTTGTGTCGATTTTCGGGAAGAGGTACATAGCACCCTTAGGTTTGACACAAGAAACACCAGGAATCTGATTGATCAGTTCATACGCTCTATTGCGCTGCTCTAATAAGCGTCCGCCAGGTAAAATCAGTTCATTGATACTCTGGTATCCACCTAACGCGGTTTGAATCGCATGTTGCATTGGTACGTTTGCACATAAACGCATCGATGAAAGCAGCTCCAAGCCATTCACGTACCCTTGAGCTAGGTGTTTAGGTCCCGTTAGGAACATCCAGCCACCACGGAAACCGCAAACACGGTAGGCTTTTGAAAGGCCATTGAATGTCATGACGAGCACGTCTTCAGTGAGTGTTGCGACTGAGGTATGTGTTGCACCGTCGTACAACACTTTGTCGTAGATCTCATCTGCGAAAATGATCAGTTTGTGCTGGCGCGCGATTTCAATCACTTCAAGTAGGAAATCACGGCTATATACTGCACCTGTCGGATTGTTCGGGTTGATCAGAACAATGCCACGTGTCTTTGGTGTGATTTTCTTTTTGATGTCTTCAAGGTCTGGGTACCAGTCAGCGTCTTCATCACATAGGTAATGAACCGGCTTACCGCCTGATAGTGCAACTGAAGCTGTCCACAACGGGTAATCGGGAGCTGGGATTAGCATTTCGTCGCCATTATTTAACAGCGCTTGCATGGCCATCACGATCAGCTCAGACACGCCGTTACCCACATACACATCTTCGACATCTAGAGAGCGGATACCTTTACGTTGATAGTGTTGAACCACGGCTTTACGAGCAGAGTAAATGCCTTTGGAATCACAATAGCCTTGAGAAGTCGGCAGATTACGAATCACGTCGACTAAAATCTCATCAGGGGCGTCAAAACCAAATGGGGCAGGGTTACCAATGTTTAGCTTTAGGATTTTATGCCCTTCTTCCTCCATGCGCTTAGCATGTTTGAGTACAGGACCCCTAATGTCGTAGCAGACATTATCGAGTTTTGACGACATCCCGATATTTTGCATTGTATAATTCCTAAAAATTCGTTAATTTCTTTATTAAAATACAATAATTTGTTTTTTATTAGAATATATATCTGTAAATTATCTGTTTGCTGGTTAAGTTTTGCTCGTTTGCTATCACAGGATTTTGCAAAAGATCGCATACGACCTTGATTTGCTTTGGGTCTAAACTTAGAGTAGCCGTCAGTTACCATTTATCCTCACATACTACGAGGTTGATTTGTCACAGTTCCATCAAGCCGTAAAGAGAATTATCGAGCGAGTTCAGCAAGCGGAAGGCAATCAAACACGTCTGGTCGAGCCCCTGAGCGAGAAACCTAATTTCTCATTTATTGATTGGCTTGATGCACAACCACTTTTCCCTAAATTCTACTGGCAGTCCCGCGATACTCGTGAAGAGGTCGTTGCACTAGGGCAATTACACGCTTTTGTTGAGCCAGGCCCTGCTTATACCATTCTAGGTGAAGGGCAACGAGTCTGGGGCGGACGCTCTTTTGACGGCCAGCATGAGAAGAATCGTCGCTGTATGCCTTCTTTCTTCTTTTTGCCTCAAATCGAGTTAATTCGTTTTGATCAACAATGGTCTCTCGCAGTTAATATTTCAGAAGACAAAGCGCGAACCCTAGCAGGACTGCATAAACTGGTTTGTGAGGTCGCGACCTTAGCTCCGATTTCTTCTCACATCCGCTCTATTGTTCATACGCCAAGTCAGCCTCAATGGAATGAGTTAGTTCATAAAGTTCTGACTGGTATAAAGAATGATGATTTTAAGAAAGTGGTATTGGCGCGTCGCTCTACCGTGCAGCTTGATAACACATTAAGTGCTGCACAATTGCTGAAAGCGAGTTACTTAAATAACCATCATAGTTTCCATTTCATGCTGAGCTTAGACAGCAAACACAGCTTTATGGGCTCTACGCCAGAACGTTTGTATTCTCGCGTAGGGCACGAACTTTATACCGAAGCGTTAGCAGGCACGATTGGTCGAGGGGACAATGCCACTCACGATATGGAGTTGGCGAATTGGTTATCCCAAGATGAAAAGAACCTCAATGAAAACCAATATGTGGTTGATGACATTATTGATCGCCTATCACCGCATTCCGAAGCGGTTGAAGTGGAGGCCGAGGCAAGTTTGGTTAGGCTACGAAAAGTGCAACACCTCAAGCGAAATATTCACGCGAGCCTAAAGACGGGAATAAACGGTGTTCAGTTGTTATCGGCGCTTCAGCCGACGGCGGCGGTTGCTGGCTTACCTCGACAAGAATCCATGCAGTTTATTCTTGATAATGAGCCCTTTGCGCGCGGCTGGTACGCGGGGTCAATGGGTTACATAAGCCATGAACGAGCAGAGTTTTGTGTCGCGATCAGAAGCGCGCTTGTTCTCGGTGACCAAGTACAACTGTTTGCGGGCGCAGGTATTGTGCCAGGCTCTGTAGCAGAGCATGAGTGGGCGGAACTTGATAAGAAAATGTCGACGTTACTTACGCTGATTTCTGATCACCCCCCGTTGGGAGTCGCATCATGAATCATGACCAAGCGGTGCTCAATCGAATTTGGTCAGAAACCATATTGATTGAGCTTCAGCGATTTGGCGTTAAGCATGTTTGTATCGCTCCTGGCTCTCGTTCTACTCCTTTAACTTTAGAGGCGGCAGAACAGTCCAATTTTTCTATTCATACTCACTTTGATGAGCGTGGTCTCGGCTTTATGGCTCTTGGCTTAGCGAAAGCTACTCAAGAGCCAGTGGCAATCATCGTTACCTCTGGTACGGCAGTGGCGAACTTATTACCAGCCGTTGCGGAGGCTAGGCTTACTGGTGAAAAGCTGGTGCTGCTCACTGCGGATCGTCCGATGGAGCTCGTTGGCTGTGGCGCAAACCAAGCGATTAACCAGTTGGGTATTTTTTCACATCATGTCTCGGCCAGCTTGAATTTACCAAGCCCAACTTTAACAACATCGCTTAATTGGTTGCTGACCTCTGTTGACGAAGTGATGTTTACTCAGCAGCTGCAAGGCAGTGCTGTTCATATTAACTGTGCATTTCCAGAGCCTTTGTATTCCAACGGCGCAAAAGCGGATTATCAAACCTACTTAGACTCGGTAGCCGGATGGCGAAAAGGAAGTGGTACTTATACTCAGCGTTTTAGCCACTTGTCACAGGCGCAAATCCCGTCTTGTGCGGATAAAAAAGGCTTGGTTGTGATTGGCAGCTTACCGCTTGAACAAGCGAAGTCGGCGCAGGCATTTGCACAAAAGATGGGATGGCCGGTACTTGCAGACCCGCAAAGTGGTCTCAGTTCGGATTGGGCGCATTACGATGTATGGCTTCAACTTCCCGAGCTCGCAAACGAGCTTGAATCTTGTGAACTTATTATCCAATTTGGTAGCCGAATCATCTCCAAACGTTTGAACCAGTGGATTGATAAACAAGTTTCGCAAAATCAACAAAGTAAAGACGTTCAATACTGGTATATCTCGCCGCGTATGGACCGTAATAACCAAAATCATCTGGCGCAAATGCACTGGGTTGAGCTTCCTCAAACTTGGGTTTCTCGCATTAGCTTTGAGAAGCCAATATTTGCTGGGTGGGCTGATAGGTTAGCGAATGGAGTTAAGCGAGTTCATCAACGTATCGAAGAAGCTTTCCTATCTGATTCAGCGTCTGCCATTGACGAAATTGCGTTGGCAGCAGACATCAACGAGCGCACTAAAAACGCTGATGTCTTTTTGGGTAACAGTTTGTTTGTTCGACTTGTCGATATGTACGGCAAACTTGATGATGTAGAAGTGTTCACTAACCGAGGCGCGTCAGGAATTGACGGTTTGTTTGCTACCGCATCAGGTGTGCAGCGAGCAAGAGGTAATCTGTTACTGATGTATATTGGTGACACATCAGCACTGTATGATCTCAATTCACTAGCGCTGTTTTCTCACAATAAATTGCCGACGGTACTTGTGGTCACAAACAATGATGGTGGCGCAATTTTCGATATGTTACCGGTGCCTCAGGAGCATCGCACTGCGTACTATCAAATGCCCCACGGTTATCAGTTTGAACATGCAGCCAAACAGTTTGGTTTAAAGTATGAGAAGCCAACTACGTTAGAAATGTATCAAGCAATGGTTGCCGAGCACCTGTCGAGCGGCCAAGGCACACTGCTGGTGGAAGTTCAAACCCCACCAAGTCAAGCCGCAGAGTTGATAAAGGCATTTAATAAGAGCCTGCATGCTTCACTCTGAGCGTCTCTCTTCAACTGAAAAACACCAAAGTGGTGATCTTCCCACTCTGGTGTTTTTGCATGGCTTTTTAGGAAGTGGTGCTGATTGGCAAGCTTGTTTGGATGAGCTGACTCGGTTTGAACGAATTGTTATAGACCTTCCTGGTCATGGTCGTAGCCAGTTTACAAAGTGCAACGATCTCGATGATTGCTGCAAACTTCTTAATTCCACACTATCTTTATTATTCCCTCCGCAACAACCACTTATTTTGATTGGTTACTCGATGGGCGGCCGTATTGCGATGCATGGTATTGCCAATCAATGCTTCTCAGATCTCAATATTGTGGGCGCAATTGTTGAAGGGGGAAACTTCGGGCTTCAAACTGAGTCAGAGAAACAGGTGAGATTGGAGAATGATGCTCGCTGGGCAAAGCGTTTCAAAACAGAACCACTTGAACGTGTTTTGAACGATTGGTATCAGCAAGCGGTGTTTTCTTCACTAAACCATGAGCAAAGACAAACATTAATTGTGAAGCGAAGTGATAATCTTGGCTCGGCGGTCGCGAGCATGCTGATGGCAACATCGTTAGCCAAGCAGGCGTATTTGTTGCCCACACTGAAAAAGCAGAATATATCGATGTATTACTTGTGTGGCGCGAAAGACCAAAAATTTAGCCAACTGGCACAACGTAGCGGGTTGGCGTATCGACAAGTTGAAGGCGCAGGACATAACGTTCATCAAGAGCAGCCCCAACAATTTGCGATGCATATTAAGCAAATAATTCAATCTCACTTTGGTGAGAGTAACGAGAACAATGGGAATCACCATGGCTAAAACAGTAGGCATTTCTGAAGAAGAACTTTACGCTCCGGTTCAATGGAAAGATTGCAGCGAGAAATACGAGGATATTCACTACCATAAATCTGAAGATGGTATCGCGAAAATTACCATTGCACGCCCACAAGTGCGTAATGCATTCCGCCCTCAAACAGTAAAAGAGATGATTGATGCGTTAGCAGATGCGCGTTACGATTCTGGTGTTGGCGTGATCATTCTGACAGGTCTAGGTGAAGACGCATTCTGTTCTGGCGGCGACCAGAAGATCCGTGGCGACTACGGCGGCTATAAAGATGAGCAAGGTACACACCACCTAAACGTATTGGACTTCCAACGCGATATTCGAACTTGTCCAAAACCTGTGATCGCATCAGTTGCCGGCTGGGCTGTTGGCGGTGGTCATGTACTGCACATGATGTGTGATCTAACAATTGCAGCAGACAACGCGCAGTTTGGTCAAACGGGCCCTAAAGTGGGTTCATTTGATGGTGGTTGGGGCGCGTCTTACATGGCTCGTATCGTCGGTCAAAAGAAAGCTCGCGAAATCTGGTTCCTATGCCGTTTCTATAACGCGCAAGAAGCGTTAGACATGGGCTTGGTCAACACGGTTGTGCCGCTAGAAGAGCTAGAGAAAGAAACCGTTCGTTGGTGTCGTGAAGTTCTTCAGCATAGTCCAATGGCGCTACGCTGTCTGAAAGCTGCATTGAATGCGGACTGTGATGGTCAAGCAGGTCTTCAAGAGCTTGCGGGTAACGCAACGATGATGTTCTACATGACCGATGAAGGACAAGAAGGTCGTAACGCATTCAACGAGAAACGTCGCCCAGACTTCGACAAATTCCCTCGTAACCCATAACCCGTATAAAAAGAGGAGTGTTTCAGCTCCTCTGTTCCATTTTTCCTGAGCGCCTCGCCCTCTGGGAGGCTGGTGGGATTGCTTGCCAGAACGCTCAAATATACGGCATTACATAGGACTCGAATTATGCGTGAAGCGAAAATTTATCGTTATATCTTGCCCATGGATAGTGGTGTCATCCTGCGAGACAATAAGCTAACTGAACGTGTTGGTTATGTTGTTGTGCTTTCTGAAGGTGACCAAATAGGGCTTGGAGAAGTCGCTCCTCTTCCTGGTTTTAGTTTAGAGAGCACCGAAGATGCTGGTATTCAGCTACAGGAACAAGCGGAGCGTTGGGTCGCAGGATTGGATGTGGATTACGCCAACATGTATCCATCGGTCGCGTTTGGTTTATCGATGGCACAGTTAGAGTTAGCTGGTGGCTTACCCCAACAAGGTAAGTATCAAACAGCGCCGCTGTGTACTGGTGACCCAGACGAGCTCATTCCAAAGCTGAACGAAATGGAAGGCGAGAAAGTCGCGAAAGTAAAAGTCGGGCTTTATGAGCCAATTCGCGATGGCATGCTTGTGAACCTTTTCCTTGAATCTATCCCTCAATTAACGCTTCGACTTGATGCAAACCGCGCTTGGACACCAGAAAAAGCGCAACAGTTTGCTAAATACATTACTCCGTCTCTGCGTCAGCGCATTACCTTTTTGGAAGAGCCGTGCCGCTCTCCTGGCGATAGTCTCTCTTTTGCTATCAATACTGGTATTGCGATTGCTTGGGATGAAACGTTGCAAGATGCGGTTCGTCGAGAGGATTTCCGTCTTGAAGATCTAACTGGTGTGAAAACGATCATCATCAAACCCACACTCATTGGTTCGGTGGATTTTTGTATTACACTGATAGAGAAGGCGAAGTCACTGGGGATGAAAGCGGTTATTAGCTCGAGCATTGAATCCAGTCTCGGTTTAACGCAATTAGCGCGCTTTGCCCAATGGCAGCTGCCTGATGAAGTTCCAGGTTTGGATACGATTGGCCTATTCAAAGCTCAGTTAGAGCAAGGCTGGCCTAAGTGTGAACTTCCCGTTCTTCCTCTGAAAGATCAGGAGATTGTGTGGCATTCTGCATAGACAATGTTGCGAAGGCACCGTGGAAATATTGGGCTCAAACGAGCCCTTTTTCTATTGCACTCAAGACACCAACAGAAACATTAAACTGGCAACAACTCTCAGTACGTATTGACCAATACGCTCACTATTTGAATGACTTGGGCGTAACGCGGGGAGATGTGCTGACTTTGGTAGGTAAAAACCAAGTCGAAACTCTGCTGTTTTATCTTGCTTCCAAGCAGTTAGGCGCACTTGCCGCGCTGACCATGGTACAACCACTCGATACGCTACAGAGTAAACTTGCGACCCTTTATAAACCTGAACAAACTCGGTTTATCTGGTTTGCTCAGGAGTGCGCTTCGACCTTTTCTGAACATGATATACAAAAACTCAAGGCAACATTGCTTTCACCGCCCTTAGTTTCACAACAAGAGCGTGATGCGGTGATTGAAGATGCCTATCACCATGACAGGCTCGCTTCAGTGGTATTTACCTCTGGCTCGACAGGGGAGCCTAAAGCTGTGGTTCATACACATCGACAACACCTTGCTTCAGCAGAAGGCTTGTTGCAAGAGTTCATTTTCACTCAGCAAGATTCTTGGCTATTGTCGCTTCCGCTTTATCACGTCTCTGGATTGGCGATTGTATATCGTTGGCTATATGTCGGAGCGACATTGAAAATCGGTACAGGAAAACTTGTCGAAGATATTCAGGGCGTGTCACACGCCTCTTTGGTTGCCACGCAGCTCAAACGGCTATTGGATGATGATGTTCACTTGTCATTGACGCATGTGCTATTGGGCGGCAGCCACGTTGCTCACGAGTTGGCGTTGCGAGCAACAGGACGACGGATTGAGGCGTGGTTAGGTTATGGGATGACGGAAGCAGCCTCTACCGTTACCGCAAAGAGAATTGACAGTACCAGTAATGCTGGACACGTATTGAATCACCGTAAGATAAAGTTGGTTGACCAACGCATTTTTGTCGGTGGTAAAACATTAGCGGCAGGGTATTTTCATCAAGGTCATGTTACTCCGTTTCTGGATGAGAAAGGCTGGTTTGACAGCAAGGATCTTGGTGAGTGGCAAGGTGACGAGTTAAAGATCATCGGCCGTGCCGACAATCAATTTATCTCTGGTGGTGAGAACATTCATTGTGAAGAGATTGAGGCAGCATTGAACCAAATTGATGGCGTGGTGCAGAGCATAGTGGTTCCAGTCGAAGATGCGGAATTTGGTCATCGCCCTGTTGCTGTGATTCAGACCAATGATTTGCGCAGCAAAGCGGAATATGACCTGCATTTGCAACCCAGATTAGAGAAGTTTAAATGGCCAGTGGGATACCATCTAATGCCACAAGTGCTACTAGAAAGTGGGATCAAAGTTTCTCGGAAGGCAGTGAAGGAGTGGCTATTGCCATCAATTCAGCATTAGTCAATTTTGCTATGTATTAGTCAGAAAGGGAATTTCGTATCCTTATAACCCTGAATCATAATTATGCTTCTTCGAAGAGAGAAAAGGCATAAGGTTCAGGATGGTAAAGCTAGTATTAATTGCGGCGGTAGCACTACAAATTGGTATTGCAATAAGCAGTGAAGGGCTCGCCCGCTCTCTTGCAGAGCTGACGGCCTTTTTGATCGCTATCGCATTGGTTGTTACATACAAAAACAGCAAACTTGAGCCGTCGTCATCTCAACACGATGAGAAGACCACTAATATCTAAACAATAACCAACTTAGAGAAGTGGTTGAAATTAACACCCACAGAGTTATACCAAATAACAGTGGCTTAGCTCCAGCAGACCTCAGCTTCGAAATTGAAATGCTGCAACCAATCAGGAACAGGCACACCACCAAAGCTTGTTTCGCTCCAACGAAAATACCGTGATAGACCATTTCAAATTGAGGGAAGAAGTCGCTAAACGCGATGGCTGCGCAGTACCAAAAAATGAAATAAGGAATAACTAACTTTTTCGTTCCATTCTCTTTCTGGTCTCTCGAAAAGATCACGGCACTGATCAGTGCGACAGGGATGATCCACAAAGCTCGTGCGAGTTTTAACGTTGTTGCTGTAGTTAGCGCTTCTTCACCGTAGGCTGAGGCAGCCCCAACAACAGAAGACGTGTCATGAATAGCAATCGCGGCCCATGTACCAAATGTGTGTTGATCTAGCCCTAAAGCATGCCCAACCACAGGAAACACGAATAGTGCGATGGAGTTTAGGACAAATACCGTTGCCAGTGCTAATCCAATCTGTTCGTCTTTTGCTTTAATCGCTGGTGCTACAGCGGCAATTGCACTACCACCACAAATTGCTGTACCTGACGAGATTAAGTATGCGGTTACTCGCTCCAACTTAATTATTCTGGCAATGATAGTGCCTATGATCAGTGTGCCCGCAATCGTGGCGATAATCAGACCGATACCATCCGACGTGACAGAGAGTGCTTGCTCAAAGTTGATGCCAAAGCCTAAACCAATAATCGAGTAGGACAGCAGCTTTTTAGTAAAAGAAGCAATGGGCAGTTCTGAAGGCACAAAACCAAAACTTGCGAGTAGAAAACCAATAACTAGGGCAATAGGAGAGGAGACAAAAGGGGTTAAGCAAACGAGTAACGCCAATCCAAACAAGAGGTAGTTTCTATTCAAGGTTTTTATTCGCTGTTGTGAATGAAAGCGCGAGTATATCGCACTGAGTGTGGTCAGTTTGTCTTAATGATTTGAACACATGTTCAGTTATTCTAAACATGTGTTCAAATGTATTTTTATCGCCAGTCGCCTCTAAGTTGATGCACTCTATCGAACATCGTTTTTGCCGTTGCTTCATTTGGTGGAACCGGCTGTCCGGCTTCAATTTCTAGCTTTGACCAAAATCGAGTCGGTAAGCCACAACATGCGCGGTCTTTCGCGCGGCTGAAATAGCTTCCCCATAAGCCTTTGAGTGCCACGGGTATGACAGGTACTGGGCTGCGACGCAGAATAATATCAATGCCACGCATGAATTCATTCATTTCACCGTCTGAGGTTAATTTCCCTTCTGGGAAAATACAGACGATATGTCCTTCGCTTAATGCGGTTTCTACATCATTAAATGCACGCCTGATGGAGTTTCTGTTACTCGCTGAAATCGGAATTACCCCAGTTCTGCGTAAAAAGCGTCTTAGTGGCGGTAGGTTGGCGTAATCTTCCTCCATCACAAAACGAATCAACCTTGGGCATACTGCGCTAAGTAGCAAGGCGTCCATATAGCTCACGTGATTACATACGATCAACGCACCGCCTTGTTCTGGCAAGTTATGTAGGTTTTTATGTTTCACTCGATAAATAGTATGAGTTAGCATCCAAACCACAAAACGGACAACGAATATCGGTATTTGCAAAAAAATGTAAGCGGCGACCAAGAAATTCAAAATGGCTAACAATGCAAACAACTGAGGAATTGTCATCTTGATTACACTTAGGCACACAATACCTAAGACAGCGCTGCCGACCATAAACAGAGAGTTAAAGATGTTGAGCCCTGCGATGACTTGTGCACGTTCGGTTTCCTTTGCTCTATGTTGCATTAATGCGTAAAGCGGCACGATAAATAACCCACCCGAAGCACCAATCATCAATAGGTAGAAAAATAATGGCCAAAAAGGCTCATATCTAAAGAAGTCTACAAAGTTATGGAAGATAGGTAGGTCACTTGGAATGGAGGTTGCCATCAAGTACCCAAATACCGTAATGCCAAGTGCGCCAATAGGCACAATACCGACTTCGATACGATGATTCGAGATCCAATTGCAAAGTAGCGACCCTAGCGCGATACCAATGGAAAACAGAGCAAGCAAGAAAGACACCGCACTCTCGGTGCCATTTAAGTAAATCTTGGTGAAATTCGGGAACTGGGTTAGATAGGCGGCGCCTAAAAACCAGAACCAGCTTATCGCCATAATACATTGAAATACAACACGATCTGATTTTGCGATGGATAGCGTGTGTTTAGTTTGTTTGTACGGTTGCCAACGAAAAGAAAGATTAGGTGCGCTGGCGGCTGCAAAGGGTATTGATCGGCTCGACAAATATCCCAACAATGCAAAGAGTACGACACAAAATGCGGCAAGGTATTTTGCGTTGTCTGCTGAGGCGATAATTCCAGCACCTAGGGTACCAATAAGGATGGCGATAAAGGTACCAGCTTCAACAAGGGCGTTGCCTGGCACTAACTCTTTCGCGTTTAATTTTTGGGGCAAAAGGGCATATTTAACCGGTCCAAAGAATGCTGACTGTGTGCCCATTAAGAACAGTAGCAGCAAAAGCACACCATAACTTTCGGTTATAAAACCAATGGCACCCAAAAGCATGATGGCGATTTCAAACAGCTTTACCTTGCGAATAAACCATGATTTTTCATATTTATCGGCTAATACGCCAGCTGAAGCGGAGAATAGAAAGAACGGTAGAATGAACAAGCCAGCCGCTAAATTGATGAACAAGTTGCTCGAAATAGGTAGTGCGCTGGATCCCGCGAAGGCGACAAACAGCAGCAAAACGTTTTTAAAAATATTGTCGTTGAAAGCGCCAAAAAACTGAGTAATGAAATAGGGTAGGAACTTTCTTTGCGTAAGTAAGGACGGCTGTCTGTCGGACGACATGGATAATCCTTTGTTACCAGTTTGTGAGGTAGTTAGAAAGCAGGTTACTGATTAATTCTTTACCATCAATTGGTTCACTAGAGAAAAATTTATCATCAACACTGAGTAAAGTAATACCGTGTACGCCAGACCAAAGCACCCGACTTGCTTGAATCACTTCGGACTCGGTACGATGTGGTGCGATTTGAGCCAATAGTGACTCCAGCATTCCTGTCATCCCGTCGATACGTTTGGCATGCCATTCTGGAAGCTCTGCACCATTCATGTTGTGCTCGAAGACTAACTGCCAACGGTAAGGGTGCTTTTGAGCGAAATCGTGGTAGCAATAAGCCAGTTCAAATAGAGCTTGATGAGCGTCTTTACTGCTATTGGTCGCCTTCAGTGCTTCTTGGGAGAGTTCGTCTAAAGTTTGCGCGACTACGTGTAAAAGTAACAGGTTATAGTTGCCAAAAATGTTGACTAATGTGCTTGGCACGTAACCAATCATGTTAGCGATTTTACGAAGACTGAGTTCGTGGTAAGAATTCTCATCTAAAAAGTTTTTGACTGTTGTTAACGTCAAATTCACTAACTCTTCTCTGGTGTGATCGTTTCTGCGCGCCATACTCTCAAACTGCTTTATTGAACATCGTTCAATATGATAGTCAGCTACCTATTAACCGTCAACAAGGCAATATACTCAAGTGACGTCAAGGTGCAGGATTCTGAGCTGTGTCACTGATTCTAATTCAAGTAAAACATCCCTAAGTAGCAGTGAGTTCATTCCAAGCATTTCCAAACGAACCAAGTATCTCGAAGTTAACCGAGAGCAGTCTGTATCTTTGGCAATATTCTGATACATGTCAGCTTCTGTAAGCTGTTTTCATCAACAGGCATACAGAGTATGATGACGTAACAATCATCTTTGGCGTGCTACTGTTTGAAACAATCGTTGTTTCGTTTGATAGAGCACAATCTTAGATAGCTAACTTTAAGGATAACGATGAAACGTTTATTTTCTATTGTTGCTCTGTTGATGTTTACCGTTGCTGTAACGCCTATCGCGGAAGCGAAGAAGTTTGGTGGCAGTAAGTCTTTCGGTAAGAGCTACAAAACAGCGCCAGCACCAAAACAACAGCAACAAAACACCAATACGGTCGGCAAAGAACAGACGGCGAAGTCTTCAAGTAAAAAAGGCTTAATGGGTGGTCTGCTAGGCGGACTTCTTGCTGGTGGTCTACTGGCTGCATTCTTTGGCGGTGCTTTTGAAGGTATCCAATTTATGGATATCCTAATTATTGGTTTGATTGCCTTTGTCATCTTTAAATTAATGCGCGGTATGCTAGGTGCGAAGCAGGGCAGTATGAACCAGCATCGTCAGCAACCTGCATTTGGTGGTAACGCATCTAAGTTTGAGCAACCAAACATGCAAAACTTTGAGCAACAGCCAAACACAAATAATGGTGGCTTTGGTGGTTTCGGCGCTCAAACGGACGTACCACATAACTACCCACCGGGCTTTGACCAAGCAGCGTTTATTAACGGCTCTCGTGAACACTACCGAATCCTGCAAGGTGCGTGGAATCACAATCAACTGGAAACCATTGAAGAATATGTTTCTCCAAGCTTGTTTGAAGATCTGAAAG
This sequence comes from Vibrio sp. 11-4(1), assembly GCF_013048625.1. Lineage (NCBI taxonomy): Bacteria > Pseudomonadati > Pseudomonadota > Gammaproteobacteria > Vibrionales > Vibrionaceae > Vibrio > Vibrio sp. 11-4(1). The sequence goes on along the minus strand of NZ_VHSY01000007.1, from coordinate 1,117 downwards.
CAGAGCGCGCGAAGCTCGACGGTGAGCAGCATACTGATGTAATGTACGTTGATGCAGAGATCGTCCGTGCCGATTACGATGCAAATAAAGCACAGCTTAGCCTGCAGTTTAGCGGTCGTTACCGTGACACAGTAGAAGGTGTTGAAGAAGAAATCGAAGATATCTGGCACCTAGAGCGTGACTTGACTGTGCCTAATGCACCATGGTTAATTGTTGGTATTCAAGGCTAGTCACCTTTAAACCAATTTAGTCACTAATAAAAATCCCGCGCCCCCTGCGGGATTTTTTGTATCTGTCGTTTGTATCTACGAAAGATATTTTTATAAAACCTGCCAGGTGGAGCCTTCATCATAGCTCGCGCTTAACTCTGCCGAATATCTTTTTTGTTAGCTACTCCTCAAGTGCTTTACTGAATGTTTTTCGCATTCACATTATGGTCATTGCGATAAAACAAGGACAAAGTGCTAGTACATTGTTTGTATTACAACGACCAGATCCGAACTTTGGCCATAGGAGATTCGTTTTGGCCCAGTTGTTAAAGTAGGATCCAACAGAGGGAGAACCGCGAAGAAGTTGGGTTAAATAAGGAAGGTCTTGTTACTTTATCAAGAATCCGAAACGAAAAAAGCCAGCTCAATGAGCTGGCTTTTTCAATATGGTGGAGGGGGACGGATTCGAACCATCGAAGGCAGTGCCGGCAGATTTACAGTCTGCTCCCTTTGGCCACTCGGGAACCCCTCCAGGGTGTTTTATACTTAAAAGATAGTTTCCCAACCTAGCTTCCAAGTTGTTCTTATGTTTAAAGGAAAAACACAAGAAAGAATATGGTGGAGGGGGACGGATTCGAACCATCGAAGGCAGTGCCGGCAGATTTACAGTCTGCTCCCTTTGGCCACTCGGGAACCCCTCCAGGGTGTTTTATACTTAAAAATTAGTTTCCCAACCTAGCTTCCAAGTTGTTCTTATGTTCAAAGGAAAAACACAAGAAAGAATATGGTGGAGGGGGACGGATTCGAACCATCGAAGGCAGTGCCGGCAGATTTACAGTCTGCTCCCTTTGGCCACTCGGGAACCCCTCCAGGGTGTTTTATACTTAAAAGATAGTTTCCCAACCTAG
>NZ_VHSY01000006.1:0-410815 GCF_013048625.1 Vibrio sp. 11-4(1) | reverse complement strand
AGAACGTGAAAGCCACTAACTGAAAGGTGTAAACACGAGCGCCAAAACAGATAAACACAAAAACTTATGACCTTTGATGTCAAACCCGTACTAACGCCCTGTTAAGGTGTGAGCAACGCAATACCGAAGCTCCTGCATACCACCTTAAACACCAAACGCAACGCATAGTGAAAATGCCAAGCGTTGCGAATCACTCTTAAACAGATTGTTATGCATATTCTGTCGGCAGTCGATAACCATTTTTAATGCAATTAGATAGTTGAGTATGAACAAATTCTAATTCTGCAACTATTGGGGTTAGTTCGTATCTATTGCCAAGCAATACAAAAATTCTTGGGTTAATGTAAAAACCTCTGAAAATATGAAGTGGCACGTCCGATTTTGGTGGCTCTGCTGCAATATCCAATGGAATAAACTGTCCAACATGATTTTGGGTAAGATAACAGTCCAATTTCTCGTCAAAGTGCTCTAAATGATCCCTTAGTTCTCGACTTTTCAATGCACTATCTTCACTGATACGTAGTGATTGCCTTAGTTTTCTACTTCTCTTTTTATGTACGCCTTTGGTGCCTTTACGTATAGACCAAAAATACTTCGAAATAGAAGCGGCTTGCTGAATAATGTTTTGTAATTCTTGAAACAGTACTTCTGGAGCAAGCTCATGAGCTTTCTCGTCATTTTCGACAACAAGTCGAATCCACTCTCCTACTTTATAAACGGAGTCCAAAGCTGAGTTTGTATGACCATACAAACACTCGATATAAAAGGCTTCGTTTGTAGGATATATATCGAAATCGTCTTCCATTTTTCCCTCATATGCATAACGCCTTGTTAAGGGGTGAAGCACGCAACACCGATGCTACCGCATACCGCCTTAATCACTAAAACCAACGCATAGTAAAAATGCCACGCGTGCTGAATCCCTCTTGAACAATTTGTTAGCCCGATACCCGACTAGTATATATAACCTAACCAGTCTATATGACCAACTGCCCAAGTTTTACCGCTAATCGGTTTAACATACAAATCATCAACTTGATCAACTGCAACGCCGTAATTCTTATGTTCATGTATTCGCAACCAAGAGCTTAAAGAACTAAGACGAAGATAACCATTAGCCGTATAAAAAGCATCTAAATCGGAGATTAGAATAATAAAGTCGACGTCTTTGCTTGAAGCATACTCGCTGAGTTGAGACAACATGGCAGTACCAATACCATTTCTTTGAGATGATTGTTCAACACAGAAGTCACTAACGCCCAATACTTTATAAATTTCATCGCCGACGCTGACAACTCTGTAGTCCAGTCCCATGTAACCAACCAGTTGATCATCTCTGTACTTTAAAGCTCTCATATGGGGGAGTTGCTTATAGTAAGAACGAGTTACTTGATGTTCAGGAAATGACTTGTTTCTGAGAACTTCAATTGAATTATGCTGCTCTTTAGATAACTCTATTTCTGGGTAAATATCCATATTTGACCTTTGAGGGCTAACGCTTTCTATACGGCAATTTGCCTCCTTTCTGGCAAGCTACCGCCCTCTTTCTGATCAAAAGCGCTATGAATCGTAGCACCTATATACATGAAACAAATAGAAAAACAGTATGAATATGTGTGGTCGCGCGCGCAATTAGACGGCGCAATACACGCTAATTACAAAAGAGGTGATAGATTAAGGAGACTGTATAAATAAACAGGTTATTTTTATCATGAAAAGTCAGTTTTTACTTAGTGTAAAAGAGCACATGCTTACTCGTCATTATGCGAATAAAACCATCGAAAGTTATCTATTTTGGATAAAACGCTTTATCACTTTCCACCAGCTTGCCCACCCTTCGACACTAGCAGAAGATGATGTCGTTCAGTTCCTGAGTTACTTAGCGGTAAAAGAAAAAGTTGCGGTAAAAACGCAAGCTTTGGCACTGAACTCAATATCATTTTTATATCGTGATTATTTCAAAACTCCACTATCACTTGATATGAGATTTCAGAAATCCCTGACCGAAAAGAAACTTCCCGTTGTATTAACTAGGGAGGAGATCCGACGATTCGTTCAACATATCGACCCGAAGTATAAACTCCATATTCAGCTGCTTTATGGCTCAGGGCTTCGAGTCATGGAGTGTTTACGCTTAAGAGTTCAGGACATCGATTATGATTATGGCGCAGTTCGTGTTTGGCAAGGAAAAGGAGGTAAAAATCGTACCGTAACGTTAGCAAAAGAGTTACATGAGCCGCTTAAAGCTCAGGTTAACTTAGCAAGAGATTACTATTTTAAAGATAGGCACATGCGTGGTTATGCGGGCGTATACATCTCTGAAGGTTTACGACGTAAATACCCAAAAGCGGAGCTAGATTTTAACTGGCACTTTTTATTCCCATCAACAAAGTTAAGTACAGATCGGGACACCGGAGAGCTCAGAAGGCATCATATCAATGAAAGTGCAATACAAAGAGCGGTAAAGCGCGCTGCAACGGATGCGTGTATCGAGAAAACAGTAACATGCCATACACTCAGGCACAGCTTTGCCACGCATTTATTGGAGTCTGGTGCTGACATTAGAACAGTACAAGAGCAGCTTGGTCACACCGATGTAAAAACCACCCAAATCTATACTCACGTTATCGAGCGCGGGGCTGGCGGCGTGTTGAGTCCATTATCCAGCCTTTAGAAAAACAAAGCCACCTCGAAAAGGTGGCTTGCTGTATAACTCGCTATTGACGAACACCGAGTTTCACATTGCCTTTTGAATCAAACCAAAGCGCTTGTGAACGGCGACGTCCAATCAATATTGGACCATCATCATAAAAGAGAAAGTTCTTCCAATGCTTTTTAAAAATCGACCACTTAGTTTCGATGACATTGTACTTCTCGTAGCAAAAGTAAACGGTTACATCGTCTTGCCAATCGATATGTGCTTCTACTTCCGCTGGCATGTCCGGATCATCCAACTCCCACGCAGCCATCCAATCAACGACTTCAGACCAGTTCGCCTCATTCATTGGCCAATCTTGGGAGCTAAGTCGATCCATATCGGGGCTTTGAGCACTAATATTTTCTTTCCAAAATTGTGCTGAACGAGCTTGGCTCATCGGCTTAATAAAAGCCAAATCTTCTTTTGGCACAGGCATCGACTGATGCGTAAAAATCCATTTTCTCTGGTATTCATCCAAAGGCAAATAAGACATTCAGTCTCCTTTATTACGATTTCAGCCAACCTTTCTCTGTGGCTTCTTCTATCAACTCTTTCGCTTTGCCCCATAAGGTAACAGAGCCAAATTCAATTCGTTTATTAATGGTAAGTGCTTGTTCACGAGAAACGCCATGCTCCTTCCAACTCTGACCATTATTATGGTAGTTCAAGAGCATTGGAATTAACCGATCGAGTGCTTTTGCATACTTAGCATCATCGGTCTGCGCGGCTTCAAATTCATGCCAAAGCGCCAATAACTCTTGCTCCTGATCGCTGGGTAACATACCAAACAAGCGTTCTGCCGCTCTAATTTCTTTTTCTGCCTGCTCTTGAGACGCGGCAGTATCATAAACAAAGGTATCCCCCGCGTCGATCTCTACTACGTCATGTATCAATAACATTTTCATCACTCGGCAAATATCAACAGGTGCATTTGCATGCTCTTCCATCAATATTGCCATCAGTGCGACATGCCAACTATGCTCACCACTATTTTCGAGACGCCCTTCAGCACTTTTAACTCGGGTTCGGCGCAAAATACTTTTGAGTTTATCGAGCTCGATTACAAGTGCTAATTGCTTTTCCAATCGCTCCATACTATCGCCCTTCTGGTTGCCAATTCGGATTAATAAGTGACGTTAGAACGTGGTCTTGCCATTCACCATTAATCAAAAGGTAATCTTTTGCATACCCTTCTCGGTTGAACCCTACATGCTCTAGCACAGCTTCACTACGTTTGTTGTGAGGCATGTAGCCGGCTTGAATACGATGTAACTTCTGCACGTTAAACATGTAGTCGCAAGCCATGGTTAATCCACGACGCATATAACCATGCCCTTGCGCTTTTTCAGCGAGAGAGTATCCGACGTTACAAGAATAAAAAGGGAAACGACTCAAATTACTAAAGGATATCGTACCTAGCATTTCACCCGAAGAGGCTCTGACCAAGAGGCAATAATACCCCAACCCCATTCGATGCAGCTCATTGAGCTTGATAAGCTTTTGCAACCAACCGTTCACTGAGAAAAAAGCTTCTTCACGTTTCGGTTCAAATGGTTTCAGATATTCTCGGTTCGCTTGAAAATACTCGGCAATCATATCTGCGTCACCGATTTCAGCAGTACGCAGAAGCAAGTCACCGTCCAACTTATGAACGGCGATAGATGAGCTGTTATCTTCCATTACAAATGATTAATTCCGTCTTTTCGTTCAATTCGATTAATTCTTACGTATACCGTAATCACGCAGTTTATTAGCGATTGAGGTATGCGATACATTTAAGCGCTTAGCAAGCTTGCGGCTTGATGGGAATGACTGATACAAACGTTCCAGAACTTGAGATTCATAATCACGCATGATCTCATCCAATGAACCGTCGATGTTAAGAGTCGCACTACCAGCGCCGACTGATTGAGGCTGAGGTAAATTGAAGTGATCCGCGTTTAGTATACCACCATCCATTTCTGTGAGCGCTCGAAGAACCATGTTATCCAGCTGGCGCATGTTTCCTGGCCACTGATAATTTGCAAGGGCATCAACTAGACCATCATCAAACTCTGGCTTATCAATCCCAAGCTGTTGAGCATGTTTTGCCACAAACAACTCAAGCAATGGTGCAACGTCGTTTGAGCGCTTACGTAACGGAGGAATGCTCAGCGTAAGTACGTTGAGACGATAATACAAATCTTCACGGAACATACCCGCTTCAGAAAGCTCGGCAAGGTTATGTTTTGTTGAAGCGATGATGCGAACATCGACATGCATCTCATCTTCTGCACCAACACGACGGAAATTACCATCCTGTAGAAAACGTAACAGCTTGATTTGAAGATGCGAGCTCATTTCACCGATTTCATCAAGAAATACCGTACCGCCATTTGCTTGCTCAAAGATGCCTTTGTGACCTTGTTCATGATTAAATGAACCCGGCGCATGACCAAAAAGTTCGGTTTCTGCTACATCGTCAGGCATCGAAGCACAACTCAAAACTAAGAATGGCTTGCTCGCACGACTAGAACGGCTGTGGCAAGCTTTAGCAAGCATTTCTTTACCGGTCCCCGTTTCGCCCTCAATCAACAGTGGCTGGTCAAGCACAGACAGCTTCTTCGCTTGGTTCATTAGCGCTTTATGACGATTCGATATTCCAACAAAGTGCTCAAAACCCAGAGGATTATGCAGCGGTAGCGATTCTTCAATTCTGGCAACTTGCTGACTAGAGCGAATCGTCATCAGTGTACTCGCTAGAGTGGAGTTTTGCGCTTCGTCTCGGATATAAACTGGCATCAACTCAAGAACATAGTCCAAGCCATCAATCACAAGGTTTTCCCGCGTTCTGCCATTCACACCTTCAGACCAACGAGAGAAACGAACACTTGGTAACAAAGCACCGATTTGAGTACCAATTACTTCTTGCTTGTGAAGACCAAGCAATGAAAGTGCAGACATGTTTGCCATGTCTACGGCACCTTTAAGGTCGATGGCAAAGACCGGATCGGGCAAGTTATCAACTAGCGAGAGCAGCTCCGTATTGTGGCGCTCCATCGGCATAAACTGGATTTTACGTACGTCTTTCACCCCCGGGATACGGCGGATTTCAGCCATCAGCTCACTAAACGTATCAAAATCAATATCTGGGCAATTCAAATAGATAATACCGCTAATATCGATTTCGATACCACGCAAGTCGATGCTTTTAGACGCTAAAATATCGAGCAGTTCTCGGGTCAAGCCGAGTCGATCTTCACATAAGACTTCAAGACGCACTGAAAATATCCCAATTCACGACTGTCAGGAAAAGTTGACAGTAGTTTCTATCATGCTTGGAATGGCGTCAAGCAATCCTATCCATCAAAGTTGATATTCGTTACGGTTTCATCGTAATTGATGCAACTTTCGCCGCCACAGCCTTGCGTATGGTGCCCAATTTAACCTGACGGTCAGGATACCATGGTAGTGGACGCAATAAGGTCATCGCTTTCAAGCCCAAACGTGCCGTTAGAATACCAACACCTAGCCCCTGCCCCGCACGAGCAGAGACTTTGCCAGCAAGGTCCATCGACATCAAGTCCATACTGGCATCAATAGCTAGCTCACTGGCACCAGCCGCCGCCATATTGACAAATACCGCTTTTAGTAGCTTGATGCGAGAGGCGTAACCTAGCTCTACCCCATATACTTTGGAGAGGTTGTCGATCATTTTGAAATTTCTCCACGCCACCAGCAACATATCAGCGGCAGCCAGAGGGCTCACAGCAACTAGGGCCGCACACTCGGTTGCGTGCTGCGATACGATTTTCGTTGCCAACTTGTCTTGTTGGCTCACAACCATCGAGTCATACATATCAAGGATTTCAGCATCACTATGAGCTGGGTTAATGCTGTTCTGCCAACGATCAAAGCCCGGGTTCTCTGCCATCACGCCACTTTGTTCTGCCACTGTTTCGCAAAAGGCTTTCCCTTTCCCCACACTCTCACTATTAACAAGTGCTTCGGCTTCTTCTTGAACACTAAAATGATTTCGTAGTTTGCGCAGTTTCCAAAGCTCTTTACCCATCGCCCCTAAACCAAGCGAAGCGATCGCAGCAATAAACCCCGTCCAGCTTAAAGCCAGCCAATCAGAAGTTTGAATTGCGGTTATAACCGAGTCCACCGCTTGCCAGCCAACCAAACCAGCAAAGGTGGCAAATGCGCCAGTCGCAAGCCATTTTCTGCCCGGTTTTGGACGAATGACATGCTCGAGTTGCAATTCCTGTTCGGTCTCCTGGCGCTCTTCTTTAACTTCAACAGGTACGAATGTTTCTTTTTCGCCGAATGTTTGCTGCGCCGTCAACTCCGGTTGATTCGATTGCTGCTCTTTTTCCATCGCCTTTTCAGAGAAAACTTGTTTTTGCTTCAACTCACTCATTTCAATTTATCTCCAATCAGGTAATCCAGTGCTTTGTCTAAGCGTATGTGCTTCACTGGCTCATCATTCGGTGAGGGCATTGGACGGAATGACGTAAAATCAAACCCGTTGTTTTGCCAATAAGCCGCATTTGGTAGTTTTTTCGGCACTTCTCCCGGGAACATCGTCATCGGCTCACCATCCAACGTCGTACCCTGTAACGCCGGAATCGTCTTATCTCCAGAAGAAATAAATCCCGTCGTGGTTGATTGGATAGAAGCGATACTCATGCAACTCATCTCGATATTCTCGTAGGCTGCGGTTTGCCACGCTGGATGCACCATTTGTTGTAGCAAAGACACTAAATTGGGATGCTGATCGGGCGTTATGTGATCCGCTTTTGTGGCAGCAAACAGCACTTTGTCGATTTTTGGTGAGAACAAACGACGTAAAAAGCTACTGCGACCATAACGAAAGCTATGCATGATCTGCTCTAGCGCTTGGCGCATGTCGTAAAACGCTTCATCGCCGGCATTGAGAGGCTGCAAGCAATCCACAAGTACAATCTGGCGATCGAAGGTCGCAAAATGATGCTTATAAAACGCTTTCACTACTTTCTGTTGGTATTCCTGAAAACGCGCTTCGAGCATCGCCAAGTTGCTGCCCTTAAGCGCCTTGCTTTCCGAATCAGCACGACACGGGAAAAACTGTAGCACTGGCGCGCCTGCGAGCTCACCAGGTAATACAAATCTTCCTGGTTGTACCCAATGAAGACCTGCGCCTTTACAGGCATGAAGGTACTCGGTATATGTGTGCGCAACTTTCTCGAGTAGTTTCTCGTTCACTTCAGCAGAAAGATCCACCTTTTCTAATTCAGACAGCCAAGCTTTGGCTAAATCGCCACGCTGGCCTTTAAGTGCATCAAACTGAGTTTGCGACCACGTCGCAAAGTCCATATCCAATAAAGGCAGATCGAGCAGCCACTCTCCTGGATAGTCGATAATATCAACATTTAAAATTGCGGCTTTACTCAACAGCTTTTTAGTCGTTTTATTTGGTTTGTACTTGAGCGCTAAGCGAATCTCACTCACATCCCGTGTTGGTACTGGCCATTGAGGTGGGGTCGCATGGATCTGGCTCATCGCTTCGTCGTAAGCGAAACGTGGCACCATCATATTCGCTTGAGGTTCACGCTTCGCTCCAATAAGACGCTTATCTCTGGCTGCAGTCAAAAGAGGCAAATTATCATGGGTAGCGGTATGGAGGAGCTGATTCACTAATGACGTGATAAATGCCGTCTTACCGGCACGAGAAAGTCCGGTGACGGCAATTCGAACATTGGAGTCCATACCTCTGTTGATAAAGTCATTAACTTCTTTCTTTATTCTCTTCATTACGCTTCTTTATCTTACTCCACTTTAAAACAACGTTGTCAGCGACTTCGAATTTCGATCTATGAATACTGTTCTATCCCGAATTCTATGAGTTTAACTTTATATACCTTAATAAAAGATGAACAAAACATCCGGCTTAATGCTGTATTAAAAAAAGAAAAGCCCCTGAGTGGTTCAGAGGCTTACTTAATCTACAGCATTAGTAACTCTATATGCGCTGATTACTATGTTAAACAGGAACCCGCTTTCTTTAAGCCTAGTCGTCTTCGATCAACTTATAGATAACAAATAGAGCGATTTCTAAAATCAACCACAACACACACGTGATGGTCACGTACTTCTCATCAAAGATGCTGATGCCGTGAAGGATCAAGTCGTAGCCAACAAAGCCACCTACCACTACAGCAAGAATAATTTGTAGAATCTGAATAAAACGAGGCATGCCGTCTCCTAATTAATGTTCGCATAACGTTTGATTGCTATGCCCTGAGGTTTATATCTACATTATATAGACAAAAAGTGCAGTTTTCGCTGCACTTTTGTCAAATGTTTGCTAGGTAAATCAGCACCTTGTCACATTCTCTCTCCTGAGACAATGTAAGATTACCGTTTGCCTTACGCTTCCATCTCTTGGATTTTCACTTTCCAAGTGTCAGGACCGATTTGGTGCGCGTTAACGCCATTTGAGTCTACAGCCACTGTTACTGGCATATCTTCAACTTCAAATTCGTAAATCGCTTCCATACCTAAATCTTCAAATGCGACAACGCGAGCTTTCTTGATCGCTTTCGCAACCAAGTACGCAGCACCGCCGACAGCCATTAGGTAAACCGCTTTGTGATTCTTGATAGATTCAACCGTTGCAGGGCCACGCTCAGCTTTACCGATCATGCCCATGATACCTGTTTTTTCTAGCATCATATCGGTGAATTTATCCATACGCGTTGATGTTGTTGGGCCAGCAGGACCAACGACTTCATCACCAACTGCATCGACAGGGCCTACGTAGTAAATGAACTTACCGTTTAGATCTACGCCTTCTGGTAGACCTTCGCCATTATCTAGCATGCCTTGAATACGTTTATGCGCAGCATCACGGCCAGTCAGAATTTTACCTGATAGAAGAACGGTTTCGCCTGTCTTCCACTCTTGTACTTCTTCTTTAGTAATCGTGTCTAAGTTTACGCGACGCGTGTTTTCTCCCGCTTCCCAAGTAATGTCTGGCCAATCTTCTAGTTTAGGTGGCGTGAGCTCTGCTGGGCCGCTGCCGTCAAGCGTGAAGTGCACGTGACGAGTCGCCGCACAGTTCGGGATCAAACAAACAGGCTTAGAAGCCGCGTGCGTTGGCGCCGTTTTGATCTTAACGTCGACAACAGTTGTCAAACCACCAAGGCCTTGCGCGCCGATACCAAGTTTGTTCACGCGATTGAAGATATCAAGACGAAGCTCTTCTTCTGCGTTTTGCGGGCCACGGTCAATAAGCTCTTGAATATCGATGTGTTCCATTAGAGATTCTTTTGCCAATACTGCTGCTTTTTCAGCCGTACCGCCAATACCAATGCCAAGCATGCCTGGTGGACACCAGCCCGCGCCCATTGTTGGTAGCGTTTTCTCTACCCACTCAGCAATATCGTCAGATGGGTTTAGCATCACCATCTTAGTTTTGTTTTCACTACCGCCGCCCTTCGCTGCGATCTGAATTTCAACTTTATCGCCCGGAACCATGTTGATGTGTACGACAGCAGGCGTGTTGTCTTTGGTATTAATACGTTTACCGGCAGGATCCATAAGTACTGACGCACGCAACGGGTTGTCTGGATTCGTATACGCTTGTCGAACACCTTCATCTACCATCTGCTGAACCGTCATGTCGGTTGAGTCCCATTGCACGCCCATACCGATGTTGACGAAACACGTCACGATACCAGTATCCTGACAAATTGGTCGGTGACCTTCTGCGGACATTCGGGAGTTAATTAGGATCTGAGCAATCGCGTCTTTAGCGGCTTGGCTCTCTTCGCGGTGATAGGCTTTTTCAAGAGCTTGAACAAAGTCTAGCGGGTGGTAGTAAGAAATATACTGTAGCGCATCAGCGACACTGCTGATCACATCCTGCTTGCGTATTACCGTCATTACATGCCTCGTTATAGTTATGCTTCCATTATTGGCTTGGCTTCAATCGTGTTTGTTGAGCTTATTGCTCTTTTGAGCTTCGTTTTTTATAAACAATTGTCGAACGGCTGATATCGACACACGAAACGCTGAAGTCGCCTACTTGTAAACCATCTCAAAACCCTATGAATAGAGGGAGTTTGGCTATACAGAGGAATATGATACTCTTGCTGCCCATGACATGCCATGCAGTGAACGATCTCTTTGTCACAAATTACACAAATGAACAACATGGACAATCAATTCATTGATTTTAAAGCGCTGGAATATGCACCAGAGTTTGCTCTTCACCTCTTTTCTCGCATTCAACACCAGCCTTGGGCGATGTTGCTGCGTTCTGCATCAGAAACGCATATCGATAGTCGCTTCGATATGTTGGTTGCCAACCCAATTGCAACGTTAGAAACCACTGCCGAAAGCACACAAGTTGAAACACCATCGAATGCCTATTCAACTCAAGATGACCCATTCGCGCTGCTTCATCAGTTGCAAGAACAGTGGCTTCCTCACGTTGAGTTAAATAAAGAATTGGATTTGCCTTTTGTCGGCGGAGCGCTCGGTTACTTCAGTTACGATTTAGGTCGACGCGTAGAAACGATGCCAGAACTGGCCGAAAAGGACCTCAACACGCCGGATATGGCGGTAGGTCTGTATGAATGGGCCGTCGTTGTTGACCACAAGCTTAAAAAAGCCTGCCTAGTCGGTCAGAATATCGAGCAAGCTTGGCAATGGTTAGACGAGCAAGAAGCAGAGCAAAGCGTAGACTTCGCTCTGTCTGGTGATTGGCAGTCAAACATGACGAAAGAGAGCTACGCTACTCGCTTTGACAAAGTGCAAGAATACTTGTTGAGCGGTGACTGCTATCAGATCAATTTGGCGCAACGTTTTAACGCACCGTATCAAGGCTGTGAGTGGCAAGCGTATCTAAAATTAGAGTCCGCCAACCAAGCGCCATTTTCCGCTTTTATCCGTATGCCAGAGTCTTCGATTTTGAGTATCTCTCCAGAGCGCTTTTTAGAACTCAAAGATCGCGTCATTGAAACGAAACCAATCAAAGGTACTCGCCCACGCAGCGAAGATCCAAAACAAGATAACGCTAATGCCCATGACTTGCAGACAGCGGAAAAAGATCAAGCAGAGAACCTGATGATTGTCGATTTGCTGCGTAATGACATTGGTCGAGTTGCGTCACCGGGGAGCGTTCACGTGCCAAAGCTGTTTGAGATTGAAAGCTTCCCCGCAGTGCATCACTTGGTGAGCACCATTCGTGCGACGTTGGATGAGCAATACTCTCCTGCGGATTTGCTGCGAGCGTGTTTTCCAGGCGGTTCAATTACCGGCGCACCTAAAGTTCGCGCAATGCAGATCATTGAAGAATTAGAGCCGCATCGACGCAGCGCGTATTGCGGCAGTATTGGCTACATTTCTCGCCATGGTCGTATGGATACCAGCATCACCATCCGCACTCTCGTAGCGGAGAATCACAAACTGTACGCTTGGGCAGGCGGCGGCGTCGTTGCGGATAGCGATTGCGCTTCTGAATATCAAGAAACGTTGGATAAGCTCTCAAAGATTTTGCCAGCGCTGCAATAGTAGGTTTCGCCAAATGGCAACGGTCTATGAATCCTGCTAACGAAAACAAGCTAAAACGCCTCCAGTACTGAGAATGCCGCTCGTTTAACAGCGAGTGGCATATTTCTGTATCTCGTCATCCTGTACCGCGACGAAGGAACGTGATACAGGCTCTTCTATCTGAGCACTTTATGGTCAAATTTGTTTCATTATCCGCTCAGCGTGCTGCTAATAGATTCTTAGTCTCGCCAAGGCTCGCTAGAATGACCCAAAAAACATCGTTAAATGATCGGCATTATCTCCAGTGTGGAGCGTTTTTTGTGTGTTTTATTTACAGGTACTTTGGCTTTTAGCCGCTGGCTAACAAGAGTCCGTTTTTTTAAGAGGCAACGTCTACTGCTCGAGCCACTTGCACATAATCTGTTCAATATCGGTTGCGGTGTACGGTTTAGTGAGGATGTCGTCCATGCCTGAATCAATGCACTTTTGACGCTCTTCGATAGTAGTGCCAGCGGTTAATGCGATAATAGGATGAGTAAAGCCACTCTCTCTCAGATACATCGTCGCCTCATAACCATCCATTTCTGGCATTCGGCAATCCATAAATATTAGTTCGTACTCTTTGTTTTTCACCGCTTCTAAGGCTTCTTTCCCATTGGCTTTTAAATCAGGTGTAATGTCGAGTTTTTTCAGCATTTGAGTAACTATCACTTGGTTCATTCTGATGTCATCAACCACCAATATTGAGCGTCCTGCCAAATCACTTCGCTCTATGGTAGCTAATTCCCCCTCTGCTGCGCCTGGGGCTTGCCCCTCCTTTAGAGGAATAGAGACTTTGAAGGTGGTACCTTTGCGTTCTTCACTTTCAAAGCTAATCTCGCCCTGCATCAAATCCACTAGATTTTTACAAATCGCAAGGCCCAAACCTGAGCCTTCAAAACTGCGCTTCGCCGAGCGATCTACTTGCACAAATGGGTCAAATAATGAGGGCTGTGCTTCTATCGGGATGCCAATACCCGTGTCTTCAACCTCAAAATGCGCAATACCGTTTATCCACTCCACTCGCAGCACCACCCCACCCAAATGAGTAAACTTAATAGCATTTCCCACCAAGTTGACCAAGATCTGTGTAATTCGCTCTAAGTCACCAACTAAAAACTCGGGAATACCGAGCTTTTTATCGATGGAGAAATGAATTCGCTTTTCTGCTGCTTTAGCTGAAAATACGCCCATGATGGCTTTTTCAAGCTCTTCCCAAGCAAAGACCTTATCGATGATTTCCATCATACCGGCATTCATCTTGCTGAAGTCGAGAAGATCGTTAATGATGACCCTCAACAAGTCTCCCGATTGAGTCAAGTTGTTTAGGTAATGGCGTTGCTCTTCACCTAACTGTGTTCGACTTAGTAGTTCAGCACTACCTAACACGCCATTAAGAGGTGTTCGCAACTCGTGGTTAATCATGGCGACAAACTCTTTCGTCGCTTTTTCCGATTCCTCTGCCCGCTTTCGCAGCTCCACTTCTCGCTCTAAACTCAAATGCCGGCCAATGACCCCATGAACCAAATCCGATACCAGCTCCATCTGTTTGGAAATAAAAGACTGATCGATTTGATCCAACTGAACAGAGAAGATCAACTCCCCTACTGTTTGCTTGTCAATGATGATAGGCAAATGCAAGTTCTCCCCTTGCCAATTGGGGACAGTCTTAATCGTATTCTCATGGCGAAGCTGTAAATGACCAAAATGATGTCGGCGCAAAGAAGAAAGTTTTGTGGAATCAAGATGTAAGTAAGCCGCAGAAATGATTGAGTTCGAAGTGAGCTGCTCAATAAAACTGGCAATCATAGCTTCATCAAAGGTGCTCGACAAAAAAGTTCGACCAAACTTAATCAGCGTCGCGTCAACTTTCTCTTCGAACTCAAACTTGCGTAAATCCTTTTTTGATTTCAACTCAAGCTTTTTCAAAGCAACACTTAGCTGTTGAGTAGATTCATAAAGTTCGAAGCTCTTCTGCTCCAATAACCGCTCAGCTGCTTTTCTTGATTCGATTTCTCGTTTGAGTTTCCTTTCTAGCGAGGAACTTCCTGTCATATCGTTCTTATTGTGCCTCTAACCAAAAGCGGACCTGGCTACCATCTTCTGACTGGTTTTGGTGTTTGATATGAATAACTTCGCCAAAGTGCGCTGCGCAGCCTTTTATTAGACCTAAACATACGTGAGACATGCACCGCGCACTTCGATAATCAAACACCATGTTTGATTGAGTCTC
This sequence comes from Vibrio sp. 11-4(1), assembly GCF_013048625.1. Classification (NCBI taxonomy): domain Bacteria; kingdom Pseudomonadati; phylum Pseudomonadota; class Gammaproteobacteria; order Vibrionales; family Vibrionaceae; genus Vibrio; species Vibrio sp. 11-4(1). The sequence goes on along the minus strand of NZ_VHSY01000006.1, from coordinate 396,326 downwards.
GCTGATAAAATCAAACTGAGGAGGATTAGCATCTGGGTAGAGCTTTTTGACCTCGACATGAATAAAATCTTCAACATGGCGAACAAATTGAAATGTCGTTTCACACTGCTGCAAACTGGCATGACTAGGAATCGAGCGAAGTAAATTCAAAAAAACGCACTCTCCAAATACTTCTTGCAGTTGTTCAGGTGGAATGCCAGATACTTTACTGAGATTCACAATCAATTTAACCAAGTCTTTATGATCGTAACTACCAACCGCCGTATAAATCCCTTCGTCATTAGAAAGGTCGAGCACCTGGTCTAACACATCGAGGCCAAACTTCTCTTCCACTAACTCCATGAACTCGGTGAAAATAATCCCTTTCATTAGTCAATACTTGCCCCATAGTGACGTCTTAAAATAAAGAATGGTTTATAACCTTATAAGTTTCAAATTATTATACCCAAGCAGAGTGAGACACACGACACAAAGCAGGGAAAGAACCAATGGACGTGCTTTGGTATTGCCGCACTAATACTTTAATACCGTACCAACGGCGATAGCACCACGCCTCTTGCGGCCATTGAGTATAATAAATAATGGTTAGGTACAATAAATAAGGATTTGGTTTGGTTATCGACAAAACTCAATTACTGCAAAACTTTCAATTTCGGCTTCCAACGGGTTACCACAAAGAGTCCCTCGCGCGACTGAAATGGATGAAAGGAAAATCACTGCGAGACGCAGCGGTCTTAATTGGTTTTGTAGAACGCCCGGAGGGGCTACAGGTCATTTTGACAAAGCGAGCTGCGCACTTGCGTCATCATCCGGGACAAATCAGTTTCCCCGGCGGTAAGTTTGAGCAGGAAGATCATCATCTAATCAATACGGCATTAAGAGAAACCAAAGAAGAGGTCGGTATAGAAGATGAACATATTCATGTATTTGGCCAGCTTCCAACATTGCCAACGATTAGTCAGTTTAATGTGACACCGTTTTTGGCCTTTATTTCTCCTGAGTATAAAACGCATATTGACCCAAATGAGGTGGAGTCTGTTTTTGAAGTTCCTGCTAACCACATTCTGAATCCGACAAAATTGTACAGCACCAAGTTTGACCTAAAAAACAGCAGTCATCGTGTATTTGCTATCCCATATAGACAGCATTTCATCTGGGGCATGACCGCACAAATCATCGAATCGATGCAAAAACATATCATTTCACATTAAAAACTTCTGATATCGGTATTTTTATGGATGCGATCATCATGCGCATCAATATTAATAAAACGTTGCTTCATAAACATTCATTCACATTAGATTAATTTGCCGTTTTCACCGCAAACGCTTGCGGTGAAATAAATTTATACAAACAGCCCTATCGATAAGTTTTTCTAATTTTATTCATTAGCAGAAATCACGAGTAGCACATCATTTTCGTGATAAAAAGCAGGTTTTTGACATATCATTCAATAAGCGTAAGCAATAAATGATTTAGATCTAATTTTCCTAGTGTAAAATCTTGCAAAATTACTCCCGACTTATTTCCTGTTCCCAAAATGAGTAACTAAAAAATGAATACAACTACTTCTGCGGTTTCTACCGCACAATCGTCTAGTAAGTTTTCTTACAAAGACTTTACCTGGTGTCTGTCCCTTTTTGGTACGGCAGTAGGTGCCGGTGTACTATTCCTTCCTATTAAAGCAGGTGCAGGTGGCTTTTGGCCATTAGTAATCCTAGCCCTAATCGCAGCACCAATGACTTGGTTCGCACACAAATCTTTAGCTCGCTTCGTTCTTTCTGCGAAAAACCCAGAAGCGGACATCACTGACACAGTAGAAGAGCACTTTGGTAAGACTGGCGCAAACCTTATTACGTTCGCTTACTTCTTCGCTATCTACCCAATCGTACTTATCTACGGTGTTGGTATCACAAACACGGTTGACTCTTTCCTAGTTAACCAAATGGGTATGGAATCTATTCCTCGCTGGCTACTTTCCGGTGCACTTATCGCTGCAATGACAGCGGGCGTAGTGTTTGGTAAAGAGCTTATGCTGAAAGCAACTTCAGCGATGGTTTACCCTCTAGTGTTCATCCTACTAGCGCTGTCTGTGTACCTAATTCCTGGTTGGAACACTTCAATGATGGAAGTATCACCTGACTGGGGTGCAATGCCAGCTATCGTATGGCTAGCAATCCCTGTTATCGTGTTCTCTTTCAACCACAGCCCAATCATTTCTCAGTTCTCTAAAGAACAACGTCGTGTATACGGTGATGACGCAGTTAAGAAAACTGACGCTATCACTGGTGGCGCAGCGATGATGCTAATGGGCTTTGTAATGTTCTTCGTTTTCTCTGTTGTACTTTCTCTGTCTCCAGAGCAACTAGCAACAGCACAAGAGCAAAACATCTCTGTTCTTTCTTACCTAGCAAACGTTCATGAGTCTCCACTGATCTCTTACTTAGGTCCACTGGTTGCTTTCGCGGCTATCACTTCTAGCTACTTCGGCCACTTCCTAGGTGCGCATGAAGGTCTAGTTGGTCTAGTGAAATCTCGTTCAAAATCGCCAATAAGCAAGATCGAGAAGATGTCTCTTATCTTCATCGTAATCACAACTTGGATCGTTGCTATCGTTAACCCAAGCATCCTAGGTATGATTGAAACAATGGGCGCACCGATGATTGCGGCAATCCTATTCTTGATGCCTATCTTCGCAATGCAAAAAGTTCCAGCGATGGCTAAGTACAAAACTTCAGCACCTGTGCAAATTTTCACAGCAATCTGTGGTCTTGCTGCCATTAGTTCTGTAATCTACGGCGCTCTTTAATCATCCCTGCCCTAGCAAGGTATGATTAATCCAAAAATATAACGATAAAATTAAGCCTCCCAACTCCCCTTGGGAGGCTTTCTTCTGAGGTAATCGATATGATTAGTGTTTTTGATATCTATAAAATCGGTGTTGGACCTTCAAGCTCACACACTGTAGGCCCAATGAAAGCGGGTAAAGAGTTTATTGATGATCTTCGTGCAATGGGAAAACTGCGCGACATCACTAAAATCACCGTTGACGTTTATGGATCACTATCACTGACAGGGAAAGGTCACCACACAGATATTGCTATCATCATGGGTCTTGCAGGCAACACTCCTGAGAAAGTTGATATCGATTCTATCCCGGGCTTTATCGCTCGCGTAGAAGAAACTGAACGCCTTCCTGTTGGCATGCACTGTCACACAGTATCGTTCCCACGTGAAGGTGGAATGAACTTCCACAAAACAAACCTTGAGTTACACGAAAACGGCATGCAAATCCACGCTTGGATTGATGACGAAAAAGCGTACTCAAAAACTTACTACTCCATCGGCGGTGGTTTCATCGTTGATGAAGAAAACTTCGGTAAAGAAGTTGAGAACCCAGTAAAAGTTCCTTACCCGTTTACAACGGCAGAAGAGCTTGTAAAGCAATGTCATGAAAGCGGCCTGTCTATCAGTGCGCTAACCATGAAAAATGAACATGCGCTTCATTCTGACGAAGAAACTCGTACTTACTTCGCAAACATCTGGCGCACAATGCGCGAATGTATGGATCGCGGAATGAACGAAGAAGGCATTCTGCCTGGTCCACTACGCGTGCCTCGTCGTGCAGCTGCACTTCGTCAGCAACTGCTTACTTCTGAAAAAACAACAAACGATCCAATGTCTGTTGTTGACTGGGTAAACATGTTTGCTTTTGCAGTAAACGAAGAGAACGCAGCAGGTGGTCGTGTTGTAACTGCGCCGACTAACGGTGCATGTGGCATCATCCCTGCGGTACTGGCTTACTATGACAAGTTTATCCAAACCGTAACTGAGAAAGACTACATCCGTTACTTTGCAGCTTCTGGTGCAATTGGCGGTCTTTACAAGCGTAACGCGTCTATCTCTGGTGCAGAAGTTGGCTGTCAGGGCGAAGTTGGCGTGGCATGTTCTATGGCAGCAGCGGGCCTTGCTGAGCTTATGGGTGGTAGTCCAGAGCAAGTATGTATGGCGGCTGAAATTGCGATGGAGCACAACCTAGGTCTAACTTGTGACCCGGTTGCAGGTCAGGTTCAGGTTCCATGTATCGAGCGTAATGGTATTGCAGCTGTAAAAGCAATCAACTCAACTCGTATGGCACTGCGTCGTTCTTCTGCTCCTACTGTTTCTCTAGATAAAGTTATCGAAACAATGCTAGAGACAGGTAAAGACATGAACGCGAAATACCGTGAGACTTCTCAAGGCGGCCTAGCAGTAAAAGTTATCTGTTAATAAGCCTTGCTGAATATCGACGAAACCCGAGCCGCTGCTCGGGTTTTTTATACCTCATTAACTATGAATAATGGGTTGCTACGCCCAGCATAAAAAAACCTAAAACCTTGAATATATCCAAATATTATGGATATCCCCGTAAAAAATCACATCCCTCTCCTAGCTTTATTGATAACGTAGCCAAAAATTAAACTTGGAGCACACCAACACATGATTAGGTTTGAAATTGGAAACCAAATCTGCGTTTGCTTGTCCGAAAACGAAATATCTTTAGAGCTCAATCAATCACTCCACCACTCCATTCCTGTCAACCCAAATGAGTACGCCATTCTGTCAACCATCGCCAAATACGGCAGCTTAAATACGCCAATTAGCCAGCGATTGATAGAAAGCAAAATCACTCAACAATACAAAATGACACTGCCTGAAAATGGCTTTAAAAACGCGGTGGCCGCTCTAAGAAAGAAATTTCGCAAGCTCACGGAAGAACACGTAACCACAAAAAAAAATATTATCGAAAATATTCACCGGACCGGATACTTCATCCCTTTTACTATGCAAAACAACCATCAGAATGGCATCGACCATCAACACAAGATCAATCAATACACAACAAACAGCCTTGGCAAAGCCCTTCGTATTTGTCTGCGTAATAAAAAGATCTATTCAGATACGCTGTGGGTCGTCTTGATCACAGCGATCATTTTCTTTGTCATCTGTTATTACGCGATAAACAGCATTGTGAAACATAATTATCTTGATAACGCCTTCGAAATTGCAGAAAACCTTTCCCAAAAGAGCTGCTTTGCTGATGAAAGAGAATTGAAGTCGCTCTTTGATAATGTAAAGCTGGTGGAATCGAGCATGATGCTGGACCGTTTCAATATCCGGTGTTTAGTCACCCCCGAAACCGTTGTCCCTGTCAGCAAAAAAGCATTTGAAGAGTGGAGTAATAATAGCAATTATACGACCCAATCATTTGGCTTGAATAACGCGACCGTTTTGGTTCGTGTCAAAAACATTAACTTATCCGACAACGTTGAAAATCATATTTCGCGTTTTTTTCTTTCCGGCATGAAGCTATCAACCAATACAGGGACCTCTTTAGAAATTGGTAACACCAATGAACGCTTTTTCAACTATCACGTGAAGAACAGCGGCTATAAAGAGGTGTATTACATCTCTGGCCCGTTTCAAAGCATCATTTTATTAAGCTTGCTGTTTCTCATAATACTGCGTCATCGCTCCCTACAAGCCTTTATGGCTTATTTGTGTGCAATTCGACAATTTAAAATCAAACTAGAGCCGATTTATGACACTTCAGCGCAAAAGATTGTGCATTACGAAGCGCTCTCGCGGTTTAAGGTAAAAAATACGCAACGGTTTATTGAGACACTGATCCGCAATGGGCTGCTCCTTACTCATACCTTACTGGTGATAGAGTCCATCTATACTAAGCACAAGGCGTTGCCTATTCCTATCAGCATCAATATTTGTCCTTCTTTGCTGCGAGGACGCAACTTTTCAATCCTACACAGAGAACTATCTAACCGAGATTGTCGTTTACTGACGATTGAAATCACGGAAAATGCATCGATGTACTATACCTCCGAGATTTATGGCAATGTCGCGAAACTAAAAGCACTGGATTGTAAAATCAGTATCGATGACTTTGGCACTGGCAACAACAACGTGTCGCTCATCAGTAAAATCAATCCAGATTATTTGAAAATAGATCGGGAGTTTGTGATTGGTTTAAAGTCGGACGATAAGAAAGTGGAAACGTTGCGTCAGTTAATCGCCATGGGAAATACGTATCGGTGTACCGTCATTGTTGAAGGCGTAGAAACCGCCGATAGCGCTCACTTACTCACAACATTAGGTGCCTATATTCACCAAGGTTATTATTATCCTCTGCATTTCTAGCTTTTCTTAACCTCGTGAGTTACTTAAACTAGAGTGAATACTCTATTAAAGTTCGTGGCGGCATGAGGATATGCCGCCAATTTGTGGTTGAACGATGATTGCTATTAAACCCACCAAACTGAAAGATTTTTCGAGTTTGATGCAATTGGATGTGCAGGAAGAGCAGAAAGGATTTTCTACGCCGTTTGAAGTGGCTTATCAAAAACGCAATAAGTCTGAAGCGTTCTTTACGATTTATTCTGACGATCTATTAGTTGGCTATCTTGTTATCGATAAAGGCTTCTCCCAACATGCGCCCTTTGCCAAAAGGCACGAACTGGGGCTCAAGTACTTGATGGTTGATCAACGTTTCCAACGCCAAGGGGTTGGGAGTGAAGCGTTACGCAAACTGTTCGTTTACGCGTATACCATTGACCCTGAAAGCAACTCTCTTTGCGTCACTGTGCCACAGAGTCAGCAATACGCTATCAGTTTTCTTGATGCGTGTGGATTCATCAATACAGAGAAAACAACGTTTGGTGAGAACGAAAAAGAGTGGATTTTACGTCATCCACTGAGCTAGCAAGAAAAGTATAAAAAATAGGGAATATCCAGATACAACAAAGGCAAGCTCATGGCTTGCCTTTGTCTTCAATGCTCAATAAAAAGTGACTTATTCACCTTTGTAAATACAACCGGCTGTGCACGTCTCTTTGATTTCAACTTTACTTAGCAACGGTAAACTTGGCTTAAGCTGTTGCCAAATCCATTTTGCTAGCACTTCGCTCGTCGGATTCTCCAAACCTTCAATGTCGTTCAGGTAATAATGGTCTAAACGATTGTAAATTGGTTTGAATGCCGCTTTGATTTCAGCGAAATCCACTACCCAACCAGTATGCGGGTCTACCTCACCTTCTACATAAAGACGAACTAAGAAAGAGTGTCCATGCAAACGACCACACTTATGGCCTTCAGGTACATGTGGCAAGTGATGTGCCGCTTCGAACATAAACTCTTTGTATATTTCAGACGTATGGGATGACAACTTAGTAAACCTCTGTTTTAAATAACTTTATATACCATGAAAAGAGTGTTCATACGTCTCCATATATACACTCATATACACACTGTATTTTCTCATACTCTCCGATATACACAAATCAGTATGGTAGGGCTGAGAGTAATAAAAAATGATAGGGTCATTATCCTTGGCACAGGACGAACGTGCAAGCTTTCTAAAAGTAAGCTAGCACCTCATTGTCCTTCACCGTACCACTACAACGAGCTAACCAACTCCAACGTTCAATAAATCTTTTGCTTGGTTCTGCGTTATCTACAATCGGTTTGACTCTCCCAGCAGTCCTAGCAGTTAGTCTCGTTACAGAGCAGAGCTTAATATTAGGGCTCGATATGGCACCATATGGTACTATTACTTTTAACACTAGTAGTGTGTATTATGACTTTTAACAGCGCACGAACTAATATCATGCAAGGAGCAGTGCATTTAGTATTGTTTTTAGCTTATTTATTATTAATATTGAACCCTTAGACACGATCGAAGAATAGCTATACGACATTAGATGTTATTATAGTATGTGCTTATGCCGTTTATCACCGTTATAACATACTGAGTCTATCATTATTCTGATTGAGATAATTTTATCGCCTCAACAACAGTATCGTCTAAGTTTTGATTATATACATGCTTCTTATGCCCAATTTTAACTTGAAGTTCTGCTTCTGATAGTTTTTTGCATAACTCACTGTAGAGTGAGTTAAACTCTATGGAATCGATATTATGTACTAGCATAGCAAATACACTATCACTTAGCCTAGCTACATAATTATCACCTTTTTGGTGGGTTTGTAATATTTCACATAAGTTGTGTAAGTTACTTTTGTGAGCACTATCGTAGCCGTCCAATATACACAAAGCATCAATTGCAATTATATATATTGGTACACCAACGGTTCTAACATCGCTCTGCTCTTTATCTAAAAATATAGACCAACCTAGCCTATTAAAAAAACCAGTTTCTGCGTCTTTAAACTGACGGGGGAGTTGGTACATTTGTCTGCTCGCAGCGGCATTTCGCTCTATCTCCATGCACAACAAGCTAGAGAGAAGCTTTGAAATAAGCTCTACCGTTAGTTGGCCATCAGATGGAATGGATTTATGTACTTCAGTATCTATTGCACACAGTGTCCCAAACAACCTTCCATCAGGATAGCAGATAGGTATACCAACATAAGAGCAAATACTTAGCTGCTCGTTTATAGGTGCCAACTTATAATCTTCAACAGCTTGTACAGAAGGAGTCCATCGAGGTCCTTTGCCTTGCACCATTCGGCTACAAATAGAATCACTCCAAACTAGGGTCGATAGTTCTTTAATTTGATATTTATCACTTTCGACCTGCAAAATGACCCAATCTTCTTCATTTTTTCTCGTTAACATCCAAGCACCAAAACCATACTTTTTGTGGAGATACTTCAGAGTAAAGCGACTAGCCTCTTCAAAGGAATCGAAAGGAGCTTGATCTATCGTATTTGAGTTAAACATCCATATCTCCTAAAGGAACGTTAAATTATATTTTCTTGCATCAATTGGATCTCGACTTGTTTAATAAGCTGTTTTATATCCCGAACTAAAGCGCTAGTTTTACTTACATCTATGTAGTTTTCTTCTAAACTTTTGAATAAATCCCCTAGGGCTAATACACCACTCGATGTGGCAGCCCCCTTAGCTCCGTGGGCTAGGCTTCTAACTTGTTCAAAATTGGCTTCTTGAATAGCGGCTTCTAATTTCTCTATATCCGTCACAATATTAGCCCAAAACATTGATAGTACTGCTCTCTGCACCTCCTCATTGTCCGATCCAATAACGGCAGATAAATGATGATAATCTATCAATCCGCGAGAATCAGTATCCTCAGATACATTCATATGTGATATGTCAATAGGCTTTCTATCAACCTTTTGTCTTAGATCTTTTCCCCTTAAACGTAACCACAATACTTTTTTCAACGTTCTTAACTCAACAGGTTTAGTTATATAGTCGTCCATACCTGCTTCTAAACAATGCTCTGCCTCACCCAACATCGCGTTTGCCGTTAGAGCAATGATAAGTGTTCTCTCTTCTCCTCTCTCTTCCTCTATTCGCCTTATTTCTGATGTCAGCTCGAAACCATCCATCTGTGGCATATGGCAATCTGTTAATACTAAGTCGTAATCTCCTTCTAGCCATCGTTCAAGTGCTTCTTTCCCATCAGAAGCCATCTCATAGCTAAAGCCAAGGCGATCAAGCTGCTGAGATAAAACTAACTGATTGGTTGGTTGGTCTTCAGCGCAAAGTATAGTGATACCACTTTTATCCTCATCATTTGTATCAAACTGGCTATTATCTTCGTCGTAAAGGCACTCTGACCAGTCGAAATCAGGACTTTCGTGTCCAGATAGCACTGCTAAAGCTGTAATAAAATCGCTAGGTTTGAAAGGGTGTGTACCAATGACGTATTTGTTAGGTTTAATATATCCTTTGGTTGCTGTCGGGTTATCTACGACTTCTAAAACACGATACTTACTATGTTCATCGAGCTGGTTTGCTTGATCACCAATATAAATACTCAGCTCATGCTGATCCGTTAGTTTTTCAATCTCACTCAAAACATCGGCCACTTTGAGATTAGAGAGCATTTTTCTGACAATATCAGATAAATTTTCATCATCGATTTTTAGTACGACTTTAAAATTCGATAGCTCATAACTGTTGAGTAGTGATGAAGAGTCATTAGACTCTGCAGGAATGGTGAATGAAAAACAGCTTCCGTGACCAAGCTTGCTTGAAACTTCTATCTCTCCTCCCATGAGCTCGACAAAAGACTTGCTAATACTAAGCCCTAAACCTGTTCCTCCAAATTTTCGTGTAGTAGAACCGTCTGCTTGAGCGAAAGGAGTAAAGAGTCGAGACACTTGTTCTGAACTCATTCCTACTCCGTTATCTTCAACGGATACTATTAACCGGTTGTTTTGATAACCAACGCATAATTTAATAACTCCCTTTTGCTCTTCACTACTTGTAAACTTGATTGCATTACCCAACAAATTTAGAAGGATTTGCCGTACTCTAACCGTGTCTAGCAATAGCTCTTTAGGAATATTATTTTCAAAATAAAGATATAAACCAATACCTTTCTGATGAGCATTCACCCACAATGCATCAAGAGTTTTTTCAATTAGATTGATAATATTTACGTTGGTAAAGTCAAGTTCCATTTTCCCTGACTCTATTTTTGAAAAGTCTAATATATCGTTTATTATCTCCAGCAAAGAAAATGATGAATCACGTATAGTGCGAACCATGTTATGCTGATCTTTGCTTAGATTTGTTTCTTTAAGTAAATCAACCATGCCGATAACACCGTTCATGGGCGTGCGTATTTCATGACTCATCGTGGCAAGAAAACGAGACTTCGCCTCATTAGCTTGCTTTGCTGACAACGTTTCACGCTCTAAAGCAGCTTGTGCATTCCTCTCGTCAGTGATATCCACGTTGATTCCAAAGACCATCTCGTCACCAGACTCTTTGTCAAAGACAACATCTCCTGCCGCTTTTATCCACCTAATTTGATTTGTACTTTGATTGATAATTCTAAATTCGGCGTTAAATACATCCTTAGTTTTCAGAGACTCATTAAAAGCTTTTGTTGCTTGTTCGTAATCATCTGGATGTAATGCTTTTTCCCAATCTTTTACTGTAAGCTTGGAACCTTTTTGTACGCCATATAGCTCATACATCTTATCGTCCCACTTTAGAACCCCTGATTTGAGGTTCAACACCCAGTTACTAATCCCGCCAGCATCGGAAGCTAAGCGCATACCTCTTAATAGCTCATCTCTAGATCTTTTCGCCGAGCGAAGCTCCTTCTCAATTTTCTTTCTATTAGAAATATCTTCTATAACTGATATAAAATATTTAGGCTGCTCGTCCTCACCCAGAACAACAGACACAGAGACTGTCGCCCAAAACATTTCTTTTGTTTTACTAATATATCGCTTGTCTATTGCAAAGCTACGCTTTTTGCCTTCAATTAATGACGTTATCATTATACGGCTTTTATAGAGGTCATCGGGATGAGTAATCTCTTCAATTGACATACAAAGTAATTGCTCTTCACTGTAGCCAAATATGTCGCACATTTTATCGTTAACTTCGATGAACTTTCCTTCTAAACTAACACGACATATCCCTACAGCAGCCTGGCTAAACGCAGCTCTATAAATTATTTCTCGCTCACGAAGCTCGTTTTGAAGTATTAGTTCTCGTTTCTTTGTTTCCTCTTGGTTGGTTATATCCTTTATAATTCCAACAAATACTTGAGAATCATCAACCTTGGTTTCTCCTACAGATATCTCTATTGGGAAAACACGCCCTGATTTATGTAAGCCTTCAACCTTTCTTGGAGTTCCGATTAACTTTTTATCGCCAGTAAATAAAAACTTACGAATATAATCATCATGTTCATGAGCATATTGGGGGGGCATAAGTATAGAAACGTTTTCGCCAATTAGCTCCTCTCTAACACGACCAAATATAAGTTCTGTTGATCGATTTAGATCTAAGATAATCCCATTTATGTCAATAACAACAGTACCATCTAAAGCTGTATCAAATACTGTTCTTAAGCGGGTTTCAGACTCTCTAGCTTCTTTTGTTCTTATTTGTATTTCGCTCTCTAGTTTAATCTTTGTTTCTTCTTCACGCCTTTTTATCTCTGTAATATCAGTAATAATACCAATGAAGTGTGTGATTTTGTTTTCATCATCAAAAACAGGGTCAATTCTTAAGTTATTGTAGAATAATGTTCCATCCTTACGGTAATTCCGCAAAATAACGGATATAGATGACTGATTTTCCAGAGCTTCACGTATTCTGTCTAAACCTTCTTGTTCTCTATCGTTACCTTGTAAGAATCGACAGTTTCTACCAATAACTTCCTCTTTAGAGTAACCAGTAAGAACTTCAAACGCTCTATTCGCAAAGATAATTGGATAATCTTTCTGATTAATATCTGTAACTATTATTCCCGATGCAGTTGAGTCTATCGCCTTACTTTGAATATCCAACAAAAATCTTTGTTCATCCGTTTCCTTGCTAAGCCTCTCCCTTTCAATAACAATTTCTTTTAAATTATCTAACTCTGAAACCATAATCGCTAGTTCATTTTTGCCATAGATAGCAGGAAGTTTTATATTCTTTTCACCACTTGCTAGTCGCTTAACACTCAGCGCTAACTCACTTAGCGGACGAGCAATCTGCTTACCTAAATAAAATGATATTAGTAAAATTAATCCCAAAATTAGTATTGAGAGCAGCAACGTATTTTTAAAAAGGGAGTCTGACTCGTAAAACGCTTCATCAACACCAACACGAATCATCGCAGACCAACCAAGACCAGGATAATCATATGCTCCACTAGTATGTGCGTAACCTGTGACTTGTTGTACTTGCTTTCGAAAATGTCTTGAAATATTTGATCCGCTAAGTCCTGCGACTGCCAATCTTGCTCCCTCGACACCATTACTTGCTAAATTTAAATTACTTAAGACACCAAAATCTCGAGCATACCTAGGCTTGCTCTGTCCCACAGGGTCATAGTCCACGATAATTCTTCCTTGATCATCAAGGATGGTCAACTCTGCACTTTGCAACCCCCTACTCGAAAGTAGCTCATAAGTTTCCTCAACTATTTTTTCAACAGCGCTAAAATCAACGACATTAACCCAAAGTCCGATCTTTTGACCATTAGTGTTGCGAATAACCGAAGCAAAAATCATATCGAAAGAATTAGAGTCACTATCAATTAAATATCGATTTGGACCTGTTACATAACTGCTTTCAGGCTGCTTTGGTTCAAGCGTAATACCACTCATGGCTTCTTGAAACCAGATGCTATCACGTATTTCATTGGGAGTAATATTAAGATCTTTTAGTTTCTTTCCGAAAGGATTTTCAGAATTATAAGCTAAGATATTTCCGTTCGTATCTAATATTATTATCCGTCTATATACTTTATAATTTTTCACGAAATGATTTAAATTATCAACAACTTCTGAATTGAATGAACGTTTATATAAATGACTCCCTTCAAGTTGTCCTAAGGATAGTTTAAAAGCCTGTACATCATGATATCGTTCAAATAAGTTTCTTTCTATTAGTCTAATTAATAATGTAGCTTCTCTCTCAATATTTGTTAAAGTTGTATCCTGAAGAATATCTTTCCCTTTCCAGGACACAAATGTAACAGCACTTAACATAACTAAACTTAAAACAAAAAATAGTAAAGGTAGTTTAATAGAAAACTTCATTAACGACTCTCACTATTAAAATTAAAATCATCAATCCCATTTAGTATTTCACTAATTTTCACAGGCTTATAATAAAGATAACCCTGTCCTATTTCACACCCCTTATTTAATAGAAAATTTTCTACTTCAACACTTTCAATACCTTCTGCTACAACTGACATTCCTAGTGCTCTTCCCATTTCTATACTTTGCTCAACAATCGCAGCCGACTTAATATTGGTTAGACAATTAAAAACAAACTCTTTATCAATTTTTAGTTCATTAAATGGGATTGTGTGTAACTTAGCTATTGAGGAGTATCCCGTTCCAAAATCATCTATAGATAGCTTAAACTTCATAATTCTTAACCTAAGCATCTGAGTGTCGATAATAGTTGGACTTGAACTTATTGCTGTTTCAGTTAACTCACAAATAATCTTTTCATGAGGGATACCATATTTATCAACTGTTCTACATAGCCACTTTGGAAAGTCCTCATTTTCTAAAACTTTTCCCGATATATTAAATGCATATGTTAGATTGCAAAGTGATTTATAGTTTCTTGATACTTCTTTCAAGGCTTTATCAATAACCTTCTGAGTAAGCTCAAGTATGATGGACGGAGACCTTTCTGCTACCGGAATAAAACTATCTGGTGGGATCAAAGAACCTTGGTCATCGTGAATTCGAGCTAAAACTTCTACACCTTTCATCTTTTTTGATATCAGATCTACTTGAGGTTGAAAGTAAGCTTCTATTTTCTGTGCCTCTAGGTACCTAATAAGTTCCTCTTCAGGTAGCTCGGAAAGTTGTGTTGTTGCCCGTTTAACAGTAGGTAAAGCTTGTATTGCTTCGATGATATTTTGAACCACTTTGAACGTTATAGGTTTTTCTACACAACCCATAATGTTCAAGTCATAAAACCGCGCTAAGTTAGATGTAGACGCTAGGATTTCTTGTTCTTCACTACTAATGATTATTACGGCGCCAGAAAACTTCATGACTCCTAAAGCTCTTAGAACTTCAAAACCATCTTCTACTGGCATATTCAAATCACAGAAAATTACATTAAATTCGTTAAACGCCAAAAGCTCCTTCGCTTGCTTACCATTTTCAGCTTCGAAAACTGTCTTGATACCTATGTTATTCAAACAGATCGTTAATGTTTTCCTAACCACTGGCTGATCGTCAATTACAAGTATCTTATATTCTGAAGTATTCACACTCCCCCCCCCTACTGAAAGTTGCAAGCCACTACGGCAAGTACCTCACTTTTCTCAGTTTTCAGTGTAGGTGTGAGAAAAGGTTTATGCCAAAAATTTGCGTTATTACATACTCTCTTAGCGAAAAGGTGACGAATGTTACGGTTCAACGTTACTATTTTAATTTAACTCATACTGGTATTACTTTAGATAGTAGAATCGGCAGTATTCGTGTAGATAACCGCTTAATAACTTGTATGTCATAAGCCCCATTTCCTGATTCATCAAAGATTCTGGACCTGACTGCGTAGTCTGAAGATTCTTGCTCTGCCATATCTGTTAACTCAGCCATCTGAGTAACGTTAATCGCACCAACCTTGATAACGCTACTCAATACAAGCGTAGCAAAACGCCGTTTGTTCTCAGCGAAAATAATTAAACCTTTGTCCTGATCGTCGTATTTCTGTCATGCGCCAAAGATTTGATTACACAGCACTCACATCACAATTACATATCCCCAACATGAGTGGGGTCACAATCATTCATTTCGTTGATCGCAGTGTGCATTTGTGCACATTAAGATTGTGCAGTTCGTTCCAATTACACTTATAAATTTATGCGCTCAACTATCACTTTTAAGCTCTTGCTCGCGTTAATTGCCGTCTTCAGCTGTGTTCTGGCTGCCTCTACGGCTTATCAATACCATCAACAAAAAACCTTAATCAATGATGTTCTCAGTGAACAGCTTCATGATAAGGCTAGTAATTACTTCGATAGCCTAAACATGATGATGCTAACAGGCACCATGTCGCAAAAAGAAACTTTGCGAAAAAAAGCACTCGCTCAAGAAGGGATTGAAGAAGTTCGCGTGTTGCGGGCTGATACCGTAACCAAGCTTTACGGACCAGGACAAGCAAACCAACAACCGGTCGATGATATTGACCAACGAGCTTTAAATGGCGAACTGGTCATTGAGCCAATTTCAGCCGATTGGGGGAACGGACTGGTTGTCGCGCTACCAATGAAATCAAGCGAAAATTATCGTGGCACCAACTGCGTTTCTTGCCATGTAGCACCAGAAGGCGAAGTATTGGGCGCGATTCGTTTGGAATACAACATGAACCACGTCAATTCACTGATCAATAAACAGGCAATGTTTGCGATGGGAATAATGGCCGTTATCGCGTTTGTTGGTTTTATTATAACGATGAGTTTGATTCGTAAGATCATTGTTCGCCCAATACAAAAAACGTCGCAATTCATGGCGAATGTGAGCCATAGTAAAGATCTATCTCAACGACTTATTCATCACCAAAAAGATGAGGTAGGCCAACTTTCTACCGCGATTAATTCGTTTATGGACACGGTATCTGAGAGTTTAGAGCGTGTACAAGACACCTCCCATTCTCTTGCCAATTCAGCCAGTCAGTTAACGGATGTTGCACAATCAACAGACAAAGCGGCCAATAATCAACAATTGGAAACCAGTGACGTACAAAGCAACATCACCGACATGTTGCAACAACAAACCGCCGTTGAAGACTCGACCAATAACGCCACAGCTCTAGTCAACCATACCGTTGATGTTGCCACTCACAGCGCAAGCCAAGCACACAGCGTGAGCGAAGACATCAAACACTTGGTGAGCAATATTGACGGCGTACGGGAAAAAATCAGTTCGTTAAACCAAAGAACCGAAGAAGTATCATCCATTCTTGGGGTCATTAAAGGCATTGCAGAACAAACGAACCTACTCGCGTTGAATGCTGCAATTGAAGCCGCCCGAGCCGGAGAGCAAGGACGCGGTTTTGCCGTCGTCGCGGAGGAAGTGCGTAACCTAGCTTCTCGGACCGCCGAAGCCACAGGCAACATTGAGCATATCATTTCTCAATTCCAGCAAGGGAGTGAAGAGTCCTTAGCCTCTGTGGATACTGTCTGCCAGTTTGCTCATCAACGTTCAGTCGATGTCGAGACACTTTCAGTCACGATGCATAACGTTGTCGATGAAATGCATCAAGTTCTGAAACATGCGGAAAACATTCAAAGCCAGACGCAAGCCACATCCGACGTCAGTCAGCGTATTCAATCCAAAATTGATGTGATCACACTGCATGCTAACGACACATCGCAATCAGCATCGCACACGCGTGATATTAGTGTTGATTTAGAGCATCTATCCGAACGTTTAGAGCAATTACTTAACCAATTCACACTTTCAGAGCATCAAAGAGTGAATAAATAGAGAGATTCTCCCCATCAAAATGAATATAAAGGTTGATGCGAGCGAATTGACAGGTAATATGTCTCGTTGAATCTGTAAAATGCTACCCAACTCAGCACTTAGCTTGTTTTTTGAACAAAAATGTTATTAGACAAGTACTTTGATAAGTGTTGGGTTGAATTTTTACCTCAATGGAGAATATTGAAAACATGACTTACGCGCCTGTATCAGACGTATTGAAAGGTCAGCTAGCAGTAGACAGCGAAGTGACTGTTCGTGGCTGGATCCGTTCACGTCGTGATTCCAAAGCTGGAATCTCTTTCCTTGCCATATATGACGGCTCTTGTTTCGACCCGATTCAGGCCGTGGTCCCAAATAATCTTAATAATTACGAAGACGAAGTACTAAAGCTAACGACTGGCTGCTCTGTTGAAGTAACTGGTAAGATTGTTGAATCTCCTGCAAAGGGCCAAGACTTCGAACTTGCTGCCACTGGCGTTAAAGTGGTTGGTTGGGTTGAAGACGCTGAAACTTACCCGATGGCAAAAACTCGTCACTCTATCGAGTACCTACGTGAAGTTGCGCACCTACGTCCGCGCACAAACGTAATCGGTGCGGTAGCTCGTGTACGCAACTGCCTATCTCAAGCGATCCACCGCTTCTACCACGAGCAAGGTTATTTCTGGGTATCTGCGCCGTTGATCACTGCCTCAGATGCTGAAGGCGCTGGTGAAATGTTCCGCGTTTCTACGCTAGACATGGAAAACCTGCCTCGTACAGACGCTGGTAAAGTAGACTACAACGAAGACTTCTTCGGTAAAGAAACTTTCCTTACGGTATCTGGTCAGCTAAACGCGGAAGCTTACGCTTGTGCACTAAGTAAGGTTTACACTTTCGGCCCTACTTTCCGTGCTGAAAACTCAAACACAAGCCGCCACCTAGCAGAGTTCTGGATGGTTGAGCCTGAAGTTGCGTTTGCAGAACTGGACGACGTTGCGAAACTGGCTGAAGACATGCTTAAGTACGTATTCAAAGCAGTACTTGAAGAGCGTCGCGATGACCTTGAGTTCTTTGCTCAGCGCATCGACAAAGAAGCCGTTAGCCGTCTAGAGAACTTTGTTTCTTCTGACTTCGCACAAGTTGACTACACTGACGCGATCCAAATCCTGCTGGATTCTGGCCGTGAGTTCGAATTCCCAGTTGAGTGGGGTATCGATATGTCATCTGAGCACGAGCGTTTCCTAGCGGAAGAGCACTTCAAAGCGCCGGTAATCGTTAAGAACTACCCGAAAGACATCAAAGCATTCTACATGCGTATGAACGATGATGGTAAGACGGTAGCGGCAATGGACGTTCTAGCACCTGGCATCGGTGAAATCATCGGTGGTTCTCAGCGTGAAGAGCGTCTAGACGTACTGGATGCACGCATGCGCGAAATGGGTATCGACCCTGAGCACATGAGCTGGTATCGCGACTTGCGTCGTTACGGCACAGTGCCACACGCAGGCTTTGGTCTAGGCTTTGAGCGTCTAGTATCTTACGTAACAGGCATGGGCAACGTTCGTGACGTGATTCCATTCCCACGTACGCCTCGCTCTGCGAACTTCTAATCACTTTTTAGTGAGACAGAATTAGAAAAGACCTCCCTAGTGGAGGTCTTTTATTTTGTGCTCAACCGTCAATACTATCTGCCAAGCAACTCAAGCTTGAGTTAGTCTTCTTCCTTATCTCTGTCCGCTTTTTCAGCGTACTTTACGCCCACAATACATAAGCCAAACATTACGAAAGGGATCACGGCCGCGGTGTACTCTGTCCAAGCCATATGAGAGAAAGACTTCGCCAAAATAAGATGCGCAAATACCAGTAAAAACGCACTAAAAATAGCAACGGCGATTAACCTTAACTCATGTTTAACCAACTGCTTTTTCATCTTAAATCCTGCTTAATCGTCCAAGGTCTGTCGACCTGAATAATAATTGAAGCACAATTTGCAAAAATGGCGCTGATACAGTTGGAGCAAAAAAACACTAAGCAGTTTAATGAGTTTCAATTCTGAGTAATTCGCGAAGCAAATCACCTAACCTTTTGATAGCACGTTCCAAACTCGTTTCTAAAGGAAGCGATGTATTCAGTCTTAAATAGTTTTCGTATTGATCACTTATCGAAAAGAGTTTGCCATAAGCGACGGTAACCTGCTCAGACAATAGTGCTTGATATACCGCTTTACTTGATATTCCATCTGGCAATTT
This sequence comes from Vibrio sp. 11-4(1), assembly GCF_013048625.1. Lineage (NCBI taxonomy): Bacteria > Pseudomonadati > Pseudomonadota > Gammaproteobacteria > Vibrionales > Vibrionaceae > Vibrio > Vibrio sp. 11-4(1). The sequence goes on along the minus strand of NZ_VHSY01000006.1, from coordinate 377,133 downwards.
CAACCAAAGAAAGTAACCACCATCAGGACGTTGATAGGTAACCTCTTTAGGTAGGTGCTTTGCAAGTAAATCCACGAAGTCAGCTTGACGTTGTTGCAGTGTCTTACGCAGCTTTCTCAGGTGGTTGTCGTAACTGTCGTTTTGTAAGTAATGTGCAACCCCCTGCTGAATAGGGGCACTCCCAGACAATGTCGATATTAACTGGAGCTTTTGAATAGTCTCGTTAAAACGCTTATTCACCACCCAACCCAAGCGATATCCAGGGCATAAACTCTTAGAAAAAGAACCACAATGAAGGACACGCTCTTGCTCATCAAAGGTCTTCAATGAGTTCGGCCTTTTGCCAGAAAAATACAGCTCAGAGTACACATCGTCTTCGATGAGATACACATCATATCGATTGGCTAACTCAACAATGTATCGTTTGTGTTCATCAGACAAAGAAGCCCCGGTTGGATTATGAAAGTTCGTCATTAACCAACAAGCCCGAACGTCTTCATTGGCAAAGGCTGCTTCGATTTGTTCAAGCGAATGCCCGCTCTCATCATCGACACTGATTTCAATAGCCTTGAGCCCTAATCGTTCTACCGCTTGAAGTGCGCCATAAAACGTTGGGGATTCGACAACGACGGTATCACCTGGTCGGGTGACCGCTTGCAAACTCAAGTTTAATGCTTCTAGCGCACCGGAAGTAATAACCACATCATCATGGGTTAGTGATATCCCATGATGAATATACCTCTGAGCGACGAGTCGCCTTAACGACTCGGCACCAGGAGGTAAGTTGTCTAGCAACTTATCCGGCCCCATTTTTCGTCCCGAGCTGGCCAAATTACGGTTAAGCGACTCTAAAGGAAACAAACACGGATCCGGAAACGCCGAGCCTAAATGAACAACATCCGATGTTGCCTGGTGCTTCAAAAACGAATACAACTCATCATTCAACTTAGTGCATGGCGTATTGTTGCTTTTAATTCCATTCGTATTGGTGAGACGTTCAAGATCGGCAGTCACATAGTAACCAGATTGAGGCTTTGCTATCACCCAGCCTTGCGCCTCTAGCAATTGATAGGCTTGTAATACCGTACCTGCACTTACGGAATGATTGCAGCTGGTGACGCGTATTGAAGGCAGCTTCTCCCCTGCTCTCCAAGTATCTTGCTGAATTTGTGCCTTAAACAATTCGGCCAATTGACGGTATCGATTCATGTATCCCTCATTTCACTTGCAGCTGCACCATAGCATACTTCGCGCCAGCATTCTGATATGGCAGTAGTCAATTTAGCAACGTAATTTATCAAGCTTGTTAATAGCAATTTCGACGACGAAGTGAGAATTTATGTTCCATACTTTTATTGATACGTCCGAGTGGTCTTAAATCTTTGCCTTGTCCGAAAAGCAAGGCATTCCACGGAGCTGAGAGTGTTAAATCCACTTAGACATCTATCTTTTAAGCCGGGAGGAAGCGATGAAAGTATTTACAATGGACGATCTCTCTTATCGCGGGAAACATAAAGGTGTACATAGCTGGGACCATCCTGGCGGCACAACCCCTTATTACTGGCATCCTGATTGGTTGCATATCGCTGAAGATGCTTTGGGTGAACACAAAAAGGCTGACCTTGAAGTCCCTGACGGAGAAGCAGCGACAGAAGAGCATGCAAAAGCGGCGATTCTCAAACACTTGAATGACGAGTAGTTTAGGTTCTATCACCGTTCAAGAATAGCGTTAGGTAGGCGAATCCATCGTCGTATGCTTTAAACGCAGATAAAGCCAAAACCTGCCAAATAATAAATTCTTCTGAATGAGAAGTACGCATCGTCTGTAGCTATCGAATGACAAAATAAGTCGATAGTTATCACATTAATTTTCATTACATCTGTTACATTTAGATAGTAATGGTGATGCACACCTCAACTCATGAATTATGAGAGAAAACAGTAATGGCGAAATACAACGAAGAAGACATTAAATACAAAGGTGAATCCAACGGCGTACATTCTTGGAGTTCACCTTCCGGCCAACCTTATTATTGGCACCCAGATTGGCTACACGTAGCGGAAGATGCGACGGGCACACACCCGAAACAAAAGCTTGAAGTCGAAAAAGCGGAAGTCCCAACAGAGAAGCACGCGTTAAAAGCAATCTTAAAGCATATGAACGACTGGGCAACTGAGAAGCTTTCTTCTAACCCAGACATCGAAACCAATGCGGTTGAGTCTGAAATCGATCTGAAGAAATAACATCAGCCGACATCTATACTCCTTACAAGCAAACGCTCCACCTTTAGTGGGGCGTTTTTGTCTCAACGAGTAACCGCCACTCCACGTAAATCACTAACGCAAAGCACTGAAGTCAAACGATTGGTACGTGAACAAAACTTCATCAACCATGGTATAAATCCCCTTCAAACTCTGTGCCTACCAAACGTTTTCATGGCAAAAACTTTAGTTATGTTAGAATTCTGTTTCAAATCGCAACTTTTTTAGGTTTTCTTTTCAGTAACGGTTGTAACCAATATTGCTGAAAGGTATAAATGTTAGCACACCCCTTCGATTAACATGGATGAAGATTATGTTTGAAAAAGTAGTTGCCGCTCCGGCTGACCCTATTCTTGGCCTTACTGAAGAGTTTAAAAAAGATACTCGCGCAGACAAAATTAACCTTGGCGTAGGTATTTACAAAAACGAGCAAGGCGAAACTCCCGTTCTTGCAACAGTAAAGAAAGCTGAAGCAGCGCTTGTTGAAACTGAAAAAACCAAGTCTTACCTAACTATCGAAGGCACAGCAGAGTACGGCATTGCAGTACAAAAACTGCTTTTCGGCTCTGATGCGGAAATTGTAAACGAAAAACGCGCTAAAACAGCTCAAGCTCCAGGTGGTACCGGTGCATTACGTGTTGCTGGTGAGTTCATTAAACGCCAACTTGGCGATGTAAAAATCTGGATCAGCAACCCTACTTGGGCAAACCACAACGGCGTATTTACTGCTGCTGGTATCGAAACGGCACAATACAGCTACTACAACGCTGAAACAAAAGACAAAGACTTCGATGCAATGCTAAACGATCTGCAATCTGCATCTGAAGGTGACATCGTGCTTCTACACGGCTGCTGCCACAACCCTACAGGTATCGACCCAACTGCTGAAGAATGGGAAACATTGGCGAAACTAGTCGCAGAGAAGAAATTGCTTCCTCTATTTGACTTCGCATACCAAGGCTTTGCTAAAGGTGTGGAAGAGGATGCGGCGGGTCTTCGTACTTTTGCTAAGTACAACAAAGAAATCCTAGTCGCGAGCTCTTTCTCGAAAAACTTTGGCCTATACAACGAACGCGTTGGTGCCTTCACGTTAGTAGCGGAATCAGAAGAAGTCGCAACAACCGCATTCTCGCAAGTTAAAGCCATTATTCGCTCTATCTACTCTAACCCACCAGCGCACGGCAGCGCGGTCGTGACTCACATTCTTGGCAATGCCGAAATGCGTGCGGAATGGGAAGCTGAAGTAGCAGAAATGCGTGACCGTATCCAAGAGATGCGTGAACTATTTGTAGCGACACTAAAATCAGAAGGTGTGGACGCAGACTTTAGCTTCATCGAACGTCAAAATGGTATGTTCTCTTTCTCTGGCCTATCTAAAGAGCAAGTAAACCGTCTGAAAGAAGAGTTCGGTATTTACATCGTCGGTTCAGGCCGAATCAGTGTTGCTGGTATGACGAAGTCAAATATGGGTCCTCTATGTAAAGGCATTGCAGCGGTTTTATAATCGATAGTCGCATACTTTATTAAAAGGAAAGGTCAGCATAAGCTGACCTTTTTTATTTATTGCCAATAAATGAACCTGTCCGCTAGTAGACAAACTTCAAACTCAGCCCCACTTCATTGACATAATCAGAGCTCTCACCGCTGTAATCGGTATCTCTAAACTGATAAAAAAGACCAGTACCAATAACATCATGCCATTGGTAGTTAAAACCTATCTTAAAATTGTTCTCATCGACGATATCACTGCGGTTAACTTCCACCTCGGCCGTCGCAATAAGTTTTTCACTGAATAAGTAATTCACCCCAACGGTGACGGCTTGAAGCAATTCGCTATCTGAAGATAACGTATTATCCGTTTTGTCGTCCGTCGCTTTCGCTTTGATTGCACCTATTCCATATTTACCGTAGATATCGAATTGATCCGTAATCCCATAACGATAACCACCACCAAACAACAAACGGTCAATGCGAAGAGTAAAGTCGTCCGGATGGAAAAACTGCGCCGAGTAATCGACATTAAACAACCAGTTCTCAGTAAATAAGTAATTACCACCGAGCCCAATTGTGGTCGCGTTCGAATTATCTAACCACTCTTCATTTGTGGTTCCGGCACCCACATCCAGGTGAATGTGTTCATACCCAAATTTTTCTGCTTGGTCCATGACCGCCGCGCTAGTTACTGCTGGCAAAGCAGCTAAAGACGCAAGCAATAAACTTCTCACCATTCGACTTCCTTTCATGAGAATTATTTAAACACTGCCCCCAAATCACCTTGAGTGGCTTAGTTCAACAAAAATAACTTAGTTTACAGACGCGGTAACGATTTGAAATCTGCTATGCCTCTAAATCAAGCATTGGCCCAAAATATATCGACCACGTCCGCTCACCTTTTAAGTGACTATATAGTAGTAGAAATGCCGATTCCTTATCGTGCGATATGTCAGAATCTTATGACTGAGTACGAAAATCACGGTTCAGATAAGACTCTGTTTTAAAACTAAGTTAAGATTACTTTATTATTTGCGAACTAAAAGGCACCTTCGATGGATGCAGAACTTCTCGAGATTTATAACTTTCTCGCCAAGTACCCCCCGTTCAATGAACTCCCTGAAGAAACACTAAACAAGGTGACAGAGAGTGTCGAGATCTCGTACTACCGAGAAGATACCCCAATCATCCATTTTGGAGACTATATCCAAGATCTCTACGTGGTGCGAAGCGGGGTCGTAGAAGTTTATCGACGCAAAGGAGAGCTTTATAACCGTCTTGATGAAGGTGACCTATTTGGCCAGATGGGAATGCTAACCAACAACAAAGTACGCTTTCCGGTAAAAGCCATTGAAGATACTCTGCTCTACTGTATTCCTGGTGACGTTTTCCAAGAAATATACGACAACTTTGATTCCTTTGCAGACTTTGTCGAAGTGGAAAATAGTGCTCGTTTACGCCAAGCCATTTCAGAAAACAAAGATGCCAATGACCTGACGACATCGAAAGTGAAAACCTTGCTGACTGGCGATGCTCATACGATTGATCGAGGACAGACAATCCAACAAGCCGCGCAGCAGATGGCGAATGACAACGTATCTGCTCTACTTATCGTCGATCCAGATTTCGTTCGTGACGAAGATGACCCACAGTCTCCGGTACTTGGTATTATTACTGACCGTGACTTGTGTACCCGTGTGTTGGCCGAAGGCTTGTCTCCACAGGACGATGTATCAAGTGTGATGACCACTGAAGTCATGTCTCTTGATCACAATGCCTACATCTATGAAGCAATGTTAACGATGCTGCGTTACAACGTGCACCACCTGCCTGTGGTTAAAAACCAATTGCCTATTGGTATTATCGAAACAACCGACATTGTTCGCTATGAATCACAAAACTCGCTCTTATTGGTGAGTAGCATTTTCCAACAACAGACTATCGAAGATTTGGCAGTTGTTGCTGAAGAAGTAAAAAGCAGCTTTGTACGCCTGGTCAACGAAGATGCCAACTCACACATGGTGGGCAGTGCGATGTCCGTGATTGGTCGAAGCTTCAAACAGCGTCTGTTAGAAATGGCTGAAGAAGAGCTTGGCCCACCACCAATTCCTTATTGTTTCCTTGCACTTGGCTCAATGGGACGTGATGAGCAACTGTTGGTGACTGACCAAGATAACGCCATCATTCTAGATGAGACCTACCAAGAAGAGAAACATGGTAAGTACTTCGAAGCTTTAGCGAAATACGTCAGTGATGGATTAGATGCCTGTGGCTACAAGTATTGTACGGGCGATATTATGGCAACCAACCCATTATGGCGCATGACTCGTTCAGAGTGGGAAGAGTGCTTCGCTGACTGGATTGATAACCCGAACCCGAAAGCGCTACTCAACGCGTCCATCTTTTTCGATTTGGATGGCGTTTACGGTCGCTTAAAATGGGCAGAACAATTAACCAGCTTTATTGTTCGTCGTGCGCGTAAAAACAATCGCTTCTTAGCCTGTCTGGCTCGCAACGCACTTAACCGAACGCCGCCACTTGGCTTCTTTAAAGACTTTGTGATGGAGAAAGATGGCAGACACAACAACTCCATCAACCTCAAACGTCGTGGTACGGCTCCTCTGGTCGACTTAATTCGCGTTCACTCTCTGGCGGTTGGCTCACGCGCACAGAATTCGTTTGAGCGTCTCGACGACATCATTGATGCTGGCATTTTGCCAAAAGGTCGTGCACAAGACTTAAAAGACGCACTAGAGTTTATTTCCATGGTGCGTATTCGTCACCAAGCGACGGACGTGGAATTAGGCATTGACCCAGATAACAATATCGAACCAGAAAACCTCTCTGAATTTGAACGTCGCAACCTAAAAGATGCTTTCCAAATCCTAAGCAATGGTCAGAACTTCCTTAAGTTCCGCTACCAAGCAAATAAGAGCTTTAAGTGAGGTTGAACATGATCAAAAAGCTCTTTCAGAAGCCGACCATTCAGTGGCCAACGAAATTTGAACAAAAGTTGGAGATGGCTAAAGATGAGAATTTAATTGCTTTTTATAGCAATAAACCACCTGCACCAGAGACCCCCCTGTCTGAGGTCGAGTTCGTGGCACTAGATTTCGAAACGACGGGGTTGAACCCTGAAAAACATGACATCATTACCATTGGTTTAGTGCCGTTTAACTTGAAACGTATTTTCTTGCGCAATTCGCGTCATTGGAAAGTTCGCCCGCAGCGAGCACTCGATGAAGACTCGGTAATCATACATGGTATTACTCACAGTGAATTGATCGATGCACCTGACTTGGGCGACATCTTAAGCGAGCTACTACCATGCTTAAGCGGAAAAATCATTGTTGTGCATTATCGTCGTATCGAGAGAGAATTTCTGGATAAAGCACTCAAAAGCCGTTTAGGTGAAGGAATTGAGTTTCCAGTGATAGATACGCTGCATCTTGAAGAAACCATTCAACAGAAACGCTCTGGCTCACTCTGGGAGCGTTTAAAAGGGAAAAAGCCAGAATCGGTTCGGCTAGCGCAATCTCGACGCCGTTATGGTCTGCCAGACTATACCCCTCACCATGCATTAACCGATGCAATTGCTACGGCAGAACTGCTACAAGCGCAAATCGCCCATCATTATAGCGAAGAGCAACCGATCAGTGAGTTCTGGCTATAACGTCTTTCTAGCTTAATAAGCGATCAAAAAAGGAGCCAAATGGCTCCTTTTTATTTAGGTTGGTATCCGATTACAGCTTAAAGCGTTGAATCTCTTGCTCTAATTCGTGTGAAAGCTCAGATAGGTGGGCAGCTTGTTCTGCTGCTTGATGAGCTTCAACCGACAGCTCGTTAGAAACGTCACGAATGCCTTCAGTATTACGCGTGATCTCGGTTGTTACCGATGCTTGCTCTTCTGCCGCCGATGCAATCTGCGTTGCCATGTCACTGATGCGCTCAACAGCAGTATGGATTTGCGTCAAGCTCGCTGCAGCCGCGTTTGCATCATCAACACTGGTGTCAGCCAGACGACGGCTATCACCCATGATGCCAACCGCTTTCGCTGTTGTGCCCTGTAGCATCTCGATAGTTTCTTGAATCTCTTGCGTTGAAGCATGAGTGCGTTGGCTCAATACGCGAACTTCATCCGCAACCACAGCAAAGCCACGACCTTGTTCACCTGCACGTGCCGCTTCAATTGCCGCGTTAAGTGCAAGTAGATTAGTTTGCTCAGCAATACCTTGAATCGTTGATAGAATCGTATTGATGCTATTTCCGTGTGCTTCTAGCTCTTGAATCACATCAGTGGCGACTTGAACTTCTTGCGCCAAGTTCTGGATAGAACCTTGCGTCTGAGTCACTTGGCTAGAACCGTGTGAACAAGCTTGAACCGCTTCCTCTGAGTTACTTGCCGTGCTATCTGCATTACCTGCAATTTCTTGTGTCGCTGCTGCCATTTCGTTCACAGCCGTCGCCACCATGTTGATCTCATCTTGCTGGTAAGAGATACGCTGACTGCGCTCTTCAGCTTGCTGTGCCGTCGTGCGTGCTTGCTCTGAAAGCGCAGATGATACGTGGCTAAGCTTGGTCACCATCGTGTGCATGTTGCCAACAAAGCGGTTGAAGTTTTCAGCCAGTTTACCGACTTCATCATCACTACGTGGTTCTAGTCGTTGCGTTAAGTCACCTTCACCAGATGCAATTTCCTCAAGTGCATTTGATACACGGCTCAAGTCACGGAACAAGAAACCAACCAACCAAGATACCGCAAGAATAACCACAATGGTGATCATCACTGCAGTGATCAATAGGTCACGTAGCAATACCGCATGCCCTGCTTCTTCCGTTGCGCGATCCATTTCAATCGCGAACATCCAATGCGTGCCAGGTACTTTATTAAAGTAGTAAAGCTTCTCTTTGCCTTTGATGACCGTATCTTCGATACGACCTTCATCTGCAGCGCGCTCGATTGCCTCTTCTGAAAAGTCTTTTAGAACACTGGTGATAGGCTTAAGCGTTAAGCTTTTATCTGGATGCGCTAGGAACGTACCTTCATTCATATCGATTAACATCGCATGCGCATTTTCACCTGCATCTAGGTTAATCACGTCGCTGATGAGCTGATCGATCAGTACATCTGCACCAACAACACCAACAAACTGACCATTTTTCATTACTGGCTCAGCAATGGTTACAAGCAGCGCGTTAGTGATTGCATCTTGATATGCAGCTGTGATGATCTGCTTACCTGCGGCGTTAGCATCTTTGTACCAAGGGCGAGTACGAGGGTCGTAATCAGCACGGTTACGCTCAGGGTGAGAGCGATACATATCACCGTTTGGTGTACCAAGGAAGATGTCATCAAAGCCACCAGCCTTGCGAGCTTGTTGTAGGAAAGGGACAACGTCTTGCTCTGTCGAGTAGTCGTTGAATGCGGTAGCAATATCTTTACGGATATTGACCCAATCAGAAATTCCTTCTGACGCAGTAGTACTTAGACTTTGCGCACGTGAATAGACACCTGAACGAGTCTGATCAAATAATTGACCAGCCGACAACCAAGTAAGTGCTGTTGCCATCACAACAACAGCAGAAAGGCTTGCGCCAATAAGCTTTTGTTTTAATGATAATTTCATATTTATAGTTTTTGAGTTGGGAGAACAGTTAAGGTGTGTGAATATTACACACTTTTTCACGACTATTCACTAATTTTTAAAAAACAAAATAGCACATTAACTCTTTGTAAAATATAAACTTTCATGTGTCATTTTTTTGTCTCACCGTCATAAAAACCGCACAAAAAAAGCCAGCAAAATGCTGGCCTTTTGATTACTTGTTACTCAGACAGATTTATAAAATGCCTGAGTTATTGACGTTCTGTTCTCATACCCATCAATAAGCTCACACACATTGCAAGCAGAATGAAGGTAAACGGTAGTGCTGTAGAAATTGCACCTGCCTGAAGCGCTTGAACTGCTTCTGAGCCACCAATCCACAGTAGAGCAACCGCAATTGCACCTTCCATAAATGCCCAGAAAACACGTTGAAGTACAGGAGCGTCGACTTTACCGCCCGCTGTGATGCTGTCGATAACAAGTGAACCAGAGTCAGAAGACGTGATGAAGAACACAAGTACCAACACAACAGCAATGATTGAAAGCATGCTACCAAATGGAAGAACATCGAACATTTGGAACATAGCAAGTGAAACGTCAGTCAAACCATTCGTGCCCAACTCACCTACTTTATCAACAACTTGCTCGATCGCTAGACCACCAAATACTGACATCCAAACAACAGTAACAGCGGTTGGAACCAATAGAACGGCTGTAATGAATTCGCGAACGGTACGACCGCGAGAAACACGCGCAATGAACATACCTACGAATGGTGACCATGAAATCCACCAAGCCCAGTAGAATACTGTCCAGCCTTGGAACCATGCTTCATCTGTACGACCAAACGGGTTACTTAGCGGAATAATATTCTCTACGTATGCCATAAGTGTGGTTGGAATCGAGCCTAAACTCGCCGCCCAACCGATAAGACCAACAAGAATCAGTAGCAAGAACGCCACAACCATGTTGATGTTACTAATGACTTTAACGCCACCATCAATACCACGTACGACTGAAACAACAGCAAGCAAAGTTACAACGGTAATGACGACGATTTGTAGGCCAAGGCCTGGCTCAACACCAAATACGTGATGAATACCACTTGCCGCTTGTTGTGCACCTAAGCCCAGTGACGTTGCAAGACCAAACAAGGTCGCAAGAACGGCCAAGATATCCACGATATGACCAGCCCAGCCCCACGCGCGATCACCCAGAAGCGGGTAGAAGATCGAGCGCATAGAAAGCGGTAAACCTTTGTTGTAGGCAAAGAATGCTAAAGAAAGTGCTACAACACCGTAAATTGCCCATGGGTGAAGACCCCAGTGGAACATCGTCGCACCCAGTGCCAATCTCGCTGCTTCTGGTGTGTTTGCTTCAACACCGAGTGGCGTCTCATACCAACCAGTGAAGTAAGCGACAGGTTCTGCGACACTCCAGAACATTAAACCGATACCCATACCAGCCGCAAATAGCATTGCAAGCCATGACATGAACGAGTAATCTGCAACAGCGTCTTTACCACCTAAGCGGATTTTACCCATTGGCGAAACGATAAGTGCCAAACAGAAAATAACGAAAATATTACCTGCAATAATGAACAACCAATCGAATGAACCAATGATCTTCCATTTCAGCCCATCAAGTGCCGTCTTTGCGGTATGTGCATCTAGAACTAATGCAGCGACAAGAAACAGCGCAATTAAACCTGCACTAATACCAAAAACTGGGTTATGAACATCAAAACCCCATTTTTGAACGTTGTCTTGACCTACCGTATAGTCGGTACTATCGATACTGTACTTATCTATACCCTTTGTCATCGTTCCTCTCTATTTTTGTACTGTTTTTACGTACCAAACAAAAAAATCTTTCGAACACGATACGTTTTACATTCCGTGAAGGCGCAAGATCCTATCATTTGACACGTTTTTGTCTATCTTTTTGCTATGAAAAAATCCAATAACTTACTTTTCACTCAGCAATTTCCGCCTTTAAAAGGATAAACCACTACCGCAATAGTTAGACCACAAACATTTATTGCTATAATAATTTTAGGTCTTCTTATTTTGTCTACACGACGCGACAAAATGAAATTGGAGACACTACTTAAAATTGTAGTGGTAATTTTTGATTCCACCCCTTTAAATAAGGGCGCATTTAAGTTAGTGTCGCCTCGATAAATGTTCCCTACAGACTGGATGAATAAATTGGAAAAGTACGAAGAAGTATTGGTCTCGATTCGTCAGATCATCCGCGCTATTGATTTACATTCTAAAAAGCTGAGCAAAGAGTCTGGATTGACCGCTCCACAGTTGATTTTGATGCGTGCTATCAATGAGTTAGATAACGTAACGATTAAACAGTTGTCTAGCCACACTAACATGAGCCAAGCGACCGCAACGACCATTCTAGATAGACTAGAACGAGGCCAGTTTGTTGAGCGTCAACGCAGTGTTCAAGACAAGCGTAAAGTGCATGCTGTACTTACGAGCAAAGGCCAAGAAGCCTTAAAGCAAGCACCAACGCCATTGCAGGAACACTTCATTAATCGATTCCAAAAATTGGAAGAATGGGAGCAGTCTCTGCTGCTATCTTCCGTTCAGCGCATCTCAACAATGATGAATGCAGAGGATATCGATGTCGCTCCAATGCTAGAGCTTGGCAGCATTACAAAAGTCGATTAATTTCGCTCTCACGTGCTCGCTTTTTGCGGGCACTACTCTCCTACTCCGTTAACCCTGTTTCAAACGCATATTTCGCTAGCTCCGCCGTCGAATGTAAATCCAACTTGTGCTTAATGTTGTGGCGATGCGTCTCTACTGTTCGGTAGCTAATGTTAAGTAGTGTGGCTATTTTCTTACTGCTGTTTCCTTGAGCGACTAATTTAAGCACCGCTTCTTCCCTTCGGCTGAGTGGATTCGTTTTTTGAGTGGCTGGCACCACCTCTTGGGTAAAAAGCGTTTGTGTGACAGACTCACAGAAATACGTTGAACCTTGATTTACCGTTTTTATTGCTTGCACCATTTTCTCGGCCGAGATTTCCTTGAGCATGTACCCTACAGCGCCAGCTTGCATGACCTTCATGATGTATTCACGGTTATCGTGCATGGTCAGCATAAGTATTTTGCTCTCTGGTCGCTCTTCTTTAATTACCCCAGTCGCTTCAATACCGTTCATTATCGGCATGCTAATGTCCATCAAGATGACATCAGGCTGAAGGTGCTTTGCGACTTCAATCGCTTCCAGCCCATTGCTTGCCGTACCGACCACTTCAATGTCAGGCTCTAACTCCAAGCGAGCCATGAAGCCATCTAAGACCACTTGATGATCATCAACAATCACCACACTAATCGGTTTATCCATAAACTAATTCATCCAAATTAAGCAGCACGGTAATCTCTGTTCCTAAACCAAGCTCACTCATCAGTTCAAACTCACCACCAATGAACTCTACACGCTCTTGCATGTTCCTTAACCCAATCCCTTGCTGGTGCACTGCTTGGTTAACCACAAAGCCAACACCGTCGTCACGTATGAGTAATTGCAGCATATTGCCCATTTTTTGCAAAGTAACCGTCACTTTTTTCGCTCTTGCGTGTTTTTCGATGTTGTTCAAAGACTCTTGAGCAACACGATACAAGGTCGTCGCGACCTCCGACGTCAGTTTGTACTGCTGAGTATCAAAATTACTTTCTATATCAATCCCAGAGTGAGAGTGAAAGTCTTGCAGTAAAGTGGTCAGTGCCGCCTCTAAGCCGATATCATCAAGGGCGCTAGGGCGAAGTTGATGAGAAATATGCCTTACTTCATTTATCGCGGTGACCAATGAGCGTTGCGATTTGTCTAAGTGGGATTTGAGTTTTTCGTCTTCCAGTCTATGACTCATTAAATCCAAATGACATTTACTAGAAACTAACAACTGGTTGATTCCATCATGCAACTCTCTCGCTAGATGCTTTTTCTCATCCTCTTGAAACATGACGGTTTTATGTGCCAACTCTTTAAGGTTTTTATCAGCAAGACGGTGTTCATGCAGATTGATCGCTAAAGTGAGAACGATAATTACAGCAACTGTCACCGCTAAGATCACGACGACCGAGAAAAAAGTCGTTTCGATATTTTTGTTCACCGCAGCACGCATATTGGCGACTTCTTGACTGACGTCCTCAATATAGAGCCCTGTCCCTATCATCCACTCCCACTTATCGAGCCATGCGGCGTAGCTAAGCTTTGGGACGACTTCACCCGTAGATGGCTTTTGCCACAGGTACTGATGAAATCCACCACCTGATTGAGCTTGATACAACAAAGCTTCGATTAGACGATCGCCATTCTCGTCTTCAAGATAGAGTAAGTTCTCCCCGACTAGCTCTGGAAGAACAGGATGTACAAGGTTGGTGCCATATTTATCGTAAGCAAAAAAGTAGCCGTCTGCTCCGTAGCTTAAACGGTTTAAAATCGCTTTCACGCGTGTTTTAGCAACGCTCTCTTCTAAGGTTGGATCGTTGTAGATATAAGAAATGGAGTCAAAGGCGACGTCGACCGTGTCTTTGAGCGCCGCCTCTTTTGATTGGATCAGGTTTTGATGAAAGATCTCTACCTCCCTTTTGCCAAGAGTCTTGGTTTGATAGATAGAAATCCAACTGATACTCGCTGACACCAATACCACGGGTATCAATGTCAGCAGAATTAACTTTGCTTTGAGAGGCATCCCTTTCCTCCATGAAACGCTGCTTTACAGCTCACTATCTTAGCAGCACAAATAACTCGACTTCGTCCGCCTAGACATAAATAGCAGCTTAACAACTTGTCTCAAAAGGTAAAAACTCTCAGTTCACAAAATCTCTTTTATTATCGAGTGATCAACTCATGCCATAAAAGCCTGGGAAAAACAGCAAAGAAGCCAACACGACAATTTGAATCGCGATAAACGGCATCACACCTTTGTAAATATCTCGCGTAGTGACACCTGCTGGTGCGACGCCTTTTAGATAGAACAAACTAAAACCAAATGGCGGTGTTAGGAATGATGTCTGTAAGTTCATTGCGATAAGAATCGCAAACCACGTCATGTTGATACCCATCAACTCAGCGACCGGCGCAATAATTGGCACGATGATAAAGCAGATTTCAACGAAGTCGATAAAGAAGCCTAAAATCAGAATCACCACCATGGTAATGATGAGGAAGCCCCACTTTTCTCCAGGCAGTTCTAGCATCCACTCTTCGACTAGATAATCACCGCCAGTGTAGGTAAATGCCATTGAGAAGGCGGTTGCCCCTAGCAAAATAGCAAAGACCATTGCGGTTACTTTAACGGTTTCTTTCGATGCATCATAAATCATCGACCAACTAAACTGCTTATACAGTAACGACAGAACTATCGCACCAGCGCCGCCCAGAGCCGCTGACTCTGTTGGCGTTGCAATCCCTGCAAAGATGGAGCCCAAAACCACAATGATCAGTGCTAGCGGGGGTAAAACGGCTTTCAGTGCGGTGAACACTTCTTGCTTTCGACTGATCGACTCATCGCGCTCTATCGCCTGTGCGGCTTGAGGATTCAACTTCGCGTAAATAAGAATGTAGATAACATAGGCGCCGACGAGCGTGATACCGGGCCAGATTGCAGCTTGGAATAAGTCCCCGACCGGAACGCCGAGTACATCCCCTAACAAGATCAACACGATAGAAGGCGGGATAATTTGTCCCAAGGTACCAGACGCACAAATAGTCCCGCACGCCAAGCCTTTGTCGTAATTGTATTTAAGCATCACAGGCAATGAGATCAACCCCATCGCCACAACCGATGCGCCGACTACGCCCGTTGACGCGGCAAGTAATGCGCCAACTAAGACTGTCGAAATAGCAATACCACCACGGACACCGCCGAACAGACGTCCCATTGACTCAAGCAGTTGCTCTGCAAGCTTCGTCTTCTGAAGTACTAGTCCCATGAAGACAAACAATGGTACGGCCATTAGCACCGTATTTTCCATAATGGATTGAATACGATATGGCATGAAAGCAAACATCTCGATGCCTTCAGCCCAAACACCAAAAATCAGTGCAATACCGCCAAAAGTAAAGGCAACGGGGAATCCCAATAAAAGCGCAAAGAGCGCGACAAAAAACATCACTATACCGATCATAATGACTTCCTTTTACGACTTACCGTTATTACCGGCATAGATAAGATGAGGGTTAACAATCTTGTTGATCGAATGCAGCAGCAGTCCAATGCCACTAACTGCCATAAAGAAAAATGACAGCGGAATCATCGCTTTGATGATCCAACGATATGGCAATCCGCCTGGATCACCAGACGTCTCGCCTAGCGCGTAACTTTCTTTGGCGAAATCGATACCAAACCAAGCCACCAGTAGGCAAAAAGGGAATAAGAAAAATAGCGTGCCGATGATGTCGATGATGGATTGTGCTTTGTAAGATAAGCGTTCATAAAAAATGTCGACGCGAACATGGCCACCAGACTTAATCGCGTAAGGCACACCAAGCAGAAATACGGCGGAGAATAGATGCCATTCCATTTCTTGGAATGCAATGGATACATCGTTGAATACATATCGCATCACAACGTCGTAAACCACATTCACCAACAATAAAATAAACAGGATGCTGGACAACCATCCGAGAAAATCGCTAAAGCGGTTAAATAATCGCTCAATATAAATAAGACTTCTCATTCCGAACTCCGTGGAACGTTTGGATACGCTCCGCTATGGTGCGGAGCATTCATTATGAAGTTTTCTTGGGCTTCGTTCGCAGGCTAAACCTCTCGGCGTCGCCTGCGTCATAACGTTATTGTTGAGCTTGACTGTTTAAGTAAGCTCGGTGTGAAATGTCTGACCAAGGTCGAACTTGATTCATGTAGTTCGCTTGCGACTCTTGAATCTCTTTCGCCAAAGCATCTTTTTCTGCGTGCTCTTTCAACAAACGATCGTTTGCTTCTCGCAACGCAGCTACTACTTCAGGCGGGAAGTCTTTGACTTCAACATTTGGGTATTCAGATTTGATAGATGCCCAGTTTTTGCCACTTTCGTGTTTCGATTGCGTGTACATATCGTAAGCGGCGGTTTTCATTGCTACTTGTAAAATCGCTTTTAGATCATCAGGTAGACGGTTCCAAGTACGCTTATTAACAAGGAACTGAAGCTCAGTTGCTGGCTCATGCCAACCTGTGTAGTAGTATGGCGCGATTTTGTGGAAGCCCATGCGCAAGTCCAATGATGGACCAACCCACTCCAAGGCATCAATTGTGCGACGCTCTAGAGAGGTATATAGCTCACCAGGGGCGATATTCGTTGGTTTTGCACCTAACTCTGCCAAAATCTCACCAGCAAAACCTGGGATACGCATTTTCAAACCCTGCAAATCCTCGACGGACTTGATCTCTTTCTGGAACCACCCGCCCATCTGAGTATCGGTATTACCGCCAGGGAAAGACATCAAATTATGTGGAGAGTACACCTTCTCCATCAGCTCCATACCACCGCCGTAGTAAAACCACGCATACTGCTCAGTTGGTAACATACCGAAAGGCATAGAAGTGAAGTAAAGTGTGTTTGGAACCTTGCCCTTCCAGTAGTAAGACGCCGAGTGGCCCATGTCGTATTGGCCAGACTTAACCATATCAAACACCCCAAAAGGCGCTTTGTGCTTGTTTGCGGAATCAATACGGATTTGCAGACGCCCGTTGGACATCTCCTCTGCCATTTTTGCCATGTTTTTTGTCGCATCACCAAAAATCGGGAAGTTAGGTCCCCAAGTTTCAGCAAGCTTTAAACGATAGACTTTTTCAGCAGCATTTGCAGAAGTCACAACGAATGTCATCGCGGCAACGACAGCGGTTGTTTTGAGCACTCGTTTTAAAGATTTTTGGATTAGACTCATCGTTCACGTCCTTTATCACCAAGGTTATTGTTGTCATCCATTTCATTAGGATTGGCTGTATTCGGTATAAAAGATGTAACAATGTTGTCGAATGCGAAATGGGCATGAACACGGAAGCGAGTAATTCATCAATAAGACATTAGCCTTAGGTATTACGTATAACTACGTAGGACAGCTGTTATGCAACAAGTTCAACCGTCATAAAATTAATGAGTTACTTTTCCCTTAACGATGTAAAAAGAAAAATGATACGTACGTACTTCTCTGCCAAAAAATTTACATAGTATTTAAGAAAATGTGACAAAGCACTTATTGGCAGCGTTAAAATCAATACCTAATGGATTACTTTCAATACGAAGATAAAAAAATACCCCGGCATTGGCCGAGGTATTCAATCTAGAACGGTAGCGGTAATTAAACTGCTTTGTAGATAACTTTGTTACCTGCTAACTGCTCTTTTTGAACCAGGTTTTCTTCAAGAAGCTTCTTCAGTGCGCCAGTAGCCCATGATGCCGCTTTAGTATCTTCTTGACCTGCAGCTAGACCAATGCCTTTAGGGTTAATACCTTCAGCATTTGCTACAACGATGTCTAATACTTGTTGTTGCTTAGGAGTAAGGGCAACATCAACTGTTTTCACTGCAGCTACTTTTTTCTCAGCTACTACTTTCTCCGCAACAGCTTTTTCAGCAACAGAAGGTGCTACTGCTTTTTCGGCAACAGGCTTCACTGCTTTAGGTGCTGCAGCTAAGTTTGCTACTGTCGCTTTAATGCGTTTTTGCAGTTTCATCTGCACTTTACGCTTATGAGCAAGTCTCATTGAATATTTCTCCAGTTCACTGCATCTCAGCAGGGATGAAAATTTGAAGCGCGTTTTATACCAAAATTCACAAGCAATTTGTAGGTTTTAGCGGCGAAACGCGATGAAAAATGCGCTCAAAGCATAGAACGTCTACTATTTAATCAGATATTTTATGAACGGATTTATTGAATACTGGGTATAAAAACAGAGGTTTCTTTTATTTCAAATGCAAGTCAATGCACATTTAGTCATCCACGCATTTTTGATCAAGTATTCGATGAGGTTATAAGCATGGAAACGCTGCACCTAACAAATTCACATTTCAAACCCGACTCCCCTATCAACAGAATACTTTTGTTGCTCGTTGCACTGATAACCCTGTTTTTGGTTGTCATTTCTCCGGGATGGAAGCAAGCCATGTTGTCGGTCATTTTGATGTCTGCAATTGTTGGTTTCGCCATCTTGATGATCAAAAAAAGCCAAGTCACTTTTACGCTGACAGCTTCTCACTTCCAACAACATCTTTTTAAAGGCGGATGGGTCGTCCGATGGCGAAATATTGAGTCAATAGGGATTTGTAGCTACCAGCAGGAAGGGTGGCATCAGCCGCTACCTTGGATTGGTATTCGTCTAAAACACTACTCACCTTATTTGGATTCGATCTGCCCTCGTATAGCGACAGAAATTCTCCTTAGCCAACGCGCACTACTTTATTTAGGTGCGAAGCAAAATCAGTGTGAAGATAAGTTTGAAGATATGGTGCTTGATCCTAAGCCATACATAAACAGCAATGGGATTGAGTATAAAGGCTTACTGGCGATGCTCGCCAACCGTATGAAATATCAAAGAGGATTTTACGGCTACGATCTGTTTATATCAGCCAGTGACCTAGATCGTGAAGCAGAGGATTTTGTGGGACTGACTCGGCGATACTTAGCTGCCGCCGAGCCAGAATAATGCTTACTACACGCGCTTTTAGTAAAGCGGCATCTCGTCAGCAACGAACGGGTTAGTTTTACGTTCGTGACCGAAAGTCGATTGAGGGCCGTGACCAGGGACAAACGTGACATCATTGCCTAAAGGCCACAATTTCTCTTTGATAGAGCTAATCAAGGTATTGAAATCACCTTGTGGGAAGTCAGTTCGGCCAATGCTACCGTTAAACAATACGTCGCCCACAAACGCCAATCGCGCTTCTTCACTATAAAGAACAACGTGACCAGGGGTATGACCTGGTGTGTGGAATACCTTTAATACTTGATTACCAAACGTGACAGTGTCACCCTCATTTAACCATTGATGCGGTTCAAAGGCTTCAGTCAATGGGAAACCAAACATTTGGCTTTGCCCTTCTAGACCTTGTAACCAAAAATTATCCGCTTTATGAGGACCAATGATCTCAGTACCACCAAGCATTGCAGCCAGCGGCTCTGTTCCGCCAACATGATCTAGGTGACCATGAGTTAGCACCAAGTTGACGATCTCGATACCAAGCTCTTTAATGAGCATAGCAAGTTGCTTTTCGTCACCGCCTGGGTCAATAACGATGCCTTTCATCGTTTCATCACACCACACGATAGAACAGTTTTGAGAAAAAGATGTCACTGGGACAACTTGGTATTTCAGAGCCATAGAAAACCTATTACCAAACAAATTTGCGTTAAAACTGGCGCAACTATGACACTAACCCCATGCGACTTCAAGACCTGCTGAGGCTTGCTATTGACTTACCAAGAACGCACAGCACCTGTATCGATATGGACAAAGTTACTACTTGGATAATACCCAACACCACCAGCTTTCAAGCTAATTGCTGCATCGCGTACAGTAGACAATTTCACTCCATCAAGACGGAAGTCTATGGCCTTACCTTCCATATGAAGACTTTTCTTCGCCACTCCGCTAGCCCCTTTACGCAGGGACGCATTGGTCAAAGGCGAACGGTAACCAGAAATTACAATGACTTCTGCATCTGTACCGATCAGCTTTTGAATCTGGCTGATTTGATCGAACAAGCGTCGATCCATCGGATGAACTTCGTTTCGACGGTGATCACGACAAAACTCATTCAGCTTTTTTAGTTCATCATCAAGATAGCGTCTACCATCGAAATAGCATGTTTCGAGGAGCTCTCCAGTATTAAGGTTGTTCATCGCCAACTCACGTGGCTCGTCAGGGAATGAAGCCCATGAAATCGATGGCAAGGCAGATGCCAATACTACGCCACCAGTGGTCATTTTAAGGAAATCTCGGCGGGAAAAATTACGACTTACCATTTCAAAAAACAATGCTCAACAACTAAACAAGTCGCGGACATTACCCAAACACATTTGTCACGTCAAATGCATAAATCGCTCCACCCTAATTTTAAGATGTGGCGATTAACGCTTAATTATTGAACAAACAGAAGATTCTTAGTTTTGTAAATTTTACTTAAAGATTTCAACTACGGTGATCGTATTTATAGATATCATCTCGGTAGTAAAGTGTTCCCTCTTCTAGCCATGCGGTTTGATAAATAATGTGCACTTGGATGCGTTCTCCTAAAGGGACCGACGTGTTAGAGCGACGCGTACTTTCCCGTTTTTTCGCTAGGCGTTCTTCTAATCCCTGAGTTTTGAATAAGAGCTCCGCCAGTTGGTCGGCATGTTCAACGCGGACACACCCGGAACTGAATGCGCGTCTATCTCGTTCGAACAAGTTTTTACTTGGCGTATCATGCAAATAGATAGCTTGGGGGTTTGGCATATTAAACTTATACAATCCCAATGCATTGTGTAAGCCCGATGCCTGTCGCATACGATAAGGAAATGTTCTCGGATTCACCGTCGCCCAATTGATGGTTGTAGGGTCAATAATTTCGTTTGAAGTCCAAGACCGGATGATTTGAATATTGTGGTTAATCAAATACATCGGATTACGTTTCACTTTAGGAATGATGTCTTTCACCATTATGGTCCATGGCACATTCCATGTGGGGTTGAGAATGACGGAGTCAAGAGTCCCCGACATGATTGGTGTTTTTCTTGAGGCTCTGCCAACCACAACTTTAGACTCGAACAACGGTTGACCATCGTGCCAATACGTTACTTCGTATCCAGGTACATTTACAAAGACAACATTATCTCTGTCTTTGGACCAAATCCTTGAACGTTCTGAGTTCAGCGCCAATAGATGCAATCGTTCTTGAGGAGAAAAGTTGATCCATCGAATGGTATTCGGGCCAATCACCCCATCCTCTTTCAAGCCATGAATACGCTGAAACTCTTTCACCGCTAACTCTAATTCTTCATCATACTGTTGGGTCGTGATATCTAAATACGATACATCCACACCGACCACTTCCATACGCTCAATCAGAAGCGGTTTATTTTCTAATTGGTCACCGACACGGGCAAGGCCCGTTTGTTCATAGATTGGGTATTGATACTGAGCGTGCTCGGATAAAGAGGAGTAAGCGGAATAAAAAGCTTCGTCCGTTTGTAAAGGAGAGCGAAGGCTTGCTAAGAATTGACCAAGTTTGCCAACTGTAATTTCGTTACTCAGTACGGACAAAGTATCGATGCTAGGAGCAGGTAAAATCACGTGGGCTTTGTTAGCAAATAACCAGTTGATACCTTCTTCAGGGAGCTGCTCGAGATAACTGAGATACATCAACAGTGAATCTGTCATCACCAAATCAAAGTCGAGGTTATCTCCCTGCCATCGAACTTGGTTTATACGATGGAGTTGATTCTCGAATTCGTCCGTGACGCCAGCAAGAGCAACCAGGTTTACTTGAAAAAGAAACTGCTCAATATCGCTTTCATTTTCCCAGTTCAAACGGTAATTGGTACTTTGATAAAGCTGGTCAATCACCTCTGGATAATGGATCATTTTTTCGACAGACAGCTTTTGTACCGCTCCCTCTTGCTCTATTTGTGCAGAAGCTTCGAGAGAAACGACGGTAGAAAAGCTGCAAAACGGCACCATAAGTGCCGTCATGATTAAAACCCTAGCAAACACTGAAACGATCCTTGCGCTACTTGCCATAATGAAAAGTATGGCAAATATCTCACAGCTTGCAGGTTTAAAATTAAGAATCTGATGTCGAAATTAACATCAAGTTTCTTTATCTATTTGGGTTCAAACAATCTTTGACCAATGGTTATCCCATTGAACACCACTAACAGAAGCGCTTTTATGTGTTGTTGGCCTTTGCTCAACCACTTTGCCAGCACCAGAGCTGACCCTGAATTCCTTTCCATACGTCACCACTCCCGATGCATCTGGCAAAGCACTTAACTCAACCAACTTCCCTGTAGCTTTGGACCATATCCCATAACAACTGCCCGGAGGAGAAGTCGCAAGGATCCATTCATCCGTCGCCGCGATACTCGCGACATAGTGATTAAATCTCGCCCACTCTTCGGGTTCCGCATGCAAAGATTGCATCACACCTCCACGAGTGTGCATCGCAAGTAAAGCTGGGTATTCATCCGGCTCTCCACGATATTGCTGACCACACAGTACCGTCTCTGCACCATCATGCGCTAAATGACGGATGCTCAACTTATGATCTGGTAAAGAGACTTGATCCAACAGCTCACCTTCTTGTGAAAGGTAACTCAGGCTTGGTCTCATGCTATCAAGATTGAGCGGTTCACGGCCGTTGGTGTGTACGCCACCGACACCAATCGCTAATGCGCCATCAGGCATCATGATCACTTCATGAGGGCCAAGGCCAAAACCCGTTAACTCATCGATTTTTTGATATTGCTTCTGCACATCATAAACACCGATGATCCCACGGCTTGTGCCCCTTTCCCCTTCTGTAGCAAATAGCAACGTGCCGTCACGGGAGTAAACACCATGACCATAGAAATGGCGATCCGGTTTTGCTAGCTGCAGCTTGATCATCTGCTCAGAGCGATAATCAAACACCATGAAGAAAGTTCCTGGTCGACGGCCAAAGACCACTGCGTGACCTTGTGGGTTGGTCGCCACACCATGACCACGCTCAGGAATCGGCAACGAAGATAGCGGCATACCATGCTCATCGGCCACTACCGCTGCGTATTTATCTCGGCCGATGATTGAGCAGCCAATCAACGCTGGTTGACGTGAACGTGTTGAAGCACAACCAAATGGCATCATAGGTGCGGCCGTACCAAAGAGAGCGGCTTTCAGTAAGGTTCGGCGGGTTTGATCAGTCACCATCGGTTGCATTAAATCCTATAACTACGCCAAGCTCGATCGCCACTTCTTCATGGATCAAGTACTTCAATTGCTCTAGCTTATTGTATTGAGCGAGTACCATGCGGTAACCTTCTTTACTTTGTAAAGCCGTGAACAAACTCTTATCTTCCGGCCATGTTTCCAACGCCATTTCAAACTGGTGAACAATACGGTCTGCGAGATCTGCATGGCCTTGCTCTCTTAGTAAAGTATCTAGACCATTACCGTTGGCAAGATACAGCGCTTCCATTCCTTCAAGGTTTGCTTTTAAGTTTGAAAGCGACGTCTCTGAACGCCAAGATTCAGAAAAGTAAGGACGAGGCTTACCAATCTTCGCTAATGGACGACTCAACTTCTTCATGCTGTAGTCAAGCTGATTAGAGAGCAGCGAAATGTACTCGGATTTCCATTCCGTCATCTCTAACAACTTCCAGGGATTTTGTGCCCAAGAGTCTGCGATGATCTGCGCTTTGTTTTCTAGGTTTTCAGCAATTGCAACACCTGTCGTACAGGTATTGCTGTTGCTAGATAAGGTCGACGCTTTATCGTAAAGCAGCCATTCGAGCGCACCTAAACCTTGCACAGTGACACTTTGCGTAGAGATCTTTTCCGCACTCCAAACTTGGTCAGATTTCATCAGCACAGACATTTTTCGGCCAGTGGTGTTCTTTTTATCTGGCCAAAACTGGACATTCCAACTTTGCTCCAACGCCGTAGCAGGGCCACGCTCTTGACCTTGTAATGCCATCCACGTCAGCATAGTTTGGTGCCATTGCTGTTTTACTTGCGCATCATCTTTCGTCTCTGATGAGCAGTAATCCGCGAAGCTTTGTTCAAGTTCTGTGGTTTGCCCTAAAAATGTCTGCGCTGATTGAAACTCAACTGCATAGACCGCTTGAGAAATATGACTTGTACTCTCAGGCTTGGCAGAGCTCGTACCGACTGTCGATTGGCAACCAACCAAACTTAACGTTGCGGCAACCGCACTCACTAATCGTGTTATTTTCATGGTTGGTTCCTTATAGAGAATTCAGAAACGCAATCAATGCGTCACGTTCTTTTTTGTTCAGTGCTAGCACGTTTTGTTTGGCCGTTTCCGCTTCGCCGCCGTGCCACAACACCGCTTCCATCAGATTACGGGCGCGGCCATCATGTAAGAAGTAACTATGCCCGTTTACTTCTTCGGTATAACCAATGCCCCATAGGGGTGCCGTTCGCCATTCACGGCCGTTTGCTAAGTACTCAGGACGGTTATCGGCTAAACCTTCACCCATGTCATGCAGAAGCATGTCTGTATATGGATGGATAAGCTGCTCAGAAAGCGCTGGTAACTCTGGTCGCTTCGCCGTTTTGACACTGGTCTTATGGCAGCTTTCACAGCCAGATGCAGCAAAGATTTTCTGACCGAGTTTCACGCTAGGATCGTTCATATTTCGGCGAATAGGTACGGCTAAGTGCTGGCTGTAAAACTCAACGAAGTCGAGAATATTTTCACTCACTTCTGGTTTACCGCCATTTGGCATGTCGTCACAAATACTTTGTTTCGAGGTACAGTTTTCATTGGGGAATAAATGGCTCGTCAGACCCACATCACCATTGAATGCTGCTGCATTTTGCTGCATTAACGTCGGTTGTCCGGCTTTCCAGCCAAAACGACCAATCGAGAAGTCGTCCTTCTCAATATCCCAAACTTTGTTTACTTTACCTGAGATACCGTCTTTATTTGCATCTTGTGCATCAGCCCATGCAAGTAGCGTTTCGTCAGGAATACTCTCTAACAAACCAAGGCCGATCATTGGCGATGCAACACGCGCTGAAAATTCCGTATCAGGGTGCATATCGCCGTAACCTAGATCGGTAATATTCAAATGAGGTTTTCTTAGTGTCACCGTCGTGCCGTCTTTAAACTTCACTGGCACATCGGTGTACGTGATTTCGATTGTTCCTTCTGGCGTTTGATCTTGCAGGGCAAAGTCTTGGAGCTGGCCGCCATAAGTCGGCTCAGGTATAACGCCGTCTCTGATGTACGCTGTTTTTTGTTCTGACGTCATCGCAGGGATGCTCAAACGCACTAACATGGACACCGCATGCAAATCATTTTGCTCTGGAGGGTGACCACGACCATCTTTGATGTGGCAGTTTTGACAACCATTTGTATTGAAAAGAGGTCCCAAACCATCTCTGGCATCGGTAGACGCTGGCGCTTGTACCCAAGGGTTGCGGAAAAAACTATTGCCCACGCTAAAATCAAGACGTTTACTCATAGGAAGGTTCGCGGCAGGAAGAGAATACGCGTTGGCGCCTTCTTTTTTCACGCTCGTTTGTCCACCAGATTTCACATCATACGCGATAGCAGTAGAAGAAAAGATCACGGCCAAGGCCGAAATTAAGTAAGGCTTCATATCATTGCTCTAAAACACAACAAGAGGAGTGGGATAACAGCGAGTTAAAACGGTAAAGGGCTCAAACGAGCCCTTTCAATTATTTTTTGTACTTTGATTAAAACTCGTGGTCAGCAGTATCAGGGCTTAGGCTATCAATGCCAATGATACCCGCAGCACGCTCAATTGAACCGGTTTGAGCAACCAATGACATGATGGTGTCATTCACTAACGTGTTGCCTTGTGCATTACCCGCTGCAATTAACTGGTCGAAGTGTTGGTTGTTCTTCTCCGCAGACGTAACCAATTTACCAACTTGGTTACGCGTAACATCAAACTGCTTCTGGATCTCTTTAGCTGCTTGTTTGTCTTTTTGAGCCACTAGGTCAGCAATACTCGGACCAGAAAGCAATGTGCCGTCTTCACGCTTGTAAAGACCTGTGTAAACGTTATAGATGCCCTGCTCGTTGTAGTAATGAGAGTTGTGCGTATTGTCTGAGAAACAATCGTGCTCATCTTCTGTCGAGTTTGCTTCCAACGCCACCTTCATGCGCTCACCAGCAAGCTCACCCAAAGACAATGAACCCATACCGAACAACATTTTACGTAGACCATTATCCGCAGAATCATTAAGAAGCGTTTCACGGTAGTTGCCTTTCACTTCCGCAGACCACTGTTTTTCCATCCATTCAAGGTCTTGAACCAGTAGATCGGCTGCCGCTTTTAGGTACTCACCACGACGGTCACAGTGACCATTCGTACACTCAGAACCGACAACGAAGTCTGTGTAAGCGCGCTGACCTGCGCCTGCGTTTGTGCCGTTTAGGTCTTGACCCCAAAGTAAGAATTCAATCGCGTGGTAACCTGACGCAACGTTTGCCTCAGAACCACCTACTTCGTTGAGATCCGCTAGCAATTCTGGAGTAATTTTTGAAACGTCTAGTTTAGAAGCACCAATCTGTAAACTGGTGTTTGCGATGATGTTTGCAGCAGCGCCTTCGTTACCGAGTTCATATTGGTAATCTGTCGCTACGTAGTCAATTAGGCCTTCATCAAGTGGCCATGCATTTAACTGCCCTTCCCAGTCATCAACAATCGCGTTACCAAAACGGAATACTTCAGATTGTTGGTACGGAACGCGAGAGTCTAGCCACGCTTGTTTTACTTCTTCAAGCTTATCCGCTGATGGCGATTTTAGGAATTCGTCGATTTTTACGTCGAGCGTTTTCGCCGTTGTCACTGAGTCAGCAAAGACTGCATGTGCAACGTCTGCATAATGTTCAACGACTTGTTGTTTCGTTACTTGGGCAGCAACGGTAGAACCACTGGCAATGAGGAGTGATGCAGCAATAGATTGGACTAAAACTGTTTTTGCATTCATCTGAAGCATCCTTGTTGAGCAATTTATTTGTTTTATTCGTAGTGCTAATTATTCTTATTTGCACTATTAGTCACGAGATAATACAAATTTACAATTTATTTTCAACTCTAGATACAAAAAAAGCCTCATCATTGTGAGGCTTTTAACATGTAAAACTGATGATTTAATAAATAAAATCAGAATTTTAGATTGTGCTTACCATGAGAAACTTTTGCTTTTAGGTAGCTTTCATTACCATCTTTAATATGTGCAGAGGTATTGACAACCTCAACAATCTCGATGCCGTATTCTGCTAATTCACGGATTTTCTTAGGGTTGTTGGTCACAAGGCGAATTTTACTCACACCTAATGCTTCGAGCATTTGCGCTGCTTCAGTGAAATCACGAAGGTCATCGTCAAAACCCAAATGGTTGTTTGCTTCATAGGTGTTCATACCTTGGCTTTGCAAACGGTACGCATCAATCTTATTGTATAGACCAATACCACGACCTTCCTGACGTAGGTATAAAATAATACCGCCAGATTCGCCCATGCGTTGAATGGTTTCTTCTAATTGCTCGCCGCAATCACAGCGGGATGAGTGAAAAACATCACCAGTAAGACATTCTGAATGCATACGCACCAAAGGCGTTTCTTGCGTTTGATCCGCTTGCCTAAAGATAACTGCCACATGCTCTTTATCTGTCTTCAGGCCACGAAAAGACAGGATTTCAGCATCGATATTACTTTTAGCCCCGACTTTAAAATCTACTCTGGCACGTACTTCCGCCATATCTATACTCACTCGATTTATTGCTTGATGCGCTTGATGCGTTTTCGTTATTGCATTCATGGGATTCACTCATTGCTCTTCAACTATGGGGATTGATACCGCATTTTTCAATATAGAGATCACAATTGAGAGCAGTTATCCCCTAAAGACAGCCAAAGAGAACAACTCCCCGCGCTGACGAATTGTTATAGTATAACAATTTTGAAAAACTACAATAAAAAACCCCAGACAAATTTTGTCTGGGGTTGATAATGAGTTGTATGTAGGGGTGATGATTTAATGTGTTTGGCTACGTTTCCAAACCGTAAGCTCTATCCATACCGCTTCGAGTTCTTGAATTTCTTCTTCGGTTAATACGGCGAGAGACGATGTAACTTGAGGCAGTTTCGAGGTTTGCAATGCACGAATCTGCGAATAAAAGTCTTTTTTTAACTGTAATATAACTGAATCCACTGCGTGCACCTACTTAGTTCTTTTATTACTTCTCCAGCTCAAATCGTTGATTTTCTTTATACTGGAATCTTCATAAATTCGGAAAAATGATAACATTCTGTTTGTTATCTGCACGATTTATTTCCCATAGTGGAATAGTGGTCACATTATTGACGCTTTATTATTTTGATCGAAAATAGGATAAAAAAGATCAAAAGTAATAGAGGAAAGATCCACAACGCTGCTGTCGAATAATTAAATGGTGGCTGATACAAAACGATATTCCCATATCTCTGAACCAAATAATCTTTTACCTCTTGATCCGTACTTCCTTCGTTTACCATCGAGTACACTTTCAATCTTAAATCTTTAGCGGCTTGTGCATTAGATTCAACAAGGTTTTGGTTTTGACATTGTGGGCATCGCAAAGCCTTGGCTAATGCATTTGCTCTTTGTTGCAGTTCAACGGAATGAAATTCAAACAGATCAACATGCTGCGTAATTTGCTCTGCTTTGACCCAAGAAGAACACAAAGAAAACAAAACAATAATGAAGTAAGCATATTTAAAGTGAGACATTAAAATACCCCGAAAATAACGAATTCCATTTGTCTATTGTTAACTTACCTCTATATTTGATCAAAACATTGCCATTTTGATCAATTAAGTAAGTTTCAGGTGTTCCTATTACACCAAGTTCAACCGCCAGTTGCCCATTAGGATCGGATATAACTTCGGTATATGGATTGTGTGAAGAGCTCAAATAGCGTTTAGCCGCGCTCTCTTTATCTCGATAGTTAAGACCAACGATGGGCACACCTTGTCGAGCTAAGTTGAGCAAATCATCATGTTCTTGTTTACAAACCCCACACCAAGACGCCCAAACATTCAATAGCACATAACCTTGATTTTCTAGTACTGCATCGGTAATTCGATTGCCTGAAATAAGTGAGTAAGCGGTAAAATCCGGGATAGATAACACACGATTTTGTTGTATCTCCACGTTTGGTCTATCGGACAATGCCATTGTCGCGGTGACAACAAAAATCGCAACTAACAATATGAGAACGATCAGTTTAAGCGTATTTTTCGATCTCATTACCTTTTCCCCTTCGATTCGTCATACTCCCCAAAGCACTTATTACGATTAAAGCGCCACCAAACCATATCCACCAGATACCCGCCCGATATTGCACTTTAATTGCGTAGGCGCTGTTGTCGAGCTTGTCACCCAAAGTGATGTAGTAGTCTCCATGCCATAGTGATCGAATAGCGGGCTCGGTCATATTCATCACGCGCACAGGGTAATGCCGTTTCTCGGGTTGAAAGTTCAGCGCCTTACCGCTCTCCAAATAAAGATCAACACTTCCCTGTTCTGCGGTGTAGTTCGGCCCAACTAACCATTCAATCCCGTGGTAATCAACGGTGATACCCGCTTTTTGATACGAGCTACCAGGCCCTGCCCGTAAGTTGTATTCATACGAATAGTCACTATTAAATACTGCCCCGCTTGCAGCCAACGCAAAGCCAACATGAGCAAGAAACATAGGCATTAATTTGCTCTTGTTTTCTGCACAAAACAGCAATAGCACATGAGAAACCACTACCCACGTCGCTAATACCAGAGTAATCAAAGTCGTTATATGAAGCTCTTTAGTAGCAAAAACGAAAATAGCGCTAACCGCAATAACATGAATACCGACAAACCCAATAGTTTTAACGGCATGAGGACTGGCTCCTTTCGTCCACTTCAACACGGGCATAAAGGCGAGAAAGGTCAGAGCAAGTAATGTAAGGGGAAAAACGAGGCTGTTAAAGTAAGGTGCCCCAACGGATATATTACCCAAGCCAAGCAGTTGATAAAGCATTGGGTAAAAGGTACCGAGGAAAACAATCGCCATACAAACAACGAGAAGTCCAATAGCGATGTATACCATGTAGGCACGACTTATTAACGAATCGAGCGTAAAACGAGGAATATGTAGCCCTCGCATAATGAGCACACCAAAGGTGACAATCACCAAAATGCTGAGAACAGCAAGAAGTACTACACCTTTGGTTGGATCAACCGCAAACGCGTGTACTGAGGTTAATACACCCGATCTCACCACAAATGTGCCGAGAATACTCAAACTGAACGTCGCAAAAGCCAATGCGTAGGTGCTCCAAATTGCTCCTTTATTACGCTTCGACAACACACCGCTATGCAGTAGTGCGGTACCCATTAACCAAGGCAGCAAAGACGCGTTTTCTACCGGGTCCCAAAACCACCACCCGCCCCAACCTAACTCATTGTATGCCCACCAAGAACCGATCAAAATTCCAATTGTTAGCGTACCCCAAGCAAAGAAAGCGGCACTACGGGCAACACCATACCATTCATTTATAGGTCGTTTCGCTAATAACGCAGCTAAGGCGAACGCCAGTATCGCGGCATAACCAACGTAACCCAAATACAACAGCGGTGGATGAATAATAAGCCCGATATCTTGCAACATCGGATTGAGATCTCGTCCCTCCAACGCTAGTGTCTGAGCATACTCAAAAGGATTGGACGTGGTGAGGGTAAACCAAGCGAAAATAGCAATAAGTAAGTTCATGATACCCAAGCAATCGCCTGTATATTGAGTGCAAACTGGCGACTTGATAGCAATAAAAGACGCCCATAAGCTCAACGTAACCACCCAAAACAACATAGACCCTTGATGGCCGCCCCAAGCAGCTGCAATCTTAAACGCGATAGGTAACTGGCTGTTCGAGTGTGTAACCACATACTCAAGCGCAAAATTATCCTGAATAAAACAGACTATCAAAAGCGCCAAACAAACTAAGGAGGCTAAGCTGATAATATGAGACGTTGCGGTTTGGTGTGGCAACACTCCCTTCTTCCGCAGCGTAAAGCAAACCCAATGCAGCAGCGTCGCACATGTCGATGCGACAGCCACCAATATCAACAAAAAGAAACCGAGCTCAGCCTCCATTTAGCCTCCTTACACGATGGTCATTTGACCAGCATAGAGAATGAAAGTACGCAGCATGAGTACGCCAACCAAACTCAACGTTGTGACCGCAAAAACGTAACTTCCTCTATGACGAACTTCTGAAGGCGTTAGCCAGTTTAGTATCAACGGTGTGATCATTCCGATGAGCACTACCCCAACCCAGAACCACTGAGCCCAGAATCCACTCGAAATGGCATTCCAAGCCGCGGCTTCATTTTGCCCGCCACTAAAGATAAGCCCAGTAAAGAATGTCACTAAGACAAACAGCTCAAACAATACCACTGGGCGTTCAAATCCGTGCACCCAAGACACACTAGGGCTGCTGGTCGACTCTTTAAACACCAAGATGCCGAACATCAAACATGCTGCTGCGCCAGATGACAAACTAGAGAATAGGAATAAGATTGGCAGAACTGGATTGTTTAGCATTGGGTAAGTCTTCAATGCAGACAATAAGAAGCCGGTGTATGCCGCAAGCACGATCGCTAAAAAGCCCAAGAACAACTCAATCGCGTTGTTGGCTTTCCCTGCTTTAATCAAGATGCCATCGGCAAAATCCAACAGTTTGCTCGGTAACTTCCCTTCACAAAAGCTGATGATTTGATGACGGAAGATAACGCCGATCCAAACAAACAGCACTAGCATGTACACTTGGAACAAGACAACGCCCATCGACATCACGGAAGTCGGGTTGTAGTAAATCATGATCTTCCAAAACTCAAGCGGTTTAGTTAAGTGGAAAATCAAAATCACTAAGCCAGAAATAATGCCAAATGGCGCTAGCCAAGCCATTGCTTTTATAATGCCATTGTTTGCGGGATCACCTTCAATCACTTTGCGTTTTAAATAGATAGAAATCATCACCGCACCTGCTGACATCCCAGCAAGGAATAAGTAAATCGCAATAATCCAATCCCAGACTAACGAGTCAAAGTGGAATGCACTTTCGAAGCCGTTCATGATGACACCTCCCCTTTACTATGCGGAATTTTGTACAGTTTAGGCTGCGTACCTAAATGCGATTTATCGCGATAGACAACATGGCTTTCGATAGCTTTGCTCACCTCGCTAGCTGGGTCATTTAAATCACCAAAGATGAGTGCTTTTGTTGGGCAAGATTCCACGCAAGCTGGCTGCTTACCTTGCGCCAGGTTGGTATCGCGGCAGAAGTTGCATTTATCCGCAGAGTGATCGACTGGATTAAAGAAGCGCACTTGGTAAGGACAAGCAGCAAGGCAATAACCACATCCGACACATTTCTCTTTGTGTACATCCACAATGCCCGTCGCTTCATCTTTGTATGCTGCGCCTGTTGGGCACACATAGACACATGGTGGATTATCACAGTGCTGACAGGATTCGCGAGTAAACTGGTATTCCACATCTGGGAATTCGCCAATCGGTTCACTGCGATGAATTTTAAGTCGCGTCACGCCTTCAGGGACTTTATTTACTTCGCGACAAGCATCGGTACAAGCGGTACAGCCAATGCAGGCATTTTCATCATGAACCATACCCATGCGCTTCGCTTGTTCACTGTTGCTGGCATAAAGAGAGGAGCTAACAACGGAAGTGCCCGCAACGCCTGTAGTTAAAATCAACGCACCGCTGCTAGCTAAAAAGTTTCTTCTCGAACATTTCATGCTATCTCTCCTCTTCTTTGGCAAGTTCAGGTTCGACGGCAAATTCAGAGTGACAATCCACACACTGCTTAATCAGCTGTTTTCTGTCATAAGACAAAGCTTTGGTTTTTGCGGCATGAACATCATGACAGTTTGAACAAGTGAGATTCTTGGCGTGCACATCGTGCGTCCAATGCTTTTCTCTTAACTTAAGTGGCGCGTGACAATCCACACACTGGCTATTAGCTTTGAGAATCAAGCTTGGGTCAAGGGACACTTTGTCGTGCACCGCTTTCGATTGCGCAGCAGAAAACTTAATCACATCGGGTGCGCCTTCACGGTGATCAGGGCCAATGTTGCTGTGGCAGTTAGTGCAATTGAGCTGCTTACCTTGACTCAATAACGCTTGCGAATCATGCGATAGATTCAGAGTCTCTTTTGCATCCTTATGACATTGAAGACATTTATAGTCTCGGTCACGGATCAACTCGACTTGATGACGCTCAGCTTGAGCACCTTCAACTGGCTCTGAAGAAGTCGCATGGGCGGCGGTGAAAAAACCATAGATGGCAAAGATGAAGAGAAATTTCAGCATTGTCTCTATGGTCAATTTTATATTGCCCATATTTTTCTTTCCTTAGCTCGATAATAATTGATAACTGTTATCAACTATTATTTGAGCAACAATTAATTTCCTCTGAAGATATTTTCACACCTTCAAATGACATCAATTCTTATTTTGGAAAGCCACAACGCTAAACCTGTATTTATAATACCTCTATAATTCCTAAGAGGTAGAATCACATGTTCAAAAAGCGAACTTAATCACCTTATTTTTAAAATGGTTATCACCATAACACACTGTGATTAAAGGGGATTACAATATACCACTTTAGGGGTATATGAACTTAAACATGATTAAGATCACTAGCATAATTTGATCTAAAACAAGGCCAATTTCGGTCACTATTTCATCTATTCAATTCACTATTAATATTAACGATAGATCTCCGATTCTTATTTGGAATAGCTCCTCACAACGCTGCTAATAAAAACGAATATGGAGATAACACCGTGAGCATAAAACACTGGATGAGCGCACCTATCGCGGTTGCGACCTTATTCGCCAGCCAATTATTTTTGGTTGGTGCTCCTTTGGCGGCAGAGGATACTGGTCTCATAGAGCCTCGCAATGATACCTTTGAACGAAACCATCCTGACCAATATCACTCTTGGAAAGCCACATCGGAAAGCGAGCATATTGAAGATGCCTTAAGTGAAGACCCAAACATGGTGATCTTGTGGGCCGGTTATGGTTTTGCTAAAGACTACAACAAAGCGCGCGGTCACTTTTACGCGCTTGATGATGTGAGGCAAACCCTCAGAACTGGCGCACCAGCAGACGAAAACTCCGGGCCAATGCCGATGGCTTGTTGGAGTTGTAAAAGCCCAGATGTCGCCCGCGTAATTGAAGAGCGCGGTGAAGACGGCTATTTTGAAGGTAAATGGGCGCGCTTGGGCTCAGAAATCGTCAACCCTATCGGTTGTTCCGATTGCCACAACACGGGCTCTGAAGCCTTCAAGAAAGGCGAACCTGCGCTGGCACTGACTCGCCCATACGTTGAGCGTGCTTTTGATATTATTGGTAAAAACTTTGATGAACAGTCTCGCTTAGATAAGCAAGCATCGGTCTGCGCTCAATGTCATGTCGAGTACTACTTCACAGGTCCGACTAAAGCAGTCAAATTCCCATGGGGCATGGGGACCAACGTCGCGGATATGGAGAAATACTACGACGCGTTAAACTTTAAAGATTGGACGCACGCCGTTTCTAAAGCACCAATGCTTAAGGCGCAACACCCAGGTTTCGAAACTTGGAGAGCGGGTATTCATGGCAAAAACAAAGTGGTGTGTGTGGACTGTCACATGCCTAAAGTAACCAAAGAAGACGGTACGGTATACACTGACCACAAAGTGGGTAACCCGTTTGATCGTTTTGAAGACACCTGTGCGCAATGCCATACTCAAACCAAAGAGCAGCTACAAGGCATCGTTTCGACTCGCAAAGCGCAAGTACTAAACATGAAGCTAACCGCCGAGAAGCAAATTGTGGCAGCGCACTTTGAAGCTGGTGCAGCATGGGAAGCAGGGGCAACAGAAGAAGAGATGCAACCTATCCTACAAGATATTCGCCATGCACAATGGCGTTGGGACTACGCGATTGCTTCTCACGGTGTTCACATGCATGCTCCTGAGGTAGCACTTGAAGTACTCGGTACCGCAGTTGATCGCGCTGCTGACGCTCGTACTAAGTTAGTTCGTTTACTGGCAACAAAAGGTATTACTGACCCAGTTCAAATTCCAGATATCTCGACCAAAGCAAAAGCGCAACAAGCACTAGATATGGATATGGAAAAGATGAACGCAGACAAGAAACACTTC
Organism: Vibrio sp. 11-4(1); assembly: GCF_013048625.1. NCBI lineage: Bacteria > Pseudomonadati > Pseudomonadota > Gammaproteobacteria > Vibrionales > Vibrionaceae > Vibrio > Vibrio sp. 11-4(1). The sequence goes on along the minus strand of NZ_VHSY01000006.1, from coordinate 341,813 downwards.
CTAGAAACGGTGGCACCAGAATGGGATAAAGCAGCTGCTGAGCGCGAAGCAACGTACTGATCAGTATCGATTACACTAGGTTAAATGGATAAAACGAAGGGCGCACGTTGCGCCCTTTTTGTTTGATAGAAGGCAGAGGAAAACAGATTAGCGACGAGGAAGTCTCAGCCTAGGCTGAATATGTGGACGTGTTTTAGGCATCTGCACATTTGGGCGTGTAACTGGGCGCTGGATCTTCGTTTCCGGCAATGCTTTTCTTTGTTGAACCTTTTCTTTCACCGCTTTATCTTGTAAAGCCGTAGGCTCGATGCGCTCGGGGCGGTTCTCCCACTTGGTTTGAATCTCCTTCTTTTGCTCGTCAGGCAGCGATTGCCAATGATCGTCAAGCTGTCGCTTCATGCTATCGATATTGGCGGACATATCACCGTCTTTCCAATCTTCGACTTTGTCTTTGATGGATTGCTGTTGCTCTTCATCCAAGCCATTCCACCACTCTTCTAGTTTCTCTTTGTATTCATCGTCGTTGTCGCAACAACCCGGATAGTAATAAATCCAGTAGTCGTCATGATCGTACCACCACGGATCGTAATAACCTGAAGAATAATAAACCGAAGAGGACGAACCAGAATGATCGGAAGAGCTACAACCCGCTAATACAGCGCCGCACAGCACCACCAATATTCCGAACGCTTTATTCTTCATTCGTCCCCCACCTTTCTTCTATTACTTATTAGAGTCTACGCCTACAACAGCTCTTTCGCGTTATTGATCGAGTTAATAATTTGTACTCGATCCAAGCTTGGATCGTTCGAGTCGAGTAAGAGCACCCAAGTATCAATGGCTTCCTGAAAGCGGAATGACAGAAAATGATCATTGGCAATCAACGACAAAGCCGCTTCATTATGCGGTTCTATCTGCAAAGCTTGTTCTAGAAGCAAACTGACTTCTTGCGTCATTGATTGCTGGTGAATGTAGTATAAGGTCGTCGCTTTCGCAGCAAGTTGCGTGGCACCGACTGGCTCAGTCAGTTGGATGGCATAATCAAAACAAATCAGCGCGCCATCCAGTTCTCCCTCTAGCAGGTAGCCCTGCCCTAGCTGAAACCACAATTCGGCATTGTTTGGGTCTTCACGCAATTGGTCTTGAATTTCCCGCATGATATCGCGAGCAGTCATCATTCGAGAGACTTCAGCTTGAATAGGTTGTGGAGGAGATTGACGCAACAATAAGAAGCTAGCGCTGGTTAACACTAGTACCAAAGCACAAAAACCGAACCATTGTGCCGCTCTTACTCTTGAAGCGCTGAGCGATAATACGACGACGAATAATCCCATCAAAGTGATGGCAATGAAAAACCAAACAGACATAACGCGCTCCCTAGACAAACTGAGTATTAGTGTACTGGTTTAATGCTTGTATTGCGTTGATAGAGGTACAAAAAAGCCGAGCAACTGAGGCTCGGCTTTTTACATTAGAATAGTGACGAAAGATTACTCTTCGTTACCTTCCTCTGCATCATCAGCGGCTGGCGCTTCTGGAGTATCTTGCTGCGTATTTTCGTCTGTTGACTCTAACGCTTCTGCTTCTTCACCAGCAGGCAGCTCTTCTTCATCAACTTCTTCAATACGTTGCAAACCAACAACAGATTCGTCTTCCGCAGTACGGATAAGCGTTACACCTTGCGTGTTACGACCAACCTGGCTAACTTCACCCACACGAGTACGTACTAGTGTACCAGCGTCGGTGATCATCATCATTTCATCACCTTCAACAACCTGGATAGCACCAACTACCGGGCCGTTTCGCTCAGAAACTTTGATAGAAACGACACCTTGAGTGCCACGACCTTTTGTCGGGTACTCACTCAGCGCTGTACGTTTACCGTAACCGTTTTCTGTAACTGTTAGGATGTCGCCTTCGTGCGAAGGAACGATAAGTGATACCACTTGGTCATTTTCAGCCAGTTTCATACCACGAACACCAGAGGCAGTACGACCCATAGGACGAACACCTTTAAACTTGATCTCTGGCTGACCATTCTCATCAAGAACTGGCTTACCATTTTCGTCAAGTACTGGAATTTCTTCTGCTTCTTTAAAGCGAACCACTTTACCCGCTTTAGAGAACAGCATGATTTCGTTTTCGCCGTTAGTGATATCCACACCGATTAACGAATCGTCTTCACGTAGGTTTACCGCAATCAGACCATTTGAACGAACATTTGCAAATTGGTTCAACGGCGTTTTCTTAACCGTACCGTCACCTGTTGCCATGAAGATGAATTTGTCTTCAGAGAATTCATCAACACGCAGAATCGCGGTAATGCGCTCACCTTCTTCTAGTGGAAGGATGTTCACAATTGGCTTACCACGAGCAGTGCGGCTCGCTAGAGGCAATTGGTAAACTTTCAGACGGTATGTTTTACCGCGAGTAGAGAAACACAAGATATTATCGTGGGTATTCGCCACTAGAAGACGCTCAATGTGGTCTTCATCTTTCATCTTGGTCGCACTCTTACCTTTACCACCACGGCGCTGTGACTCGTAGTCGCTCAGTACTTGGTACTTAACGTAACCACCGTGCGATAGAGTAACCACAACGTCTTCACGTGCGATCAGCTCTTCCATGTCGATATCATGGCTCGCAGCTGTGATTTCTGTACGACGAGCATCATCAAAGCCGTCACGAACCGCTTCAAGTTCTTCGCGGATCACTTCCATCAAACGCTCAGTGCTTGCAAGGATATGCATGAGTTCAGCGATTTCTTCTAGAAGTGTTTTGTATTCGCCAAGAATCTTCTCGTGTTCTAGACCTGTTAGTTTATGTAAACGTAGATCTAGAATTGCTTGTGCTTGTTGCTCAGTCAGGAAGTACTGACCATCGCGGATACCATATTGAGGCTCTAGCCACTCAGGGCGTGCTGCATCAGTACCTGCACGCTCTAGCATTGCTGAAACGTTGCCTAAATCCCAACCACGAGCAATAAGACCCGCTTTTGCTTCAGCCGGTGTTGGCGCCTTACGGATAAGCTCAATGATTTCATCAATGTTGGCAAGCGCTAGCGCTAAACCTTCAAGGATGTGGGCACGTTCACGCGCTTTACGTAGTTCGAAAATAGTACGACGAGTCACAACTTCACGACGGTGATCAACGAAGCACTTCAACATATCTTTCAGGTTGAATAGCTGTGGTTGGCCATTGTTTAGGGCCACCATGTTGATACCGAAAGTGGTTTGCAACTGAGTCTGAGCGTATAGGTTGTTTAGAACCACTTCGCCCACAGCGTCGCGCTTACATTCAATAACAATACGCATACCATCTTTATCTGACTCGTCGCGCAGTGCACTGATGCCTTCAACTTTCTTATCTTTAACTAGCTCAGCGATCTTTTCGATCAAGCGAGCTTTGTTTACCTGGTATGGGATCTCAGTGACGATGATGGTTTCTTTACCATTCTTCTCCACTTCGATGTCCGCTTTCGAACGCATGTAGATTTTGCCGCGACCTGTTTTGTACGCGTCTACAATGCCTTTACGACCGCTGATCAGCGCCGCCGTTGGGAAATCAGGACCAGGAATGTAATCCATTAGTTCATCAATAGTGATTTCTTCATTATTGATGTATGCAAGACAGCCATCGATCACTTCGCCAAGGTTATGAGGCGGGATGTTGGTTGCCATACCTACTGCGATACCAGAAGCACCGTTAACCAATAGGTTTGGAATTTTAGTTGGAAGAACCGCTGGGATCTGCTCAGTACCGTCGTAGTTTGGTACGTAGTCTACGGTCTCTTTGTCTAGGTCAGCCAATAGTTCGTGGGCAATTTTTGCCATTCGAACTTCGGTGTAACGCATTGCCGCAGCAGAGTCGCCATCGATAGAGCCAAAGTTACCTTGACCATCGACCAGCATGTAACGAAGCGAGAACGGTTGAGCCATACGTACGATTGTGTCGTACACAGCACTATCACCGTGTGGGTGATATTTACCGATTACGTCGCCGACAACACGGGCTGATTTTTTATATGGTTTGTTCCAATCGTTGCCTAGTACGTTCATCGCGAATAAAACGCGGCGGTGTACTGGTTTTAGGCCATCACGCACATCTGGAAGAGCACGACCCACGATGACTGACATCGCATAGTCTAGATATGAACCTCTAAGCTCATCTTCAATGTTTACGGGCGTGATCTCTTTAGCTAAATCGCTCATAGAGCCATTATCCCTCTATTATCTGATCGTAATTACGATACGTGTAAGGTGCAAAAATATAACACACAATTCATCACTTCGGCATCACTTTCCCTCTCCTTTTATCAGGTTGTGAGCTTGGTTATGAATCAAATGTCGAGAATTTGCACACTCATCCCATATCTTTCTGATTAGTGGTTATATTTCGGTCAACATTGAGCAAAATCGGACTCTGTACGTATAAAACCGAGGTGAAATCGTTAATCCCAATATATCCACACAACGTCAAAAATGCAGGTTTTAGAGTATTGTCACTGGCACTAGTTCAAGGGTGAACCGAAAATAATGCAAGCGTTTTCAAAGTTACAGAAACCTGTTGTTGCCGCGCCAGTGAACTCTGTCATTGTCCCTTCACTAAGCACATCGAGGTTGTTTGGGTATAAAACGTTGGAGTATACTGACGCCCTCTAAAGGACTCAGATTGAATGCAATAAAACCAATTATGACTAAAGCACAAAACGTCGACCCAAGTGAAATTAAGAAATTCGAGGACATGGCTTCTCGATGGTGGGATTTAGAAGGCGAGTTTAAGCCACTTCATCAAATTAACCCACTTCGTTTGAACTATGTACTTGAAAAAGCAAATGGCTTGTTTGGCAAGCGCGCACTTGATGTCGGCTGTGGTGGTGGCATTCTTGCTGAAAGCATGGCGAAAGAAGGCGCTATTGTGACTGGACTTGATATGGGCAAAGAACCTTTAGAAGTCGCACGACTACATGCATTAGAAACAGGTACTCAACTGACCTACATTCAGAGCACAATAGAAGACCACGCTATAGAAAACGCAGGGACTTACGATGTCGTGACTTGTATGGAGATGCTTGAACACGTTCCAGATCCTCTCTCCGTTATCCGCTCTTGTGCTGCGCTAGTAAAACCTGGTGGTCACGTGTTTTTCTCAACCTTGAACCGAAACATCAAGTCATACTTGTTTGCTATTGTCGGTGCAGAGAAACTTCTTAAGATTGTTCCTGAGGGGACTCACGAGCACGAGAAGTTTATCAAGCCTGCCGAAATGATGAAGATGATAGACCAAACTGACCTAACGGAAATGGGCATTACGGGCCTGCATTACAACCCTCTTAATGACAGTTACAAACTCGGCCGTAATGTAGACGTAAACTACATCGTTCATACTAAAAAATACTGAACGCCATCATGTTAAAAAATGCGTTTTGTGATTGACATTTTTTGTAGAAAATGAATCGAAAGCGGTAGCACAAAGTTGCCGCTTTTTTTGTCTTTTTATGCCTAAAATTCGTGCTCTAGATTCCATTTTAACCAACCTATTTTTCGTAGATAAAAACGGCCAAAGATCAAGGAAAATATTTTTGCATGCGGTTATTTCTAAACCGATCTCAAAACCGTGCTTTTAACCATTCAAGTCTGCCCTTTTCTCATCGGTTAGTGTTCACTTACTGATTTTTTTCATTTTGTCAGTTATCCACAAGTCATCCCCGATCTGTACCTTGATAAATCAGTGTAATAGCACTATCTTGTAACCCGCAAACAAATGAACCCCTATATGTTGTGTTTAAGCGACAATATATAGATAGACTTTGATCACAAAGCCGCCGCAAGCTTTACTCATATTGCACATAAACAAACAAAAATACGGCTTTTATCAGTTTTCTTAGGGAAATAAAGCAGAATGAACCAACAACTTACCGTCACCAAGCGTGATGGCCGTAAAGAAAGTATCGATCTGGATAAAATCCACCGCGTTATCACTTGGGCTGCAGAAGGTCTAGATAATGTTTCGGTTTCTCAAGTAGAACTTCGCGCTCACATCCAGTTTTACGACGGCATCACAACGACAGATATTCACGAGACAATCATCAAGTCTGCGGCAGACCTGATCTCTGAAGAGACTCCGGATTACCAATACCTAGCTGCTCGCCTAGCGGTATTCCATCTGCGTAAAAAAGCGTATGGCCAATACGAGCCACCAACGCTTTATGATCACGTGTCTCGCCTCGTCGATATGGGTAAGTACGATCAACATATTCTAGAAGACTACACAAAAGCAGAACTCGACGAACTTGATGCGTACATCGACCATAAACGCGACCTAAACTTCTCATACGCGGCAGTTAAGCAGCTAGAGGGCAAGTACTTCGTACAAAACCGTGTAACGGGCCAAATTTACGAAAGTGCTCAGTTCTTATATATCCTTGTAGCAGCGTGCCTATTTGCGAAATATCCAAAAGCAACGCGTCTTGATTACATCAAGCGTTTCTACGATGCGACATCGACATTTAAGATTTCTCTACCTACGCCAATTATGTCTGGCGTGCGCACCCCTACTCGCCAGTTCAGCTCATGTGTTCTGATCGAGTGTGGCGACAGTCTTGATTCTATCAACGCAACAGCAAGCTCGATTGTTCGTTACGTATCTCAGCGCGCTGGTATTGGTATCAACGCTGGTCGTATCCGTGCATTAGGTTCAGAGATTCGCGGTGGTGAAGCATTCCACACTGGCTGTATCCCGTTCTACAAATACTTCCAAACCGCAGTAAAATGTTGTTCGCAAGGTGGTGTTCGTGGTGGCGCAGCGACTGTATTCTACCCAATGTGGCACGGCGAAGCTCGCTCTCTAATGGTGCTTAAAAACAACCGTGGTGTTGAAGAGAACCGTGTTCGTCACATGGACTACGGTGTTCAGTTAAACAAACTGATGTACCAACGTTTAGTTGAGGGTGGCAACATCACACTATTCTCACCTTCAGACGTACCGGGTCTATACGACGCATTCTTCGAAAACCAAGAAGAGTTTGAGCGTCTATACGTGAAGTACGAGAACGATCCTTCAATCAAGAAAGAAACGGTTAAAGCGATTGAAATGTTCACTCTGCTAATGCAAGAGCGTGCATCAACAGGTCGTATCTACATTCAGAACGTGGACCACTGTAATACTCACAGCCCATTTGATTCTGAAGTAGCGCCAGTTCGTCAATCGAACCTATGTCTAGAAATCGCACTGCCAACGAAGCCATTAACTAACGTTGAAGATGACTCGGGCGAGATCGCACTATGTACGCTTTCTGCCTTCAACCTTGGTGCTATCAAGTCTCTAGATGATTTCGAAGAGCTATCTGATCTTGTTGTTCGTGCGCTAGATGCACTGCTTGATTATCAAGATTACCCTCTACCAGCGGCATACAAATCGACGATGAACCGTCGTACGCTAGGTGTTGGTGTGATCAACTTCGCTTATTACTTAGCGAAACATGGCGTGAAATACTCTGACGGTAGCGCAAATGGCCTGACTCACCGTACGTTCGAAGCAATGCAGTACTACCTACTAAAAGCATCGGTAGAACTGGCGAAAGAGCAAGGCAAGTGCCCTTCATTCGACGAAACGAACTACGCGAAAGGCTTACTGCCGATTGATACGTACAAGAAAGATATCGACCTAATTTGTGACGAAGCGCTGCACTACGACTGGGACAGCCTACGTAAAGAAATTATGGAGCACGGCCTACGTAACTCAACACTGACTGCGCTAATGCCTTCTGAGACATCTTCTCAGATTTCAAACGCAACTAACGGTATTGAGCCACCACGTGGTTATGTTTCAGTAAAAGCTTCGAAAGACGGTATTCTGAAGCAAGTTGTACCTGAGTTCACTGAACTTAAAGACAACTATGAACTGCTTTGGAACATCGGTTCGAACGACGGTTACCTACATCTTGTGGGTATTATGCAGAAGTTTGTTGACCAAGCTATCTCTGCTAATACTAACTACGACCCGTCACGTTACGAGACTGGCAAGGTACCAATGAAGAAACTGCTTCAAGACCTGCTAACAGCGTACAAGTTTGGTGTGAAAACGCTTTACTACCATAACACTCGTGATGGCGCAAAAGATGAACAGAAAGACGCTGTTCAACCACAAGATGACGATTGTGCTGGCGGCGGTTGTAAGATTTAATCTACCCGCACCCAACACTCCGTAAAGACAGACTATCGATAACCTCCCCTTATGGGGAGGTTTAAAAGGAATTGAGGCATTATGGCTTACAGTACTTTTAACCAAAAAAAGAATGACCAGTTGAAGGAACCAATGTTCCTAGGTCAATCAGTAAACGTTGCACGCTACGACCAACAAAAGTTTGAGATTTTCGAAAAGCTTATCGAGAAACAACTTTCTTTCTTCTGGCGTCCAGAAGAAGTAGACGTATCTAGTGACCGTATCGATTACAACAAACTGCCAGATCACGAGAAGCACATCTTCATCTCTAACTTGAAGTACCAAACGCTTCTAGACTCTATCCAAGGTCGTAGCCCTAACGTGGCACTGCTACCGCTTGTATCTCTGCCGGAACTAGAGACTTGGATTGAGACTTGGTCTTTCTCTGAAACGATTCACTCTCGTTCTTACACGCACATTATTCGTAACATCGTGAACGACCCTGCTGTGGTATTTGATGATATCGTTGAGAACGAGCACATCCTGAAGCGTGCAAAAGACATCGCGCACTACTACGACGATTTGATTCAAGCGACGAATGATTACCATCGCTACGGTGAAGGTGAGCATGTCCTTAACGGTGAAACGGTTAAGGTTAGTCTGTACGATCTGAAGAAGAAACTGTACATCTGTCTGATGTCTGTTAACGCACTAGAAGCCATCCGTTTCTACGTTAGTTTCGCATGTTCATTCGCTTTCGCTGAGCGTGAGCTAATGGAAGGTAACGCGAAAATCATTAAGCTGATTGCACGTGATGAAGCGCTTCACCTGAACGGTACGCAACACATGATCAACTTGCTACGTAACGGTCAGGATGATTTCACTTTCATGCAAATCGCAGAAGAAGCAAAACAAGACTGTTTTGACCTATTCAAAGAAGCGGCTGAGCAAGAAAAAGAGTGGGCAGAGTATCTATTCAAAGATGGCTCTATGATCGGTCTAAACAAAGACATCCTAAGCCAATATGTTGAATACATCACCAACATCCGTATGCAAGCAGTAGGTCTACCTGCAGCTTATCCAGAAGCAACAACCAACCCAATCCCATGGATTAACGCTTGGTTGTCTTCAGATAACGTTCAAGTTGCGCCTCAAGAAGCGGAAATTTCTTCTTACCTTGTGGGTCAAATTGACAATGAAGTTCGCGCAGACGACTTCGAAGGATTCGAGCTGTAATGGCAACACTCAAAATCAACAAACTCATCAGTATTGAATCTAACCCTTCCAATACAATTTTGGAAACAATGGAGCAAGCTGGCTTATTACCAGAATACAACTGTCGTGATGGGCACTGTGGCGCTTGTCGCTGCAAGTTGGAATCTGGTGAAGTGGAGTATGTTGGTTTTGCCATGGCTTACACGCAAAGTGATGAGATATTACCTTGTATCTGTAAAGCAAAATCGGATTTGTCACTCAGTGGCGTTAACTACGCGATGAAAGAAAAGCAGCGCGCATAACGTGACTCGACGGTATAAAACGCAAAAGCCAAGGTGATTACCTTGGCTTTTTTATATCTACGTGTTTTATCTCTCAGGCTGTCATAGGTCTCTGGTTATAAAGCACTACCTGGGAGATGCATCTCTTTAACTTTCTCTAAAAATGCATAATGTGCAAACATCGGTTTACGTTCTAGGTAGCGACGCAACAAGTCTAGTGCTGCCGTGCTGATCACTTTAACTTGATCATTGCGCTGATACTTTTTCGAGAGTTTATATAACGCTCCCCACTCGCCTGACGGTGTCGATAAAGCGACGGAAAAAACACCCTCTTCAATATCGCCAGTGACGAGTGATAAATCCGTCCCACACTTCTCTCGCGTCGCTCCTGCCAGAGCAAACGTTTCTGCTAATGGGTCTCCGCTGTTGCTCATCGCTTGAGTCTGGCTTGGTAGTACCCAACCATGTCCAAGTTGCCTTTCAGCTTTTTCATCACTATTTAACCAATAAGTTAAGTATCCACCACTGCTTTTTTCGGAAACCGACACGGTTAACTCTTTATCCACCAACAGCTGGCCGACATTTTCAACCATAGGTAAATCAATACTAACGGTATTGCTTTCAAGATGCTTATTGATCATCTGTACCAACTTCAAACGCTGTTCAAGCTGGTCAGAAGGGCCAAAGAGTTTCACTTCAATAAAAGGTAAGTAAGAGCGATAACCAAGCTCATACCCTTGAGGAAGTTTTAGCTGATCAAGCTTGTCCGAGATGCCGGATTCGGAAAGGCCGAACGTATAGATTCGACTACAACATGAACCTTGCACCTCTGGAAAAGCTCTTCTCAGATCAGGCAAAATTTGCGTCTCTGCCATAAGCTTAAATTCACTTGGCACACCCGGCGTAAAATAAAAAATGGCATCATTAATCAGCATCTTAAAACCACAGGCCGTGCCTATCGGGTTATCCAGAATCTCAGCCGTTTCTGGTAGCATGGCTTGTTTTAAATTACTGTCTGGCATTGGGATGCCACGTCGAGCATACAAACTTTCTAGATGCTGCAGCCACTCTTTGAAAAGCACGAGTTTACACTCAGCTGCTCTCGCAGCGGCGGCCGCACTCATATCATCGGTCGTTGGCCCTAAACCACCATTCACGATCACCACGTCATTGTTGAAGCTCAACATTAAAAACTCTTCAACCAAGCTCGACAGGCTATCACCAACCGTTGAACGCTTTGTTAAGCCAAATCCATGTTGATAAAACAGGCTAGACAACCATGCCGCATTAGTATCAACAATATCACCGTGGAGCACTTCCTCACCGGTACTAAGCATTGCTATTTTCACAACTGACTCCTGAACATAAGCACAATCCTATTATTCGTTATAGTGCTTATTTTTCTTTTTATTTGGACGAATCTCGACGAGATATATTGGGACTAAATAAGGATCAAGTATTTAAATGGTTGATGTTTTGAGGGATAATTGCGAGCCCGATCATCACACCATCAACTCGGAGACCTTTGTGTCAAAATCATCCATGTTCAAGAAAACTCTAACTGGCCTTTGCTTGACTTCGTCAGCACTTGCGCACGCAAGTCAGTACGATATGACCAGTCATACGGAGTTTTCTTACACACCTGATTGCTTGTCAGGTTACTGCGAAACGACGACTCTGTACACCTTCGAGTCTCAAAATCGCGGTCTTATGTTTGAACAGAATAATGATGATTCATTAAATCTTGATGCAGGGCTTCAGCCTAAACATCTCATTATCCCTCAAGATAAAGACTGGGATTACCTCATGGGTCAAACCTACACCATTCTTGGCCTGAGTATCGCAACCGTTGGTATGATGACTTTCCTTCCAGAAAGCATCACTAAGTGGGACGAAGAAGACCGAGACATGAGTAAGCTGGGTCAAAAATGGAAAGATAATGTCTCTGACGGGCCTGTTTGGGATCGTGATGAACATGTCCTCAACTACATCATGCATCCTTATTTTGGCGGCGTTTACTACACAGCCGCACGCCACGCTGGCTATAACGAGTTTCAGTCATTCTTGTACTCCGCAACCATGTCAACGTTCTTTTGGGAGTACGGAGTAGAAGCATTTGCAGAAGTGCCATCTTGGCAGGATATTTTTATCACTCCATTCTTTGGTGCTGTGGTTGGCGAAATGATGCTCACTGCTGAGCAAGATATTGTAGCAAACGGCGGCGAAGTCATGGGCTCTGAAACCGTCGGTGATGTATCACTCTTCTTCCTAAACCCTGTTGGACATATCCATTATTGGGTAACCGATACATGGGGCGGTAGTGCAGAACTACAATTTAATTCATCACCTTGGTTTGGTAATCAAGACGTCGCAAAATTCGCAATGGACGCAGGCGCCAACTACGATAGCCAATTTTACGGTGTCGAACTAAAAGTAACATTTTAGCCTTGACTTGAGTTGATACTCAGTAGAAAAGCAGCCTTATGATGGCTGCTTTTTTGTGCCCTAAACATCGTTTTAATTATTTGCTTCACGAATTAGTGTCAAAAATTGACTTTCATCAAACATAACCCTCTCCTAGCACCTACACTAAATAAAAGGATTTATTCCAATAACTTAAGTAGCACGTTTATTCGTACTGCGTCCAAACCTTATTCCAGGAGGGGACATTATGAACACCGTATTTATTGTTAATTTTGTCGGACAAGCGTCACCCGCAACCATCAAAGAGCTCGCAGCAATTACTCATGAAAATGGCGGTAAATGGCTGATAAGCAAAGTAAACTTTATCGAAGATCAAGTTGCAGGTGTCATCAAAGTAGAGCTTCCAAGAGAAAATGCCGACATCGTTAAAGAGGCGTTCTCTTCATGTCAAACTCTTGTGGTTAGGTTCGTTGACTCGGATCCTCACTCGCATCGTGAAGACACCATCTTTCAGCTTCGCTTAGATGCCAACGATAGAGCAGGTATTGTGAATGAAATTACTCACGTTCTCGATAATCAAGGCATTTCAATTCTAGATATGGATTGCCAACGCGTATTCATTGCAGGCGGCGGTGGGGTAAGCTCCAGCTTATTCAGCGCAAAAATGGCGATTAAACTGCCTAGCGAGCTAGAGATAGAGGACGTGGCTAATGAGTTAGAATCTCTGAGTGAAGACACTCGTGTAATTGTAGAAAGCTAACTGCATACCTTTAACGCTTCCCCAATAAAAAAGAGCAGCAATTCAGCTGCTCTTTGTCGTTCTAATACTCAATACGTTTTATTTCACCGACCACTGAGATAGTGAACGTTTGAAATCAGAGTAGTCAAATTCATTCAGTTTTTGAATGTCACCATTCGAGCGTTCACAGTAAACCGAAGGCATACGTAGACCGTTAAACCAGTTCAGTTTCACCATGGTGTAACCTGCACTATCTAGAATGTGCAGACGCTGTCCGATCTCGAGAGGCTGTTCGAAGTTCGCCACGCAAAACTGGTCACCAGCTAAACAAGAGCACGATCCAATCACGTATTCATGTTCACCGTTTTCAGATGCTTCAAGAATGGACGCTGGCTCGTTGTAGATAAGCGTATCCAAACGGTGAGCTTCTGTTGCTGAATCGACAATCGCCGTCTTCTTCACGTTCTCCACAATATCAACCACTGTTACAACAAGATCGGTTGTCTTAGTGATGATCGCTTCACCCGGCTCTAGATACATTTGTACGCCGTGTTTCTCTGAGAATGCTTTAAGCGCTAAACCCAACTTCTCGATGTCGTACCCCGGCCATGTGAAGAAAACGCCGCCACCCATGCTTACCCAGTCCAGCTTATCTAGGTACTCGCCAAACTGCTCTGAAATAGCATCGAGTAAGCCGATAAACGCATCCACGTCTTTGTTCTCACAGTTCATGTGGAACATTACGCCATCAATACCATCAAAAATTTCCGGTTTGATGTGATCAGCCTGAACACCAAGACGAGAGAATTGACGAGCTGGGTTTGCTAAGTCTTGCCCTGCGTAGCTCACACCTGGGTTTAGTCGCAAGCCAATCGATGCTTTACCTTCGACAATATGACGATAAGCCGCTAGCTGTGACTGAGAGTTAAAGATCATCTTGTCACAGATGTCCGCCACGTCGCGAACGTCATCTTCGCTGTAACCCACACTGTATGCGTGTGTCTCACCACCGAACGTTTCGTAGCCAAGCTTCACTTCAAACGGGCCAGAGCTGGTTGTTCCGTCTAGGTAAGGCTTGATGATGTCGAATACACCCCATGTTGAGAAGCACTTCAGTGCTAATACAAGCTTCACACCAGAGATGTCTTTTAGCTGTTTTGCTTTCTCTAGGTTCTCAATCAGCTTGTCTTCATTGATCATGAAGTATGGCGTTTTTAGTTCGTTTTGTTGCATTTTGATACCTTACGTCCCTTCGCCTTAGCAAAGGCACTATAAAATCGAACAAAGCCGACGCAAGTGCATCGGCTTAAACGTACAAATAAGAGTCGCTAAATTCTTACTTCAATTTATGGATAACAGGTTGTCCTGGCTCCAGTTCTTGAACATGCCAATCTAGACCAATCGATGGCATGGTTTCTAGGAATGGGTCTGGATCTAGCTGCTCCATGTTGAACACGCCTTTGTCTGCCCACTTACCACGGAAAAACTGCAAAGCCGCGGTGATCGCAGGTACGCCAGTGGTGTATGAGATAGCTTGGTGTTCAACATCTTCGTATGCAACTTCGTGATCTGCGTTGTTGTAGATAAATACGCTGCGATCTTTACCGTCTTTCTTACCTTGTACCCAAGTACCGATACACGTTAAGCCTGTGTAACCTGGTGCGAGAGATGTTGGGTCCGGCAGTAGCGCTTTCAATACGTGTAGAGGTTGGACTACCGTGCCGTCGTGCAGCGTCAGTGGGTCTGGGCTGAGTAGACCAATATCGCGCATTACGTTGAAATAGTTCAGGTAACGGTCACCGAACCCCATCCAAAACTCAATGCGTTTCGCCGGGATGAACTCTTGCATAGATCGAACTTCGTCGTGCGCCATTGAGTACACTTTATGTGAACCACAGTTCGGGAATTCAAACTCAAGCATACGTGAGTGACAAGGTACTTGTTTCCACTCGCCGTTTTCCCAGTAGAAGGAATCACCTTGAATCTCAAGCATGTTCGTTTCTGGGTCAAAGTTAGTTGCGAACTTCTTACCGTGGTCACCTGCGTTTACATCCATTACGTCGATAGTATCGATTTCATCGAACAGATGTTTCACCGCGTATGCAGCAAACACCGATACTACGCCCGGATCGAAACCGGCACCAAGAATACCTGTGATACCCGCCTCTTCAAACTTCTCACGGTAGCCCCACTGCCAATCGTAAGCTTGAGGTACTTGTTGGCCTTCAGAGCACAAATCAACCGCAACAGATGTATCAAGGTATGACACTTTAGCTTGGTAACATGCTTCCATAATAGACATGTTCACCCAAGGAGGACCCGCGTTGATCACTAAGTCAGGCTGCACTTCTTTAATTAAAGCAACTAAAGAATCTACGTCGTCCGCGTTTACCGCACGAGCTTCTAGTTTCTTAGTTGAATCTTTCAGATTGTTTTTCTTCTGAATCGATTCGATGATTTTCTCACACTTACCTACGGTACGTGATGCGATTGTGATATCACCCAGAACGTCGTTGTTTTGTGCTGCTTTATGTGCAACTACCCAGCCAACGCCGCCTGCACCAATCTGTAGAATTGCCATAGTTTTCCGTTACCTTTGTTAAACTAGCTCTGCCGCTAGCGTATTGATTTTTGAGAGCAAAGATTCAAAGTCCGCCGTCGTCAGACACGGGTTCAAAATCGTAAATTTAAGCGCGGTTTTATCGTCGACAATGGTTTCACCCAATACCGCGATACCGCGTGTTAACGCTTCTAAGCGCAACGTTTTGTTCAGTTCGTCAAGATCCGCTGATTCATGTGTCGCGCGGAACAGAACCGTAGATAGCGATGGTTCAGCCAACAACTCAAAGTGTTTGTTATCTCGAATCATGTCCGCAACTTCAAGCGTCTGATCAAGCAAATGATCGTACATATCGCCTAGGGCTTTTGGCCCCACGCTTTGCATCGTCATAAACACTTTGAGCGCATCAAAACGCTTAGTTGTAGCAATAGACTTATCCACCAAGTTCGGTAGTTCGTCGTGTTCGCGGTTCAAGTAGTCTGCGTGATGAAGCAGGAATTTAAAGTTAGACTTGTCATTCACCAACAGCGCGCCACAACTGATGGTTTGGTAAAACAACTTGTGGAAGTCTACGCTGATGGAGTGTGCACGCTCACAACCTTTCAGACGGGCTTTTTGGCTACTTAGAATCAGAGCTCCACCGTATGCACCGTCGACGTGCATCCACATGTCATGTTTCGCTGCCATATCGGCGATAAAGTCTAGGTCATCAATAGCACCGTGATCCGTTGTGCCCGCTGTGCCGACAATTGCAAATGGGATCAAACCTTCTGCTTTTGCCTGATTTAGAACTTCGTCTAACTTAGTGACATCCATCGTTCCATCGGCATTAGCATCGACGGTCATAACCGCTTTTTCACCCAACCCCATCCAAGACGCTGATTTTTGAACCGTGAAGTGGGATTTTTTCGAACATACAATACGCAGCTTGTCTGCGTATTCAGGAAGGCCAAGCTTTTGAATTGAGTGCGCACTGAGTTTGTCAGCAATCCAATCACGCGCAAGCATCAAACCCATTTGATTACTTTGCGTGCCGCCGCTCGTGAAGATACCGTCCGCTTTTTCACCTAACTCGTATTTATCGCATAGCCAGTTCACAACTTTCTGTTCAACATAAGTCGCTGATGAAGCTTGATCCCATGAGTCCATTGATTGGTTCAAAGCCGCAATCATTGCCTCTGCGGCAATAGCAGGCATCAACGGTGGAGTATGAAGGTGAGCGATACAATCTGGATGTTGAGTAAAAATCGCGTTTTTCGCGACCAACTCGGCTGCATCATCAATAACCGTTTTGAGAGGCGCATTTTTATTGTCAAGATCAACAGCATGGATCGCTGCTTCCAATGCTTTTGGATCCATACCTGAGTATGGTGCAGCAACCTGTTCAAACACTGATTTCATTGCTGTCGTAGTGTGATTCATCACCGAAGCAAACTCATTGCTGCCCAACTCTCCAGTGTGGATGAAATGCTTCTTCCATTCATCTTGTGGCTGAGTTTCGATGTGACTACCGCCTGCTGCTAAAATCGCGTCTTCAAATACACGTAAAGCAAAGTCGATTTGCTCAAACGAGATGATAAGAGGAGGAAGGAAGCGAATTACTGCACCTTCACGTCCGCCTTTCTCAACGATCAAGCCACGCTCAAGTGCTGCGCGTTGAATGGAAAGAGTGAGTTCACTATCCGCTTGAGGTTCGCCAAATTTATTGAGCTCACCGTTTGGATTTTTAATCTCCACACCAAGCATCAAGCCTTTGCCACGTACTTCTGCGATACAGTTCACGCGCTTTTGAATGCTTTCAAGACCATAGTGCAAATACTGGCCCGCAATATTGGCATGCTCAACCAGATTGTCACGCTGGATGATTTCTAATGCTTTCGCACCAGAGACCATGGCTAACTGATTGCCACGAAACGTACCTGTGTGTTCGCCCGGCTTCCAAGTATCATGCTGCTTGTTGATAACCAATAGCGACATTGGTAAGCCACCGCCAATAGCTTTTGATAAACACAGGATATCTGGAACAATTCCCGACTCTTCAAATGCGAAATTGTAGCCAGTTTTACCAACACCACACTGGATCTCATCGAAGATCAGTAAGATACCGTGTTCATCACAAATACGACGTAACTCTCGCAGCCAGAATGCTGGCGCAGGAACAACACCACCCTCACCTTGCACTGGCTCAACGATGATCGCAGCAGGCTTCATAATGCCCGATTCATCATCGTTTAAAAGACGATCGATATAACGAATGCTTGCTTTCGCACCTTCATCACCGCCAAGCCCAAATGGACAACGCAGATTGTATGGGAAAGGCATAAAGTGCACATCTGACATTAAACCAGTTCGACGCGCTTTCGTACCTAGGTTGCCCATCATGCCCATTGTGCCGTTAGTCATACCATGATATGCGCCACGAAAAGCAAACATGGTGTTGCGACCAGTAGTCTGCTTCGCGAGTTTGATCGCGGCTTCAACTGCATCGGCTCCAGACGGACCACAAAATTGGATAACGCTGTTCTCACTTAACTCTTGAGGAAGAAAAGATTTAACAGATTGAATAAACGTCGTTTTTGCTGATGTTGCAATATCTAGCGTCTGATATGGCAGACCCGAATCTAATTGCTCTTTCAGAGCTTGGTTTATTTCAGGATGGTTATACCCCAAAGCTAGAGTGCCCGCCCCCGCAAGGCAGTCTAAAAAGATCTGTCCACGTGTATCTTCAACCAAGCAACCAAAAGCTTGTTTGATTGCGATTGGCAAGCGACGTGGATAAGAACGCACTTCAGATTCATGCTCAGCCTGATCAATCAATACTTGATCTGGCGTTAAGTCATACGTTCCCTCAACGATAGGAACCTGAGACGAAAAAATGTTTGCGATATTGCTATCGACTTCAAAGGCAGTGCTCATACTACATAATCCCTTGAATTATAATAATTCTATATCCTGTATTAATAATCATTGGAATGAAGTTACAGGAGGTGTGTATACCCCTCCGCATTTGTCAGTGCAAAATGACAAATACAGATCATCTGCCACGATATTCGTGACTTTATATGTAAAAGGGATTAATCAAGGTTCCGTAATGCACCCGTTTTGTAAAACAGGACATTTCGGCAGTATGAAGCTGATTAGTGTGTGTTTATTCAAAGGTTTCAATGTTGGGTTTCCCATTAATATGCCGCTTTTACAGCATTAGTATCCCGTCTATCGACAAAAGGCTTTGCCGATACCTACCCTACGCAGTGTCACAATCAGCTTGAATGGTCACTACGCGTATCCCCCAGAGATCAAACGTTGTTAATTACGCTCCGAGATTGCGCGCGAATTTATCACAAAATAAAATCTTCTGGCAACGATTTTTCATATTAGTAACAGTGACGCAAATCACAACAAAGTTCCCCCTAGTGATATTTGTACATTCATACTCATCTACAACGCTTTTCTTCTTTTCTCAAATACCTGTTATTTAAACAAATATCCTTACAATATCAGCGCCATGAACCAAAACGGTTTATGAACATACCACTCTTTAATCGTAGAACATTATTTTCAGTATCCAAGGCATTTAACAGAGCTAGTATTTACGTTACTGCTCAGCCTAAATCGATGAGTCTTTATTCACAGAACTTTGATTGACTAAACTTAAACTAGTCGGATAGGTATGGCCATGAAGTGACGTTGCTATGGCTAAAATTAACAAGGAGTTAAGTTAGTAAGCTGAAGGAGCTCAGTGCTTAAAGAAATACATCGCGAAGAAGAAATTTAAGATTTTAAGAAATACAAAAAAGGCCCAGCATTTTGATGCTGGGCCTTAAACCTGGAGCGACACACGAGGTTCGAACTCGTGACCTCAACCTTGGCAAGGTTGCGCTCTACCAACTGAGCTAGTGTCGCATTTAATATGAGATGGTGCCCCGGGCCGGACTTGAACCGGCACAACGCGAACGTCGAGGGATTTTAAATCCCTTGTGTCTACCAATTCCACCACCAGGGCACACAAATATTCTTTGTGATGCCTTTACAGAAAAGTAAAACACCATCTGATACCGCTAACGCCATATCAATAAAATTTGGAGCGACACACGAGGTTCGAACTCGTGACCTCAACCTTGGCAAGGTTGCGCTCTACCAACTGAGCTAGTGTCGCATTTATTCTCGAAAGCTATTCACTCTCAAAAGAATAATGGAGGCGCCTCCCGGAGTCGAACCGAGGTCCACGGATTTGCAATCCGCTGCATAGCCACTCTGCCAAGGCGCCTCATCTGTGAACAAAGCTAAGCTTTTTCACCACCCTGTTGAGCTGTGCTCTCTTGGGTACGGAATGCATTCTACGGATTCGAGCGATCGAGTCAACACTATTTTTATTTTTTTAAATCGTTTGACTAGAATTTGTGCGAAAGACGGTAGATTGCTTAGTTTTAATACTAAAAATCGCTTAAATACACTTGTTTATCATAAAACTTTGGCTACGCCTTACACTGCTGGCCGTGCGTTACGTGTATTGAAGCGTTAACAATCAGGAGACTCGCTTCTCTGAGGCTCTCCAAGGGCAAAAACAAGACTTAGATCACATATGGAATTCTATCGAAACAGGAACTCTCAGATAGAAATTTCAAGTATGGCCGTTAGCAAGCATTGAAAAACGTGAGAAGCAAAGAAATGCCGTAGATTATCTTAGATACAAAAAAGCAGGCTATTAAGCCTGCTTTCTAATATCAGAATTTAATGATGCTCTTCATTCAACAGATCGTCTTTCGCAGCAGCTAAATATTGAATCATTGACCAATATGTCAAGAAAGTAGCCACATACAAGGCCGCAAAGCCTAACCAAACCATCCATTCATCGTAACGCCATATCAACACCCATAAGGCGAACATTTGCGAAACAGTTTTTACTTTGCCAACCCAAGATACCGCAACACTCGCTCGCTTACCGATTTCAGCCATCCATTCTCGCAATGCTGAGATAATGATTTCTCGCGCAATCATCGTTACCGCAGGAATGGTCACCCAAATTGAATGATAATGTTCCGTGATTAGAATCAATGCCGTTGCCACTAGCACTTTATCAGCGACAGGATCAATAAAAGCGCCAAAACGAGAAGTTTGGCCAAGTTTACGGGCCAACATGCCGTCAAGCCAGTCAGTAAAACCCGCTACCCAAAACACCATTGCTGCTGCAAACGGTGCCCATGAATAAGGTAGATAAAAGACAACCACAAAAACAGGGATTAGGAACAGTCTAAGAAGAGACAGAATGTTCGGGATATTCAAACGCATTTTATTATTCTCTTACACATTGCGGCTTAATGTTGCGCGATTTTCCTTATTGTTTCAATGCTTGGAAAATAATTTCTGCTAAAGAGTGACTTATTCCCGGTACTTTGGCGATTTCTTCGACACTTGCACGTTTAAGTTCTTGTAACCCACCCATGTACTTGAGTAACGCCTGACGTCGTTTAGGGCCAATTCCCTCAATCCCTTCAAGTGCACTCGTACGTCTGGTTTTACCTCGCTTAGCACGATGCCCCGCTATAGCATGGTTATGGCTTTCATCACGAATATGTTGAATAAGGTGCAGCGCTGGAGCATCGCTTGGTAAATGAAACTCGTCCCCATCGACTGTAATCAGCGTTTCTAAGCCTGGTTTGCGAGTGACCCCTTTCGCAATACCAATCATGATGGGACGCTTTGGCCAATCACCCCAATATTGCGAAATAATATCATGCGCACGATTTAACTGACCTTTACCACCATCGATAAAGATGATGTCGGGAATTTTCTCTACGTCCAATTGCTTCGAATAACGGCGCTCCAACGCTTGTCCCATTGCAGCGTAATCGTCACCACCGGTAATCCCAGTGATGTTATAGCGACGATACTCCTGCTTAACGGGGCCTTCATTGTTGAACACCACACACGATGCAATCGTACTTTCCCCCATGGTATGGGAGATATCAAAACACTCCATTCGAGCAATAGACTCCAACTTCAATGTTTCGCGAAGCGCATGAAAACGCTGATTAATCGTCATCTTGTGATTGATTTTGGTGGTAATCGCCGTTAGTGCATTCGTGTTCGAAAGCTTGAGATACCTTGCTCTAGAGCCAGTTGGCGAGGTATGGAAATGAACCTTACGACCAGCAACTTCACTTAACGCTTTCTGTATTGGCGCGATATCTTCTGCCAACTCTTGATTCAAAATAATACGAGAAGGAATCGTGCGTGCTTCGTTATGGCTCAAATAGTATTGAGTCAGAAAACTATCGAACACTTCCTGCTGGCTTGTATTTTGTGGGATTTTCGGAAAATGGCTACGGCTACCAAGCACTTTGCCTTGGCGTATCATCAGGATATGGATACACGCGATACCATTCTCCTGAGCAAACCCGAGTACATCCATATCATCCATGCTGTCTTCTGAGACGTACTGCTGCTCTTGAACACGTCTAATCGCTTGGATTTGATCGCGAAATTTAGCGGCATCTTCAAAGCGCAATTGCTGACTGGCAACTTCCATTTTCTCGATCAGTTGTTTGAGTACTTGCTGGTCTTTGCCTTGCAAAAACATGCGCACAAAGCCAACCAACTCTGCGTATTCTTCATCAGAAATGATGGTATCAACGCATGGCCCTGCACAACGGCCAATTTGGTACATCAAACATGGGCGCGTTCGATTGGAATAGACAGTGTCTTCACACTGGCGCACAGGAAATATCTTTTGCAGCAAATGCAATGTTTCTCTTACTGCACCAGAATCTGGGTAGGGGCCAAAATATTCACCTTTGCGCTTCTTGGCGCCACGGTGGATAGAAAGCCGTGGGTGCTTATGACCGCTAATAAAGATATAAGGGTAAGACTTATCATCTCGCAGCAAAACATTGTATTTCGGTAAATACTGCTTGATGTAGTTATGCTCTAAGATGAGCGCTTCTGTCTCAGTGTGAGTCACTGTGACGTCAATTTTGGCGATATTACTGACAAGCGCGCGAGTTTTCTCACTGTCTACTTTTTTCCGAAAGTAGCTTGAAAGGCGCTTTTTTAGGTCTTTGGCTTTACCTACATAGATGACAACAGCTTCGGCGTTGTACATTCTGTAAACGCCGGGCTGATGAGTTACTGTCTTGAGAAAGGAAGCCGAATCGAAGGGAGGATTCACGCTAAAGGGTCTCGGTGTCCAGCATTCCGTGGCGAATCGCTAAGTGAGTTAACTCAACGTCACCATTAATGTCCAATTTACTAAAGAGTCGGTAGCGATAGCTGTTGACTGTCTTTGGACTTAAATTAAGTTGCTCAGAAATATCCGTTACCTTTTGGCCTTTGGTGATCATAAGCATGATCTGCAATTCACGTTCGGATAAGTCTTTAAAAGGGTTCTCAGAGGCTGGAGAAAATTGACTCAATGCCATCTGCTGCGCAATCTCTGGTGAGATGTAACGCTGC
This sequence comes from Vibrio sp. 11-4(1), assembly GCF_013048625.1. NCBI lineage: Bacteria > Pseudomonadati > Pseudomonadota > Gammaproteobacteria > Vibrionales > Vibrionaceae > Vibrio > Vibrio sp. 11-4(1). The sequence continues at coordinate 318,979 of NZ_VHSY01000006.1, read as the reverse complement.
CCACTATTAACTACACGAATCGCATTCACCATTTCATCAGGGCCAGCACCTTTGGTTAAATAACCAGACGCACCTGCCTGCATCACCTTGGTTGGAAACGGGTTTTCTGTATGAACGGTAAGTACGATGATTTTCACATCAGGATTCACGCGAAGAATTTTTTTAGTGGCTTCCAAGCCACCAATTCCTGGCATGTTCATGTCCATTAAAACGACGTCAGCATGATTACTGCGACACCATTTTACTGCATCTTCACCGCTGTCAGCTTCTCCTGCTACGTTCATTCCACGGACGTCTTCAATAATACGTCGTATCCCTGTGCGAACCAGCTCGTGATCATCTACAAGGAAAACATTTATCAAACTTGTATCTCCACACTTTGTATTGGTTCTGCACCCACATAACCATTATTTGTTAAATGTGGATATCAGTATGACTGCCTATATACTAACGTAATCGACAAAAAATTGCTTTCTATGAATATGTGCTGAAACGCAAACTTTAGCAAGAACTTATTCATAAACCACTCTATTATTTTAGAGCGTGATGAGCAGAACCGAAATCTAAGAAAAGACAATTAACAACATTAAGTACAATAAATCAAGTAACTAGGTTTCATATTGCCCAGAGAAACACGCTATAACTTAAAATGACACTGTCCCTCTTGCACCAGAGGCTAACTTGTAATCACTAATTCCAGCAAAAATTTGAACCGTTTTCTTTACTGGTTATTTTTACAGTTCTTAATGTTAAACTAGCGTTCTTCAAGTTTTCTAAGGTTTCTCACATTTGAATATCCAACAAGGCTTTCTGCTTACTCGACAGGCACGAGACATCAAAGGTCAAACTCAAATCGAGCTGTGGCTTTCGACAGAAGCAGGTCCTACTCAGTTAATTATTAATGGTGAGAAGCCAGTATTTTTCATCGCTCAGAAACACTCAGAGCAAGCAAAAACACTCGCGCGAGAAAAAAACATACCCGTCGACATCCGCCTTTTGGATCTCAAAACGTTTGAACATACGCCTCTTTCTGCATGCTATACCAACGTAACCAGAGACGCTCTCACACTTAAAGACACGTTCGCTCAAAATGATATCACCACTTACGAAAGTGATATTCGCCTCGCCGATCGCTACCTCATGGAGCGTTTTATTAAAGGCAGTATTGAGTTTACAGGCAATGTGACTCGTACCAATGGCTACCAACTCGTCCAGAACGCAAAATGCCGTACGGGGCAATATGAGCCTAAGTTAAACGTTGTCTCGTTAGATCTAGAATGCTCTGAGAAAGGCATTCTTTACTCCATCGGATTAGACAGCTTCATGGATTCCCGCGTTATCATGATCGGAGAATCAGAACCTTCGGATACACCGATACAATGGGTCCAGGATGAAAAGGGGCTTCTAGAAGCACTCATCGATTGGTTTAAACAATTCGACCCCGATATCATTGTCGGTTGGAATGTCATTGATTTTGACTTTCGTCTGCTACACAAACGAGCAGAATGGCACAACATGAAACTCATGCTTGGCAGAGCAGACCAAGCCAGCTTTTTCAGAAGTTCATCTCAAAGCCAACAAGGGTTTATTTCCATTCCCGGGCGAGTTGTGATGGATGGTATCGATACGTTAAAAACGGCGACTTATCACTTTCGGTCTTGGTCATTAGAGTCTGTATCTCAAGAACTCTTGGGGGAAGGTAAAGAAATCCACAACGTTCATGACCGTATGGATGAGATCAATCGTATGTACCGCTCCGACAAACCATCGCTGGCTAAATATAACTTACAAGACTGCGTGTTGGTGAACAAGATTTTCAATCACACTCACCTGCTTGACTTTGCAATAGAGCGTTCTCGGCTCACTGGTGTAGAACTGGATCGTGTAGGCGGTTCGGTTGCAGCATTCACAAACCTATACATGCCTCAGATACACCGAGCAGGCTACGTTGCCCCAAACCTACACCCTGAAAATTGGATTGCGAGCCCCGGCGGTTACGTAATGGACTCCATCCCTAACCTATATGATTCCGTTTTAGTATTGGATTTTAAGAGTCTATATCCATCGATTATTCGCTCTTTCTTGATTGATCCTATGGGTTTAGTTGAGGGGTTATTGCTCGATATTGGAAAAGAAGAAAATCAGGCTGTACCTGGCTTTCGCGGTGGGCAATTCCATCGTACGAAACACTTTTTGCCAGAAATGATTGAAAAGCTTTGGGCGGCACGTGATGTCGCGAAAAAGAACAATGAAAAAGCTTTTTCTCAGGCAATCAAAATCATCATGAACTCCTTTTATGGCGTACTGGGCTCATCGGGATGTCGTTTCTTTGATACTCGATTAGCTTCTAGTATTACCATGCGCGGACATGAGATCATGAAGCAAACTAAAGTGCTGATTGAGGAACAAGGCTATCAAGTGATTTACGGCGATACGGATTCCACATTTGTGTCGTTGAATCGACCATACAGTCAAGTAGAAGCCGACGCTGTTGGAAATCAATTAGTTGATTACATCAACTCTTGGTGGCAAGAACACCTGCGTTCTGAGTACAACCTAACATCTATGTTGGAAATCGAGTATGAAACCCATTATCGCAGATTCCTTATGCCAACGATTCGTGGCGCAGAAACTGGCTCGAAAAAGCGCTATGCGGGTTTAATCGGTGAAGGAGAGCAAGAACGGATTGTATTTAAAGGGTTAGAAAGTGCCCGTACTGATTGGACCTCGTTAGCACAGAAATTTCAAAATACACTCTATAGCATGATTTTCCATGGTGAAGATCCAAGCGACTATGTCCGAGAGATGGTTGAGAAAACTAACAACGGTGAATTTGATGAACAGTTGGTGTATCAAAAGCGACTGCGCAGAAAACTGCATGAGTATCAGAAGAACGTCCCGCCACAAGTGCGTGCAGCTCGTTTAGCGGATGAGATAAATGCCAAGCTTGGACGCCCATTACAGTATCAAAACAAAGGACGAATTGAATACATTATAACCGTGAACGGTCCTGAACCTTATGAGTACCTCAATAGCCCGATTGATTATCAACATTACATTGATAAACAACTCAAACCCGTTGCAGATGCGATTCTCCCTTTCATTGGGACGGATTTTGACAGGCTTTCAGCACCACAAATGGGGTTGTTTTAACCGATACGAAACTCTGTTTTCTGGTACTGTTTGACTAACCAATCACCAAACGCATCAATTAGCCCGATAACAGAACGCTTGGGAATACCCCGGCCAGAAAGTAAAATTTCTAGCCGCTCGATCTCAAGCTGCTTTTCAGGATGATAAGTTAAGAATACCTTGCCACATTGTATAGGGTCATCAAACCAACGTTTATCTCGATACATCACCAAAGAGTATGACGCTCTTAGTAACTTTTTAGCAATCACGCGCTGGGCGGCCACCTGCTCTTCTATCGTCTTCGCTTGTACGATTTTTTTGCGATACACCGTAATCCAATCTTCCACATCCATATTCCAGTGCTTAGCAATTTCCCAACTTGGGACGTAATCACCAAAACAGTCTGCTAGATCATCACCATAAACACAGACACAGCAATGCTTAAGCATAAAGCCCCAAGTGAAAATACTATCTAAATTAGCTACTTCGCTCACTAAGGCTGTACGGACCGATACACCATTAACTTGAGGGTAACTCTGCTGCGCACGCCACTTAATTGTGTTGAGCAAAGTCGCGCGATTGTGCTCAAAGGATGATTGAGTAACGACAACCAGGTCTAAGTTCGACCTCCCAACGATCGCTGTTTTGCGAGCAACACTACCGTATACATAAACGCTGTGCAAGTTTTGCCCCAGTCCACCTTTGAGACAAGCGGTGACTTCCCTAATTAAAGGCGCAAACTCTGGTTGAAATGGTTGTTTAGGATCGATAACAGGCAGAGACATGACTTAAAACGTGTTCTCAGATGGTTCAAGAAGTTGGACTATATGTTCTCTTAGCCGACTCACTGAATCAAGTCCATTCAGGTGTTTAGTCATGGGAGTAACAACAAATTTCTGCAATGAATTTTAATGCTAGGCGGCTAACTTAGCGCTATAATCACCGAGTTTTGCTTAATAAGTATGAATAGGAATATACAATGCCAAAGGCAAGTGAAATCAAAAAAGGCTTCGCAATCGAGTCTAATGGTAAAACTCTTCTAGTTAAAGACATCGAAGTAACGACTCCTGGCGGTCGTGGCGGCGCTAAAATCTACAAAATGCGTTGTACAGATCTAAACACGGGCGCACGTGTAGATGAGCGTTACAAGTCTGATGACGTTGTTGAAACGGTAGAAATGAACAAACGTGCAGTTGTGTACTCATACGCTGACGGCGATGAGCACATCTTCATGGATAACGAAGACTACTCACAATACACATTCAAGCACAATGAAGTTGAAGACGACATGCTGTTCATCAACGAAGATACACAAGGTATCCACATTATCCTTGTTAACGGTGCTGCTGTGGGTATTGAACTACCATCTTCTGTTGAGCTAGTGATTGAAGAAACTGACCCCTCAATCAAAGGTGCTTCTGCATCTGCTCGTACTAAACCAGCACGCTTCGCTTCAGGTCTTGTCATCCAGGTTCCTGAGTACATAGCAACTGGTGACCGTGTTATCATTAACACAGCTGAACGTAAATACATGAGCCGAGCATAAGCATGTCTGATTTGATTTCTTACGACGACGTCATCGACGCAGCGTACGACATTTTCCTTGAGATGGCTCCAGATAACCTAGAGCCTGCTGACGTGATTCTGTTTACTGCGCAATTTGAAGATCGTGGTGCCGCAGAACTTGTTGAAACTGGTGATGACTGGGTTGAACATGTTGGCTTCGAGATCGACAAAGAAGTATATGCAGAGGTTCGTATCGGCCTAGTAAATGAGGAAAATGACGTTCTTGATGACGTATTTGCTCGTATGCTAATCAGCCGAGACCCAGAACATAAGTTCTGCCATATGCTTTGGAAACGCGATTAACGTTTCTTCATCATGAACAAAAATACCAGCCTAGTGCTGGTATTTTTTATCTGTTGTTTTTGTTTAGCTGAGATATTTGTTTATCCAAAGTCCCCTGCTCTATATCGGCTTTAGATCCTTTTGTTATGTAACAGATAAGAAAAAGGCTTGCTGAATTGGCAAGCCTTTCTGATGTTTTGCTATCGATTAACGATGCTTGTTACGTGCGCCTTGGTCACCAGCAGTCTTCTTCGGCTTACGACGAGAAGGGTTGTTGCTGCGGCCTTTTGGCGTGTTAACACGCTCTTCATGGCGCTTAACTGCGCGACGAATTTTTTGGCTGCGTGCACGCTCACGTTTGCGTGACGTGTTGTCTTTGTTCAGATCAAGCATGGTTTCTTTCTCTGGACGAAGCTCTACAAGCTCACGCAAGTAGTTTACTTCTTTCAGGTCAAGCTCCATCCAACCGCCACGAGGCAGTTTCTTGTCTAAGAAGATGTCGCCGTAACGAACACGTTTCAGACGACTAACGGTACACTCTTGCGATTCCCATAGTCGACGAACTTCGCGGTTACGACCTTCGTTGATAACAACGTAAAACGTGTGGTTCATGCCTTCACCACCCGCGTAAACAACATCTTCAAAGCGAGCTAAACCGTCTTCCAGTTCAACACCTTTTACTAGATTACGAACTTTCTGTTCAGTTACTTCACCGAACACACGTACTAGGTATTCACGTTCAACTTGGCGGCTTGGGTGCATTAAGCGGTTCGCCAGTTCACCATCCGTTGTGAAAAGCAGAAGACCAGAAGTGTTCGCATCCAGACGACCAACTGAAATCCAACGAGAGCCACGAATCTTTGGCAGACGATCAAAAACAGTACGACGACCTTCTGGATCGTGACGAGTACACAGTTCACCTTCAGGTTTGTAGTACGCAAGTACACGACAAATCACTTCTTCTTGAATCTTTGCAGAGACAATGTGACCATCGATACGAACTACGCTGCTCTCGTCTTCAAGTCTTTCACCAAGCTTAGCGACTACACCGTTCACGCTAACGCGACCAGATTTAATTAACGATTCAATCTCACGACGAGAACCGTGACCAGCACGTGCTAATACTTTTTGTAACTTTTCGCTCATTTATCTACCTATGTGTCGTCTTCACAGACGTCTAGACCAGGATTGGTCTGTATTTTGCTAATTACCCATTTCAGTGGGATTTTTCGGTCCGACATTATACGTAACTTTCTCAGTTAATGTAAGCTAAATCGGCGCCATTCTCCACACCAAAAATTCACTTTAAAACATCGAAAATATTTACTCTATTCTGCAACTTTTTTCCTACTTAATGCTGATATTGCCCAGCGAGAATCCCACTAATATCGGTCTTCCCGAGCCACTTTAACCGTGCAGTACCTGATAAAATTGTCAGGGTTACAACGATAACCACTTGGGGTGTGTTTACTGTTCGTGTTGCTTTAAAAACAACGAAGAATAAACAGTCCCAGTTTGCTGCTAAGTAATACCAATCATCGTGGATAAATGAGCACTCATAGCAAGACAAGAAGCATCGGTAAGTCACTATTTACTATTAAAAATGACACTAACGTTATCGTGTATTTTAACTAGCTAGATTGGCTCTACATTTTCGGCGATTGGCATAAATCAGACAAAAAGGAATAGAACAATGTCTATGCTAAATCTAGACCTAAATTGGATTTTTGGGACATCTCAAGATGACAATATGACCGGTACAAAAGGGTCTGAAACAACCGATATTTTCTTCGGCTTCTGTGGTGATGATAAGTTCGTAGGATACGGAGGAAATGATGTTGTCTTCGGGGGCTGGGGAGACGATACCTTGCTCGGTGGCCGAGGGAACGACTTTGTTTCTGGCGGCTTTGGCAACGACTTCCTATCGGGCGGATTAGGAAATGACAAGCTCTTTGGTGGTTGTGGCGATGATACAATTTTTGATTACTCAGGCAACAACTACTTGAGTGGGGGTTGGGGTAACGACACGCTCGTCGTTGGCGATGGTGAATCAGTACTGAGCGGCGGCTGTGGAGACGACACTTTCGTGCTTACAAACCGCCTGGCTATTGGTGTACCGGATCAACCTGTATCCTCCAACGATATTGATATTAAAGCCGATATTGTCGATTTTAATATTTTTCATGACAAACTTGTCTTCGATATGGGCAGAGACACCGACAATGATGGCATTCGCGATACGTTCTTAGATTCAGCGGATGATCTTACTTTATCTTACAACGAGTGTGGTTGGGCAGTATTCTCTAGTGATGAATACAATGTTGAAGTGACACTAAACGGCGTGAGCTCTGCATACATCAACTATGCTGAACAAAATGGTATCGACATTTTCGATTTCGCTTAATCTCAAACAGTTAAGTTCAATGAGATATTCGATATGACAACTAAAATAGGAGGCGCGATGCCTCCTATTTTGTTTGACGGTGGTGTACGTCTATTAGTCGAATTATTCGAATGGTGCCGGGTCACCTGATCCCAAACGCACCACAACAGGTTCACCTTCGCTAAAGTCAATGACGGTCGTAGGTTGTTCACCTAAGTAACCACCATTAAGAATCACATCAACCGCATGTTCTAGTTTATCGCGAATATCTTCCGGATCAGACTCTGTTACGTCACTGCCAGGTAGGATCAACGACGTAGACATCATCGGTTCACCTAATGCTTCCAACAAGTCCAAGGCAATTTGATTGTCTGGAACACGGATACCGATGGTCTTACGTTTCGCGTTCATCAAACGACGCGGCACTTCTTTCGTGCCTTTGAAGATGAAGGTGTAAGGACCTGGTGTGTTGTTTTTCAGTAGTCGGAATGCAGAGTTATCCACTCGCGCATATAGAGAAAGCTCCGACAAATCACGACACAATAAAGTAAAGTTATGCTTATCATCCAGACGACGGATCTGACAGATTCGTTCCAGTGCCTGTTTGTTCTCCAACTGACAGCCAAGTGCGTACCCTGAATCGGTAGGGTACACCACAACGCCGCCGTTACGAATGATTGCTACTGCTTGATTAATCAAGCGAGCCTGTGGGTTTTCTGGGTGAACGTAAAAAAACTGGCTCATTGTAATTCCTCATTATCGAGCCTCTCGGCTCTATATTCTTATGTGGAGCTTGAATGCCGCCTTGTTGTGCTTTATCAAGTGACTTCAAGATTCAAAGTGTTGTTCAGTTCCAACGACAAGGAAAGCCACATTAATACCCTATATACACTTTCCAGTTATTTGATGCTGAAACCCACGCTTTGAGGTTACTTTGATATATCCAACGAAGGATCAATACCCCAATCTTTCCAAACTGGTTCGACGCCTGCGGGCAACCAAAGGTTCCTTCCTAGCTCCATCCAAGGGGATGGGTAGTGAAAATCACTGCCTTGAGACGCTAATAGTTTGTATTGTATAGCATAATCAGCCAAGTTGCGCCTTTCTTGTTGCGCTTGCTGCGGCTGTGCAACTTCCATCGCATCACCGTTTGCTTCTACAAACGCTGCTAGAAGACGCTTAATCCACTTCGCTGTCAACTTATATCTTCCAGGATGCGCCAATACCGCCATCCCACCAGCCGCATGGATAGCATCAACCGCATCTTTCATCGAGCACCAATTCGGTGGTACATAACCTGGGTTATTACGCGTTAGGTATTTTTTAAACACCATTTGCATGGTTTTTACGTAACCATTATCCACCAACCATTTCGCGAAGTGCGCTCTCGTAACAGGCGCATCACCGGCGATCTGCCTTACCTCTTCGAGCACGCCTTCCCGAGTTGCTTTTTGTAGTCGCTCTGCAATCAACTCTGACCTTGTTATGCGATGCTGCTTCTGCTGCTCGATGAGGGCGGATAATTGTTCATTTTCCGGATCGATATTCAAGCCGACAATATGAATGTCTTTGTTTTGCCAGACAGTCGATATCTCAATGCCGTTGATAATTTTGATCGGTAAATTATTGTCTTGAACGTGTTGCTTGGCTAACGCCAAACCGTCAACCGTATCGTGATCAGTGATCGCCAAAACCTCGATATCAAAACTCAGCGCCCTTTCCACTAAATCTTTAGGCTCTAACCGACCGTCCGATGCAGTGGTGTGACTATGTAAATCAATTCTCATATTTTTATCGTTTTAATGCTGTTTTGGGGTTGACTTTTTACTCTCGCACTAGTTAACTAGTACACAAATACAAAGTACGTAATTTAAGGTTCACCATGTTACAAGAATTTAACCAAAACCAAAAAGCGAAAGTTGCGGTTTGTCTTAATAAGACAAACTCATCAGATCTTGCTTGGTGGCGCACTTGGACTAGTTCTTGGTGGGCAAACGTATACTTCTAGTTTATAGAACCAAACGTTGTAAAGCCCGCTACTTAAGCGGGCTTTTTTGTTTTGTTGCTCATTTCACATTCAACTGCCTAAACATTAATCGAATATGGCTAACTCTAGATTGGGAGAACGTTTGCTTTATGCGACTATGTACGGCAGGAAGATTTAGACAGCTACAAGGAGGTCTTGTGAATAAGGCCATAGAAATCAAGAAACTTGGATGCCTAGAAGTATTAAAGACTTCGGTTCCTTACACTCAAGACCCAACACGTTTGTTCCATACCATTTGTGAGAACAAAAGAGATAGCTTACTGCTCGAATCCGCTGAAATTGATTCGAAACAGAATCTAAAATCACTTTTAATCGTCGATTCAGCGGTGCGCATCGTTTGTTACGGCCACACTGTAAACATGCAGGCGTTAACCAACAACGGTAAAAAACTACTTTCTCACCTAAACCAGAACATCCGTGGTAACGTTGAGAGTAAGTTCGATGGCGAAACGCTAACTTTAGAATTTGATCAGCCATGCGACACGTTAGATGAAGATTCTCGCCTACGTGAAGCTTCTTCTTTTGATGCGCTACGTTTAGTGCAACATAGCTTCGATATTTCACAGCAAGACAAACACGCTATTTTCCTTGGCGGTCTGTTTGCCTACGACTTAGTCGCAAACTTCGAGCCGCTTGGTAATGCAGAAGCAACAAACCAGTGCCCAGATTACGTTTTCTATGTAGCGGAAACATTGCTTGTTGTCGACCATCAAACGGAGTCTTGCCAGCTTCAAGCTACATTGTTTGTTGACGGTTCAGAAAAACTAGCGCTAGAGACTCGCATCGCAGAAATCAGTGCTCAATGTGCGGCGCCAAAGTTACTTCCAAGTGCAGAGAAAATCGCCGACGTAACGGTAGAACCTAGCGTATCTGATGATGACTTCTGCCAAATCGTTCGCGACTTAAAAGAGTTCGTAGTGAAAGGCGATGTATTCCAAGTCGTACCATCTCGCCGATTCACTCTACCTTGCCCCTCTCCACTCGCTGCTTACAAAGAACTGAAACAAAGTAACCCAAGCCCTTACATGTTCTACATGCAAGATGAGCTGTTCACTTTGTTTGGCGCATCACCAGAAAGCGCGCTTAAGTACGAAACCGACACCAACCAAATTGAAATCTACCCAATTGCAGGCACACGTCGCCGTGGTAAACGCCCGAATGGAGAGATCGATTTCGACCTAGATAGCCGCATCGAACTTGAACTGCGCACCGACATGAAAGAAAACGCAGAACACATGATGTTGGTTGACTTAGCACGTAACGACGTCGCTCGTATTGCTCAAGCTGGCACTCGCCACGTAGCAGACCTACTAAAAGTCGACCGCTACAGCCACGTAATGCACTTAGTATCTCGTGTGGTTGGTCAACTGCGTGAAGACCTAGACGCCCTGCACGCATACCAAGCTTGTATGAACATGGGCACGCTCACTGGCGCACCAAAGATTCGTGCAATGCAGTTGATTCGCGATGTAGAAGGCGCACGACGCGGTAGCTACGGCGGTGCTGTGGGTTACCTTACCGGCGAAGGTACACTCGACACATGTATCGTAATTCGCTCAGCTTACGTTGAGAACGGCATTGCTCAAGTTCAAGCAGGCGCAGGCGTTGTGTTCGACTCTGACCCACAAGCGGAAGCAGACGAAACGCGCGGTAAAGCACAAGCGGTAATCTCTGCTATTCAAGCAGCGCATTCTCAACCTACGAACAAGGAGTAGCAGACATGGCGAACATCGTATTCATCGATAACTTTGACTCGTTCACCTACAACCTTGTGGATCAATTCCGCTCGCTAGGTCACTCAGTCAAGATTTACCGAAACAACATCCCAGCAGAAACCATCGAACAAGCGGTAAACGAGCTTGAAAACCCAGTGGTTCTGCTATCGCCAGGCCCTGGTGCACCGTCAGAGGCAGGCTCAATGCCAGAACTTATCCTACGCATGAAAGGCAAAGTTCCGATGATCGGTATTTGTCTTGGTCACCAAGCGATTGTTGAAGCGTACGGCGGCACCGTCGCTGGCGCGGGTGAAATCATTCACGGTAAGGTCTCTATGATGGAGCACCAAAACCATGCGATTTACCAAAACCTACCATCACCACTTGCGATTGCACGCTACCACTCGCTGGTTGCGACCAAGATTCCTGAGAGTCTAACCATCACGGCAGAAGTGGATGACTTGGTGATGTCTGTTGTACATGAAGAAGATAAAGTTTGCGGGTTCCAGTTCCACCCGGAATCTATTATGACGACCTACGGAGCGACACTGTTGGCCAATGCCATTGAATGGGCACTTGAAGAACAAACTTCAGCGAACCCACTCACTGCTTAAAAAGCACTTGGCACATAAGAAATTTAGGAGAGGAAATATGGAAGCAATCATCAACCCTATTATTACCAAACTGTACGAGCAAGAATCGCTTACTCAGGAAGAGAGCCAACAGCTATTCGACATCATTATCCGTGGAGAACTAGACCCAATTTTAATGGCGTCAGCACTGACTGCACTAAAAATCAAAGGCGAGACACCGGATGAAATTGCGGGTGCGGCAAAAGCACTGCTGGCAAACGCAAACCCATTTCCTCGCCCAGATTACGATTTCGCAGATATCGTAGGTACCGGCGGTGACGGCCACAACACCATCAATATCTCAACCACTGCGGCGTTTGTTGCTGCAGCATGTGGTCTAAAAGTAGCAAAACACGGCAACCGCAGCGTTTCAAGCAAATCGGGGTCTTCTGACCTTCTTGATTCATTTGGTATCAACCTAGCTATGAGCGCAGAAGATACACGCAAAGCGGTCGACGATATCGGTGTTGCTTTCCTATTTGCACCTCAATACCACGGTGGTGTGCGTCATGCGATGCCAGTGCGTCAAACCATGAAAACACGCACCATCTTTAACATTCTTGGCCCACTGATTAACCCTGCTCGTCCTAACATCGAATTGATGGGCGTTTATAGTGAAAAACTGGTTCGTCCTATCGCAGAAACCATGCTACAAATGGGTATGAAGCGCGCCGCTGTAGTACACGGCAGTGGCTTGGATGAAGTGGCGATTCACGGTGAAACAACCGTTGCCGAAATCAAAGACGGTAAGATCACAGAATACAAACTAACGCCTGCAGACTTCGGTTTAGATGCACACCCGCTAGAAGCGATCAAAGGCGGTGATCCTGAAGAAAACAAAGCGATTATTACCAATATCCTGACGGGTAAAGGTACAGACGCACAATTGGGTGCAGTGGCGGTGAACGTTGCTCTGCTAATGCGTCTATTCGGCCACGAAGATTTAAAAGCCAACACGCAACAAGCGATTGAGGCAATGAATTCAGGCAAGGCGTACCAATTGGTACAACAACTTGCCGCACACGCTTAAGGAATTGAAGAAGATGACTGACTTCAACACTCAGCAAGCTGACAACCTGTCTGAACACGTTTCTAAGAAAGAAGCAGAAATGGCAGAAGTACTGGCAAAAATTGTCCGCGACAAATATCAGTGGGTAGCAGACCGTAAGGTGTCTCAACCGCTAAGCACCTTTCAGTCTGATTTGCTGCCATCGGACCGCAGCTTCTACGATGCACTGAGTGGCGAAAAGACGGCATTCATCACCGAATGTAAGAAGGCGTCTCCTTCCAAAGGTTTGATTCGTGATCACTTCGACTTGGATTACATTGCATCGGTTTACAACAACCATGCTGATGCAATTTCAGTCCTAACAGACGAGAAGTACTTCCAAGGTAACTTTGACTTTCTTCCTCAAGTGCGTGGGCAAGTCAAACAGCCCGTTCTGTGTAAAGACTTCATGGTAGATACCTACCAAGTTTACCTAGCACGTCATTACAGTGCTGATGCCGTACTTCTGATGCTTTCAGTCCTGAATGACGAAGAGTACAAAGCGCTAGAAGAAGCAGCTCACAGCCTGAATATGGGCATTCTGACCGAAGTCAGCAACGAAGACGAGCTTCATCGTGCCGTTAATCTAGGAGCACGCGTTATCGGCATCAATAACCGTAACTTGCGCGACCTAAGTACCGATTTGAATCGTACTAAAGAATTGGCACCGACCATTCGCGAACTGGCACCAAACGCGACGGTAATTTCAGAGTCTGGCATTTATACGCATCAACAAGTTCGTGATTTAGCGGAATACGCAGACGGCTTCTTGATTGGTAGTTCGCTGATGGCGGAAGACAACCTAGAGCTTACAGTACGCAAAGTCACGTTGGGTGAAAACAAAGTCTGTGGCTTAACGCATCCAGATGACGCAGCAAAAGCATATCAAGCTGGTGCGGTATTTGGTGGCCTGATTTTTGTCGAGAAGTCGAAGCGTGCAGTTGACCTTGAAGGCGCTCGCTTAACCATGAGCGGTGCCCCACTGAACTACGTAGGCGTGTTCCAAAACCACGATATCGATTTTGTTGCATCCATGGTGACCTCTTTGGGTTTAAAAGCGGTGCAGTTGCACGGCCAAGAAGACCAAGCTTACGTTAACCAGCTAAAAGCCGAACTGCCAACAACAGTAGAAATTTGGAAAGCTTACGGCGTGACTGATGCGAAGCCAGAACTACTTGCAGACCACATTGACCGCCATCTATTAGATGCTCAAGTTGGCACCCAAACTGGCGGAACTGGTCAAGTGTTCGACTGGTCACTGATCGGTGACCCAAGTCAAATTATGCTAGCAGGCGGACTGTCGCCAGAAAATGCTCAACAAGCAGCGACACTAGGTTGCTTGGGATTAGATTTAAACTCTGGTGTAGAAAGTGCACCAGGCAAAAAAGATTCACAGAAGTTGCTCGCGGCATTCACCGCCATTCGCAACTACTAAAGCTGTATTTCAGCTAAAAAATTTAAAGCTATTCGTAGCGAAAAATACGAGAAGGAATATAACGATGGCAAAACTGAATGCCTACTTTGGCGAATACGGCGGTCAGTACGTTCCGCAAATTCTAGTTCCAGCACTGGAGCAACTAGAGCAAGCGTTTATCGACGCGCAAGAAGATCCAGAATTCCGCAGCGAATTCATGACGCTTCTTCAAGAGTATGCGGGCCGTCCAACGGCTTTGACTCTAACTCGTAACCTAACCAAAGGTACGAAAACCAAACTGTACCTAAAACGTGAAGATCTGCTTCACGGTGGCGCGCACAAGACCAACCAAGTGTTAGGTCAAGCTCTGCTTGCGAAACGCATGGGTAAAAACGAAATCATCGCAGAAACAGGTGCTGGCCAACACGGTGTTGCAACTGCACTAGCATGTGCACTGCTTGGTCTTAAGTGTCGCGTTTACATGGGTGCAAAAGACGTTGAACGCCAAAGCCCGAACGTATTCCGTATGAAACTCATGGGTGCAGAAGTCATTCCGGTTCACTCAGGTTCAGCAACACTTAAAGACGCATGTAACGAAGCGCTACGCGACTGGTCTGCAACTTATGAAGACGCGCACTACCTACTAGGTACAGCGGCTGGTCCTCACCCATTCCCAACCATCGTGCGTGATTTCCAACGAATGATCGGTGAAGAAACTAAGAATCAGATTTTGGCACGTGAAGGTCGTCTTCCTGATGCAGTTATCGCGTGTGTGGGCGGCGGTTCAAACGCGATTGGTATGTTTGCTGACTTCATCGAAGAAGAAAGCGTTCGCCTCATTGGTGTTGAGCCAGCAGGTAAAGGTATCGATACTGACCAACACGGTGCACCACTTAAGCATGGTAAAACAGGCATCTTCTTCGGCATGAAAGCACCGTTGATGCAAGATCCAAACGGTCAAGTAGAAGAGTCTTACTCGGTGTCTGCTGGTCTTGATTTCCCTTCAGTTGGTCCACAACACGCCCATCTAAACGCAATTGGCCGTGCTGAATACGACAACGTGACAGACGATGAAGCACTAGAAGCGTTCCAAGAAATTGCGCGTCACGAAGGTATCATCCCTGCTCTAGAATCTTCTCACGCACTGGCTCATGCATTGCGCATGGCTCGTGAGAATCCTGAGAAAGAACAACTATTGGTCGTAAACCTATCTGGTCGTGGTGACAAAGACATCTTCACCGTACACGCCATCCTAGAAGAAAAAGGAGTGATTTAATGAGCCGTTATGAGAAGATGTTTGCGCGTCTAAACGAAAAAAACCAAGGCGCATTTGTACCGTTCGTAACGGTTTGCGATCCAAACGCAGAACAATCTTACAAGATCATGGAAACCCTCGTTGAGTCTGGCGCAGACGCCCTTGAACTTGGTATTCCATTTTCAGATCCGCTTGCAGATGGCCCAACCATCCAAGGCGCTAACATTCGTGCGCTAGATTCAGGCGCTACACCAGATATCTGCTTTGAACAAATTGGTAAGATTCGTGCTAAATACCCAGATCTGCCTATTGGCCTTCTGATGTACGCGAACCTAGTTTACTCACGCGGTGTCGAAAACTTCTACGAGCGCTGTGCAAAAGCAGGCATCGATTCTGTTTTGATTGCAGACGTACCAACCAATGAAAGTGCAGAGTTTGTTGCAGCAGCAGAGAAGTTTGGTATTCACCCAATCTTCATCGCACCGCCAACGGCAAGTGACGAAACACTGAAGCAAGTATCAGAACTGGGTGGTGGCTACACTTACTTGCTTTCTCGTTCTGGCGTGACAGGCGCAGAGACAAAAGCAAATATGCCAGTTGGTCACATGTTAGATAGATTAAACCAGTTCGATGCACCACCAGCGCTGCTTGGCTTCGGTATTTCTGAACCAGCACAGGTGAAACAAGCAATAGAGTCTGGCGCAGCAGGGGCCATCTCCGGCTCAGCTGTGGTGAAAATCATTGAAGCGAATGTCGAGCAGCCACAAATTATGCTCGATAAACTTGGTGATTTTGTGTCAGCGATGAAAGCTGCCACTCAGAAATAATTTCCATTTGATGTAACGTATAGCGCCCGCTTAACATTCTGTTTAGCGGGCATTTTCTTGTATGGCGTTTATACCATATCATTTTTTATTCAACGCCCGCACTTTCCAAACCAATCTAAAGCAGAGCAATCAAAGAGTGATAAACTTTGCCACTTAACCAGCACAAATAATAACTAGAGCGGGATGCTGTAAGGTTGCACATGGAAGAAGTCAAAGCGTTATTAGCCAAATGTCCTGTATTATCAGGGCTGCCCGAGAAAGGACTTAGTGAAGCAGCACAAATAGCTAAAGTTCGCTGTTTCGACGAAAAAGCACTGATTTGCAATAAAGGGGAACCTCAATCTTCTCTTATGGTCGTAGCACAGGGTGCCGTACGAATTAATTCGATGAGTTCAAAAGGCAAAGAAGTCACATTAATGATTTTCGAGGCAGGAGGCTGGTTTGGAGACAATGTTTTTTCTCCCGGCATGCCCCGTATTTTTGGCGCAACCGCGCATTCGGGCGTGACCTTACTGGAACTACCTGGTGATAAGTTTCGCCAATTACTCGTCAAATATCCTCAAAGTTACCCTACGATTCTCGACTTACTTAGCCGCCGCTTATGGTCTGCCATTTCTGTTATCGAAGATGATGCGATTAGAGGAATCGAAGAGCGGATTGCAAGAAGGTTGCTGTTGCTTGCTGAATACCAACACAACCAAGCTGTCAATACTCAGCCGTGTGTCGTGAGAGTGACTAGAGAGCATATCGCCAACATGATGGGGCTAACGCGTCAAAGTGTTCATAAAGTACTAAAAAACTTAGAGAGTATTGGGATGCTAGAACTGAAATATGGTTCGGTGACCATTACCAATCCAAAACGCTTAGAAGCGCACATAAAACAACTCGAACAATAGAGTAAACAGATAGTTCATGTGTACACGCTAGCGAGAGATTGCCATCTTCTATTCTTGAGTAACGTGCACAACACCACTCGCTCCAGACAAGTGGCGCTGTGACCCGAAGTTCATTGAATTGACTAAGCCACATTCAATTCAGATTTCAATTCACGCTTTAAAATCTTTCCTGTTGCACTCATCGGGAGATGCTCACGAATTTCAACATAACGAGGATATTTAAAAGAGGCTAACTGCTCTTTGCCCCACTTTTGTAATGTTTCCGCATCAATGTACTCTCCCGGTTTAAGCACAACGTAAGCCTTTATCTCTTCTCCATACTCTTCATTTGGAATCCCTATCACCGCTACCATTGAGATGGCAGGGTGAGTCATAAACACTTCTTCAATTTCTCTAGGGTAAACGTTAAATCCACCTCGAATGATCAGATCTTTCATTCTATCGACGATAAATAGATTACCTGAACTGTCAAAACGGCCAACATCACCAGTATGGAACCAACCATTTTGTAGCGCGGATTCAGTGACTTCCGGGCGGTCAAGGTATCCTTTCATAACATTATGCCCACGCACAACAATCTCACCTTCTTCACCGATCGGTAGTGCATTGCCTTCAATGTCGACAACTTTTACTTCAACGCCTTGAATCGGTTGACCTACCGATCCTGGTATACGTTCCTGATCTAAATGATTAAAACATGCAATAGGACTTGTTTCTGATAACCCGTATCCTTCAAGAATTGGGACATTAAATTGTTCCTCAAAGGATCTAAAGATTTCGGTTGGCAACGGGGCTCCACCGCTGATAGTAACACGTAGTGAGGATGTATCAAATTGGTGCTGGACATGAAGCAAGCCAATATACATCGTTGGCACTCCAGCAAACAACGTCACTTTGTGTTTTGCTATCAGCTCAAGAACATGTTTAGGCTCAAACCTAGGTACTAACACCAAGGTTGCCCCGCCCAAAACACTAGCATTTAAGTGGACGGTTTGACCAAAGGTATGAAATAAAGGCAAAGTTACTAAGTGAATATCATCGGCCTGGCTACCCATAATGTTTTGTGCCACCAGAGCATTCATTATGATGTTCTGCTGCGTCAGTTCAGCTCCTTTTGGTAAGCCCGTCGTCCCTGATGTATACAAAATAACACAAGTATCATCCGCATTACGCGGTACATAATCTGACAATGGTTCTGCATCCGCTATAAACGCATTGAGAGTTGGCACACCATTCCATTCGTTTTCAACTTGAGATTGAGTCATCACGACCATATTTTCACATATCTCGGCCTGCTCAAACGCTTTAACCCCCTCTTTTGCCATTGGCAGTTCTGCTGTCCCTTCAAAACAGAAGTAAAACTTCGCTTTTGAATCTTCTAAGTGATACTTAATTTCTCGCGCTTTCAAAAGCACATTTAATGGGACAGCAACCGCGCCAGCTTTTTGTATCGCATAATAAACAAACGCGAAAAAAGGAATGTTTGGGCATGAGAGCGCAATACGATCGCCCGGAACGACCCCTTTGTTGATTAAAGATGCCGCGATCTTTCCGGTAATCGCATCAAACTGCGCATAAGTTATCTCGACATCACCACATATCAACGCCGTCTTATCTGGTTTACTCGCAGCATTTCTTTGTAATGCAGCAGCAAGATTCATCATAATCGCTTCACCTCTTACTTGTTGATTTTCGTTTTATCGGCTCGGGAGCATTAACAGAGAGAGCACTCCTCGACACTAAAATGTTGGTACTTTATATATGTCTCTCCCATTTCTGATTAACATTATGTTTACAATGCAATCAAAACTAAGAATGTAAAACAGTTAACATTTCACAAAGCTAATTGGTAAAAATGTGAGCTTGAAAGAAATTAATTGTTATAAATATCAATCTAAGTCACGCAAGACGCAGACTACGCTCGCAAACACAAAATTCATCTCAGTTAACAAAAAACAAACAAGAAAAAGAAATAAACAAAAACAATTACACAGCTAATAGGCATAACAAAAATCAATAGCAAACGTTTGCTATTGAACAAAACTTTATCGTTCGTCAATAAAATATCGATTAATCCATCAATAATACCTTGCTGCATATTGCCAATTGTAAACGATAAGTGTAAAAAGCAAGGCGAGATAATTATCTATAAAACCATTCATGGTTAGTGGGTAATTTTAGGATTTTACATTTTATTAGCACAGAGGTTATGGAAGTGTTAAAAGAAAAGAGTTTGCTAAACAACATTGGCGTACAAGTCGTAATCGCCATGATCGTGGGCACAGCCGTTGGTGCCATGATGGGTCATGATGCGACAGTGTTCGCTCCTTTAGGTGCTATCTTTATCAACTTAATCAAAATGTTGGTTATTCCTTTGGTCGCTGTAGCCTTGATTTCTGGCGCAGCTGGTCTTGGGAACAGCCAGTCAGCAGGCAAAGTTGGCATCGTCACTCTAGGTTATTTCGGTTTAACATCCGCCCTAGCCGTTGCGCTTGCACTATTTATGGGTGAAGTATTCCAACCAGGCATGGGGATCGACGTCTCTGGCGTTGAAGGCATGTTCTCAGCAGAATACGCTTCAAAAGGTGAACTACCTACTTTCTGGGCAACCATCACTGGTATGATCCCAACCAACGTTTTCCAATCACTAAATGAAGCAAACATCCTACAGATCCTCGTTTTCTGTATGTTCTTTGGTATTGCAATTTCTAAGCAAGCAAAAGAGCGTCGTGAGCCAATCATTAATGGTGTTAACTGCATCGTTGACGCAATGGTTTGGATGATCAACAAAGTGATGATCATTGCCCCTATCGGTGTGTTCGGCCTGATGGCAGAAGCAGTCGGTACATTCGGTTTTGGCGCACTAATGGTGGTATTCAAACTGTTCGTTGTTTACGTTGCCGCAATCCTAATCTTCGGTTTCGTTGTTTACCCAGCAATGGTGCATATTTTCACCAAGACATCAGCGAAGAAGTTCCTGTCTTCAATGAAAAAACCACAAGCTGTTGCGCTTTCAACGGCCTCTTCTATGGCAACACTGCCTGTCACAATGGACACCTGTGAAAAAGAACTGGGCGTAAAAAATTCAACCGCGTCATTTGTTCTGCCTCTAGGCGCAACGATCAACATGTCAGGTAATGCGATTTACTATGGCTTGGTTGCTATCTTCTTTGCTCAACTGTTCAATATCGATTTAGGTATGGGCGCTTACATTGCAATTATCGTAACGTCTACATTGGGTGCGGTTGGTCAAGCGGGTGTTCCTGGTCCTTCTTTCCTAGTGGTTGCCGTGCTTCTTGCCGCTGGCATTCCAATCGAAGGTTTACCACTGCTATTCGCTCTTGACCGTATTTTCGATATGATTCGTACAGCACTAAACATCACAGGTGATGCAGCATGTGCAGTTATCGTTGATGCGCTAATTGAAGAGGAAGCGGCAGAAGCTGAGCTTAAAAAGCAAGAAGCTTAGTCCTTTCTCGAATGAACTAAAAACCGCTCACTATGAGCGGTTTTTTTGTCTTTTCTTGCATTACGTAACTATATAAATAGAAACCAATAGCATAAATTTATCAAAATGATATAAACCATTACAAAATATAAAAAACGTCAGAACTAGGTTATATCATGAGTCTTAAGCTGTCTTTGGAGCCCCTCGCCAGTACAGATTTGCCGATCGAGTCAAAACAACAGGCGCTGGTTGACACGGTCCTTCTTACTCTTACACCGCAAGAAAGGTCTTCTCTTTTTCAACAAGTTGCTTTGTATAGAATAAAGCTTCTTAAGTCCCTCTTTCCTAAATACGCATCTAAGAGTCTGTCCGTACTGTTTGAATTAATGGATTATCGAGATTTAGTACAGCAGTATCCAACGCCTTTCTCCGAAGAGGCGCTCTTAATTGAACAAATTGCCGCAGATTGTTACCCGCATTGGATGGTTTTCTGGTGTAAATGTGAGATTGCTGCGATCAAGCAAAAATCTCTGTTAAACGATCAATCAAAAAACCAACTAGAACTTCCGCTCAAAGACGAAGTATACTACGGAGTGGTAATTGATAAGATCGAAGAATCCCAGCTTATGGTGTGCACACCAAACCATCCGCACATTATGACTATCAGCGATGCTGTGGCGTTAACTAACCTTGAACTTTTTATCAAAGGTAATAAATGGTTTGAGATGCTACCTCTCCTATCCATGTCGCAAACTGGAAAACACTTTCTTTTACTCAAACGATCAGGCTTTGAAAAAACCAAAGTGCTTGTTTCTTCGATGCTCATTCAGGATTGGGAGACTCGGGACTCTTGGCTAAGCTATACACCACAATTTAGCAATTCAAAGTGGAACTATTGCTTCCCTAACTCAGCCTTTTCGAACCTAAAACGCTTGGGAATTATAGAATCAACCAGCTCTTCAAAGATTCAGTCTATCGAAGAGTTTGACAACATAGTGAAAACAGCACTAATAAATAAGCATAAGGTTTGTGAAATCCTTAGATTAGCAGTCACTGGAAATACACGGCAGAAACTTTATTATATATATCTTACTCAAAAAAAACTCACTCAATTATTGCATGAACTTGGATATAAAATTAGTTTTACAGTTATAGACCAACCATTTATCCTCGATTTTTACTCTAACATCAAAGAGGAAGGATACTACAATTTAGGATTTTGTGATTTAAATAATGATCATATTTTAACTTATCGTGGTTTATGGAATATAAACATATTGAAAGACGAGTTTAATAAAATATCTTTTTTTGATTATATTAGATTAGTTAAGAAGGTAAAAGGATAAAAAGAGATGCAAATTTCCAAATTACCAACAATTCTAATATTGTACCCAAAAGCAACCGCACTCCTTTTAATAGTTTTACTGGTATTTATTTGGTTGATTTATTATTGCATCCAGTTGACAAACAAAGAAGAAAAGATATTAGGCACCTACCATTTCTCGTACATTGCTTATTCTGCCTGCATTATTGGGTGGATTATCAGTAATGCTTATTTTCATACCAACTTTCTCCCAAAACTAGGGGCTGATTTCGGTATCGTTATGGCACGAGTAGCCAACATTACCTCTTCATTAGCCTTCTGTTTCGCCTATTACTTTTCATGCCAACTGTCTGCCGAGCAGAGGAAAAGCAATATATACCTATGGCAAAGGTGGCTCATAACCATTGTTGTTTTTTATTCCATATCAGTGAACATAACGCCTGGACTAACCGTAGAGAACATTAGCATAATCAACACTAGCCAATTCATAATTGAGTTTGGAAACCAAACGCCATACTTTTTTTTCACTATGTTTTGTTTGATGATTCTTTGTTTAGGTAATCTTATTACCATGCGTAAATATAGCAATCGTCTAACTCTAGCAAAAACAAGTTACATGATCGCTGGGATATTAGTGTACATGTTATCCACAGTCGTCATACAAATAGGCATTACTTACTTCCTAAAGGATTTCTCGTTAACTTGGCTTCCTCCGGCATTATCAGTGAGCGAAATGTTATTTGTTGGCTATGCATTGTTAACATCACGATTTTACAGTATAAAATACCTTGCCTATTTGATATTAAGCGCTCTTTTCGCCTGTATGCTTCTGACTATTCCTCTTGGGATAATATTTATTCCACTCTCTGATAATGTACAGTGGTTAGTTGCAATACCTATATGTGCTTTAATAGGGATGACTTGGAGAGTATTATATGAAAAAGTAGGTTATTGTACAGCACTTTTAATTTATGGTACCAAAAAAACGCCTGTACAAAAAATATTGGAATTAGAAAAGGATTTTAAAATATCTATCGACGATGCAATGCGTCGCCTTGGTACACTACTACAAATCCCAGATGACAAATTACGCTTGGTCACAAGTAACTATAACGAGGCGTTTTACGAGAGATATCTGTCATCGAACAGAACAGTATTAATTTTGGATGAACTATCACAGGAATTAGAACACAAAATATCGGTCAAAAACTCTATAAAAGTGCTCTACGATAGAATGAGTTCTAATGATACCGCTCTTGTTATGCCATTATTTGGTCATTGCAAATCCGTTAGCCACTTTTTAGTCTCGCCTCACAAACTTAACAATCAAATGTTCTGTAATGAAGAAATCTCAGCACTACAGACCTTATTGACCCGTATACAAAGCTCAATAGAAGCAGATCGGCGTATAAGACAGAGTCATGCGTTGGCGAATTCAATTGCCCATGAAATGCGTAACCCTCTCGCTCAAGTGCAATTACAACTTGAAACCTTAAAACAGCATATTGAATCAAACGCTTCACTTGATACGTTAAAGAGAGAGATTGATAAAGGAGAAGCAGCGATTCAACGCGGTCGCCAATTGATCGACATCATTTTGCGAGAAGTCAGCGACAGCTCACCTGAGCATGAGCATTTAGACATTACTTCAATACATAAGGCCGTCGATCAAGCGGTCAGCCGTTATGGCTTTGAAAACGATCAAATAATCGAAAGAATCAACCTGCCCCAAGAGCACGATTTTGTCGTGAAATTAAACGAGACTCTGTTTAACTTTGTCATTTTCAATTTAATTCGCAATGCTATCTACTATTTTGATTCTTATCCCGATAGTCAAATTGAGATTCGTACTCAAACAGGGGCCTATGAAAACGTTCTGATCTTCCGAGATAGTGGTCCTGGCATTGATAGCAGTATTTTACACAAGATATTTGACGAATTTTTCTCGTACCAGAAAAGTGGCGGCAGCGGCCTTGGCTTAGGCTACTGTCAACGCGTTATGCGCTCTTTTGGCGGACGAATTGAGTGCCAGTCTGAATTGGGCGAATTTACAGAGTTCTACTTGTATTTCCCGGTCGTTCCAAACGCCCCCAAGCCAGAGACGTTGAGAGCACCGGACTTCAATGGCTGGAAAGTAAATGCACCACATTCTGAACCTCGCACAACCCAACACGTACAAGTAACCAACGATGCACCAACAGTGCTCATTGTTGATGACAAAGAGGTGCAGCGTACTTTGGTTCAAATGTACTTAAAGAGGCTGGGAGTCAACAGCTTACAAGCAAATAATGGCGCTTCTGCGGTGGAGCTATTTCAGTCGCACAAGATTGATTTGGTGCTTATGGATGTACAGATGCCAGTGATGAATGGATTTGACGCAAGCCAACGAATTAAGCAAATTGCGTCTTCCGTTCCGATCATCGCACTATCTGGAGAGTCTGGAGCTAAAGAGCTGGAGCTCATTGCGAAACTCATGGATGACAGACTTGAAAAGCCAACCACGTTAAATGCGCTCCAAACCGTCATCAAGCGCTGGTTGCAACATGAGAGTTTTGCTACTTCCAACACTTTCTAATTTGCGAAGATAAAACTGGCACTAGATGTGCATTACTGAAGTAAATCGAATTATCCAGAGGGTCAAGCAAGCTGCAAATGGTTAGCGGATGAGCTTGATAAGGAGATCGCCATGTTACTTCATCGACACACATACTACGGCTTGATTCATCATGGAATCAAAGCACTACTACTCGATCGCTTAGGCCACTATACAGAAGAAGAATACCATCAGTATCTGAGCCTAATGACCGGCAAATCCACTTGCTTTACGATGTCTCTCGAAGAGCTTGAAGCAACCGTTGATAACCTGTTACGTGAAGGCTATTTAGAAGATGTCAAAACGCTTATTTCTCAATATCAACGTGTTGCTTAAATCTTAAATTCTATCAACTCAATTGCCGCTCTATCGCGGCAATTTTTATGCCTTCGATTTACTACTTCATCTTTGCGAAATGTTGCTTGTTGTATCATTCAGTCAGGGGATTACTTCTCTTACCTCTAACCTTGACGGTATTCACATCTTGTCAGATTCCGTTAGACTGTCTTCAATTCACTAATTAGGTAGATTTTGCCACCATGAAGCAAATCCTAGATTTTATCCCACTCATCGTCTTCTTCGCTTTGTACAAGATGTACGACATCTACGCAGCAACAGGAGCGCTGATCGTTGCAACGGCAATTCAGCTTGTCGTCACCTATGCTCTGTATAAAAAAGTCGAGAAAATGCAGCTAATTACGTTCGTTATCGTGACGATATTTGGCAGCATGACCCTTTTCTTCCACGACGACAATTTCATAAAATGGAAAGTCACCATCATTTATGTGATTCTAGCTATCGGTTTAGCAGCGAGTCACGCAATGGGGAAATCGGCCATTAAAGGCATGTTGGGCAAAGAAATTTCGCTACCTGATGCTATTTGGGCGAAGATCAACTGGGCTTGGGTCGGCTTCTTCTCATTCTTTGCTGGTCTGAACATTTATATCGCTTACGAGCTACCACTGGATGTTTGGGTCAACTTCAAAGTATTCGGAATGTTGATTGCGACATTTGCCTACATGATTGCGACTGGCTTCTACATTTACAAACACATGCCAAAAGAACAAAAAAATAACTCATCCGATGTGTCGACTGATGATTAAAAACTCAGTTTTGCTATAATCCGCGCACTTTGCAGCGACCTTCGGGTCGCTGTTTTGCTCCATGTATCACTAAACCGATCAAACGGCATACCGGAATCAGACCATTCTTGCTGCTGTAAACCAACTTTCTCTGGTCCGGTGTCTGCGGTTTTTTTAAGGACCTTTGGTTCTAGGTATTTACTATGTTGGCGCTTAGTTTGAGCGCCTTTAAGATTTAGGATGTCACAATGAGTCAAGAAATTAGCTCTCCGAGAGGTCAACTGCTGCTTCGTACCCTTGCAATGCCTGCCGATACTAATGCCAATGGCGATATTTTTGGTGGTTGGATTATGTCTCAGCTCGACCTAGCAGGTGCGATTCTGGCCAAAGAGATCTCTTCTGGTCGCGTTGTTACCGTTTCAGTGTCAAGCATTACCTTCAAGAAGCCTGTAGGTGTTGGCGATGTCGTTTGCTGCTATGGCGAATGCACTAAGATTGGTCGCACCTCAATGAGTGTCGATCTGGAAGTATGGGTCAAGCCGGTAAAAGCACACGGTGTCGGCGAGCGCTTCATGGTTTGTGATGCGACTTTCAACTACGTAGCCATTGACAGTGAAGGCAAACCACGCCCGGTTCAGAATTAGTCAACCTACAGCGCTAACTGTTAGAAAGGATCTCACATTTTCTGTTGTTCACTTGTGAGAGACACAAAAAAGGCGTTAAATTAACACTTTACCCTACCAATTAAGGAACTATGCTATGTGGTATGTCATCTTTTCTCAGGACGTCGAGAACTCGCTGGAAAAACGCATGAGCGTTCGCCCGCAACACTTGGAGCGCTTACAAAAGCTTCAAGACGAAGGTCGCCTTCTTACTGCTGGCCCTATGCCTGCGATAGACTCTGACAACCCAGGAGAAGCTGGATTTACGGGCTCGACTGTCATCGCTGAGTTCGCCTCTCTAGAAGACGCTAAAGCGTGGGCAGAAGCCGATCCTTACGTAGCGGCTGGTGTTTACGATAATGTAATCGTGAAACCGTTCAAAAAAGTGTTTTAATTTATGAAAAAATTACTGTGTCTTTTCTTGGCATTTGGTGCGTTAGCGGGCTGTTCATCTACCGATGATAATCAACGCCAGCTTGAGCTATTGGCATCAAACCGAGCGGGAGTCTTGTCCGCAGGTCTCCCTTTGGAATACGGTCCACTGCAGATAATGCGTGTCTCATCCAACAAAAATGTTGTTGAAATGATGATGATTTATAACGATGACGCACTCGGTGCAAAGCCGTTAAATCAAGTACTGAATACCAGTATCTACACCTATTGCAGTAACCCGGAAGTTCGTAAGCAAATTGATATGGGCTTAATGTACCGTATTAAAGTGCGTAACTCTCGCGGTCAGTTGATGGCAGATGAGTTGGTTTCCGCGCAAACTTGTACTCAAATGAAATAGTCACAGTGAGTGCGTTGTTTTCGATACGAGCAATTCATCCGCTATTGCGGGATAGTATAACGACGAAAATGAACGGCTAAGAATAGAAAAACGGAGACAACAATCTCCGTTTTTTATTTGCTAAAAAGGTGCCTTACGCCAGCTCAGCACGAAGTTTCTTCGCCGCTGACACGAGGTTCGCCAATGCTGCTTCTGTCTCTGCCCAGTTACGTGTTTTCAGACCACAGTCTGGGTTCACCCACAAACGTTGTACCGGAATCTTTTCTGCCGCTTTCTTGATTAAGCCTTCAATCCACTCTTCCGTCGGAATGTTTGGTGAGTGAATGTCATAAACACCTGGACCGATTTCATTCGGGTAATTGAACTCTTCAAACGCTTTAAGCAGTTCCATATTTGAGCGTGACGTTTCAATGGTAATCACATCCGCATCGAGCGCCGCGACTGAATCGATGATTTCATTGAACTCGCTGTAACACATGTGAGTGTGAATCTGAGTCTC
This sequence comes from Vibrio sp. 11-4(1), assembly GCF_013048625.1. NCBI lineage: Bacteria > Pseudomonadati > Pseudomonadota > Gammaproteobacteria > Vibrionales > Vibrionaceae > Vibrio > Vibrio sp. 11-4(1). The sequence continues at coordinate 291,384 of NZ_VHSY01000006.1, read as the reverse complement.
TGGTTTTGCACTCGCTGCCGAGATCTTAAATGCATCCACCGCCCATTCTAAATACGCTTTGTGATCGCGCTTTTTCAACGGCAGACCTTCACGAATCGCAGGCTCATCGATTTGAATGATATTGATGCCTGCATCTTGCAGATCAGAAACCTCATCACGCAGTGCCAGTGCCAGTTGCTGGGCGATTTCTTGACGAGTAATGTCTTCACGCGGGAACGTCCAACATAAAATCGTTACCGGGCCCGTTAGCATACCTTTCATCTGCTTTCTGGTTAGAGATTGTGCGTACGTCGACCATTCCACCGTAATCGGCTTTTCACGCTCAATGTCGGCAACCACAATGGCTGGTTTCACACAGCGAGAGCCATAACTCTGTACCCAACCAAATTTCGTCGTTTGGAAGCCCGCCAAGTTCTCCGCGAAGTATTCTACCATGTCGTTACGCTCAGCTTCACCATGCACAAGCACATCTAGGTCAAGGGCTTCTTGGCGTTTTACGGCATCCGCAATATGTCCTTTTAGTGCTTGGATATAGTCGGACTCAGATAACTGGCCAGTGCGATAAGCGCTGCGCTGAACACGAATTTCACCCGTTTGAGGGAAAGAACCGATTGTCGTGGTTGGCAACAGAGGCAAGCCCAATACTTCAGCTTGATGCGCAGCACGCTCCGCGTAAGGTGCGCTGCGCTCGGCAAGTGACGCAGTAATACTGTTTAAACGTGCTTGAACTTGTGGCTTATTCACATGCGTTGCCGTTTTACGTGCTTTGATTGGCTGGCTGTAGGTATCACAAGCGAGAATCGCATCTTGATCACCATCGAGTGCTCGGCCAAGCAAGGCGACTTCTGTTACTTTTTGTTTTGCGAACGCAAACCAGCTTTTCACTTCCTCACTGAGTTTTGTTTCCAGTTCCAGATCAACCGGGCTATGTAGCAAAGAGCATGAGCTCGCAACCCAAAGGTTGTCGCCCAGTTTTTCTTTTACTGGCTGTAGACGTTCAAGTTGCGCACTCAAATCCGAGCGCCACACGTTACGACCGTTGACCACGCCAGCAGACAGCACCCACCCCTCCGGTAGTTTGGCAACCACTTCGTCAAGCTGCTGAGGCGCGGCAGATAAATCGATATGTAAACCATCCACTGGTAGCTTTACAATTTTGTCTAGCGTATCGCTTATAGAGTCAAAGTACGTCGTTAGCAGCACTTTTACATCGCTTCGAATCACTTGGTACGCTAGCTTGAACGCATCAGCCCACTGACTTTCAAGCTCTAGTGACAAAATTGGCTCATCAATCTGAACCCACTCAACACCTTGACTTGCGAGCTTTGCCAAAATAGCTTGGTAAGCCGTAAGCAATCGTGGCAGTAGCGTCAGGCGATCGAACCCTTCTTCTACCTCTTTACCTAAGTAAAGATAACTGACTGGGCCAAGCAAAACTGGCTTCACTTTATGCCCAGCTTGGGTTGCTTCGTTGACTTCTTCAAACAGTTGAGGCCAGCTCACTTCAAATGTATCGTCCTTGCTAAATTCAGGTACGATGTAGTGGTAGTTTGTGTTGAACCATTTAGTCATATCCGATGCTGCAGCGCCCGCACAGCCGCAACCCGCTTGAGATTGACCGCGACCCACTTTGAATAGCGTATCCAAATCAGGGAAACCGTCTGCGTGACGTTTTGGCACGTGACCCAGTAACAACGTGGTCGTCAGTACATGATCGTACCAAGCGAAATCGCCAGCGGTGGTAAAACTCAAGCCAGCATCTGTTTGTGTTTGCCAGTTTTTAGCGCGCAGATCTTCCCCAACCTTTTTAAGCTCTGCTTGATCTATTTCTCCGCGCCAGTATTTTTCCTGAGCGAATTTTAATTCTCGTTTTTCACCGATGCGGGGATAACCTAGTACGTGCGTTGTTGTAGCCATGTCCCTATTCCTTTTTCAATCTTGTTCAATTTGTTTGGGTCAGAGTATCTTTCGTCATAAAAGATGTCTGGATGGCTAAACTATCGCTCTCATCTGCGGTTTGAACAACGTCCATTTATTCAACTTGTTTATTAAAAAAATTCATCATGAGGCGACATGATTCGCAAATAAACACAACAAATAGACGTCTAGACGTTTACATATCCATTTTTTGTCGTTAAGTTATTTATACGATTGCTATTCTGTTCATAGCGAGCAACAAAGGATGAAAGGAATTCATGATAGAGCTAAAACATTTGCGGACACTCACTTCGCTTCGAGACACCGGCTCTCTAACCGCGACCGCGACCGCGTTGCATCTCACTCAATCGGCCTTGTCTCACCAGATCAAAGATTTAGAGGCACGGATTGGGGGACAATTATTCCTTAGAAAAACTCGTCCGGTGAAGTTCACTTCAGAGGGAGAAATCCTATTGCGTCTTGCAGAAGATATTCTTCCCAAACTCGCAAGAGCAGAAAATGATTTGGCAAGCTTGAAAGAAGACGTCAATGGTCGGTTGCATATGGCGATTGAATGTCACTCATGTTTCCAATGGCTCATGCCTGCTCTTAGGGAATATCAACTTGCCTGGCCTAGCGTAACACTGGATTTTTCATCAGGTTTTGGCTTTGAACCACTTCCTGCACTGTTAGCTGGCGAGTTGGATCTCGTTATCACGTCAGATATTCAACCTCGTTCTGAAGTGCATTATGAACCTTTATTCGACTTTGAAATGCGCTTAATTACCGCGACCAACCACCCATTGGCGGAAAAAGAAGTTATTAATCCGCAAGATCTCGCAGATCAAACCATGCTCTCTTATCCGGTTCAAAAACAAAGGCTAGACGTCGTAAAACACTTCTTGCAGCCAGCGGGTGTAGAGCCCGCCAAATGGAAGCAAGCCGACAATACTCTGATGTTAGTGCAAATGGTCTCCGCAGGATTAGGGGTTGCAGCACTGCCAAATTGGGCGATTTCTGAATTTTCGCGCCAAGGCCTTATTACCAGTAAACCTTTTGGCCAAGGCTTATGGCGTCGCTTATTTGCTGCAACGCGTCACTCAGAGAAAGATAAACGTTACTTACAAGCCTTTTTCGCAACCGCAAGGCTACAATGTAAAAGCCACCTTGACGGAATCAAGATGGCTTAGGGATATGGATAAAGAAAGGTTTAGCGTTGATATGCTTTAAATTGGTTGGTCAATGGATCGTACTGATAACCAAGCATATCAAGCTTGCCTACAACGGACTCTACATCCATTTCATACACCGATACTAACTCGTCAAAACTGTCGCACTCTAAACGTAGCTTTTCGTTGACGATACCTAGCAAAATAATGCTGTCCAAATTACCTACATTGCTTAAATCCATCGCGACTCTCCTCTTCGACAAGGTATATAAACAAGCGTAGACGTAATCACGTGAATTTAAAGTGAGCGCGATCCAAAACGTGAGTGCCTTATACTCAAGCAACCTAGAAAGGACTTGAGTACAAGCAGTATTGCTCTGTTTCTCGACTCGCGATTAAGCCGCCAGAGAGAATAAACCTTGTAGGCTCGTCATTGACGCAAGCGCGAGCAACAGGGCGACGCTCAGTTGAACCTTTTCCGGTTTTTTATGTGTGAAGATATGCCAACACCAAACAATGATTGAAGAAATTAGCATGGCTAAAGACAATAAAATTGGTTGTGTTGCGGCGCTCAATGTCGCTTCATTTAACTGGTAAGAAGCAAATAGCGTTGCGATCACCAGCAGCATTCCAGACACAATGCCCATAACTGGCAAAATGCGGTGAAATGCCTGTAATCTGCTACGAGCGATAGTCAGAAGCAATTGAGAAAATGACGCCCCAAGGAAAAATATCATTGTTGCCATCGCAATAGACGCAGGCCAGCTTGGCTGTTCAAATGCTTGAATACTTACATACGCAAAAGCCAAACCATTCGCTAAATGCATCGCCCAAAGAGGGCCTTTTTCACGCGTTTTCTTGGTTTGAACCTGAGAGTAGAAATAGAAAATAGCGAACACGATCATAAATGCTTCAATGCGAAGAGAAGCAACCGCAAGCCACAATAACGCCACTGCTGGCAACATTTTATGAAGACGGCCTCTCTGACCCGGACAAATATCGCCCTTGATGAGAAGTAAAGTCAGTAGCGCTTGCGCGCCAAATAGCATCGGAGGAAAAGTAACCAGCAATTGTTGAATCATGTTAAATGCACGCTCAAAAGTCATTTTGGGGTGGCGATAATAGCAAATCACCTATCGTCAAACCACCGAAAGTCTATCCCCAAATGTACTAGAACAGCGAGACTTTTTATTCAACAAGAAGCGAGATACTTCAACGCATCTTCTTGAGTTAACACGCCTCTGTATTCTTCTTTTTCATCACATAAAACCCACGGGAAGCGAATGCCTGTTTTGATTAGCTCTCGAATAGCAGCGACAGATAAGTGCGCATTGACGAGCACAAACTCCGTGCTCATTATCTGGTTCACCGGGCGTTTCCAAATCCAATTTTCTCGCTCAGTCTCTAATTCTGTCCCCATGGAAGGCGTTAGGTGTAAGTTAACTTGCTCTTTGGTAACTAAGCCAACACAGCGCTTTTCGTTAATGACAACCAACGGCGAACTTGGACTTAAATTCATATATTCCACCGCCAACGATAATGGTTCCCCGGGCTCAAGGTGCCTGACCTCTTCATGGCTCAGTGATTGCAATACATCATCTTGTTTTGGTTTAACAGTAACATCCGAAAACAAATGTTCGTAACTTTCCGCTTTCTCCATCAAATCGACAGGCCGAGCACGAGAGAACAAAAAGCCTTGCATGTAATCCACACCTATTTCAGCCAATGTTTGAAGCTCCTGTTCTGACTCCACGCCCTCGGCAACCACTTTTACATTCATTTGCTGAGCAAGATCAGTGACCATTTTGACAATATTATAACTGGTATTGCCATGCTGAATGTTCTTAACGAATTTTCGGTCGATTTTCAGTAAATCAAACTGCCCTTTCTCTAGGTAAGAAAAAGAAGAATACCCTGTACCGAAGTCATCAATCGCAATTTTAATGCCCTCTTTGCGCACTTGCTCTAGCGCTTGCGTATGCTCTTCGTCTTGCTCAAAATACGCTGTTTCCGTCAGCTCAATCGTGACTCGTTTAGGATCAACACCACTGGCTTTAATTAGGTCATGCGAACGCTGAAGAACCTGGAGCGAATCCAATTTAGTATTCAGTGAGCGATTGATGGTTAACCCTATTTCCTCGCCATATATGTCTTGCAAGCGCGGAAAGTGTTTGAGCGCGGCTTGACAAACCTCATCATCCAGAGCCGCAATCAACTCTAAATCTTCAATAACAGTAATCATCTCTTGAGTGCTATAGGCATCACTTTCATGATAAAAGCGGGCTAAGGCCTCGAACTTAACGACTTTACCAGTTCGGCTGTCAATGATTGGTTGAAAATGAACATCCACCAGCCCACTGTCGATTTGCGCTTCCAAAAACGCCTCTAAATGCTGGCGTTTGACTAACTCAGAATGAAGTTCACTATTATAAAAATTAAAATAGCCACCTTCTCCAGAAAGTGAGGACAACATCGCCTGGGCTGCATGCGCTAACGCTTGCTTTGGCCTGTTTGTATCATAGCCGAGGATTGACACACCCGTTTGTCCCTCGACGATAGTGGTATGCATTTTTGTTCCCATTTCATTCCTAAGCTCAGTGAAGAACCCTTTCATCGCAATTTGAATCAAACGTAAAGGACTTAGCCATTGACAGTGAGGAGTTTGTAAACAGACAACAAACACATCCCTAGAAAGTTGACCCGCGATACTGGTGTAGCGGCTTCGCATAATAAAATCGGCGAAGCCTAGTTGCTGTTCAAGTAAGCATTTTTCAGAAAAATTTGGTCTGAGAGTCATGACGATATTGAGTTCTTTACTCCCACTTTCGTTCGCCAAATTAGCTAATTGCAGTTCGAACTCTTCTCTAGAAGGCAAAAAAGCTGACCAATCATGTTGTTGTTCACAGCGATTTTTCATCCACAACAAGGAAGCCGAAATGTCAGTAGAGAAGCCGAGATAAAGAATCCGTCCAGAATGAAATGTTAGCCGATAGATACAAAGATGATGTGCCTGATTACTACCATTTGCAGTTCTACTCAATAAATTACCGCTCCAGTATCCTTCATCATCAATATGTTGCCAAAGTTGGTCGTAAAACGCCTGACTATGGTGAGATGTGCTAAAGATATAGGTTTTAAGTCCAACCAAATCACGGTTTTGATAACCCATTTGCAATTCAAAGGCGCGGTTACAACCCAAGATTCGGGTGTCTTCGTCCGCGACTAAAACCCCTACATTCGGTAAATCAAAAATCGTTTCGAGAATTTTCGCTAACTCTTCGCAGCCAGTGATCGTCAATTGCGGGATGATAGAGCCTTGAACAATACGCTCATTGAGCTTTTCAAAGCTAATTGTGACATGTATTAGGCGAGCTTCATTAAGCATCATGCAACAAGAAAAACGACCTTGCCCACCTAGGAGCTCCACTTCTAAAATTCGTTGCCTTAGTGTTTCCTGTTGCCCCATCAGCATATGCTCAAACAAATCATCTAAACAGGTGACAGGCGTATTTAACCCAAAAGCATTTGCCATTCCTTGCTGGTCGCATTCGAACTCGCGAGTATCAATCTTGTAAGACCATTCAATCACTGGAGTCGGATTGGATGTCGGTTGCACTTTTTCATGTGCTATTGTTGTTGAGTCACTCATTCCCTAGCCCCCTTTTTAATTAGCCTCATGCTCAGGGTTCGTAGTCAACGTGCCTTATTCCATTTGGGACCTGCTGATCCTCTTGTAAAATAGATTCTGGCAACGTAAGCCAATCGACTTAGAACTTTTTCAGAGCTTGTTCGGCTTTTTGCATTTTCCTATGCATTAATTTGATTATAGGCGTTGTTTTTAATAAGCACACCATTGCTTATTGGTTGTATTAACATTGCGACATTTTTCACGACTCGACCTATAACCATGAGGCTTTCAAGGTGATATTAGACATAAAATCGCCGATATAGCCTTGATATTTTTGCAAACCAAATAAAACTCGATGAACTAAGCTTGAATAGATGAGTTTGGTATAGATACCTGATCCTCAAATCGCTATAATTCGCGCTCCCTGGAACAGAGAGCAAAATATGACCAATAACATCACTCCTATTCATGAGTACAAAAAATACTGGGCAGAGTGTTTTGGTACGGCACCTTTCTTGCCGACCAGTCGCAAAGAAATGGACGCCCTAGGATGGGATAGCTGTGACATTATCATCGTAACCGGTGACGCTTACGTGGATCACCCAAGCTTTGGTATGGCTATCATTGGCCGTCTGCTAGAAGCACAAGGTTTCCGTGTCGGTATCATTGCTCAACCAGAATGGCAAAATAAAGATGCGTTCATGCAGCTAGGTAAGCCAAATCTGTTCTTCGGGATCACTGCGGGTAACATGGACTCCATGATCAACCGTTACACCGCGGATAAAAAACTTCGTCACGATGACGCGTACACCCCCAATAACGAAGGTGGCAAACGCCCAGACCGCGCGACTTTGGTTTACTCTCAGCGTTGTCGTGAAGCCTATAAAGAAGTGCCTATTGTTTTAGGTGGTATCGAAGCCAGCCTACGCCGTGTTGCGCACTACGATTACTGGTCAGACAAAGTTCGCCGTTCGGTACTGTTTGATGCAAAAGCAGACATCCTACTTTTCGGTAACGCAGAACGCGCACTTGTAGAAGTGGCGCATCGCATCGCAAATGGTGAAGACATCAGCACCATGACCAATATTCGTGGTACTGCCGTGAACTTGCCAGCCGCGCCAGAAGGCTACACGGTTATCGATTCTTCTCGCATTGAAAAACCTCGTAAAGAAGCGTTCGTACCAAAGAACCCATACGAAGTAGAAACTCAGTGTGAAACTAAAAAAGATGAGCCAGTTGCACAACCAATCACGATTCGCCCATCACGCCACGATGCTGCAACAACTGCGGTTCGCTTACCTTCGTTCGAAAAACTAAGAAACGATCGCATTCTTTATGCCCACGCAAGTCGTGTATTGCATTTAGAAACAAACCCGTACTCTGGTCGAGCGTTACTTCAAAGCCATGGTGATCGTGAACTTTGGGTAAACCAAGCCCCAATCCCATTGACGACCGAAGAGATGGACTTTGTGTTTGGCCTGCCTTACGCGCGTGTTCCTCATCCTATGTACGGCAAAGCAAAAATTCCAGCGTATGACATGATCAAAACGTCTGTGAACATCATGCGTGGTTGTTTTGGTGGCTGCTCTTTCTGTTCAATTACCGAGCACGAAGGCCGAATCATTCAAAACCGCTCGAAAGAGTCAATCATTAACGAGATTGAAGAAATTCGCGACAAAGTTCCGGGCTTTACCGGCACAATTTCCGATCTTGGAGGCCCGACTGCAAACATGTACCGCCTAGGTTGTAAAGACCCAAAAGCGGAAGCGAACTGTCGCCGTCCTTCTTGTGTATTCCCGGGCATCTGTAACAAGCTAAACACGGACCACAAACACACGATCGATTTATACCGCGAAGCGCGTAAAGTTGAAGGCGTGAAGAAAGTGATGGTTGCATCTGGCGTACGTTACGACCTTGCGATTGAATCACCAGAATACGTAAAAGAGCTCGTGACTCACCACGTAGGTGGTTACTTGAAGATTGCACCGGAACATACAGAGAAAGGTCCCCTTGATCTGATGATGAAACCGGGTATGGGCACGTACGATCGCTTTAAAGAGATGTTCGAGAAGTACAGCGCAGAAGCGGGTAAGAAGCAGTACTTAATCCCTTACTTTATCTCTGCGCACCCAGGCACAGAAGACGAAGACATGCTGAACCTTGCTCTGTGGCTGAAGAAAAACAACTTCGAGTGTGACCAAGTACAAAACTTCTACCCTTCGCCAATGTGTAACGCAACGTCGATGTACTACTCAGAGACAAACCCTCTGAAACGAGTGAAGTATAAAAAACGCGAAGATGTACCTGTAGCAAAAGGTGAACGTCAACGTCGCCTACATAAAGCGCTGTTGCGTTACCACGATCCAGCAAACTGGCCAATGATCCGTGAAGCCCTAATCAGTATGGGTAAAAAACATTTGATTGGTGACAAACAAGGCTGTCTCGTTCCTGCGGAAGACATTGAAGCACAAACACCTGCACAACGTCGTAAATCTGGTCGTCACGGTGCAAACCGCTTTGCCACGAAACACACCAAGAACCAACCAGGTTTCGGTGGCCACTTGAACAAACGCTCTGAAGGCGGTTCAAAAGATGGTAAACCATCTGGTAACCGTAACGGCTCTGACAAAGCAAAAGGTGGTCAACGCCCTGCAAGCAACGGCCAACGTCCTAGCGGCAACGGTGCAAACCGCCCAGCAGGTAGCAAGCCGCAAGGTCAAGGTCGCCCACAAGGACAAGGCAAACCAGCTGGTCAACGTAAACCAAAGCGTCGTTAATTTTTCAGCACTTAAATACTAGAAAGGGCTCCAGAGGTAACTCTGGAGCCCTTTTGTTTTGTCGGTTCATTGAGGTATCACTCACAACTCAAACTTTGATTCAATCAATACAAAAAATGGTAAACACCAACCAACTTATTGGAAAAACAAACAATTATTTGATTGAAGAAAAATAATACAAAACTAACTCATTGATTTTTAATTACTTTATTTTGGTGCGATATTTGCGTAATAGAGTAAAACTCTTAAACATGGGCTAACGATGAGTAATCCACTTCCTCCAAAAACTTCGATGTTCTGGCACGACAACAGCTATACCCACGAAGAAGCCGTTCAGGCATTTGAAAGCGATGGTACGTTGAAATCGCTGAATATCGTTCCAACCACGGAATCCGATGATCTTGCTGGCTCACCCCCAGAGCGCAGTATGTTTTGGGAGGGAGAAACAAAAAAAATCGATCCGCCACCGCCGTCAGAACCAGAACCTCTCAATTTAAAAAACGAGAAAGAACCAACAGAGGCTTTACCGGCACACTTCATCCCTGTTCGCTACGCCATCGATCAGCTAGAAACGGAAGAAACACAACCTTTTGGTTTGCCAGAAGAATGGAAAGGCCAAGGCCCAGCCAAACTCAATACCGTTGGCTACACCCTGCGTCAACTACGCGACGGTTGGCTGTATATCTATGATTCAATTAACAAAAGCTTAGACGAATACGAAATCAAAGGAACGCAATTCACGCTCTATAAGTTGGGAGAGTCAGAAAGCCCAAAATCAGAACAGCGTGGGACACCACAAGATGCAAAGCCCTTCCTTACTTACGTCAACGGAAGCGTACTATCGATTTGTTTCTCTGAGCACCGGTGGACATGGCACACGTTCATGCGAGTACTTAACAATCCGAGTAATCATATCGATCGCATGCAAACCATTGTTCTGTCTGAAAACGAGAATCAGCATAACATTGCCCCAATAGATAAATTAACCCAAGTTGCTGATATTGAATCTTCTGCCGTCGATGATGGTCGCTTTGCGGATTCTGGCATCGCCACCAAAGCAGATGAAGATGGTTCTGTCTTTAAACCTGTTGCAGTCGAAAGTGATTTAACCTCTGCGATTCCAGAAGAAGAATCAGGTTACTTCGTCGCGATAAAAGATTACGCCGCAGACATTCAAGATATGTCACTACATTTTGTTGGTGCCGCAAGCCCTTACCGCCTTTTTACTGACCAGTTTTCAAACCAGTGGAGTTTGATGCAGACCGCCATGCAACTGTGTATGTTTGGTGCAAGTGACGAGATAGACATGCCAGCTAGCGTTAAGCGTAACGGCGAAGAGCTGTCGTTTTATACCGACATGGCTGAGTATTATGATTCCTCTAACCAACTTGATTTGGCAGAGCAAAACAAAAGCTCAGTTCAGTCCGGCTATCCTGCTAAATTTTCCGCTGGAGCGATTGAGTCACACCAACATACCCAAACTGGCATTGCCAAAACGATACAGGACAAATATCGAATTTCTGCGAGCCGATTTGGTAAATACGAACAATGGATAGCGACTGAACGCTGGCGCAAGCAGCTCAACTGGAAGCAAATGCTGAGCGAAATGCAAGAGCTGTCAGAACAAAAAGAAACCATGCTAGCCCAAGTGGTTTCGGTCAAACGCGACTTTATCGCAGTAATGGAGTCCTTAACGCCGCATCATCTTGAAAGAACCTTCGACCTATACAGCGAAGACACACAGTACAGCTTGTATCAACTGCACAAGCAAGCCGTTGAGTCATTTACTTTGGTGATACAAGAAGAGGACCGACAGTGGGCAGAAAGCCAATGGGAGAAACCAACCAGTTTACTTGCTCTCTACACTTCCGGATTTAGTCGTAGTCTCTTTAAACAAGTGGAGAAGTTAATTCCTGAGCAAGTTTCACATCAGTTAGTTGAAGAAAACGTCGCCAAAAATGTTCCAGATACTGAAAGCTCAGACAAACAGTTTATGGACTACGTTTCGGCAGCAAGTAACCGTGTCGGTATGTATGCAAAAGTAATGGACTTTATTTCTAACCCAAATACTGCAGAAACCGAGTTTTTAAAAGACATCGCGAAAGGATTTAAGGAACTAGATATAATCTTCAAAGCCGCAAACAGCGCAATAATGAAGAGTGCACTAAAATTAGGAGTTAGCTTTACTTCTCAAGCTTCACTTCTAATCATGCCCGTTTTCTCAAAGCCTTTAACTCGAAATAGCTTTTATTGGCGAGCAGTGTTCGCTGAACGTTTAGCTACCAATACTGCTGTCAAAATCAATAAAAACTATGCGCAAGGTTTTGGTGATTGGAAGTCTAACCATGATAAAAGAGTGGTTGCCTCAAACCAAAACAAGGCCATTATAGCTGCTTTTAATAAAGGCGATAAAAAAGTATCAAAACAACAATATAAACAAGCCTTAAAACAACAACGTCACCTCCAAAAAAGTCTAGCAGTGGCAACATTAGAATACCCACAATACATCGAGTTTCCAGATGACGTACTTGAGGCAACAATTCAAATGCGTAAAGATATATGGGATAACAGATTAAACAACCTTAATAAACTGTTTGAAGATGTGGGTGGTCTAGGCTTCTTAGCTCTGATTTTCAACTGTCTCGCACTTGCTGATGCAATGAACAGCATTCAAGAAACTGGGCTAATGACCCAAGATGATTTCTTGGATATTCAACAAAAGCTGTTTTACACGGCCGGAGCTTGGACGGGTATTCGTACGGGTAAATTATGGGATAAGGTTAAGGGGAGTGACGAACTCAGAGAGCACTCGCTTAAAACTCTTAAAAAGTTAGTAGGTCGAAATACAAAAGGCTTTGAAAACCTGGTTCTTGATGACTTAAAAGTATTTAATAAATGGCTCGCGATCACAGGGGCTTTAGGTGCGTTAGCTTCAGGTATTGAGGCTTACCGTTCTTGGCAGAAGGCTGATGAAGTTTATGGTCAAGAAAAATACCTACATGTAGCAAATACCCTAGTATTAACCGCAATGTCGGCTGTCGGTATGTTCCAAGCATACGGAGGGTTAACTGGACAATTTGCATTAAACTTATCCTTTGGCGGACCTATAACGGCAGGCTTAGTTATTATTACAGTTGTATTCCTAGCCATCAATCATAAGTTAAACAAATTGAAACAAGATGATTTCCAAAAATGGTTAGATAAACTGCCATGGGGATACCATCCTGCTCGCACTCAGTGGAGCCAATCTGCGAGCTTGCCTGAAAGAGAAAAACACAATTCAGCATTGGTGCAGCAAGCTCTGTTTGACTTACAGTCGATTATTCAGCAACCTACGGTATACCATCAGCCTATTGAAAAAGTACAAGCTTACCCAGGTTACACACATCGTGAGTTAATCGGTTTGGAAGTGCATATTCAACTGCCAACGCGTGCTGCAACGAATGGTATTACGTTGAGCACTAACAGCAAGGCAACAGAAGATGATTTGACGTCAGGCTCGTGGCATCAAAACGCAGATTTAGTCACTCTACAAACTCAAGACCAAGCGAGCAAAGAATTACTGGTGTACAAGGTAACATTACCAATTAAAGAAGCAGACCATTACCTTGCCATGCAAGTCGCTTACGATGTGGAAGATGATGCCCCTGCTAAGCGTGAGTATTGGTTCCAAAACGGCATAAAACAGAGTGCAACTTATGGCGTGATTTCAGACAATACCAAACAAGACATCATTAAAAAAACACTCACCCCCGCTGTTGGCACATTAGGTTTTCAGGAGTAACCCTTGGCATATTCACCGTTTTATATCACCCCAGAAGAATTGGCGGTTTATCAAGAAGCGCAAGAGCAAGAGATTCTCACAGGGGACAATTTAACAACATGGCATAAGTATGATGTAGAAGAGCCATTTCGCTACCATTTCAAGTTAACGGCTTTGCCATTTATGAGCTTCTTATTTGTAATAGTATTTTTGACACACTCAAGTGATACGCTTGTCGTAACCTTTTTTGGTCTTATCTTGTCAGTGATGATGGCTGGAATCTTTTACCTTACGATCGGCCTCGATTATCGCTATGACTATATTTTTTCTGATAAAGGCTTTGTGATGAAAAAGCGTCGCAATATGCCTAAATGGGTAAATACCGCCTCGCAAGCTGTTGGCTGGGTAGGTGCAGTGGTGTGTGTGGTTATGGTAGCGGTAATTGGCCCAATGGCGTTAGCGGGAGCAGGTGCCCTTATTTTATTCTCATTCGGTATGTTAAAACGCCAGCCTGATGAACGAACAGAAGTCAAAGTGGGCGAACGAGAAGATTGGCTTTTTGCGGACTACAACAAGAAAAGGAAAGTGATCCAGTTCTATTTTAAGCATGACATATGCAGATATCGAGATACTGCTCATAAGACTATCTTTCGCTCACAAGATAGAGCAGATTGTTATGTTTTCTTTAAAACTGAAGCGGATTTAGAATCCATGGTCGCGCAACTGTCAAAGGTCTACACACTAAATTGTACAGAGGTCGATGACCATAAAAAGCTGTTCGAAGCAAAGCCAGAATCAAGGCTCTTTAATATTCCTGTTTGTAGTAGAGAATATCAAACCGATGAGGTATTTGATTTAAGGGCTTCAAAAGCCCCGCTTCCTGAGCGTGAATACCTTTACAACGGCAAGTGGCAAACCGAATCGGAAATCGAGCGCTTAAAAGCGGCTGGTGAACAGCCAGCAAGTCCCGCTTCATAGTTTGCAGCAAGCATTAAAAAAGGCTCCAGAGGTAACTCTGGAGCCCTTTTGTTTTGTTCGATATTTCTCGCCAATCGTTTTGCCGGAAATGAACCGAGTGAGCTGGCTTGAACTCACTCGCTTGATTAAGACAACTTGAACTTACTCAACTCACCGTGAAGATCACTGGCTTTTTCCGTCAGTTCATTGCTGATCGCTACCGAAGATGACATAGTATCCATCACTTCCATCGCCGTATCATTAATCACAACCACATTACGGTTGATCTCTTCTGACACCGAACTTTGCTCTTCTGCCGCTGAAGCGATTTGATTGTTCATATCATTAATCACTTCAATAGCTTGGTTGATTTCGGCCAACGCCAATTGCGCTGCTTGTGTTTCTTCTTTGGTATCCACCGCTTGCTTCTGGCTTTGCTCCATCAACACAACGATTGATTGCGTTTCTTGCTCCAAACGAGCCAACATTGCACGAATTTCTTCTGTCGAGCCTTGTGTGCGCGTTGCAAGGTTGCGGACTTCATCGGCTACCACAGCAAAACCACGACCCGCTTCACCAGCACGCGCAGCTTCAATCGCAGCGTTCAGAGCCAGCAAGTTGGTTTGATCGGCAATGCCACCAATCTCACTCAGAATCCCCTGAATCGCCGTGCTTGAAGCCACCAAATTCTGCGTCTGGTGCTGTGCATCATTCACTTGCGAAGCGAGGTTATCCACCGCGCTTGCAGCATTGTCCATACGCGACATGCCATTCGCACTATTGCTTTGAACTTGGCTTGCCGCTGCCGCCGCTTGTACCGCAGAATTTGCCACTTCTTGTGCGGTTGCGCTCATCTCATTAATCGCCGTTGCTAGCGAGTTGACTTCGTTCACTTGAACGTTCAGTTGATCTCTCGAAGCCGCCGCACGAGCTTGGCCTTCACTTGCGTTTTTATCAACTTGGTCTGCCGTCGCCATTACGGTTAAAAGCATTTCCTGAATGCGAGCGAGGAAGGTATTAAACCAGTGCGCCAGTTGGGCGGTTTCGTCCTTACCTTTCACCTCAATGCGGTAAGTTAGGTCGCCCTCGCCTTGTGCTGCGTCTTTAAAACGCTCCACTAAGTTAGTTAACACTTTGCCCAACGAGGTCGCGATCATTGTCATCGCAACAATACCAATCAGAGCCGCAATAATCCCTGCCCACACTCCCTTTTCAAGAGCTTCTGCACTTTGTTCTTCACTCCATCGCTCGTAGTCATCCACGTTCTTTTTAAGGAAGCTACTGGGAACCGACACCATAACGATCCAAGGCGCATCGCTGGTTTCAATTGCAGTAATCGCATACTCATCCCCGCCAAACGTCACAAGGCCTGCGCCTTTTTGTTTCGCAATGGATTGAATACGAGCCCATTGAGACGCCAATTCATGAGAGACTTTCTTACCCACTTGATCCGCTTGGCTGCTGTTCGCCAGTGTGATGCCTTTCCACGAAGAAATCAGAATACGGCCTTGTCCATCAAACAAGTCGCTCGCGTAATCTTCACTTTGGCTTTGTAACTCGTTCAATGACAAATCAAAACCGAGAGAGCCAATGATGTCGCCACGTAACTTGATTGGTTGGCTGATGGTCGTGATCAGTTCTTGTTTGCCGCGAACCGGATACATGTATGGTTCCATCACGAACGTTTTGCCCGTTTCGTAAGGCATCAAGTGCCAATCGTCTTTACGCTCACCGTTGTTGTTTAATTCAGTATTACTAAAGCTATCCATCGACACAACATCAAAACTGTTGTGCGAATTTGGCGAAAAGAATGGCGCTAAGTAGCCTTCGCTATTAAAGCCAAGGCTTTTGTCTTGAATCGTTGGCTCAACCCACGATGGCTTTTCCCACACCATGTAACCAGCAAACACAGCTTTGTTCTGAGCTTCTAGCGACGCAATAAACTGTTTAACAATAATGTCTGGCGTCGCGGCCGTCTCTGCGCTTAATTCGATAATTGAACGCGCTTGCTTTAGGTTCGCCAACACTGGCTCTAACTGGTTGGAAATATTCAGCCCTTGCTGAATCGCCGTATTGCTCAGGTCGGTCGTGGTGGCTTCGGTCAGTTGAGATTTTACTTTTGTAGTGATTTGTTCATTCACTTGCGTGAACGCATTGGTTGTCATACCCATTGCAATCAATAGAGTGAAGGCCATTGCCCCACCCGCACTGACAGCAATTCGAGTGCGTATACTGTTAAACATGATCGCCTCACAAATTGATTTTTATCTGGCATTAAGCATTGGAAGGATCATGGATTTTAAACAAGTAAAGTTAATGGAAGGCTTTCATTTATGAACAGAGCAAGAACAGAAAATGTAGTTTTATTAATAAAAATAAAATAATGCAGATTTTCGCTTATACATGAAGCCATTGATTTAATTGAATTGTCTCAAAAAGGAGAATCTAAGCGTTTGTATTTAAAAGCAATAACCATAATTAAAAAAGGGACTTAAGAGAAGTAAGAACTTTTTCTATGAGTGAGTCAGTAAAAATCAGTAATTACTAACAATGTGCTCAAGGTCACATAAATAATTTAGTATCTTCATGTTTTATATAGAGTTAACAGAATCAAATAATCTACCCCATTTATACATCAAGAGAAATTGATAGATATGAACAAAAGATCGTAGATTTACTTGGATAATAAGACGGTATTCAAGCTAGACATTGAAAACCGACACAAAGGTGAGAAAATCATCGTCGACAACTTTTTCACACCTATAGTGAATAATGTTCGTTAAGATCAACATTCGAATTTATCGAGATTGGATAAGAATAAATGAAGCGTGTACTTTTGGTAGAAGATAATCGTGAAATAGCGGGAATGTTGTTTGATTATTTTGAGTGTGCTGGCATGCAGCTGGATTATGCCGACAACGGTGAGCTAGGCTTAAAACTGGCGATGGATAATGCGTTTGACATCATTTTGCTCGACCTCATGCTGCCGCGCATGGATGGCCTAACACTGTGCAACAAGCTACGCGATGCAGGTAATAACACTCCGGTGTTGATGCTGACAGCACTTGATAGCCGAGACGACATGCTCAAAGGCTTCCAACACGGCGCCGACGACTACCTCACCAAACCGTTTGATCTCGATATTCTTGAAGCACGCATGACTGCATTGATTAAACGCTACCGCGGTACGGTTGCATCAACCAAACTCCAGTATGGCGAAGTGTCTATCGATCAAAAAACACATCAAGCCTACCGTCAAGATAAGCTGTTGGCGTTGAATCCAACCACGTACACGATTCTAGAAATGCTGGTGAAAAACGCGCCAGAAGTGGTCACACGTGAGGAGATTGCTTTCCGATTATGGCAAGAAGATGAGCCAAATAACGATGTGTTGCGTAGCCATATTTATCAATTGCGTGGGCAGCTCGACAAACCATTCAAAGAGCACGTTTTGAAAACTATTCCAAAAGTCGGCTTCCGATTGGAGCCCGGGGCATGATTCGCCGCTTATTTAACAATACACAAAGCTTAACCGGACGCCTTGAACTCTTCTTCCTTCTAGTGTCGGTTGTGATTGGCTTGCTATGCTTCGCATTGGTTAGCGGAGCGCTATTATGGTCGGAAGATCGCGTCGGTGAACGACGTATTATGATCGATAAAAAAGAGGCGATTGAGCACTTTCGAAACCATCCTGATAGCGGAATCATCAAACTAGATTTACTGACAACGGCATACAACGACATCAATCTCGTCCCTGAGCTCTATCAACCCTTCATCCAAGATAAAAAGTACTTTCTCGCTGAAGTTGCTGACGAACCAGACACTCGCATGATTTACATGAGCACCTACACGCAAGATGGAGAGGAACATCCTATTATTCTGATCTCTCTGATTGATGAGATAGAAATTACATCTAACGAGTTCATGTTTGTTCTCGTTATGGTGCTGGCGGTTGTCATCGGGTTACTTTTGATTTTTGGCAGCCTATTATCGAGACTTTCTCTGCGTCTCATTGAACCTGTCAGTGCCCTAAAAACACAACTGGACCGCCATCAAGGTGACACTACACAAAAATTTGTTGTCCCTGAAGGCTCTGCAAATGAATTCCAAACGCTCGCAAATCAGCTTAATGAATATCGACATCAAATCAATCAAGTGATTAAACGTGAACAAGCTTTTGCACGATATGCCAGCCATGAACTGAGAACACCGCTCACAGTGATGAAAGGCTCAAGCAGCTTGCTAGCCAGAAGTCCAAGTACATCGTTTCAAGAACGTCAGATTGGCCGTATTCAAGATGCCACTTTGCAGATGTCGACCATGGTTGATGCTTTGTTGGGTTTGGTGCGATATGAACGCAACACAGACGACAGCCCCGTTCGAACCATATCAGAGCAAGAGCTTCACAACATCGTTGCTCTTAGCCAAGCGCAAGCCGATGAAAAATCGCTGGAATTTAATGTACAAATATTGGGGCATCCGCAAACCAAAGCGACCACTGCAGTTCTTAACATTACGTTGAGTAACTTAATTCGCAACGGCATTGCAGCCACGTCAGCGGGAACGATTCATATCACCATGACCGATACCACACTGTCGGTGAGAGATGAAGGCGAAGGCTTCTCTTCCGTGCCAGATGCCGAAGGCCATGGTTTGGGACTCATGATTGTGGACGACTTATGCCGACGTTATGGCTGGCAATTCACTATTGATAAACATCCAAATGACGGCTGCGTGGCTACTATCGATCTTTCAACCGAGGTAACTGATGGCGAGTCGCAAGACGAAGAAATGTAGAACACAAGATCTCGATACTTTTGATCTTCATTCAATAACGGGTACACTGTGCCACCTTTTTAAATGGCAAAGGTGACACGGTTTATTCCGTCAGCATCGACATGAAACTCTCAGAAAGTCCTATCACCCAACATAGCTTAAATGGGCGCAAATTTTTCCTTAAACGTGACGACATGCTCCACTCCCACTTTTCTGGGAACAAAGCACGTAAGTTTATGACGTTAATGGAAGAGCAAAATCCCGACATCACCACGTTAATAAGCTTTGGCTCCGCTCAATCCAATGCCATGTACTCGCTAGCGGCTCTCGCCCAGATTAAAGGTTGGGCATTTGAGTTTTATGTTCATCACATTCCATCTTGGCTAAAAAGCTCCCCCATCGGAAACTATCGCGGCGCTCTCGATTTGGGTATGAAAATCACCGCCATGCAAGACATCGGTAGCGAACTCCACCCTAGTGAATACATCCACCAGGTACGAAGATTAGATGAGTCGACATTGCTTATTCCAGAGGGTGGACGTTCCCACCTCGCTGAAGCTGGCATCAAACAGTTAGCACGAGAAATTCTTGATTGGACGCGATTGAGAGGTAAAGAGCAGTTTACCGTCGCCCTGCCATCAGGCACCGGCACGACGGCTTTATATCTTCATAAACATTTAAGCCCACACGGCATAGAAGTGCTAACTTGCCCTTGCGTAGGCGATGTAGATTACTTAACTGAGCAGTTCAACCAGCTCGGTGAAAACAGCCACCCAACCATTTTAACCGTGCGCAACAAACACCATTTTGGTCGCTTGTACGAAGAAGATTACATCACATGGAAAGCACTCTTTGAACAAACCGACCTCGAATTTGACCTGTTATACGACCCGTATATGTGGCAATGCCTCACGCCTTGGTTGGAAGAGAACACAGATAAAACGGTGATTTATATTCACCAAGGCGGGTTACTTGGCAACGAGTCGATGTTGCCAAGATATCAACGAGAATTTGAATAGCGTGTTCAAATAAAGTTGTTGTTGATTCCAGTGATTCCACTATCTGATGAGCGCCAGAATTTCTTTGAATTCAGGTGCTCGGCAATCTTCGACCATTTCATACAAACACATTTCTAGCCCAGTGAGCACCACACCGTTAGCGGTTAACTTCGCAAGAGCGAGCGCTTTATTGGCAGCGGTTCGGGAAGATACACAATCCGTGACTAATTCAACGCGATAACCGGACAAACGCAGAGAAACCGCGGTTTGATAGACACAAATATGGGATTCAATACCGCAAACCAACCAGGTATCAACTTTCGCGTTCTCCACCGCGACCTTAAACGTCGCCTCTTTGCAACCATCAAACGTGTACTTGGTAATAGGTAAATGCGTGCTTTCAAGCACTTCACGAATCGGCTCAGCGGTTGGGCCCAACCTTTCTGGATTCTGTTCTAGCCACAGAATAGGCAAATCTAGTGCTTTGGCACCCTTTACCAGTTTCGTGATATTTTCAATCAGTGCGTCGCTTTCATGCATTAATGTAGCGAGTTTGCCCTGAACATCCACCACAATCAGGCCCGTGTTTCCTTTCGATAACATTTCCATCTCCTATCTTGTGCGACCACAAACCATACTCAACAAGTTGAACAACAATTAATGTATCAGAACCCTTTCATGTTAGAGCAATAAAACCTAGAAAGATGACCTTCGCTCACACATTTGCCCTTATTTAAGTGTGGTTTGAACTGACTATTTAAATTTCTCTCGAATCAGTTCAATCAAGGCTTTGACTTTATTGGGCAGAAATAAGGCCGAGGGATAAATCAGAGTAAGATGCTGCTTCGGATGCGCGAATTGAGGCAGCACCTCGACCAACAAACCATCTCGCAATGCAGGCTTAGAATGAATTTGAGGAATAAACGCGATGCCGTTTCCTGCTATCGCCATCGAGCGCAGTAAGTTGAGGTCATCCGAACGCAACGCCACATGCAGATCTGAATCGAGCAAATCGGCATTGTAACGATTAGTTAAAAGGCGATGCTGCTTAAGATCTTCCACCGTTTTTACTGGCGGATGCGATTCTAGATAGGCTTTTGACGCAACAAAGTGACTACGATAAGGCAAAAGACTGAACTGCACATAGCTGTCATCGGTGACTTTGACCACGCTCGGAAGAAGCTGTAAATCAAACGATTGACGCTTGAGATCGACACTCTCTTGATGGTTTTCAATCTCGACCGAAATCTCCGGATACCGCGTTGTGTACTCGCTAATGATCGCGTTAAACGCGGCAGAACTCATCAATGCAGAAGGAATGGCTAAACGCACCTTGCCCGTCAACTCTTGTTGATATTCGTGCATGGCATTTAAACCTTGCTGAATATGGTCAATAGGCTGCCCCACCAACTCAAACAAGCGTTTCCCGTGCTCCGTCAACTCAATGCTGCGTGTTGTGCGAATCAAAAGCTGTACCCCGAGCGATTTCTCTAATTCTTGCAGCCGACGACTCACTTTTGAGCGTTGTAGTTGATTCGCCTCTGCCGCTGCACTTATACCGCCGTGAACCACCGTCTGAGTGAATAGGTAAATATCATCAAAACTAATGTTCATTGTCCTATTTTTAGGTCATTTATGTTCGTATTATCATTCTACTGAATTGTGAGTGACTTCTCTATAATCCGCTATCCAATATGTTTAACGGAACTTGTAATGACGGCTGACCAAAAATTCAAACACTGGATGCGAACTTTGATTGTCCTGTTCATCGTACTATTTTTGTACATTATCATTGCTGACCGCCACGCCCCCTTAACGACCGAAGGACGAGTGCAAGGATACGTTGTCCAAGTCGCGCCCGAGGTATATGGCAAAGTGACCGACGTTCTCATCGAAAATAATCAGTCCGTTCAAAAAGGCGACGTGTTGTTTACGATTGATGATCGTAAATACAAGATTGCGCTTGAACAGGCGAAGCTGTCTCTGCAATCCGCTTATGAAAAAGAAGCAACGCTGTATTCTCAACGCGAAGCCGCTCTTGCCAATATTGCCCGAGCCCAAGCGACATTTGATAATGCGCACCGCGAGTACACCCGCTTACTGACACTATCGAAGCAGAAAGTCATCTCTCAATCGACACTCGATAATGCCTTTGCCCAAAATCAGGTATCACGTGCAGCGCTTAAAGCTGAAAGACAAAACTTAAAAGTCATTGAGGCGCAATTAGGCGATCAAAAAGGTCAAAGCACTGCCGTTCGAATTGCCAAAAACGGCATCGAAAAGGCGCAACTTGATTTGGCAAATACCGCGGTACTCGCTCCCAGTAATGGTGTCGTGACCAACCTGCAACTAGAAGTTGGCACGATGGCAAACACCAACATGCCATTGCTGACATTTGTACCAACAGGTTCACTCTGGGTAGCCGCTGATTTTCGTGAAAAATCCGTCGCGAACGTAGACAAGACTTTCCACGCCTTGGTCACATTTGATGCCAACCCAGGTTCGGTGTACGACTTTGATTTAGCTAGCCGCGATTACGGTGTAGCAGCCGCACAACAAACGCCTAATGGCGCACTAACCAAAGTGGAAGTGAACAACCGCTGGGTACGTGATGCGCAGCGTACACGAGTGAACCTAACCAGCAGCGAAGAGTTACCACCAGCACTGTTTGTCGGCTCTCGCGCTACCATTGTTTTGTACCCAGACAACAGCATTTTCTGGCAGTTGATGGCGCAAGCACAGATTCACCTCGCAAGCTGGTTCCACTTCATTTACTAGGCGGCGACAATGAAAACCTTACGAATTTGGTTCGGCTGCTCTTTAGGGCTCGCGCTAAGCATGATCTTCGGTTGGTCTTACGGATTTTTTGCCATCATGATGCCGCTGTTTATATTGGGCAGAATGGACAACTTTAATATTTCGGCTTTATTGATCGTGTTTTTCTCTGCGGTGTGGACAACCATACAAGCCACATTTTTGCTGGAATACTTGCAGTTTCATCCAACATTAATGATCGTTGCCGTCGGAATCATGATGCTGTTCAAGTGCATTGCAATGATGAACCAGAAAACCTATTTGTTTGGTTACATGGGGCTGTTGGTGGGTTCAATTGTGTTGAATTTTGCCAGCTATAACTTCATGGATATTGAAGAGTTCAACGTCAACATGTGGGTGATGGCGTTCAGCAATATTTTTGTTTGCGCATTCGCGTACTGGTTGTTCCCTGAGCCGAAGTCCCCCGCCGAGCACATTGAGATGTCGACCCCAGTGAAAAGCGATATCGACTACATCAGCCAAGTTGCCATGGGTTGGGTCGTGGCGATGGCGGCATTTATCGTATTCCAAATAGCGGACTTATATGACTCGTTATCCGCACAAGCTTCCATTTTGATCATCCTAACCCCAATGACTTTAGCGGGCTCGCTCGCCATGGCAAAAATTCGTATCATCGGCACCGCACTAGGCTGCATCGCGGGGATAGCTGTTCAGCTCATATTGGGCAGTTGGTATGGGCATGGGCTACTCTTTTGGCTCGCCTTTACCATTGCTATGGGGCCATTCTGCTTGTGGCTCACCAAGGGGCAAATTAAAGCGGCTATCGCGTTTTCTGCCATGTCTGCCCTATCGGTTCCGCTGACGACCTCATTAGTGCCAGAACAAAAAGACGCGTTCTTTTCGATCTTGTACCGTTTTAGCTCGATTTTCGTCGCGGTTTTGCTCACCGCGATGGTGATGTGGGTGGTGCATCACTGGATTCGTGTGATGTTGCTAAAGCATCCTGAGATGAGGAACGTGGAGTTGAATTAAGCCTTGGCAGAGGCTGGAAAAGGGAAACAAACTATGCTGCTCACTTTAATGCGAGCGGCATTTTTATTTAGAACGGTCATCCTGAACAACGAGGGACGAGGTGATTCAGGATCTACCCACCGAGTGCTTTGAAGTGCGAAAGTTATCGTCATTTCCTAGCGAGCTGTAACCCGATTCCTAGTCTCACTTAAACTCGCTGGAATGACCCAACTTTGAATACAAGCCAAATAGTTGGGTACGTGAGTAACGTATCTCTTAACAACCGTCATACTGAACAACGAGGGACGAGGTGATTCAGGATCTAACCACCGAGTGCTGTGAAGTTCTAAGGTTATCGCCATTTTCCAGTGAGTTGTAATCAGATTCCTAGTCTCGTTTAGACTCGCTGGAATGACCCAATCTTGGATACAAACCAAATAATTGGGTATGTGAGTAACGTATCTCCCAACATCCGTCATCCTGAACAACGAGGGACGAGGTGATTCAGGAGCTACCCACCGAGTGCTGTGAAGTTCTAAGGTTATCGCCATTTTCCAGTGAGTTGTTAGTAGATTCCTAGTCTCGTTTAGACTCGCTGGAATGACCCAACTTTGGATACAAACCAAATAGTTGTGTACATGAGTAACGTATATCTCAACAACCGTCATCCTGAACAGCGAGGAACGAGCGTGATTCAGGATCTACTAACCACGTGCTTTGAAGTGCGAAAGTTATCGCCATTTCCTAGCGAGCTATTAGCAGGTTCCTAGTATCACTTAAACTCGCTGGAATGACCCTAACTTTAGTTTATGGTGTCGAGCCCAAGTCTTAATATCAACCCACCAACTCTTTACGAATGATCTCCGCGCCCGCACTTAGCGCATTAAGCTTAGCGGTTGATACTTCACGAGACAAAGGCGCCATACCACAGTTGGTACATGGGTAAAGCTTGTCGGCATCAACGTATTTCAATGCCTCTCGCAGTGTATTCGCCACTTCTTCTGGCGTTTCAATTTCGTTGGTTGCAACGTCAATCGCACCAACCATCACTTTCTTACCGCGAATCAACTCAAGTAACTCAATAGGCACTCGTGAGTTATGACATTCGAGCGAGATAATATCGATATTCGACTGCTGCAATTTAGGGAATACTTCTTCGTATTGTCGCCATTCAGTGCCTAGCGTTTGCTTCCAATCCGTGTTCGCTTTGATGCCGTAGCCATAGCAGATATGCACCGCCGTTTCACATTTCAGCCCTTCAATCGCACGCTCTAAACATGCAATGCCCCACTCGTTCACACCATCGAAAAACACATTGAACGCAGGCTCATCAAACTGAATGATGTCGACACCTGCCGCTTCAAGCTCTTTCGCTTCTTGATTGAGGATCTTCGCAAATTCCCAAGCCAGCTTTTCACGGCTACCGTAATGATCATCATAAAGCGTGTCGATCATCGTCATAGGGCCTGGTAGCGCCCACTTGATAGGTTGCTTAGTTTGCTGACGCAAGAACTTGGCATCTTCAACAAACACGGGCTTTGTGCGGCTTACTGGGCCAATCACAGTCGGAACACTTGCTTCATAACGGTTGCGGATGGTCACCGTTTTACGGTTTTCAAAATCTACACCGCTTAAATGCTCAATAAAGGTCGTCACAAAATGTTGGCGAGTTTGCTCGCCATCACTGACGATATCAACGCCTGCCAGTTCTTGTTCTTGCAAAGCGACACGTAGCGCATCGCGTTTGCCATCAATCAGTTCTTCACCTTGCAGTTTCCACGGTGACCAAAGTTTTTCTGGTTCTGCCAGCCAAGAAGGTTTCGGTAAGCTGCCAGCCGTTGAAGTCGGTAATAGTGTTTTCATCGTCATTCCTTTCTAGATTCTCGTTGTCGATTACGCGTAGTTTGCAGACCATTGTTCAAGCACAGATTGATAAGGTTTGATGAAATGCTCCTCGGCAAATTTCCCTTGTTCAATCGCCAGTTGGCTGCGCTCTTCTCGGTCGTAAACGATTTGAGTTAGCGAGTGGTCTAGGTTTTTTAGGTTTGGCTGGTAGCAATTACCGGCAACCGCGTTGGCATTGTAAATCTCAGGTCGGTAAATCTTCTGGAATGTCTCCATCGTGCTTATCGTGCTGATAAGCTCTAGGTTTGAGTAGTCGTTCAGCAAGTCACCGAAGAAATAGAATGCCAATGGTGCGACACTGTTTGGTGGCATAAAGTAGCGCACCTGTAAGCCCATCTTTTTGAAGTACTGCTCCGTCAACGAAGATTCGTTCGGCTGATATTCAAAGCCCAAAACAGGATGTTGATTTTCGGTGCGTCGGTATACTTTGTTGTCCGATACGCTCAAACAAATCACAGGCAGCTTTTTGAAATGCTGTTTGTAAGACTCAGAATTAACGAAAGCTTTGAACAGTTTGCCATGCAAATCACCAAAGTTCGCTGGGATGCTGAACTGTGGCTGGTTTTTGTTGTGGTCCAACAGCAAAACGCTAAAGTCGTAATCACGCACGTATGAAGAGAAGTTGTTACCCACAATGCCTTCGATGCGCTCGTTAGTGTTGTGGTCAACAATGTTAGTTTTGAGCACTTCAATCGTTGGGAAGGCTTCTCCACTGCCTTGGATACCCATATCAACAGAGATGATTTCAAGCTCTACTGAGTAGCGGTCACCTTGCGCGTTATCCCAATATGCCAACGCATTAAAACGATTGTCGATCATTCGGAGTGCATTGCGCAGATTCTCTCGGCGGTAGTTTCCGCGAGCCAGATTAGCAAAGTTGGTAGT
Organism: Vibrio sp. 11-4(1); assembly: GCF_013048625.1. Taxonomy (NCBI): domain Bacteria; kingdom Pseudomonadati; phylum Pseudomonadota; class Gammaproteobacteria; order Vibrionales; family Vibrionaceae; genus Vibrio; species Vibrio sp. 11-4(1). The sequence continues at coordinate 264,823 of NZ_VHSY01000006.1, read as the reverse complement.
GATTCGCGTGTTGTCTGATGGTTGGTAATTCTCATCAAAGCGAATGCTTTTGATAGCAAATGTGAAATCGTTATTCATCGTGAGTTGGTATCCTATTTCCTTAGATAAAGCAGACTTTTCCTAACTCTGTGCATGGGGACATTTTTGTTTTTTGGTTTTCCCAATCGTTAGGTTCAACAGCACTTACGACGAACAGTTCGTTCTAAAAATGACGGTCGCAGTGCCTAACACCAGAGCAGTCCTTTTTTTATACTTGCTTCACGAGTTGAGTAATATTGGTATTGCTTCACATTGAACATGAAAGAAATTCATGACTAGAGAAATGGACCTACGCATACTTCCATTCTTTGCGGTTTCACTTGAAACTCGCAACTTCACCGAGTTGCTCTACATATTCAAACAAGACTCAAGCAAATCGTTTTCTAAACTCTCGCGGAGTTAAACCAATGACGTTTATGAAAACCTTCCTACATGCGCTCGTATCCTCGTAACCAACTTGATGGCTTATAGAATCAAAGGAATGCTGTGTGCTTTCTAACAAATCACATGCGCTCTGAATTCTAAGACGCTGCAAGTATTGATTAGGGTTGTATCCTGTCGCTTTCAAAAATCGTCGTTGCATCGTGCGTTCTGTAAGGTTGGCTTGCTTTGCTAACTGCTTTATGGACAAAGGCTCTGCATAGCGCTGATGCATGATTTGTTGAATGGAAACAATCGCATAATCACCGTGAGAAAACGATGGATGAAACTGTTGGTAGTAGCTCTGCGCTCGCTGAGCGGTATCAATAACCAGCGTTTTTCCAAGCTGACGCACAACACCCGGCGAAGCGTATTTCGCGATCAGCTCAAAGCCAAGGTCTAACCATGACATCATCCCACCCGCCGTTACTATGTCACCGTGATTGATCAATATCTTATTGCTATCCAGCGCAATGCTAGGAAAGGCTTGGGAGAATGTTTCCGCCAATGCCCAATGGGTTGTGACCTCTCTCGAATCGATCAAATTGGTTGCGGCAAGAATGAATACTCCTGCACATGCAGAAGATAACACCGCCCCTTGTGAGTAGTGCGCTTTAAGCCATTTAATCAACGCTTCATCAGGAACTAAATAGTAATTATCAAGTGACGCAGGTGGCAGGAAAACAACCGTTAGTCGTTCTTCTGTTAGGTCTGTATGCGGAATTAAAATCGGCTCAAACACAACCTCAATGTTCTGTTCCTTACATATTCTGTTGGCCAGTAAAAACATCTCTTCAAAGCCATAAACTGCCGACTTCAATACTGAGGGATACTTGCAGATTCCAATCGTTATTTTGATCATCTTTAATTTGTCGTTTTTGACTTCTTTTATGTCATTTTAGACTCTAAAAATAATGCAGCAAGTTACTCATAATTTGGCAAGACGTGAACCAAAATCAGCAGGAATTGAACATGAGCAACAGCGCATTACTTGTAATCGATATACAAAACGACTATTTCCCGAATGGCCGATTTCCTTTGTGGAATACCGATACCACTTTGGACAACATTAAGCAGTTGATGGCGAAAGCCAAAGCACAAGATATCCCGATATTCCTTGTTCAACATGTATCTTCGGCCCCTAAAGGGAAAGCTCCTTTCTTTGAGGAAGGCAGTGTTGGTGTGGAGATTCATCCCGACGTCATCTCAATATGTCCTGACGCCGAGATCATTCAAAAACAGCACGCTGACAGTTTTTATCAAACGGACCTCGAACAAGCGCTAGAAAGGAACGGCGTAGATGAATTGTTGATCTGTGGAATGATGACGCAAAATTGCGTGACACATACGGCAATTTCAAAAGCAGCGGAAAAATACAACGTTTCCATCATTGAAGATTGTTGTACGACTACCGATCAAATGATTCATAACATTGCTTTAAGTGCGGTATCTATTCGAGTGCCTCTATTGGCTTCTTCCGACGTGCTTTCAAAATAAACGCCCAACAAAAAATTAACCGGTATCATTCGCCCGTTAGCTCTCATACCAATCGAACTTAGGCAGTTATGGTGTCAGCATCCATAGCTGCCCAAATTCAAATCATCGATCTTATTTAGCTTAGCAGTGAGAAATTGCGTTCTCCTTCCCTACCGGCACCCTATCCGAAATCACCTTGCCATCTTTGATAGTGATGATGCGCTTGGTGCGTTCTGCGAGGGCGTTATCGTGCGTCACGATGATCAACGTTCTACCTTCGGCATGGAGTTGGTTGAACAAGGCTTCAATCTCCGCGCCGGATTTTGAATCCAATGCACCCGTTGGTTCATCCGCTAAGATGATTTGCGGATCGTTGACCAAGGCTCTTGCAATCGCAACTCTTTGCTTTTGACCACCAGAAAGCTGGTTTGGTTTATGATCTAAACGATCCCCTAGCCCGACTTGCTCTAGCAATTTAGCTGCGCGCTGGCGACGTTCTTTGGCTTTGATGCCAGAGTAAACCAACGGCAGTGCCACGTTATCGAGCGCCGTCGCGTATTCCAATAAGTTAAAGCTTTGGAAGACAAATCCGATCTTTTGGTTACGAATGCCAGCCAGGTCATTCGCACTTAAACTTGCGACGTTTTGGCCGCCAAGTTGGTACTCACCATCGGTGGGCTTATCTAAACAGCCGAGCATGTTCATCAACGTTGACTTACCCGAACCGGACGGGCCAAGAATCGAAAGAAACTCGCCTTGATTAATGGTTAAGTCAACGCCGTCTAGCGCGCGAACTTCCGCCTCCCCGCTTGAGTAGTATTTACAGATGTTGGTCAGCTCAACAAGCGGCTTGTTCGACATGTTCTCTCCAGAGTTATTATTGTTATTCACTTTGTAGCGCCTCCAACGGGCTGACTTTTGCGGCTCGGTTTGCAGGTAACCATGCAGATGCCACACCAATGATCACTAAGGTGAGGATGACAATCGCGACAACGACCCACGACAACTCAGGGACAGGTTTACCCAATTGTTCATAAAAGGCATTGCCCTCTAAAGGAATGGAACTGATGGCAGACACCAGCGCGTACGTCACGGCTAACCCAAGCGCGCCCCCCATCATCATTGTCAATAAAGACTGCACTAAATAGTGCATGCAAATAGCCGTTGGGGTTGCACCGACTGCCATGCGCACACCGATATCACGCGTAGATCGCTTTACGGTGGCATACATCACATTGGCAATGCCGACGCCAGCAACAGCTAACGTGACGAAGCCGATAATGCCAAGAAAACTCTGCAAACCTATCAGAAACTGCTGCATACTCTTTTGCTTAAGGAACATATCATCAACTTGGACGATCTGCTCATCGCTGACACTTGCCCCGTGTTTACGGGCAATCACTTGCCTTATCGTCTTTGCTAAGACTTCTCGGTCTACATCCGCTTGTGGCTGCACATTGATGCCACCAATTTCACCGTTGACATGAAATCGCTTCCACGTCGCTAACGGCACAAAGCTGGAATAGTTGATAAGATCCCCCTGTTCTATTTGGGCGCTGTTTTTCTCCAAGACGCCCACAACGGTGAACTCCTCATTGCCGATTTTTACCTTTTGCCCCACAGGGTTGACTTGCAATGTGACTGTCGCAAACCAACTAAAGTCCTCATTCGGGTTGAATAAGTCGGCTGCCAGTTCATAACCCAGTACAACGACTTTGCGCGTCTCTTTTTGATCGAGTGGATTTAACCATCGTCCCCCCGCCATCGGCACCAAATTGGTCATGGATTGAAACTCGCTCGTGACTGCTAACGGCTCTTGCCATGAGCTTCTGTCACCAACGGTGATGCGCTCTTTCCACTTCGCAGTTGGCGCAACGCTTTTGACATCGGGTAACGCTCGAACGATCTCTGAATCGTCCATTTTTAATGTCAGAAATTTACCTTGGTGAAAAGCACCATGGTCGACGGTGGCCATCCCTCCGGTCAAATAGATCAAGTTGCCGTTACCATTTTGTGCGGTTTTCAATACGCCCTGACGAATACCCTCACCTACCGCCAACATAGCAGCGATACAGAGGGTCGCCCACGCTACAGCCAGAATGGTCAAACCCAATCTCAGCTTTTCTGCGGCCATTTCTTGGAAAATTTGTCTCATCGGTAACAACATGACTAGGCCCTCGCACTCAAAGCAATGACTGGCGTGAGACGCGATGCTCGCCTTGCTGGGAAATATGATGCCATCAATGCCAAGATAAGCGTCACAAGTAAAGACCAAGCAATGGAATCTGGCGTGATCACAGGTAAACCAATCCATTCCGGTAATGCCATGCTGCTTAAGACAGATACCACGGCATACGAAAACATCAGACCTAATGCCGTGCCCACGGCTACCAAAATAAGCCCTTCAAGAATAAACTGACTGAGTATGGATTTTTGAGTTGCCCCGATCGCCAAACGCACACCGATTTCACGCGTGCGCTCCGTGACAGATAAAAACATGATGTTGGCAACGCCAAGCGCACCGACCGCCATGGTCATCGCGCCGCTCGCTCCGAGAAAAATCTGAATGCCACGCAAAATTCCACTGATGACCGCCGCACCTTCACTAAAATCAGGTAATTCGACCGCATCTTTATCACTTGGGTCAAAATGAAGCTGCTTGGCGAAAAAGTTCACGATATTTTGTCGAAACGACGGTGCATCAATCCCATCTCTCGGCTTCATCAATACCATCCAAGGTTTCGCATCCCACAAATCGCGGTACGTTGTTTGAGGAATGAAAACCGTGCGGCTATCGCCGAATGAAATGCCAGCGTCCTCACCGACGGTGACACCAATCACCAAAAACGGAATGCCGTTGACTTTGAGCCTATCCCCGATTTGGATTCCGCCCATTTGCGCAATTTGATCGCCTAACACCGCCACGCGAGTGTGGTTGTCCATATCACTTGGTGACAGGTTTCTCGAACCGGATTGCAGTTTGCGTTGCATTAAAGGAAAGTAAGACGTATCAATACCTCTGACCGTACTCGATAAGTTCTGTCCTTTGAGATTGGTGATATTCGCATCCCATTTGGCGTAAACGCTCGACGCCTGTTGCACGAAGCCCGACTGTTTGATCATGTCGACTTTTTCTTGTGGAATATCAATTTGTCGTCTTGAAGGTAACCCTTGCCACGGTTTACTGGTACTCGACGGAAACACTACTTGCACATTGTTGATCATAAATGAAAACGACTGGGTCTGATGGCGATAAAAGCCTTCGCCAAGTGCGATTAACACCACCACAGAGATCACGCCCCAAGCAATCGCGATAATGGCTAGCACGCTCTTCATGCGATGCGCCATCAACGTTTGCCAAGTTTGTTGCAATAGACTGCTCATGAATGAAAAGCTCGAGAGATCAACGCCATGGTATCGTCATCGAGTTTCCCTGCGGTTTGCAGTAAGCCGATTCTCTTACGCCAGTAGCTGTACAAGTTGGTTTGCAGACTGTTTTTCGCCTCAAACAAGCTGTTGTGTGCACTGATAACTTCCGACACTTCAAGCAGGCCAGCGTCGTAAAGTTTCTCTTTGCTTTGCAACACTCTGGCGCGCGACTCAACCAGCTCGTTCGCTATCAAAACTTGATTCCAGTTGATATCGACCTGCGTAAACTGCTGAATAACTCGTTTCTGAATATCAATTTCCACTCTACGCATATCTTGCTTGGCATTTAAAATATTCAACGATGCTTCGTCCACTTTCGCTCGCACTGCACCATTGAGGTCAATCGGCAAACTCAAACTAATCCCTGCGTTAAACTCGCCGCTTGAACGATTGTCACCATCGCTGTAGCCCACACTGCCTTTGACGGTTGGGTAGTATCCACCTTTAGCTGAATCTTTGGCGAACTCGCTCGCTTTCACCATCTGCGCCGCCACCAACAGCTCTGGACTGCTGTCTTTCGCCAGCTTTAGCCATTGCTCCTGAGAGTCCACCAGCATCGGCGGCTGAATTAAAGAATCCGTTCGAATTTGGTCGACACTCTCCGGCATTTGATTGATTAACGCCGCAAGCTCTGCTTTTTTCACTTCGAGATCGGCTTTTGCATTGAGGATACTTGCTTGCTCAGAGACTTGATTCGCTCGCATCTCTTCAACATCAACCGACTTCACTTTGCCTGCTCGATAGCGTTTCTCGATGATGTTGAGAAGTTCTTTCCCCTCCTCCAGCTTGGACTGCGCCAATTTGAGGTCGCCCTGTGCGCTTGCCACATCTAGGTAAGCGGTGAGCAACTTCTGCGCAAGCTCGTTATGTGATTGAGATAGCTCTAACTGTGCTTTGAGATAATTGGCATTCGCTTGATCCAGTTCCGACCACAAACTGCTATCCCAAATAGTTTGAGATAAGGTAGCGCCGTAACTGTTCGAATGGCTTGAGGACTCATTCCAATCCGCTGACGCACTGGCACTTAAACCCGGCAATAACGCACTGCGGCTACTCTGTACGCCAACCTCGCCAAGCAGGACGCCGATTTTCGCTTTTTCGTAATTAGGATCGTTCTGCTTTGCTTGTTGCCAAGCTTGTTCAATAGAAATTGCGTAGGTCGGCAAACTGAGCGTGGCAGCCAACAATGCAAAGGCGATTTTTGATCGTTGCAGCTTAACCATGTGCCGCTCCCATCATGCTGTTGTCGATAACCTCTTCATCAAGCTCCACGCCGTCAAGCACTTCGACATTGATGCCATCTGACAGACCGAGTTTCACAGGTTGTTTATGAAACTCTTGTTCTGAGCTGTCGGGGATCAGAACATTCGGTGCGTCACCATCAAATTGCAGAGCGCGCTCCGGTAGAGTGAGCACGTTTTCAGACTTCTTTAGAATGATTTGAGCCGTCGATGAAAAACCAGAACGAAGCAACACATCTTGTGGGATCTTGAGTTCTCCCACTTCAACCTCAAAACCGTTATCAAAACTTTTTGCCGAAGCATTGCCCTCTGGTGAGTTGAGGTTCTCAGATTGAATCGCCACTTTGGTTAGCACACCAGAAATCGCCACATCAGGATAAGGCGCCACCGTCAACATAACGGGCATTCCCGGAGACAACTGCGCAGCATCATGCTCACTGACGCTACCTTTAAAAATCAGACTGTTCATGTCGGCCAATGACATCATTTCAGTCGCTGCTTGGCTTGATTGAGTCGAGATGATCGGCTCTCCGACCTCAACTTTCTGGTTGAGTACCGTGCCATCAATTGGCGCGTAGATCGTCGACGTTAAACGTGCATCACCGATAGACGCCTCACCACTGCGGATGAGTTCGAGATTCTGGCGCTTTTGCAATACGTCCGCTTGCGCAGATTTGACTGCCGAGCGCGCACTTACGTATTCGTCGTAATTACTTGGAATAATGTCCTGCTTGACCAAGCTTTCTAAGTTGGACAGTTTTTGTTTGGCGGATTCCAGCTCGGCTTCGCTACGCATGAGTTCTGCCGATGCATCCGTTAATGCTTGGGGAGTTGGGTTTGGACGCACTTTGATCAGCGGCTGGCCTTGCTTCACCTTTTCACCAACTTTCGCGTAAATTTCACCGACGATACCGTCGATTTGTGACTTGATAGATACGGAGTGTGCAGGGACAATTTTACCAACAGCCACCGCTTGTTTTTCAATCGTGCCTTTTTCCACAATCAATGTAGGCAGCAATTCTGGTTGAGCAGCAGATTGGAGATAGAAATACGTACCACCGCCGAGCAGCGCGATGCTCACAGCGGAGACAAGCCAACGTTTCGTCATTATTTATTCCAACAATTATTGGGTAGTCTAATGACTACTCCTAAAACACAAAGTTGAAGGAATAATATCCTGCTTTAATAGCGGTTTGGTTGTCACAGTTGGTATGGTTTTGTCAGTCGCCTCTGACAATCAAAGATTAAAAAATCTCGACGAATCACTCAGCAAAGACGCAGTCTACGATGGCGACTAACAAGCTCTGTAACCGCTCGTTTCAACCGCCACCCATTTCATTCTGAACAGTGTGCAAAATGGCGCAGTTCTGTATCCTCCAATCGCATATCCATACAGTCTTGCGCCTCACGTCCTAAAGCAGGAAAAACCGCATGCGCTGTTAAAATGCCTTGGCTGATAAAGCCACATTTCTCCAACACACGAATACTCGCGTGGTTGCCAATATGCGGGGCAGTGCGAATGCGCGTTATACCCAAGCTTTGCAGGTAAACAACGCCAAGTTTGCAGGCTTGGGTTGCATAGCCTTTTCCCTGATAGCGAGCAGAAATACCAAAATGGATTTCACTGCTGTCTTGCTCAGGTATCAGCACCAGACAGCCTATAGGAGTTTGAGAAGTGAGTTCTTCAATAGCGAAGACTAATAGATTGGGGGACTTTTGATCATATTGAGCGCGCCATCTTTCGATAGCTTCAAGGGTTTGGTTAGCATTTTGGTGGGCTTGGCGATTGAGGAAGTGGCATGCTTGTTCATCGCCTAAATAGTTTTCAAACAGAGGAGCAGCGTCTGTTGTTTTGAGGTATCTGATTGCCACTTGTTGAGATTCAACTCTCATCATGATTTAGCTCTGATAAACATTCGGTTTCCAGATTTGCATGAAGTTTTCTACTGGAGCAATAGGAGTGAACCCAAACTGCTCGTACAACCCATGAGCATCGCGGGTTGCAAGCATCATACGGCGTAAGCCTTGTAGTTCTGGATGAGCAACAATTTCTGAGAGCAACCACTTACTGATGCCTTTACCACGGTGTGCCTCCACAACAAACACATCGGCAAGATATGCAAACGTGGTGCGATCGGTAATTAACCGAGCAAAAGCGACGAGTTGATTTTCATCATCCAAAACCGCAAAACAGAGCGAATGGCGCAATGACTTCTCAAGGCGTTCTCTTGGAATGCCCTTTCCCCAATAACTGTTTGAAATGAACTCGTAGATAGCGCCTAAATCCATGTCATCCAACAACGTAGTAATTCGAAACCCTTGCATTGTATCCCTCAACATTGGTTTATATTTTCTCAGCCACACAGACAAGCGAGTTGGCATTCGCCTCAAATGCTTGCGCTGACCAAGACTGGTACTTCTCTATAACTCTGAATCCCGCTTGTTCAAGGAAAACCTCTATGTCTTCCAGCGGAAGATATTTTAAATCAATGCTGGAATGCTCAATCGTTCCACCTTCAAAATGACGCTCTTTCTTCAAATACATGATGGACGTTTGTAAGTCATACTCGGCCTTCATACCGAAATAATTCACTTCACCATAGGTTGGAGAAACATAGGTTTGCCACAGCGCCATCTCATGATCCAATTCTAGATTCTCTGGCGTTGGTAACCGCGTATCGAAGACAAATCGCCCACCTTTTTCGAGGTGCTTTGATATTGAGCTTAGTGCGCCTGCCAGCATGTCGTCACTTAAAAAGGCCTGAAATGCATTCCCTGTCATTATGGCTAGGTCAAACTTCTTACCTAACGAAAACTGGGGTGCGTCGAGATGAAGAAAACGCAAGTTACTCCTGCTTTTGGCTTTGTCCTTTGCGTGTTTGAGCATCCCTTCAGAAATATCAATGCCAATGGCTTCGTTGAGTTGCTCAGAGACTGGAATCGTGACAATGCCGGAACCACAACAGACATCCAGTACACTTCGAGCATTGGTTTCTTCGATTAACCTTGTGATGAAAATAATGTCGTGATGGTAATGCTGCTCGTATTGGGCATCGTATTCAATGCCCGAACCGAACTCGGTTAAATCTTGTGTTTTCAAAAACAGTCCTTGTTTGTTACTTATTTTAGCTGTGTGACTTTTTCAGCTCTAGCATCAAGTATCGACACACATAACCAACACCAGATACGTAACCAATCACATTTTCTAAGGAAACCACTTGCAACCCCGCCTGCTGACAGAGTTGTTCAACTTCACTTTCGGTATATGCCGTATGCTCCACCGATCTACTATAAGTATTTCGGGGCAAATCTTGTCCATCCGGATCGTGGTATTGAAACATCCATCATTTCGTCCTTGATAACCAGAACGATGCTCGAATGTAACACGCAATATACACATAGGCGCTTATTAAATAGCTATTTTTCTATGAAACGTAACCGACTGGTTATTCAGCGATAACCACTAGAAATAGATGAAATTTTGAAAAGTACTAGCCCGTGATTCCGATGGAATTTTTTGAGTGCATAAAGAAAAAATATGTCCTGATAATCTGCTTCGATTATTCAGCTAATCTTATTTTCATCATTCTATTCGCTGTATATAAAAACAATATTTAAATTAACATAACAAACCTATCGCTTATTATTTTCCATTTAAATAATGATTCTTATTTTTAATATCAACCTATAATTAAAGTGCTCAAATTCTCATGTTGTATTAACTTGAGGTTTAATTTATGAAACTAACTCCTTATTTAACTGCTGTTGTTTCGGTCAGCTGCGCTTTTGGCGCATTCGCAGCCGATGATTCAAAAGCACTTTTAGAAGATGCACTGAGTGCTGCACCACCGACTATTCGCGATAAAGTAACAGTGATGGACTGGAACAATAATGTTCTGCAAGAAGGTTCTAACCAATACACTTGCTTCCCAACGCCTCCTCAATTGGAAGGCACAGCGCCAATGTGTATGGATGGTCCTTGGATGGAATGGGCAGACGCTTGGATGAACAAAAAACCTTTCCAAGCCAAAGCATTAGGTATTTCTTACATGTTAGCGGGTGATGGCGGTGCCAGTAACACCGACCCATTTGCAGAAGGGATGACGGACGATAATCAATGGATTGTGGAAGGACCACACTTGATGATTATTACCCCAGACCAAGCGTTGCTCGACTCTCTACCAACCGACCCAAGTTATGGTGGCCCATACGTAATGTGGAAAGGCACCCCATACGCACACATTATGATTCCCGTTGGAGCGAGAAAATAAAAAAATCCGATATTCAGTATTTGAATATCGGATTTTTATTTAGTTATTGAGCTAACCAAATTCTCGCCAATATTCCTATCGGCGTTGTGATGCCTGTCGTAATAGAGGTCACTTCACCATTTCTTAAAATATAAATGGTTGGAGTCACGCTAATTTTCCATTCACGCATAATATCGCTTGAAGGATCGTTTATGTTTTCAAAACGATATTCTTTTGCCTGCATAAACTGCGTCACGCGCTCATTCGGTCCCGATGAGCCAGAAACGCCAACTACGGCATAGTCATCACTCAGCCAGCTCACGCTTGGGCTTACAAATTTACAAGCGGGACACCAAGTCGCCCAAAAATAAACAACGACAGGTTGTTCATGACTTTGCGCGATTGCATCGAAGTATTCACCATCGCTCAATACGGAGCTCAATGGTGGTGCCTCCTGTTTGGGAATATCTTTGGTGCGATACCAATCCATCGCGATAGAAATAACGGTGACAATGAGCACCATCTGTACGATTTGAACGAGCCAATACCGGACTGTTCTACGCTGCTTTGTCGAACTCATTGAATGGATCCCCCACTCGCTTGTTTCACCGCGCTTAAAACAACATCATCAGTCAGAATCACAGGTAACGGGATACCTTGTGGCGCCGCCGGGCCATAGACGATGTTAAACGGCACACCGTAACGCCCATTAGCTCGTAAAAAGTCCGTTACCGAGCCGTCCGGATGCGTCCAATCCCCTTTTAACGTCGCCACATTAGGGCTTTGCAGCAATGAGTAGACAGGATCTTGCCAGATCACGCCGATCTTGTTCGCTTTACACGTGACACACCAATCCGCAGTCACATCCACAAACACCACTCGCCCATTATTGACGTGCTCTTCAATCGCTGAATTAGAAAGCTTTTGCCAAGCTAGATCATCCGGAAGTGGCGTTGCCCATTGGTCAGCAGTGACACTGCCAAGTAGTAAGCCGCCAGCTATTAACACTAACGATGCGGTCCCTGATACAGCAAGTGCTTTCTCACCATACACACGCTTAATTCTTGCCATCATGACGACAAAAGCAACCACAGCGATGAGTGCAATCCATAACATCGGTACATGATTTGCCATTAATGAAAGTAGCCAAACGCTGGTTGCCAACATCATTATGCCAAACACGATCTTAACGCCATTCATCCATGGACCGGGCTTTGGTAGTTTTAGCGCGATACTTGGAAACACAGCGACTAAGATCCAAGGCAGTGCCATACCCAATGCTAATGCTGTAAAGGTTGCAAATAACGTTAATACGTCCGCGCCCAAGGCAAAAGCAACGGCAGTGCCTAAAAACGGTGCGGAACAAGGTGTCGCAAGCAAAGTGGCGAACATACCTTGAACGTAGTGACCCACTAGAGAGTTATCACCTTTCGATGCGAGCCATGTATTAGTACCCGATGACAGACGGATTTCAAATAACCCCAACATATTGGCGCCGAACAAAGCAGTGACTAGTACCATCAATCCTAGGAACCAAGGGCTTTGGAACTGCACGCCCCAACCGATCGCGTTACCCGTAAGCTTCAACACCAAAATGAATCCAGCTATCAGCCAGAACGAAGTGAGAATCCCCAGAGAAGAAGCGATAAACTGGGTACGAATTTGACGGCGCTCTACACCATGCACAGCCACAATACTGCTGAGCTTCATCCCCAATACAGGCAGCACACACGGCATGATGTTCAAAATCAAACCGCCTAACAGTGCAAATAAGAAAATACTCGCTAAAGAGGTAGTTGGCAGTGACGATGTAACCGCTCCTGCTTGTGCTTGTGTTACCTCTTCGACCAGCAAGTTATCATCTTTGATAGAAACATATAACGATTGTTCATTAAGCTCTACCTCACCCAGCCAAGTATCAACCGAGTAATTTGCTGTGACGATATCACCTTCTTGCTGAAGTCCATCCAACTTGAAGCTGTAGTCACGAATCGCATCACCAACACCATCCACCAACACTTGAGGATTTTGCCAACCTTGCGTGTTCTTTAGTTTGATTTGTAATTTGGATTGAGTCGCATCCCAATTTGTTTGCGTGACCTCAACAAAAGGCGAAGATTGAGGAACATTACTCACCGCTTGGGCGTAACTGAACATCACGTCTTCGTCCACTTTCAGCTCAGAAGGTAAGAACGTCAATTGGATTTGGTAGTCCGTCAGCACACAAATCGTCGTACAGGAAGAAAGCGTGAGCACTGCATCAATCGTGACGGGTTTCGACATATCGTCGATATGCAGCATCATTGGGAACAAAGTGTCGCCTTTGTAACCGAGAGTCTCAATGCCCAATAACTCGAACTTTTGCGGATATGGCCATTGCCAATCAACCTTGCTCAGGTTTTGCGAGTTTTGCCAATCTATAGATGGCGCGACACCACCCTCGCCCGGCGATCGCCAGTAAGTTTTCCAGTCTCCGGTTAACTTGACATCCAAATAACCTGTAAGTGTTTTGGCTTGCGGATCTTGTTGACCCGTTAGTACAAAGCGCGTTTGCACTGGAGGATGTTGTGGATTGGTCATCCAACCGGTATCGGTAGTTTGTGCTGAAATATTCAGAGAGAACAAACTCAAAGCCAGCGTCATAAAGAACATAGACGCGAACTGAGTCAGTTTGGTAATTTGATTCATAGTAATTCCTAATAATAAAAACAAATGTGCTAAATCGCTGACGTTATTGGTCAGAAAGCACGTTTTTATTCTTGGAATACACAGAAAGTCAGATGGACTCGATACTTACGACCTATCGGCTCCGTCCAATGTTGTGCGCGAATATAAGCGCAGCACATCCAAATAGCCGACGCCAAAAGACCGACAAACAGAACAACAATAAATGCATCGAGTTGATGTTGAGAAAATTGAATTAACTTTTCAGACAATTCGCATTTGCTGGTTTCTTTAGCATCAATCGACTTGACGCTCGACCCCTCATCAGTAAGTGAAACAGCAGGCGATACCGTCTCGTACTTCATAGAGCATGACGATGCAAAACCTGAATTTTGCATCAGACACACGACAACCACCCAGCCAATAATCGCTAGTAGCCATTTCACCCGTTTATGTGGTGTGTGATGTCGTTTAGTCAATAAACTCATAAGAATTCAGATAAAGTAGGAACGAAGAAGATAATACGCGAGTCGTCATAAAGCTCAAGTTGTATCCACAAATAACATTAAGAAGCTTCACTCACTAAGCTCTAATCTAGCTTGCCATAAATATATGCCAACTCTGCGACGGTTTTCGCTGAGAACTTTTTCAATAGGTTAGCGCGGTGTACTTCAACCGTGCGCATTGCAATGCAAAGTTCGTCAGCAATACGAATGTTGCGCTTGCCTTCAATGATCAAACGTAAAATGTCTTTTTCTCGGGGAGTGAGCGATTCATACGCCGATTTTGCCGCCGCCATATCAAGGTTTGCAGCCGACTGCACTTGCCCCTGCAAAATGGCTTGTGCCAACTCATCTCCTTTGACTGGCTTTTGGAAAAAATTGACCGCGCCAGCTTGCAATGCATCGACCGCCATCGGGACATCACCATGCCCCGTCAGGTAAATAACAGCCAAGGGACTGTTGGCTTGATTTAAAATTTGATGGACTTGCTGACCACGAAGATTTGGCATTCGACTATCAAGAATGATACACCCCGCTTGCTGAACGTCCACCTCATCGAGGAAAGACTGCCCATCAGCAAAAGTGGTGACGTTGAAGTCATGTTCTTCCAACATAAAAGCGAGCGAGTCACGCACCGATTCATCATCGTCGACTACAAAAACAGGTAGCTGCTTTTCACCGCTGCTCATTGAATGCTCCTATGCCTAGTTCAGATTAGTTTTGATATGGAAACACGAGCTCAACCAAACAGCCATGTGGCGCTGTCGAGCTGATGAGAAACTCGCCACCATGCATTTCCATTACATCACGACAAATGGCTAACCCCAGCCCGAGCCCCTCTTCTTTGCTACTCACAAACGCTTGAGTTGGATTCTCTTGCTGCAACCCTGTGCCGTTGTCCAATACTCGAATGGAAAGTTGATTGACTTGGTAGTCACTATGCAGGGCAATTTTACCTTGATAACCTGACGAGTGATATTTCTCTTGGAACAAAGTACACGCATCAATCGCGTTACTGATCACATTAACTAAAACCTGTTGAACGCCCACAGCGTCGACAAGTACCGGACAGACGTTCCCTTCTATACTGGTCACAATCGAAATATTTTGCTTCTGCATTCGAAAATGGAGCAACTCAATCGTGTCATCAATAAGAACTTGAAGATCGCACGGCGCTTTGTCGACACTGCGCTTACGAATCAACGTTCTTAAGCGCTGAATAATTGCATCGGCTCGTTCAACTTGCCCCTGTATTTTCTCAAACACAGGGACAATATCTTCATGAGGGCGTTTTTTGGCCAAGCGAAGTAAACCGCCTTCACTGTAATTGCGAATGGCCGCCAATGGCTGATTGAGCTCATGGGCAAGACTGGTGCCGATTTCACCGACAATCGCAACTCTTTGTGAATGCTCTAACTGTTCACTTTTCTCTTTTAAACGTAACGATGTCTGCTCCAACGCTTGCTTGCTCTTGCTAAATCGATACTCAAGCCAAAAGTGGTAAGCGTTCAATACAATCACAAAAATGAACAGCGCCCACGCCCATTCCTGATGACTACGCAGCCAGCGCAGTGCCTCACTCCACCAAGGTTGTTGCAACGGATGGAGGTCTAGAGCCTGATAGAGTTTGTCGATGCTCAGCAAGCTGACGGGTGACGTCCAACCTGACGCGCCTGCCGCAATAATCGCAGGGTGATCTGGCGGCATAGCAAGCAAGACTTGCGCAATCTGTTTGGCGAGCTGAGCTGAGCCACGCTCTGTTTTGGCAAAGGACCAGTTTGGATATAACGGCGTAGAAACAGCGCACGAAGAATGTTCATTTAGCTGTTGATTTAGGACTCGAAAATAACCTTGCTGTAACAGACCTTCATTTTGCATCTGTTCCAATAAACAAGCAGGGACGACAGCGGCTTCCACATTGCCATCACGCAATTGATACAGGTTGGCATCAATAGGAAAGCCGAGGTAACGGACATCAGCAAAGAAATCGTTCGGATTAAGACCCATTTCCACGATTTGATAGCGCAACGTTAAGTAACCACCAAAGGCTTTTTCTGATACAGCCGCAACAGGAAGCCCTGAGACATCTTGCAATATTTGATAGCTTGAATTGGCTCGAACCACCAGCGCCGAACCAATGCCGTAGTTCGAATTTTGCGGCGCTCGACTGGTTAGCGTTGCCATCCACGATAGCGCGTATTGCCTACCCAATCGCACTGCCTGACCAGGGTTAGTTAAGATGAAGTCCATCGTCTGAAACTTCACCGCTTGGCCCATTTCATCCAAGTTAAGGGGATGAAGAACAAAATGCACATCAGAAATTTGCTGATTGAGCCAATCAATGGTCGGTTGCCATCTCTGCTCAGCATAAAGATGACCACGTATCGCTAACACGCCCACTTCGACTTTCTGCTTGGCCTCTGGCTGCACTGCCTTTTGCTCTTGCAGATCTGCTTGTTCAGAAACAGCACCCTGAGCCAAAGATGCCAAGGCAACCAAGCAAAGAATCCAAAGCTGAAGCCACAGTGCTTTTTTCATGATGAGTCGAATCGTTCCTTCGAAAATAATGAAGCAAGAATAACAGCTACCTTCCCTAAACCACATTTGTTTTAGATCAAGTTTGATCTGGGTATGTGGAAATCCACAATATAAGCCTCGCGGTGCATTTCTCACAATGGAATCAGTCAATTCAAATACAACAAAAAAGCAGGTGAGTTATGGATTCCACCAAACGTCGCTTTCTCAGCGCGGTCACAGCTGGAGCCGCGTTAATTCCAGTCGCGGGCATTGGCACGGCAACCGCGGGAAACATTATTCGCAATAACCAGTCCGCCGATCGAAAAGGACAAGTGGGGAAACGTTATGCCATGGTGGTGGATTTACGAAAGTGCGTCGGCTGCCAGGCTTGCACTGTGGGTTGCAGCATTGAAAACCAAGCGCCTATCGGTCAGTTCCGAACCACAGTAAAGCAGTACGAAGTCACGCTGGATGACGGTTCGAAAGCCACGCGAGAAGCGAAAGCCTTTATGCTGCCTCGCCTTTGTAACCACTGCGAAAACCCACCCTGCGTGGCTGTGTGTCCGGTTCAAGCGACCTTTCAGCGCGAAGATGGCATCGTCATGGTGGATAACAGTCGCTGCGTCGCCTGCGCGTATTGCGTACAAGCCTGCCCTTACGATGCGCGTTTTATCAATGAGGACACCCTCACCGCAGATAAATGTACCTTCTGTGCTCACCGTCTAGAACAAGGTCTATTGCCTGCCTGCGTGGAAACCTGTGTTGGCGGTGCACGTATAATTGGTGATTTGAATGATCCATCAAGTGAAGTCCGCCGCTTAATTGCGAAGCACCAAGACGACATCAAAGTGCTAAAACCCAATGAAGAGACCAAGCCACACGTGTTTTACATCGGCATGGATGAACGCTTTACCAGCCATATCGACGGGCAGCCAGCTATTTACGACCCACAAGGAGAGCACGCATGAACATCAGCGAAGTGTTAGTCCAACCTCAAGCGATGGCTTGGCTCCCGTGGGCGGTACAATATTTCTTCTACATCGGTTCGGCTTATGCGGCTGCTATTTTATTCCTAATCGCCCTATTATTTGAAAAACACACCAGCCACAGACTGCGCGCTGCGCTTGTGCTGACGCTGGCCATCGGCGCCATCGTGGGGCCATTAGCGTTAACTGGTGATTTACACCAACCGGGACGCGCATGGCATTTTTACGCGCACATCACGCCGTGGTCATGGATGTCTTTAGGATCGCTTTTCTTGCCTGTTTTCTCAGGTTTAGCGGTAGTGACTGCATGGCTGTATCTCCGCCAGGATCTGTTCAACTTACGTAATCAGCCAGGGAAAGTACTGCCTCTAATTTCAAAGCTGTCACTGGGTGAATGGGTGCTCTCTCGTAGAGCCATGCTTATGGTATCTGCCATCACTGTGCTATCAGGCATAACCATTGCAGTCTACACAGGCGCTGAAATTGCGGTCGTAAAATCACGCTCGTTATGGCACCAACCAGCGTCACCGATTCTTTGGTTTGTTACTGCTTTTATGGGCGCAGTCGGCTTCGCTCTGCTGATTTGGCTCTTGCTGCCTAGTCAGTCAAAGACGCTGACATCTGGCGATACTAATTTACTGAAAAAATCGGTGGTAACGAGCGGCGTTCTGACGCTGATTCTCCTACCCATTTGGGCATCCAACAATTCCGCATTTTCACTCTATTCCAGCGAGCAATGGATACAAAATATAGCTCTGCTCACTTTGGTTATTTTAGGCAGCATCATCTTCGCGCTTATGACGATGAGAAACGCCAAATCGTCAACAACGTCTCGTATGTATCGTGTCATGGGCACGTTTTGTCTGTCGTTGATCACGTTGGCAAGTGCGTGGCTGATTCGCTGGTTTACCATCATGGAAGTACAAACCATCGCCAAGTTCGATGCAGGGCTGTATCCATACCAACTCACTATGGATGGAAATGGCTGGATAGGCATTATCGGGATGCTCGGATTATGGCTTACACTGGCATTGCTCGGATCAGAGTTAATCCAGCCAAAGCAAAACTCCGAAGTGACACCAACATCACTCACCTTAATTGAACGCTAATCAAAGAGGATTTCATCATGGATAACAAACGCCGTCAGTTTTTGAAATCAGGCATTGCAGTGGGTGGGCTTGGCGCATTCGCTGCAGGTTACGCCACCACCACCAAACACATGGTCGAGGGTGCGCTCGAAGGCACTGCAGGAGAAAAAACGCGTGATATTCACCACGGTAACTCGCTTGAACCAGAATACACGGTCAACAACAAAGGTAACCTGATCCCGAATCCAAATCAGCGCGTCGCTCCATCCATGTGCTTTGGCTGTTGGTCACTGTGCGGATTGCGTGTGCGCATTGATAACCACAACGACGAGATCTTGCGCATCACTGGCAACCCATATCACCCACTCTCTCATCAACAACACATTCCTTTCGAAACGCCAGTCAAAGATGCTTATTTAAGTTTGACAGGAGAAGCGGGCCTTGACGGCCGTTCCACCGCCTGTGCGAGAGGAAACGGGATGCTAGAAATTCGCAACAGCCCGTACCGCATTACTCAGCCGCTGAAACGAGTTGGCAAACGCGGCGAAGGAAAATGGATTCCGATCAGCTACGAGCAACTGATAGAAGAAGTCGTGGAAGGTGGTGATTTATTTGGTGAAGGCCATGTTGATGGCTTACGCGACATTCGCGATTTAACAACGCCCGTAGATCCTGAAAACCCAGAATATGGCCCGAAAGCCAATCAACTGTTAATGACCAATGCTGGTAACGAAGGCCGAGACGACATCTTCAAACGCTTCGCGTTCAACAGCTTTGGTACGCGTAACTTTGGGCATCACGGTTCGTACTGCGGCTACGCATTTCGTGCTGGCAACGGTGCATTTATGAATGATTTGGATAAATTTGCCCATTTAAAACCAGACTTCGATAATGCGGAATACATCATCTTCATCGGTATGTCGCCAGCTCAAGCTGGCAACCCTTTTAAACGTCAGGCGCGCCAACTCGCCAATGCGCGAACAGAAGGTAGCTTGGAATACACCATCATCACACCAAGTTTGCCTGCGGGTTCATCGAGCTTGGCGGCAGGTGACAACAACCGCTGGGTACCAATCAAACCGGGCACCGATTCTGCCCTCGTGCTTGGCATGATCCAATGGATTATCGAAAACCAACGCTACAACAAAACCTTCTTAGCGCAGCCGGGGGCAAACGCGATGAAGCGAGCAGGCACCGCGCACTGGTGTAATGCTACGCATCTCGTGATAAGCGATGAGCAGCACCCGAGAAACGGCACGTTTTTACGCGCGTCGGATCTGAATCTGCCATTCGAGGGCGAAGCGTTGTCTGATTCCGACCCGTACGTCATCGTGGATGATCAAAGCGGCGAATTTGGTGTGCATACCCAGACAGGAGAAGCGGCACTGTTTGTCGATAAAACGGTTTCGCTTGCATCAGGCAAAGTGCGCGTAAAATCTTCCCTACAAAGACTCAAAGAAGAGGCGTTCCAATACAGTCTTGAGTTCTACAGCCAACAATGTGAAATCCCTGTCGAACAAATTGTTGAACTAGCAAAGCGCTTCACCAGTCACGGAACAAAAGCGGTGGTCGATACCCACGGTGGCAACATGCACACCAATGGGTTCTATAACTCGTTTACCATCATGATGCTCAATGCGTTGATTGGTAACATAAATATGAAAGGCGGCGCTATGGCCAAAGCGGGTGGCTACCCAACTTCCGCTGCGGGTCCTCGTTACGACTTCACCAAATTTGCTGGCAAAGTCGGCCCGAAAGGCGTCTTTCTGTCGCGCAGTAAATTCCCATACCACAAAACCAGCGAATACAAACGTCGCGTTGAGGCAGGTGAATCCCCTTACCCAACTCGCGCCCCTTGGTATCCGTTTGCCGCGCCACTGCTGACAGAGCACCTATCTGCGGCTATTGATGGTTATCCATACCGCGTTAAAGCGTGGATCAACCACATGGCGAACCCAATGTATGGTGTACCCGGTTTGAAAACGCTGCTGGAAGATAAGCTTAAAGATCCAAAACAACTCGGTTTGATTGTATCTGTTGATGCGTTCATTAACGAAACCACCGCATTGTCGGATTACATTGTGCCAGACACCGTTACTTACGAAAGCTGGGGTATGGCAACGCCTTGGCACGACGTTCCGGTGAAAACCGTCACCGCTCGCTGGCCGATTGTGGAAGCGCGAACAGAGAAAACCGCCGATGGTCGTTCGATTTGCTTAGAAAACTTTTTGATTGATGTCGCCAAGAAAATGCAACTAGGCGGCTTTGGTGACAACGCGATTCAAGATGCGCAAGGGAATTGGCACGCTCTCCACAGCGCTGAAGATTTCTACTTACGTTCCGCGGCAAACTTGGCGTATGTGAAAGGCGGCGTGCCTGAAGTTTCGGCAGAAGACATTGCGTGGTCCGGCCTAGAGCGTTTAATGCCAGCCATGCAGAAGACGCTGACAGCGGATGAGATGAAACGTGTGGCGTTTATTTTTGCTCGCGGTGGACGCTTTGAAAATGCAACCGAAGCGTATCAAGGTGAGCAAATGAAGCACAAATGGACACGACCAGTTGCGATATGGAATGAACGTGTCGGCAGCGCAAGAAACACCATGACCGGTGATTTCTACACCGGTTGCCCAACATGGCATCCACAAAAAATGGCCGACGGCACACCAATGGAAGACCAGTTCCCAAGCTCAGAATGGCCTTTCAGCCTGACTAACTTTAAATCCAACATTCACAGTGCGGTATCCAACCTATCGCCAAGGTTGAACTCGATAAAAGGCGTAAACCCAGTGTACATCCATCCAATCGATGCCGAACGCGCAGACATTAAAACGGGTGATGAGTTTGTTATCGAGACTCCATCTGCAAGCACCAAAGCACTTGCGATGATAGTCAGCGGGATTCGCCCTGGCACACTAGGATTTGAACATGGGTTTGGTCATACCGAGCTAGGACAACGCTCGCACTGGATCGGCGATAAACAGCAACCCGTAAAAACTCGCAGCCAAGATGGTGTCAACATTAACGACATCGGATTAATTGACCCAACCCGAGAAGGGAAAGGCGTGTTGTTAGACTGGGTGGTAGGAGCCGCGGCTCGTCAATCATTACCAGCCAAAATCCGCAAAGCTTAGTAGACAACCAAACCTGAAGAGCTGCCATTTAGCAGCTCTTCACATCCTCTAAATATGTGGAAATCCACAATACCTTTCCTTATTGACAAGGCCGACAATATCGTCCCAGTGACTACCAAGTAGCACTTGGACATATTAATAAGAATTAAAGTGAGTCAGCATGTCAAAGATTCTTCCAGTGGTGACAGCCTATTTGCTAGCCACCACTATGGGCGCAAGCGCCTCGTCTATTCCGGAAAAAGCCAGCGTGTGTAGTGGTTGTCACGGCCAAGATGGTATGGGACAGCCAAATATCGCTCCGATGATCGCTGGTTTAAACGCGAATTATCTCAACACTCAAATCGAACTATTCCTTAGTGGTGAACGCCAAAACGTAGTCATGCAAGGCATGGCGAAAGAGCTTAGCGATCCTGCCGTTCGTAAAGAAGTCATGGATTACTTTGCTAACCTTCCAAGCTACGAGTTCACTAACCCAGAGCAACGCGGCGACCAAGCCGACATTCGTAACCCGTATCGTAAACTGATCTTTCAAGGCGATTGGGATAGAAACATTCCAGCTTGCGCGACTTGTCATGGAGCCAGCGGAATGGGCGTCGACAAATTTCCTCGCCTCGCAAGCCAACATGCTGATTACTTAAAAACGCAATTGATGGCATGGAAAAACGGCACTCGCAGTGGTGACCCGCTCAATATGATGGGTACTATCGCGAAAAATCTCACTGACGAAGAGATTGAAAACCTTTCCTACTACTTTGCCTCATTACGTTACTAGGAGCAGACATGAAACGTTTATATTCTTTGTTCGCATTGCCTTTCATTTCTACGCTCGTACTAGCTAACGATCCGTTACCGGACCGCCAGAAAGAGCTACCTGCGATAGAAAAAGAAAATCACGGTGAATACTTAAAACCGCGTGATCTCAGCACAATTCCAAACACCGCATTTGGTGAGCAAGTAAAACGTGGTTACTCGCTCTTTGTTAACTCACAGCAAATGCGCGGAAAATACGTTGGCAACGAACAAAACTGTGTGAATTGCCATATGGAAGCAGGACGAAAAGCCAATGCAGCACCGCTGTGGGCGGCTTACATGGCCTACCCGGCATATCGTAAGAAAAACGATCGCGTAAACAGCTACGCAGACCGTATTCAAGGTTGCTTCGAATACTCCATGAACGGTAAAGCGCCCGCTTACGATTCGCCAGAAATTGTTGCCCTTAGTGCTTACGCCTACTGGTTGGCGATGGGCGGCTTGCTCGACAAACATGGTATGACGGATGAACCAATTCCGGAGCTAGACGCAAAAGCGTTGCAAGTTGGTGGAAAAGCAAAAGACTTCCCGCTGCCCGAAGCCATCGCGCAAGCATTACCAATTGAAGAACGAGGTAATCTCTCTGGACGTGGCTACCCAAAAATCGCCGCACCGAAGCAAGAACCATCAACAGAGCGAGGGGCATTAGTCTACGAAAAGAACTGCGAAACTTGCCATCGCGCCGACGGTTCAGGCATAAAAGGCACCGACGGCCATTCATACATTCCACCACTTTGGGGCGAATATGCGTATAACTGGGGTGCAGGTATGCACCGGATTAACACCGCGGCCTATTTTATTTACGAAAACATGCCGCTTGGGAAAAGTGTCCAGTTAAGCAAACAAGAAGCGTGGGATGTCGCGGCATACGTGAATAGCCACGAGCGTCCACAAGATCCTCGATTTAAAGGCAACGTGAGCGCAAACGCAGAGAGGTATCACCAACATCAAGGCTATTACGGAAAAACACTTAGTGGTAAGCAAGTCGGCTCGAATGCTTTCAAGAGCGGTACCGTCGAGTAAAAGACAACCGTTCATCTTAAATACCATTGCTCCCACCTCCCTGCCCAGGCTCTCTGGGCAGGGTTGTTTTACTCTCCTGAAGCAATCACTGCCCCCCCCTCCAAACCAGCAACGTTAAGTAGTTTTCGGCTTCCAACATACCAATCTTCGCAGTAAAATAATGCGCCAAACGCGACTTTGTTTATATCTTAGAGCTTCCATATACTATGATGCCAAAAGTAAGAAACTCGTAAACTCCTGAATCAAAACAAGCGTGTCTAATGAAAAAAGAGTATTCTTAGGACAAATGAATCCAAAACCTACCCGATGAGTATTCAACCTAATTCCCGTCAGTTAATTTCATGCGAAGAATGCGGCCTTGTTGTTCGTATTCCCGATATCGATCAAGGGCAAAAAGCTCAATGTCCTCGATGCGCGCATTCTCTGACAAAAGTGAATGCTAAACCCTATCAAAGCGTGATCGCCATTTCATCGGCATGTTTGATCATGTTGGTGTTAAGCATTTCTTTCCCTTTTATGTCGTTCAGTGTGCAAGGGCTATCGCAAGAAATCACCTTATTGCATGCAGCCAAAATGCTGGCTGAATTTCAAAATGTACTTTTAGGTGTGTTGCTTCTCGCAACGGTCGTCGTATTGCCTGCTATCTATGTCGGTCTCATTCTCTTTCTTCATCTCGAAGCATTAAAAGCGCGTAAACATACGCCATCCAAAAAACAACAACGAATGGCGAAAGTTTTATGTCGCCTTCTGTTTCGAGTCGAACCCTGGCTGATGGTCGATGTATTCTTGATTGGCGTATTAGTCAGCTTAATTAAAATCGCTTCTCTGGCAGACATTGGAATGGGGACTTCATTCTGGGCGTTCTGCGTTTATACCGTACTGGTAGTCAAATGTATTTCTATGGTTGACAAAAGCTGGCTCTGGGGACACTTCATTCCAGCCATCGTGCTGCCCGATGTAAATGAGGGCGATACGCACCATAACCACAACCATATTGGTTGCCATACGTGTCATCAACTCAACCCAATTGAAGCGAAAAAGCACCAATACTGCATTCGTTGTAAAAGCCCTATTCATAAATACAACCCAGCAGATAATTTACAAAAAGCTTGGGCGCTTTTGTTTGCGTCAGTCATTTTCTATATTCCCGCGAACCTTTATCCAATGATGTATACCGTAAGCCTTGGACATTCAGAAGGCTCGACTATCATGGAAGGGGTAATACTGCTTTGGCATTTAGGTTCTTACCCTATTGCGATGGTAATTTTCTTTGCTAGCGTATTCATTCCAATGGCGAAAATGCTGGCACTCGCGTGGCTGTATTACAATGCGCAAAAAGCGCGATATCTTCCTCCCAAAGAAAGTATTTCACGCTTAAAGATATACCGCTTAACTGAGTTTATTGGTCGTTGGTCTATGATCGATATCTTTGTCGTTGCCATCTTAGTTGCACTGGTTCAGTTGCAAAACTTAATGGCGATTTATCCAGGCCCTGCTGCGCTCTCTTTCGCAGCAGTGGTCATTTTCACCATGCTTTCTGCAATGATATTTGACTCACGTTTGTTGTGGCAGTTGCCACAAAACGAAGTGCAGGAGCCGATTTCTGACAACTTAAACGAGAAAGCCAAATATGAGTGATGAGAACAACGTAACCGCTCAAATAAAACCGCAAAAGCAGATTTCTGCGATCTGGATTGTCCCGATCCTTGCGCTAGCCATGGGAGCGTGGATGCTGTTCCAATACATCAACAGTACAGGCCCACAAATTACTCTCCAACTGCCAACCGCAGATGGGATTGAGGTTGGTAAAACCGAAATCCGAGCACTGAATGTTAAAGTCGGTCTGATTACCGAAGTCACTCTCAGTGAAAACTACGATCACATCATCGCTAAGGCTCAGATGAATAAAGACGCGAAGCGCATGCTGCGAGATGACACCATGTTCTGGGTGGTGAAGCCTCGTATTGGCCGTGATGGTGTTTCAGGTTTAGAGACCTTGCTCTCTGGCGCTTATATCCAACTTCAGCCGGGTAAATCTAAAGTAGAAAAGGAGCACTTTACGGTATTAGATGTACCACCAGTCGCTTCTCCTGATGCAGAAGGTTTACGTCTTGTGTTAACACACCGCGAAGCTGGCAAACTAGGTGTTGGGGACCCGGTTATTTATAAAGGCTTTACCGTTGGTCGTGTAGAGAAAACCAGCTTTGATGTTGATACTCGCAAGGCGCTGTATCAACTCTTTATTTTCAAACCTTATGACAGCTTAGTGCGCACTCGTACTAAGTTTTGGCTAAATTCTGGTGTTGATTTACAGCTCAATGCCGAAGGGTTTGAAGTTAAGTTTGGCTCGCTAGAGAGCATGCTAACGGGTGGAGTTACCTTCGATACCGTTCCAGGTCTTGAGTCCGGCGAACTACTCACAGAAGACATGGTTAACTTCCGCTTGTACGATGATATTAAGCAGCTGAGAGAAGGCATGTACGATGACTACATTGAGTTCGTCATGTTATTTGATGAATCAGTACGTGGCTTAAAAGCGAATGCGCCTGTTGAGTACCGCGGTCTTCGTATCGGTACCGTGACGAGAGTACCGATGCGTTTACCAACACCAGAAGAAAACTTCTCTGCGAAAAAAATTCCAGTTTTGGTGCGCGTTGAGCTCGGTCGAGTGTACGGAGATTTAGAATCCCAATCTTTATCAATGTTCAAAGAAAAGTTGAAGGAAGAGTTTGCTCGCGGTCTCCGTGGCACCTTAAAGACTGGTAACTTGTTAACTGGTGCGCTTTATATTGATGCAGACTTTTACCCTAATGATGATCAGTACGTTCCAAGTGAATTTGAAGGTTTAGATGTTTTCCCAACCATGCGTGGTGGTTTTGCCCAAGTCCAGCGCCAAGTCAATGACTTCCTAAATAAGATTAATAGCTTACCAATGGAAGAAACGCTTAACTCTCTCAATTCAACGTTAAAAACGTCGGAAAAGACGTTGGCGTCAGCAGAACGTGTCGCGGACAGTATTGATAAACTTTTAAATCAAAAAGAGACGCAAGAGATCCCAACAGATATTCGCCAAAGCTTGCAGCAGCTGCAAAAAACACTCGATGGTTATGGACCAAACTCAACCATGTACAATGAAATGGAAGCCACGCTCAAAGAACTAGAAAGCGTGATGACAGAGTTTAAACCCGTACTTAAACAGCTAAACGAAAAGCCAAACTCTCTCGTGTTTGGAGAAGATGAAATCAGTGACCCAATCCCAGTTAAAGGCCAAAACTAATGAAACGAGTATTCTTTTTGTCTATCGCGCTATTTGTCGGTCTAACGGGTTGCAGTAGCGCTCCAGAAACTAAAGGGGCTTTGTACCTTCTACCTAAGGCGGAACCAGTGACGCTGAGCTCTTCTGATATCTCACAGCGCCCTACTTTAGTTGTTCGTCCAGTAAAACTGGCAAGTTATTTAAACGACAGTGGTATCGTTTACCGAACCTCTGAGACTCAAGTTATCCAGGCAAGAAACAATCAATGGGCGCATAGTATTTCCGAGCAAATCACTCAGAGAGTCGTCACAGAACTACGCCACAAACAGACTCATTACTGGCCGACTGAAATGAACAACCTGTTGGATCAAAATGGTGAAGCCAAACTACAGCTTACGTTAAATAAATTTAATGGTAGCTACAAAGGCAATATCGAAATTGAGGGGGAATGGTTACTCATTAATGCTGAAGGTAAGGTAGAAAAGAGTGCACCAATACAAATCTCTCAGCCTCTACAGGACGAAGGCTATGGAGCACTTGTCGACGCACTATCCGTCGGGTTGGAAGAACTGACTTCGGACATTGCCAAAAAAATCTAAGATCGATGTTAATTACAGGGAAGCAAGTTGCTTCCCTTTTTTGTGCTGCGAGAAGTTTTCCGATCGAAATAGATGTAGATAATCAAGCGAGACAAATTGATCTTAGTCAGACTGCAATCCGTTCTTTGGTGCTACTCTACGGCAAAATATAAAGCCCCATCCTATGACCTCATGTAGAGGTCTTGTTGATAAGGTTCTTGAGTAGCAATGTCGATTAACATTTCCGATTTAACCACCGCCCTAAATAAGGTGGAGCATATTCATAAAGTTCAGCTTGAAAATGTGCATCAGTTCTTCAAAGCAAACGAAGCTTTCTCGGTAAAAACGTTCAGCCAACTTATATCTAGTGACTCACTTGATGAGCGATTTAAAACCATCGACAAGGCCTTCTCTTTGCTTGGTGATGTGAAAACCTACCTTTTAGAAGCGTCTTACTTAGTTAAGTAAAAATAAAAAAGCCCCTGTAACTTAATTACCGGGGCTTTCATTTGTATCGCTGCTAAGTTGTGGAGTTACAACTTGTAGCGATCATCAATGACCGTTGTCTCTGGGAAGGTTTTACCCTCGTCCATCGCTTCCTCAGTCTCTTCTTTTACTTTGCTATCGATCCAGAAATTACCAATATCCATTGGATGAAGCACCCATTCTGTCGCTTTTGTCATGCCATCTTTAGGAATTTTAACCCAGCGCCAATGTGCAACTCGAGAATAAGGCACCATGTATCCAGGAACGATGATATTCGCTTTGCTGACATAGTTTTGGATTTGATGCGATAAATCGTAACGCTTCTCCTGATCAAACTCAGAGTCATAAGCTTCAATCAACTTGTCCAACTCAGGGCTGCTGTAGTTGGTGTGAGCATTCGTTTGTGGTCGATTAGCATTATCAGAGTGCAGGTATTCCCAATACGCAGGAATCTCACCAGAACCCATATTCAAGAACGCTAACTGATGCTTTTTCTCAAGAATGTATTTAAACGCAGATGAGCCATCCACCAAGTTTAACGTGAACTCTAGACCAGCGAGTTTCGCTTGCTCTTTCAGGTATGCAATACGTGGAGTCCAAGAGTTGTATCCGTAGGTGATAGCAAAGCTCAAGCGTTGGCCCTTATCGTTGACACGAATACCATCTGCGCCCACTTTGTCAAAGCCCGCTTTTTCGAAGTGTTTAACCGCCGCATCAGCATCAAACTTTGGCGGTGTATTGTTAGGATCATCGTATTCGCCATGACCAAAGCCGAGTCCATGTGGTTTACGTGAATAATCTCCACGCATGATATTTTCAATCATGCCGTCATAGTCAGTGGCTGCCATAACGCCTTTACGCACTTCTAGGTTATCCAACATCGGCATCGCGGTGTTCATCCAAAGGCCACCAGCGCCTTGTGGTGCTTCGTTAAAGCCCCAGTACTTTTGGATATAGCCTTTTTTGTACACATCACTATCGGTTTTATCATGCCAAAAGCTTGGTAGCACCATCTCAAAGTAATCTAAGTTACCTTTTTCAAAGTGCTTCATGGCAATATCAGGATCGCGAATCACCTTAATGCGGACTTTTTCTACGTTGTAACGGTTTTTATAGTAGCGGTTGTTATACCCCCACCAATCTTCACCGACATGTTTGAATGTCACGCTCTTACCTTTCTTCACTTTATCAATGTAGTAAGGCGCCGCAGTTGGCTCAGATTTAAAGTTGAACTTTCTGACGAAGTTATCAGGCATGCCATCGTTATTTGCGTCCTTTTCTCCTTCAAAGAAGTGTTCCGGACGAGGCTGAAAACCATTACTCGGCATGTTAATCATAACCATGAGCGAGTCATGACTTTGAGCTACAGCAAGATTGACTTTGATCGTGTAGTCGTCAATTTTTTCAACACCAACAACGCTGTTCGTGAAGAAGTCGTTGTACCACGGGTCGATAATGTCTTTTGACGTGTAGTACTTCATCATAAAGACGTAATCATCTGCCGTAATTTTTTCACCATCTGACCACTCGGCCGTTTCATCAAGCTTAAAGAATACGGTTTTGTTGTCCTCTCCAAATGCCCATGACTTAGCAAGTTGGGGGATCCATTTACCAGTATTTGGATGACGCTGAGCAAGCTTTGGTGAACCATCCATTAAATATTGGCGCAAGCCGGAGTTCGCATCTGGACCAACACTTCGTAATGTCTGAGGAAAGCTCTGAATGTAAGTACGATAAGTACCACCTCGTACCGCTTCTTCAGAGGCGAACAGAGGTTCATTGTTATTTGAAATCCATTCTATATCAGCAGGTAGCTCTGCCGCACTCAGTTGAAAACTGGCAGCGGTCAGTGTTGCAAGTACTGAAAATGGCAGTTTTTTAGTCATGTTTCTTCCTTGTTGTGTTTGCGATTAAGGTCGTAGCAAGGAAGACGGAGTGTGAAAGCTGCAAATAGAAAATACGCAGATAGGAAATAATAGGAGCGTAATATGAAGTGACTTCCTGCCAGCTTCTATATTAATTTCAAAGAGTTTCACTAGGTCATCCTAGACCTTACAACGCAGTGAATGCATCCTCGCCATAGTATTCTTTAGGCTTTTGTAACGCAAGTCATCAATAATACATGGTCGCATTTTCTATGCATCACAGTGAGTTATGTTACAAAAGTGTGATCGATACAGTACCAAGCCCTACTTTTCTCATAATAAACCGTAGAACCTTTATCCGAATAAGCTCCCCCCTACACCAATTAAAGCAAGCAAGTAAGCGAGCAGATATAACTGGTTAAAATGAGCAGTTACTTACTACGGTTGGTATTTTTATTAGATACAAAAAAGGTGAGGCATCACAGCCTCACCTTTCTTTATACAATACAAGACTGTGCTTACATACTAGACAAGCTATCATTGATCGATTTCAACACTGCAGCAGGATCCACAGCTTGAGTAATTGGACGCCCAATAACAAGATAGTCAGAGCCTGACTGAATAGCCTCTACTGGTGTCATGATACGGCGCTGGTCACCTTGCTCAGAGCCAGCAGGTCGGATTCCTGGTGTAACTAACTTAAAGTCTTGACCCAGTTCGCTCTTAAGCAATGAAGACTCTTGAGCTGAACATACGACACCATCTAAACCAGCGTTTTTGGTCAATGTCGCCAGACGAATAACTTGATCCTGAGGCGCAATGTTCAAACCAATACCCGCTAAATCACTTTGTTCCATACTGGTTAGTACCGTTACACCAATCAGAAGTGGGCGATCTTTACCGTATGGCTCAAGAATTTCACGTGATGCCGTCATCATGCGCTCACCACCGCTCGCATGCACATTCACCATCCAAACCCCTAATTCCGCGGCTGCACGGACCGCCTTAGAACACGTATTTGGAATATCGTGAAATTTCAAATCCAGGAAGACTGAGAAACCACGTTTGTGGAGTTCACGTACGAAATCAGGACCAAATAGCGTAAACATTTCCTTGCCAACTTTTAGGCGACATGACGCAGGATCAATTCTATCTACAAACGCAAGTGCGTCTGCTTGGTTATCATAATCCAGTGCGACAATAACTTTTTGGTCGATCATTTCATCTCCTAACTATTTTGGTTCTTATTAAATAAAAAGTTAAAAAAATGCAGCGGACAGAAATTCTGCCAGCTGCATTAAAATTATTCACCATCCAATCCGCGGATTGGCTTGATCGTCCCCCACCCTTTACAGGATGGGCAGTGCCAATAAAGGGAATGAGTAGAAAACCCACACTTCCGGCATCGGTAGTGTGGTTTCACTTTTAACTGTTCACCCACCATCGCTTGTAGCGTCGATAGACTGTCCTTCGCGCGACCGTCTTCTGCTTCTGCAATATGGTAGTCAATTAATCGATAAAAGCCCTTCATGGTTGGGTTTTTCAGCAGCTGTTTTGTCAGCAGCTCTTGTGCAGCCCCGACGTTCTCGTGGTGAGCAACCAACTGAGCCAACATTAACTCGGCTGATACGCCTGCTTTCTTATCAATACAAGCTCGCAGAAACTCTACAAGTTCATCTTCCTGGCCCAAATGATGGTAGCACTCTGCAATGGTTGGTAAGACATCGCTGATAAAGTCTTTGTCTTGCTCAAGCACACCCGTCAGGTATTTTATCGTGTGTTTATAATCTTCAGACTCTAGATAAATTCGTCCCAAAGCAATACTCGCTCGAACACACTTTGGGTCTTCTGCTAGGGCTTTTTTAAAGTGCTGTATTGCCTTATTAGTATTACCATCGGCTTGGTCGAGCATGGCAATTTCACACCAAAAATGAGCAATATTCGCACGCATTCTGGAGCGTTTATTACCCAACTTAGCCAATTGATTGGCGTAATAAATTGCTTTTTCCCATTCACGTGTTTGTTGGTAAATGGTTACCAATTGCTGAAGTGCTGCTTCTTTGTAGTCTGGCTCTTCGACTAACTGTTCGAAGATTTTCTCTGCACGATCGAGAAAACCAGAGACCATGTAATCTTTCGCCAACTGTTGAAGTGCAAGATTCTTTTGATCCAGAGTTAAGCCAGAGCGAGAAATGAGATTTTGGTGAATTCGGATTGCACGGTCGACTTCGCCACGAGACCGGAATAGGTTACCCAACGCAAGGTGAGTATCGATGGTCTCGTTATCAACTTGGAGCAATTCAATAAAGTGATCGACAGCCTTATCTGATTGGTCAGAGAGCAGCAGATTAAGACCCGTCATATACTGACGAGAGATTTGATGAGATTGCTTCTGCTTGTCTTGCTGAGCGCTGCGATGCCCCATATACCAGCCATACGCAGCAGCTATAGGCAACAACAAGAAGAGTAGTTCAAGCATTAAAGTTAAGCCTTATCCTTATGCCTGTTTTTCGATGGCTGGCTTATCAGCAGGTTTGTTTGCATCTGTAGGTTCGTACTTTTTCAGTTTTTTCTTTAAACGACGAACTTGTAGCTGAGTTTTCAGCTGGATACTACCAAAGATAACCCACGCTAAAGCAAAGCCAACCACAAATACCACACCTAATAGTGTAGATAAGTGGAACTCTCCTTTGGCTAGAAGATAGTTAAAAGTCACGAGCTCTTGGTTTTGGGAACCTAACGCCAATGCAATTAAAAAGAGAGCTAAAACAGCAACGATTTTTATAATTTTCATTTACATCACCCTTCTAGGAGTAAGTCGGTAAGATTATGCAGGAAAATACTTCTTCAGACTACGTATATTAGCAATAATCTATACCCAAGTAACCTCAAGATGCTTAGTTTGTAGACACGCCTAGAAGTTAAAGTTACTTGGGTGTAGAAAGCTGCAAAGAAAACAGCCAGAATCAACAGCTCGCTTCGTAAACTGCTTGGATACATTACAAAAAAGCGGCATACACAAACGTATGCCGCTTTTTTCAAACTAATAAGAGTGCGTTAGCCAATATTTACACGCTCACGAAGCTCTTTACCAGGTTTGAAATGTGGAACGTATTTACCTTCCAATTCCACTTTATCGCCCGTTTTAGGGTTACGACCTACGCGAGGCTCGCGGTAATGAAGAGAAAAACTACCAAAGCCGCGGATCTCGATACGGTCACCGCTCTCTAGCGTAGAGGCCATGTGCTCTAAAATATCTTTTACAGCATCCTCTACCTCTTTCGCTGATAAGTGTGTTTGCTCAGCGCAGAGTCTTTCAATCAGTTCAGACTTAGTCATAGTTGCCCTCTTTGAGTATCTTTATCACTTATTATAGTAAGTAATACTAATTCCAACAAACACTTGCTGACAATTCTAGACAAATTTTATGCAAAATGCGCAATGAAGAAATGCCTTTTATTAAGATAGTTTACCGTCATTAGTATTACTACTTAAATATGCTCAAATATAAAAAAGGAGCCTTGCGGCTCCTTTTTTGCTTAAGCGAGTATATTATTCGCCTTTAGCAGCTTTGAAAGCGTCAGCCATTGCGTTACCGAATGCATTGTCATCTTGCTTGTTGATAGATGCCATTGCTTCTTGCTCGTCAGCTTCGTCTTTAGCTTTGATAGATAGGTTGATTACGCGGTTCTTACGGTCTACACCTGTGAACTTCGCTTCAACAACATCACCAGCGCTTAGGATTAGAGAAGCATCTTCTACGCGATCGCGAGATACTTCAGAAGCACGGATGTAACCTTCAACGCCTTCTGCGATTTCAACAGTAGCGCCTTTAGCGTCAACAGCAGTTACAGTAGCGTTAACTAGAACACCTTTCTTGTTGTCAGCAACGTAAGCATTGAATGGGTCGTTTTCCATTTGCTTGATGCCTAGAGAGATGCGCTCACGCTCAGCGTCTACTGCTAGAACAACTGCAGAGATCTCGTCGCCTTTCTTGTACTCACGTACAGCTTCTTCGCCAGCAACATTCCAAGAAATGTCAGATAGGTGAACTAGACCGTCGATGCCGCCTTCTAGACCGATGAAGATACCGAAGTCAGTGATAGACTTGATCTTACCAGTAACTTTGTCGCCTTTAGCTTGTGCTTCAGCGAATGACTGCCATGGGTTAGCTTTACACTGTTTCAGACCTAGAGAGATACGACGACGTTCTTCGTCGATTTCAAGAACCATAACCTCAACTTCGTCGCCAACATTAACAACTTTAGAAGGGTGGATGTTCTTGTTAGTCCAATCCATTTCTGAAACGTGAACTAGACCTTCAACGCCTTCTTCGATTTCAACGAAGCAGCCGTAGTCAGTTAGGTTAGTTACGCGACCAGTTAGTTTGTGACCTTCTGGGTAACGCTTAGCGATTGCTACCCATGGATCTTCGCCTAGTTGCTTAAGACCTAGTGATACGCGAGTACGCTCACGGTCGAACTTAAGAACTTTAACTTGGATCTCGTCACCAACGTTAACGATTTCAGATGGGTGCTTAACGCGCTTCCAAGCCATATCAGTGATATGTAGAAGACCGTCAACGCCACCTAGGTCAACGAACGCACCGTAGTCAGTAAGGTTCTTAACGATACCTTTAACTTCAGAACCTTCTTGTAGAGTTTCTAGAAGCTCGTCACGCTCAACACTGTTTTCAGATTCGATAACAGCACGACGTGAAACAACTACGTTGTTACGTTTTTGGTCAAGTTTGATAACTTTGAACTCTAGCTCTTTGTTTTCTAGGTGAGCAGTGTCGCGGATTGGGCGTACGTCTACTAGAGAGCCAGGAAGGAAAGCACGGATACCGTTTAGTTCAACAGTGAAACCGCCTTTAACTTTACCGTTGATGATACCAACAACAGTTTCAGCTTCTTCGTAAGCTTTCTCAAGTACGATCCAAGCTTCGTGACGCTTAGCTTTCTCACGAGAAAGTTGAGTTTCACCGAAACCATCTTCAACAGCGTCTAGAGCTACGTCTACTTCAGCGCCAACTTCAACTTCAAGTTCGCCAGCAGCGTTCTTGAACTGTTCAGCAGGGATAGCAGATTCAGACTTAAGACCAGCGTCAACAAGAACGAAACCGTTCTCGATAGCTACTACAGTACCTTTAACGATGCTGCCTTGTTGGAATTCTGTTTCGTTTAGAAACTCTTCAAAGAGTTGAGCAAAAGATTCAGTCATTTAGTTAATCTTCAATAAATTAAACTTCCACGGGTATCCTACCGCATGGGGTTATTAAATTCGCCAGTCATCATCCTTGCGACCAACGCTCTTAGTCTAGCCGAGTATCATTACTCAGCTAGCTTCGATTCGATATATTGTAGTGCCTTTTCTACTACTTCGTCGATAGTCATCGACGTAGAATCTAGCACAAGCGCATCCTCAGCAGGGCGTAATGGCGCCACTGGGCGGTTACGATCTCGGTCGTCACGCTCTTGGATCTCGCTTAAAAGGTCAGCAAATTTAACATCTAAGCCTTTCTCTTGCAACTGTTTAAGGCGTCGATTTGCACGCTCTTCTGCGCTCGCATCAAGGAAGATTTTCGCTTGTGCACTTGGGAATACAATTGTGCCCATATCACGACCATCAGCCACTAGGCCCGGAGCGGCCTCAAATGCACGCTGACGACGTAATAATGCTTCACGAACACGTGGCAGAGCCGCAACTTTAGATGCTGCCATACCCGTTTCTTCTTTGCGAAGCTCCCCTGACACATCTTCGCCTTCTAGAACGACCTTAACTAAGTCACCCTCTGCGATAAATTGAACGTCTAGGTGTGTTGCCAGTGGGACAAGTGCGTCTTCTGACTCTGTGTCGACACCGTGGTGAATCGCAGCGAGTGCAAGTACACGATAAATTGCGCCAGAATCTAAGAGTTGGAAACCCAACTTTTTCGCCAGCAACATACATAAAGTGCCTTTACCTGCACCACTAGGTCCATCTACGGTTACAACCGGAGTTTGAGAGGACATGTTCTTCTCCACCTATAGTTTCTTTTCAGCAATTTGCTCGGTTTTCGAGGCGCGCATTATACGGGTAATCGCCCTTTGGAGCGAGGAAAAATGTCGTGTAAAGCATTACACCTAATGCGCAATTGGATTCATCAATAAACATAAGGTTCAACAAAAACGGCGAGAGCTTCCACCCTCGCCGTTTCAAATGTCATGATCTTAGGTTCGATTAAACAATCGGTTTTTGACCACGCTCAGCTAACTTTAAGATCACACTGTCAGCAACTTTGCCCGCGACACCTGCTAGCTTGTCTGCCAGTTTTTTCTTCTGCACATAATGCACAGAAAGTACGGTTTTATCTTTGCATGCCGCAACAACGATATCATCAGATGTACTAATATCATCCACCAAACCAAGCTCTTTCGCTTGTGTACCGAACCAGTGCTCACCTGTAGCTACTTTGTCTAGGTCCAAACTAGGACGACGCTCGCGAATAAAGTCTTTAAACAAGACATGTGTTTCTTCAAGCTCTTGCTTAAACTTATCGCGCGCTTTATCGGTATTCTCACCAAACATCGTTAGCGTGCGTTTATATTCACCCGCGGTTAGTTGTTCGTACTCAATGTCATGTTTCTTCAACAGTTTGTTGAAGTTAGGAATTTGTGCGATAACGCCAATAGAACCCACAATTGCAAATGGTGCAGAAACAATCTTATCTGCTACACATGCCATCATGTAACCGCCACTTGCCGCAACTTTGTCAACAGAGATAGTCAGAGGAAGACCCGCAGCTTTGATTCGGTCCAGTTGAGAAGAGGCAAGGCCGTAGCCATGAACCATACCACCGCCAGATTCTAAACGAAGTAATACTTCATCACCTTCACGTGCGACAGCCAAAATAGCAGTGATCTCTTCACGTAGAGACGCGACTTCTTTTGCATCTATGCTACCGTTAAAATCAAGAACAAATAGGTGTGGTTCACGCTTGCTATCTAATGAACCGTCTTTGCTCGCTTGTTTGATTTCTTTCTCGCGAGATTTGTTCTTCTCTTTTTCTTCTTTTTTGACGGCTTTATCTCGAGCCTTGATGAAAGCATCGTCATGCAAATGATGCTCTAACTGTTCAACAGATTGTTTGTGTTGCTCTGAAAGGTTGGTAATCTCTAACTCCCCTTTCGCCGCACCCGATTTGCCACCAGCCGATTTTGCAATAATGAGCAGAACAATTATCGCAGCAACCACCGTTATAATTTTGGCCAGAAACAGACCATAATCTAATAAAAATTCCAACGAGAGCTCCTTTATCTCATTTCAGATGACGTTAGTATGTTACGCAGAAACATCAGCGAGAAGGCAGCGCGGTTTGTAACCACTTGTTCTGATTGATAGCATACCTAACGAAAGTTCTGGAATTGGTATAACACATGAATTGGTGTATTGTAACCATCTTGTCACGATTACCAAGATTTTCCATTGAGAAACAGGCGTTTTTTAGCGTCAATTAACTATCATGGACCCTCTTACAATAATAAGGATTTATCGCCGTGAACTACTCCGTTTCAACTGATGCTCTAAAAGGTAAAGTCATTCTTGTTACTGGCGCTGGTAATGGCATCGGCCGTCAAGCCGCGCTTTCTTATGCCGAGCACGGTGCAACTGTTATTCTCTTGGGTAGAAATGTGCAAAACCTTGAATCTATCTATGATGAGATTGAAGCAGCTGGCTATCCACAAGCCGCTATCATTCCTCTGGATCTTAAGGGCGCAACTAAGCAAAATTACATTGATATGGCAGAGACAATCGAAGGACAGTTTGGTCGTTTGGATGGCCTATTACACAACGCAGGTGTCTTAAGTTCGCTGTGTCCATTTGATCAAATCAAAGAGGAAGATTTCGACGATATCATGCAGATCAACGTGAAAGCAGAAGTGTTAATGACTCAAGCACTACTGCCTGTGATGCGTAAATCAGAAGCTGGGCGTATTATCTTTACCTCTTCGACCGTCGGCCACTCTGGCCGCGCATTCTGGGGGCCATACGCTATCTCTAAATTTGCCGTAGAAGGCATGATGCAAGTTTTAGCTGACGAGCTGAGTGATACACCGATCCGCGTTAACGCAATTAACCCTGGTGCCACTCGTACTCGCATGCGTGAAAAAGCATATCCGGGTGAAGATGCAAATACTCTCAAAACGCCACTGGATATCATGCCGCTATATTTGCACTTAATGGATCCTGCGGTTACCGATGTGAACGGTCAGTGCATCGACGCTCAACCGAAGCGTAAATAACTCATTCAGGTTACCTCACATAATTGATTGAAAAGGCAGCAAACGCTGCCTTTTTTCATTTCTCTCTTCATAAAAATCTTGCGACTTTCTCCCACAGAAATATACTGTACATATATACAGGTATTTATTATGCACGATATTATTCAGAACTTAAAAAGCCAACACCTTGTTTGGCAAGCAAATTTAACGAAAGCAGATCCTCAGCAGTTGCGGACTAGTTCCGGGTTTTCTGAATTAGATGATTTGCTCGGCGGAGGCTTTCCACCTCATGGCGTAGTGGAGATGGAATCTATTGGTAGTATTGGTGAATTGCGTTTGCTCGCTCCTTATTTAAAAGCCACTCAGACCAATGGTGTGACTGCATTTATTCAACCTCCCGCGTTAGTGAATTCTCTGTTCTTACACTACATCGGTTTGGATATAAACCAAGTGTGGGTCGTTAATCCAGCTCACCCCAAAGATGCTCTTTGGGCTGCAGAGCAATGTCTGAAAAGTGGGGTATGCAGTAATGTTTTATTATGGCAAGAAGAGCTTGAAATACATCAAGTGAAACGCTTACAGGTAGCGAGTGAACAAGGCACTTGTCCTCTATTTATGCTTAAAACAGAGACTATCAACCGCTTGTCTTTGCCTGTGTCACTCAGTTTAAAACTGAAAGGTGACGAGCAAGGGATTAATGTTGAAGTACTAAAAAGGAAAGGAGGCTGGAATAGAGGTAGTGTTAGTATCGGCTTCCAACACCATTACCCGCAACTGGTGAAACCATCATCTGAAACTCTGCACTCGACTGTGGTCAATTTCCCACTGGCGAACCAAGGTTAGTGATATGGCTCTGTGGATTTACTTGCACTTCCCTCGCCTGCAGCTAGACGCACTCTTTGGTGATAACCAAGAACAACCCGTGGTGATTGTCGAAAGCCAACGTTGCCAGATTCTTCAATACAACGAGATTGCCGAACAACAAGGCATTAAGCCTGGTATGGGCTTAGGCAGTGCTGCGTCCTTGTGTCGAGATTTACAAGTGCATCCTTATCATCCACAAACCGAATTAAATAAATTACAAGAGGTAGCTCAGTGGTTGTATTTGATCACATCTGACGTTGTGTTGATGCCAAACCAAGGTATTTTGCTACGTGCCACACCGATGCTCACCCTATATGAAGGGTTGGACAATTACTGGAATAAAGTCAGTGCTCACTTAACTAAACTGCAGTTAAGCTTTCAATTTGGTTGTGGTTTTTCACCTCTGTCAGCCAAGTTAATGGCATTGGCAGGAGCAAATGTTCTTAGTGACGACAAATCTCTTATCGAACAAATGTTATTCCCATTACCTCTGCCTCTAACCGATTTATCGAGCTCTATGGTTGAAAAGCTGCACCGCGTAGGCGTTACTTCCTTAAAAGGGTTACTTGAACTGCCGTTGCAAGACATCGCTCGACGCTTTGATATCGATTTGGTGAACTACGTTGGTCGACTGACTGGGCAGTTTAAGCATCCTGTCGACTTTTATCACCCGACCGAATCCTTCCAAGTTTATTTAGAACTGCTGTTTGAGTTCGAAAACGTTCAGTGGATTGAAAAGCCGCTGGCCAAGTTACTTCGTCAACTCGAAACCTTTCTTAAATTAAGAGATAAGGTCGCTTTTGAGCTGTGTTTAACACTCCACCAGCGTGAGAAACAAGAGCAACACCTTCAACTCACTTCTGCGCAAGGTGATTACCTATGTCAGCGTTGGCAGCAGTTAGCGAGTTTAAGCTTAGAGTCACTCTCGCTCAATGGCCCAGTCACAGGGCTAACGTTAAAAGTCGTCCGTCAAGGTGAGCCTCTTAGTGCATCACGCGATCTCTTTGCTGGGCAAAAAGGGAACATGAATGCTTTAGAACTGCTCTCTTTACTGCAAGCTAAATTGGGGAAAAGTGCTGTGTTAAAACCCAACATCGCTTGTGATCCTAGACCAGAAAAGGCCAGTCAATATCGCCCTGCTGATGCTCCAGATGAAAAGGAGCACGCCATACCATCCATACTACGCCCCGCAATGCAATTGCCCACTCCCATTGCATTGCAAGAGCAAGCCTCTTTGGTCCACGGACCTGAGCGAATCGTTTCTGGATGGTGGGATGGTGATGAGATCATGCGTGATTACTACATTGCACACACCAAGCAAGGCCGCTGGTTATGGATATTTCGCGATCAGCACAAGCACTGGTTTCTTCATGGCTATTTTTGTTAAATCGACAGTAATTTTTGTTGGGTCATTATGAGTTACGCGGAACTATTTTGTCAGTCTAACTTCTCTTTTTTGACTGGGGCTTCTCATGCAGAAGAGCTTGTACTCCAAGCTGCTTTCTATCGCTACCAAGCTCTAGCTATAACGGATGAATGTTCGGTCGCGGGCGTTGTCAAAGCCCATGCGACCATCGAACAACATAAACTCGATATCAAACAAATCGTTGGAAGTATGTTTTGGTTAAATGATGAATGCCAAATCGTACTGCTTTGCCCTTGTCGCAAGGCTTATGCCGAGTTGTGTCGTATCATCACAAACGCAAGAAGACGAAGTGGAAAAGGCAACTATCAACTGTTCGAATGGGATTTGATGTCGATTCGACATTGCTTGATATTGTGGCTGCCCACACATCAAGAGAGTGACCACTATTGGGGACGCTGGCTCAATCAACACCACGCTAATCGTTTGTGGGTAGCGATTCAGCGCCATTTGAGTAACAACGATACTGAGTACATTGCGCACTGCGAGCAGTTAGCACATGAATTTCAATTACCTATAACTGCCTGCGGAGGCGTTCTCATGCATGATGTTGAACGCTTGCCATTACAGCATGTACTTACCGCTATAAAGCATGGGTGTAGCGTCGATAAACTCGGTTTTGATCGTATTTCGAATACAGAACGAGCGCTTCGTCCTTTTAAAAAATTGGTTCGGATTTACAAACCAGAATGGCTGGAAGAAAGTACTTACATCGCCGATTTATGCGAGTTTAAGCTCTCCGATTTAAAATACGAATATCCTACCGAGCTGATCCCAGATGGTTATACACCCGACTCTTACTTACGTATGTTAGTCGAGCGTGGTAAAAAGCTGCGTTTTCCTGAAGGCGTGCCAGCAGAAGTCAATCAAACCATCGAGAATGAACTTGCGCTTATTCAAGAGCTGAAATACCACTACTACTTCCTTACCATCCACGACATCGTAATGTTCGCGAAACAACAAGGCATTCTTTACCAAGGTCGAGGTTCCGCCGCAAACTCTGTGGTGTGCTATTGCC
Organism: Vibrio sp. 11-4(1); assembly: GCF_013048625.1. NCBI lineage: Bacteria > Pseudomonadati > Pseudomonadota > Gammaproteobacteria > Vibrionales > Vibrionaceae > Vibrio > Vibrio sp. 11-4(1). The sequence goes on along the minus strand of NZ_VHSY01000006.1, from coordinate 223,492 downwards.
TGGAAATTACCGCCGTCGACCCTCGACAAATCGCAGTCTTATTCGAACGATTTATCAGTAAAGAACGTAAGGAACCGCCGGATATTGATGTGGACTTTGAACACGAGCGCCGTGAAGAGGTTATCCAATATATTTACAAAAAATATGGCCGTGAGCGTGCAGCACTTGCTGCAACAGTGATCAGCTATCGCTTTAAAAGTGCCGTGCGTGAAGTCGGTAAAGCGCTAGGGATTGAAGAGACCCAACTAGATTTTTTCATTAAGAACGTTAATCGCCGAGATCGCAGCCAAGGCTGGCAAGCTCAAATTATTGAACTTGGCTTACAACCAGAATCTCTCAAAGGGCAGCAGTTTATCCAATTGGTCAACGAGATAATTGGCTTCCCACGCCACTTATCTCAGCACGTGGGTGGCTTTGTAATTTCATCTGGCCCTTTATATGAGTTGGTACCTGTTGAAAATGCCTCGATGGAAGATCGCACTATCATTCAATGGGACAAAGACGATTTAGAAAGCTTGAAGCTATTAAAAGTCGATGTGCTCGCACTCGGCATGTTAAACGCCATCAGAAAGTGCTTTCAACTGGTCGAGAAACACCACCAGCGATCCCTCTCTATTTCTGAGATCACTCGCCGACAAGATGATCCACACGTGTACCGCATGATCCAAAAAGCCGACACGATAGGCGTATTCCAAATTGAATCTCGTGCACAAATGAGCATGCTCCCTCGCTTAAAGCCCGCTTGTTATTACGATTTAGTGATTCAAATTGCGATTGTTCGTCCAGGCCCTATTCAGGGTGATATGGTGCATCCTTTTTTAAAACGGCGTGATCACAAAGAGCCTGTCAGTTATCCATCGGAAGAAGTAAAAAGCGTTCTTGAGCGGACTAAGGGCGTCCCAATTTTCCAAGAGCAAGTCATCAAGTTAGCCATGGTAGCAGCTGGGTTTAGCGGCGGCGAGGCCGATCAACTCCGTCGAGCAATGGCATCATGGAAAAAGAATGGCGATCTCGCTAAATTCAGGCCAAAACTGATCAATGGTATGCAAGAGAGAGGTTATGAATTAGCGTTTGCTGAGCGCATTTTCGATCAGATTTGCGGCTTTGGTGAGTACGGCTTCCCTGAAAGCCATTCAGCGTCTTTCGCCGTGCTGGCATATTGTTCTGCGTGGTTAAAATATTATTACCCAGCAGAATTTTACACTGCACTGTTGAACAGCCAACCAATGGGGTTTTATAGCCCATCGCAATTAGTACAAGATGCCCGCCGACATGGCGTCGAAGTATTGCCGGTGTGCGTCAATCACTCAAAATATCAGCATCATCTCGTCTCACGTCCGAATGGCAGGCTCGGCGTGCAACTTGGTTTTCGCTTGGTGAAAGGCTTTAACGCAGAAAGTGCGCAAAGGCTTATTGAGCGCAAACCACTTAATGGTTACCGCTCGATTCAAGAAGTAAAGCAGATATTAAGAAGCCAAAGTGACATTGAATTATTGGCTTCAGCCAATGCATTTCAGATCCTATCGGGGAATCGTTATAACGCACGCTGGGCAGCAATGGATTCCTTATCTGACCTACCATTGTTTCATAATGTCGAAGAACCCAGTGTTAGCTACCAAACTCAGCCCTCTGAATATGAAAATTTAATTGAGGATTACGCGAGCACGGGACTATCTCTTAGCCGCCACCCGATTAAATTATTAGAAGAAACGGGCAAACTCCCTCATTTTACCCGCATGAGGCAACTAGCAGAGAAACCGCATAGGTCATTGGTCACAGTGGTAGGCGTGGTAACGGGAAGACAATCTCCAGGCACCGCCGCTGGCGTGACATTTTTTACGTTAGAAGATGACACAGGCAACATTAATGTGGTCGTTTGGCAAGCGACAGCACGAGCCCAAAAGCAAGCGTATTTAGGCGCTAAAGTATTAATGGTGAAAGGCATTCTTGAAAGAGAGGGAGAAGTCACGCACGTTATTGCTGGCAAGTTGATTGATTGCACGCACTATTTGAATAATCTACAAAGTAAATCTCGCGACTTTCATTAGTATAGAGATATTAATAAGCGAGGCGTTAAAAATCAGAGGGAGAGCTGCTCCCCCTCTGATTTCACTATATCTAATCATGCACTTTTAGAAAGCATCTGGCGTAATCGGTCTTGAGCAACTTCAACCAACAGATCTGGTTGGAATTTAGAGATAAAACGATCACAACCTACTTTTTGTACCATGGCTTCATTAAAGCTGCCGCTCAGAGAAGTGTTCAACGTAATAAACAACTTAGACATACGTGGATCTTGGCGCACTTCATGAGTCAGTTTATAACCGTCCATTTCAGGCATTTCAGCATCCGTAATCATCATCAACAGCTCTTTTTCTACGTCTTTCCCTTCATCACACCAGCGCTTTAAAACTGTTAGCGCTTCTAGTCCGTCACGACACTCGATGATATTCATACCCAATTGAGAAAGCGTATCGCGAACTTGATTACGAGCTGTAGATGAATCATCCACAATCAGAACATTACGCCCGACCATTGCTTGGGCAAGTTCTTGATCCAGAATGTCCGCTGAAATCGTGACGTCGTAATGCACGATCTCTGCTAAAACTTTTTCAACGTCAATAATTTCGACAATTTGAGAGGCATCCCCCTCTTTGATTTGCGTGATAGCTGTGAGGTAATTCGAGCGACCAGACGTGGAAGGAGGCGGCTGAATTTCAGTCCATGCCGTATTAATAATGTTTTTAACCGGACCGACTAAGAAGCCCTGCACCGTACGGTTGTACTCTGTCACGATCAAATTTTCTTCTTCCGCTTCACCACGCAAAGCTGGGAAACCTATTGCGCCACGCAAATCAATCACTGGCACCGCTTCACCTCGTAAAGAAGCGACCCCACGAATGTTGTAGTGTGAGCCAGGAAGCTTGGTTAACGGTGGCAGCTTGATGACCTCTTTCACTTTGAACACATTAATCGCAAACAATTGGCGACTATTTAAAGTGAACAGCAGAAGCTCTAGTCGGTTTTCACCAACCAAGTTCGTACGCTGGTCAACCGTATTTAACACTCCGGACATACTACTACCTAAATTATGGATAATTCTTATTTTTACTCGAAATCAATACAGACACATCAAGGTTCTAAACCCAAATAACCTTAAGATATTTGTTTTTCGAGCATGGCTTGAAAGTACAACGGTTTCAGCGCATTACTTCCCTTCTATTTGTATCAGACACAAAGTCACTCTACACATTGAAAGCCATTTGGGTTTATTTACTTGAGCTTTTTAGGAAATTACATGAATGGCGCAGATATAGCAATGCAGCACAACTCAAATTCACCTTCTAGTAATAGGCGATCAAAAAGGGTGAGCTGTTAAGCCTCACCCTAAATCATCTAAAAATGTATAGGCTCGACACCTAAGCACTTCATCATGTTTGAAGCAATTAGCCTTCCACAACCTTCATCAATAACTGACCATCGTACAACGCTTGCTTGATCAACGCGGCACCAGGCATTGTTGCTTGCTTATAGAAACGAGATTCCACCAGCTCAAGATCTTGGTGATAAACCGGTAAACTCTGCTCTTCGATACAGCGACGCACCGCAGGATAAAGTACATCTTTTGCTTGGTTAATCACACCACCGATCAAGATCTTCTCAGGGTTAAATAAGTTGATCACAATAGCAATTGCGGAACCTAAGTAGCGTCCAAGCTTTTCAATCACATCAACTGCCAACGGATCACCGTTCGCTGCCGCTTCACAAATGCTCTCAATACTCATTTCTTCTTGTTCAGCAAGAATAGAGTCTTCGCCATCAGCAATTCTTCTTACGACTTCTTCACGAATCGCTTGAGAACTGGCAACGGTTTCCAAACAACCAATGTTGCCACAATGACAACGTTTTCCATTTGGGTCGATTTGAATATGTCCAAGCTCACCAATGTTACCGTGACGGCCTTGCAAAACGCGCCCATCCAGAATGATGCCGGCACCTAAACCATGGTGAATAGAGATAAGAACAGAGTTGTCATTGTCTTGAGAATGGCCGAAAAGCTTTTCTGCTAATGCCCAAGCTCGCGTGTCATTGGCAATGAAAACTGGCAAGCCTGTTGCTTTGTATATCTCTGGTCCAAGAGCAAGATTTTCGACGTTGTAATGAGGCATTTGCAGCACGACACCTTGCTCTGAATTCACAAGGCCAGGCAGCGTAATTGCAATACTGGTAACACGGTCAAGTTGATCCGCGTAAGTTTGGAAGAATTCATCAATTTCGTAGAGCAGACGCTCAAGCACATCGTCTTGGTCACGTTCGTGTATCTCGATTTTAGTATCGATCAACACATCGCCACCTAGCTCATGCAGAGCAATAGTTAAATAACCTCGCCCCAAACGCATTGACAGAAATTGCCACCCTTCGTTGTTGACCTGCAAACCGACGGCAGGTCGACCACGACTCGTCGCTTCTTGTACTGTGGTTTCATGAATCAAGTGCGCTTCAATTAATTCTCGAGTGATTTTGGTGATACTGGCAGGAGCAAGCTCACTCTGCTTGGACAAATCAATTCGAGAAATAGGACCTTTTAGGTCAATTAGTTTATATACACGACCAGCATTGACCTGTTTGATATGATCAATATGGCCCGGTTGAGCCATGTACATCTTGCACTCCGAAATTCTATAACGAGACAATTTTTTTACTTTGCGAACTAATTGTGAAGTGAATTAATAAATCCCCGTGACAAGCATCACGTATAAACCTGTTTGTTTGTGTATTCAATCAAATAACGAAGAATCTACTCCTGTTAAATTGTTTGAAAAATAACTTATTTTTATTCACTAAATTATGAAGCAACTCCTGTTACAACAGCGCATTCTCATCAATAGGAGCTGAAGCCTATGGAATATCTGTCTGTTTTACCGGGATTACTCTTAATGTAAACATTCTGTGCATATACTTATACTCAAGCAGCTTTAAGGTGTGGGCTCAGCAACGAGGCAGACCTTGAGAGCGATTGAGGAAAGTAAGGATAGAGTTCAAGTTACCTTTACACATACATTCATCGGAGAATCTATGACTTCCAAACTAAGACGAACAAAAATTGTAACCACGCTTGGTCCTTCAACGGATAAGGACAATGTACTTGAGGAGATCATCAAAGCCGGTGCAAACGTTGTCCGTATGAATTTCTCACATGGAACCAGTGAAGACCACATTCAACGCGCCAAAAAAGTCCGTACCATTGCGGCAAAGCTTGGGCGTCAAGTTGCTATCCTCGGCGACTTGCAAGGCCCTAAAATCCGCGTATCGACCTTTAAAGATGGCCAAGTCATGTTAAATGTGGGCGATAAATTCACATTAGACAGTGATTTACCAAAAAGTGAAGGCAACCAAGAGTCCGTAGGGCTAGATTATAAAGAACTGCCGCAAGATGTTTCACCAAACGACATTCTGTTACTCGATGATGGACGCGTTCAACTGCAAGTCACCAGCGTCGAAGGCAATAAAGTTCATACCCGTGTGATTGTTGGTGGTCCACTATCTAATAATAAAGGGATCAACAAAAAAGGCGGCGGATTGTCAGCCGATGCGCTCACAGAGAAAGATAAAGCCGACATTCTTACCGCCGCAGAAATTCAAGTGGACTACCTTGCTATTTCGTTCCCCCGTAACGGCGAAGACATGCATTACGCTCGACGCCTAGCCAGAGATGCAGGCCTTGAAGCCATGTTGGTGGCTAAAGTCGAACGAGCAGAAACCGTCGCGACTAATGAGTCTATTGACGATATTATTCTCGCATCCGATGTGGTGATGGTTGCGCGTGGCGATCTGGGTGTAGAAATCGGCGATCCTGAACTTATTGGCGTCCAGAAAAAACTGATTCGCCGCGCACGCAGTTTAAACCGCATCGTAATTACTGCGACACAAATGATGGAGTCCATGATTACTAGCCCGATGCCGACGCGTGCTGAAGTGATGGACGTGGCCAATGCGGTTCTAGACGGCACTGACGCTGTGATGCTGTCTGGAGAGACCGCAGCAGGTAAATACCCTGTAGAAACGGTCAAATCCATGGCCGAGGTATGTGTGGGCGCAGAAAAGATGTCTGAGGCAAGCCTATCCACTTATCGCTTAGATCGCACCTTCGAAACCGCTGAAGAAACCATCGCAATGGCAACCATGTACTCTGCGAATCACATGGAAGGAATTAAAGCGATGATCTCGTTAACAGAATCTGGCAGAACAGCGTTGATGATGTCTCGCTTAAGCTCTGGCTTACCAATATTTGCCTTATCACGTAATGAATCCACGCTCAATCGAGCTGCACTATACCGAGGCGTGACACCGGTATATTTCGAGTCAAAAAGTGATGCAGGTTTACCGACAGCTCAAGCTGCGATTGCCAGCCTTAAAGAACAAGGGTTCTTGCACAAGGGTGATTTAGTCATGATCACTCAAGGCGATGTAATGGATGTCGTTGGTTCAACCAACTGCATGCGAATTCTGCAAGCATAACCTTTATACCTAACCCTATTAACCACAGAGATTAGGTACGCACACGAATGAGGCTCCGAAAACGGAGCCTCATTTATTTACACTTCACTTTGTATTTAGCTTATGTCGTTAATACAAAAGGTTATGCGCTCTCTCTGCCATCAATTTCAATATTCAGTTGGTCATAGAGTTGAACCAGATTAAACCCCGCCTGAAGTCCGAGTTGATAATCATGCTCTAGTGATTCTTGGTCACTTAACAAAGAAGAAGAACGAAGCCCCTCTTTAGGCGCGATTTGTAAAATGAAAGTATCGTCAGGTGGAGCAGATATAAAGGCCTGAGTGAGCTCAAATGTTTGATAATGAATCATCAGCATGTCGGCTAAACCTGAGTCAAAATTCTCACCGATTAAATGGCTTAAACGATACAAATTATCAGCACCGAACAACCAACGGCCTCCATTCAATAGCATTTTTCCGGCAAGCTTCGACTGATGGGCGGCATTAATTTTTTGTTGGAAGAACGAAGCCCAATCCAACTTCCATCGATTCACTTTTTGCTGCCATGATTGCTGCACCGAATTGATAGACTCTCGATACCACTCGACAGGCACATCCCCTACTTCACTTTGCGCTCTTGCTTCAATCTCCGAGAACGGTTCTGTTCGGATGACAATAATGTTGCGAGCATTCTGACGCCACGCTTCTTGAACAGGGATAGAAGCCGACACACCACCATCAACAAACTTATTGCCATTAACGTCGACAGGTCCGTGGTACAACTTAGGAATCGCGCATGTTGCTAACATGGTGTTAAACCACGTGTCACCCAAGATTGGTAAATATTGATCCGACAGCGTCTCTACATTTGTTACCGCTGCAAACGCACCTCGTCCTCCTAGTGCACTGCGGCCTAAATCAAGATCAAGCTTGTAAGGGAACTCTTGAATCCGCTCTAACGCCCACTCTAAACCCAAGTACTGCTGCTTTCGAATATAACGAAACAGATTAAAAAATTCAGGAGACGTTGTCAGCTCGGTAATAAAAGCTTTGCCCATACCGTGTTGACGACATAAGTAAGAGCATAAATTGAGTGCCCCAGCAGAGGTACCGTAGAATTCATCGAAAGGATCAAAGTTGGAAAGTAAAAATGCGTCTAATACGCCAGCGGTAAAAATCCCTCTCTGCCCTCCACCTTGCGTGACTAAAGCAGTTTTCCCATGCCTGAAATGCTCATAAACTTTGACATCAAGCTCAGTGTGGCTTTCTGTGATTATACCGCTGTTACGTATCATAGGCTCACGCCATTTTGTTAAAACGTTTGGTAAAAGTAGTTATCTTAAGCCGTTGTAATCGCAATGATGCCAAACGACAAAAGTACTGCAAAAACAGTCACCACGATGATTAATGCGGATTTTAGATCGTGTTCCATAAACACCTCCTTAATATGTAACAAATTAATAACACCAGTGTGAAATATGTTCAAGATTTGCTTAATTTAGTCGCGCAATTTTGACTAACCCATCACAATTAGCTTAGTCATAATAAGGAGATAGGACATGAACCAAAAACTCAGCTGGCTGGTAGGAAGCATACTGCTCAGCACCGCGGTAAGTGCACAAGCCAATATTATCGTTACTCCATTCATAGGCTATACAGGTGGCGGTCAAGTAGAAGACGAAGGTGGCAATACATACGACCTCGATCCCGCAGTGAACTACGCACTTTCAATCGAGACGCCTTTTGAGAAAGGAAGAATTGGATTATTTTACTCCAACCAATCAACAGAACTTGAAAAGTTATCAAATTCGGCAGACATCCATTACCTGCAATTTCAAAGCAGCATGTACAACCCTGTTGCAGAAAACTGGCAAACCTATATTGGTGTTGGCTTGGGAGCCTCTTACGCCGATGTTGATTGGGTAGACAAAAAATACGGATTTTCGGCTAGCGCTTTTGCAGGGCTGGAATATGAGTTTTCAAAGAACTTTGCGTTGACAGCCCAATTGAGATGGTTAGGAACGATCGTTGATAACGATACCTCTGGAGCCTGCACCCTACCTAATGACGGCTCAAACTGCATCATTAAGTTCGATACCGATTGGATGAACCAATTCCAATCAAATATTGGTTTTAGTTTCCGTTTCTAATTTTTTGTACACTTCACTTCGTAGGGCTCGCCACAAAGAGTGCTGGGCGAGTCCTACACAAAGCAGATAGAGAATATCATTTAGACATCATCGCTTAGAAAAGTAACGAAGCATTCTCTAGCGGGGTGCGCAAAAGATAGCCGTACGCCCTAGTTCATCAAAATAGTTTTAAACACCAAGTCGATTATTGGATTCTAGTCATTTATTCCATACAACCAACCAATCCCCCACACAAAACCATAATCAAACTCAAATTTAACAAGATTAAAACCAGACAACGTATCTGAGTTAACATTTAGATTCTATTGCGCTAAGTATTATTAGAAGTTAGTCTGATTAGTGAAAACAGATAAATATTTCAGTTTTATCAAACACACATCAAAGCTTTAAGATTAATAATCTACTTTCTCTCACAGTAACCAGAATATAGCTCTAGAAAATTATAATAAGCTAGAATTAAGGATAGAAAAGCTGATGGATAACAGCGGTCCTTTCTTCCAACAGTTTGCGCAAATATTACTGTGTTACGGAGAGAGCTTCATTCCTCAGGGAGTCGTATAGGAGTCAAATATGAAGCGAGAACAATGGGGATCCCGAGCGGGATTCATCTTAGCAGCAGTCGGGTCTGCTATCGGTTTGGGAAACATTTGGCGTTTTCCATACATGGCCTATGAAAACGGTGGCGGCGCATTTTTTATTCCTTACATTTTCGCCATGATCACGGCTGGTATTCCATTTATGATCCTTGAGTTCAGTATGGGACAAAAGTACCGAGGCTCAGCACCAAAAACGCTAGCGAAAATTCATTCTAAATTTGAATGGCTTGGCTGGTTCCAAGTTGGTGTTGCAGCAGTTATCGCCGTTTACTATGTTGCAGTTATCGGTTGGTCAATTTCTTACTTTGGGTTGTCGTTCACTCAAGGTTGGGGAACCGATACCAACGCATTTTTCTTTAGTGAATACCTAAAGCTAGGTGACAACTCACCAACAGACTTAGGCAGTATTCAATGGAAGATTGCCTTATCTATGGTGATTGCTTGGGCCATTACTTACACCGCCATTGCCAAAGGTGTGAAATCAGGGATTGAGCGTGCATCTAAAATCATGATGCCAATACTATTCTTGATGGTGATTTTTTTAATCGGACGTATGGTTTTCTTGCCAGGAGCTTTGGATGGCGTTAACTACATGTTTGAACCCGATTTCAGCAAAATTTGGGATGTGAAAGTATGGGCAGCTGCGTACGGTCAGATCTTCTTTACCCTAAGCATCGGCTTCGCGATCATGCTGGCTTACTCTAGCTATCTGCCAGAAAAGTCAGACATCACGAATAACGCGTTTATGACCGTGTTGATCAACTGTGGCTTCTCGATCCTAGCCGGCATCATGATCTTCTCAGTATTGGGTTACATGGCTCAAGAGCAAGGTAAGCCGTTAACAGAGGTGGTATCTGCAGGCGTTGGCTTGGCTTTTGTTACTTTACCTGCGGCAATTAACCTACTACCTGCCCCATATATTCTTGGTCCCCTGTTCTTCTTTGCACTGGTGGTTGCTGGTCTAAGTTCGCATATTTCAATTATGGAAGCCGTAACTTCAGCCATTATCGACAAGCTGAAGTGGAGCCGTAAAAAAGCTGCAAATGTTGTGATTGGTATTGGCTTCGTTGTCTCTATGGCGTTTGCTACCAATGGCGGTCTGCTGCTACTCGATCTAGTAGACCACTTTGCAAACAACGTTGGCATCATGGTTGGCGGCTTGGTTGAGATTGTATTGATGGCGTGGCTATTGAAACGCGTGCCTGAAGTGCGTAATTACGTAAATGAGCGCTCTGATTTCTCTATTGGTCAATGGTTTGAGATCTGTTTACGCTTCGTAACACCGATTATGCTCGCCATTATCTTAGCGACTAAGCTTTATGCTTTATTTACTGAAGGCTACGGTGGTTATGATCTAACTGTAGGCTGGGCACTTATCGCCGCACTATTTATCTTTGGTCTAGTGATTAACGCAGTGAATCGCAAGGAGACAGCGAAATGACAATCAGCGCAATTATTATGATGGTTATTGGTTTAGGTATCACTTGGGGCGGCGCGGCCGTTTGTATCAAGCGAGCCATGGATAGACAATAGCAGTATTACATTCCAAACAAAAAACGCCGGTATTTACCGGCGTTTTTTTATGTTTCTTTTATTCTAGAAACTGTATTTGATGCCAACGGCACCACCAAGTTGTAAGTCAGCACCTTTGTAAAGATCTAGCTCTGGGTGTATTTGACCATAAAGCTCCCAGCCGCGTGATAAATCCCAGTTCACACCGAGAGGTACACGCACGCCAAACTCATCATCCCACTCATACCAACCACCAACGCCAACATACCAGGTCACTGGCATGTTTTGATCGAATGTTCCACGTTTAGCGATGTAATCAAACGCCATACCATCGTTACCGATAATGCCGCGATACTTATTATCTAACTCAACAACAACACTCAACTGTTGATCGACAGCCATACCAACAGACAAGTTCGTTGGCTCATTTGCCGCCATTGCGGTACTAGAAACTAGTCCTGCTAATAAAATTAATTTGCTCTTCATACACGTTATCAATTATTAAAAAACATCATGCGCTATTCAAACATAGTGGTGCTTCAATATGTCAACGATGAGTAAGCGCGATGTATGAAAAGACTGGCAAAAGTAAAGATGAGTTTAGGATCACACTCAGAAAGCACTTTTAGCAATGAAAGAGGAACTAAAAAAGGAGGCCGAAGCCTCCTTTTATTCATTGTTATGAATGACAGTGATTAGCCGTGGTTACGGATCCACTCATCCATTTCAGTTTTTAGGTTGTCAGACTTAGTACCGAAGATAGCCTGTACACCACCTGCAACAACTACAACACCAGCAGCGCCAAGTTGTTTCAGTTTGTCTTGGTCAACAGCTGCTGTATCTGCAACCGCGACACGTAGGCGAGTGATACATGCGTCTAGACCAGTAATGTTAGCTTTACCACCGAACGCTGCAACCAGTTCACCACCCATGTCAGAGCCAGAAGTTGCTACCGCACTTTCTGTTTCATCTTCACGACCAGGAGTTTTTAGGTCAAGTGCTGTGATTACGCCACGGAACACTACGTAGTAAATCACTGCGTATACTAGACCAACAGCAATCATTAGCCCCATCTTCTGAGCGTTACCAGATAGAACTAGGAAGTCGATCAGACCGTGAGAGAAAGAAGTACCGTGTACAAAGCCTAGAGTGTTAGAAACAATGTATGCAGAACCAGCTAGTAGAGCGTGGATACCGTATAGTAGTGGAGCAACGAATAGGAATGAGAATTCGATAGGCTCAGTAATACCAGTTAGGAATGAAGTCAGTGCAGCTGACGCCATGATACCCATTACTTTCGCGCGGTTTTCTGGTTTAGCACAGTGAGCAATTGCGATTGCTGCAGCTGGTAGACCAAACATCTTGAACATGTAACCACCCGCTAGCTGACCGAAACCATTACCAGCAGCACGAGATGCTTCATCAGCAACTAGGTAACAAGTTAGTACGCCGTTTTGAGCTTCACCAGCAGCGTTAACACAAGAACCTGCTTCGAAGAAGAACGGTACGTTCCATACGTGGTGTAGGCCGAATGGGATTAGAGAACGCTCTACAACACCGTAGATACCGAATGCTAGTTGTGGGTTTTGGTGCGCAGCCCAATCAGAGAATGCAGAGATTGCACCGCCAATTGGTGGCCAAATTACAGAAAGGATAACACCAAGGATGATCGCTGCAAAACCAGTGATGATAGGCACTGCACGCTTACCAGCGAAGAAGCCAAGATACTCTGGAAGTTGAATTTTGAAGAAACGGTTGAATGCCCAAGCAGCCACACCACCGACAAGGATACCACCTAGTACACCTGTATCGATTTTCTCAACACCCATAACACCCGCCATTACACCTAGCGTTGCCGTCATGATGCCGTAACCGACGATTGCCGCAAGACCAGCAACACCGTCGTTATTAGTGAAGCCTAGAGCTACACCTACTGCAAATAGAAGTGCCATTTGGCCGAATACTGAACCACCAGCTTGTTCCATAAGATTAGAAACGATCTCTGGAATAAAGCTTAGATGGGCAGCACCCACACCTAATAAAATACCTGCAACTGGTAAAACTGATACTGGAAGCATCAGCGCCTTACCAACTTTTTGCAGGTTAGCAAAAAGGTTCTTAAACATGTTTATGCTCCTGATAAATTTATAAGTATTATTTGGGCACTAACGGCACACCCCCGTAGCCTAAAGGTTAGCACCCAATGAAAATGTAACCACAACTGCATTATATTTTCCGGCTCTAAATATATATTGATGACCCTCAAACTTTCCACACAGTTACGAAATTTAGTTTCAAAACAAGTCTTGGATCACACCCAAAAACAGTTGATGAAAAGGTTTGCATTGAAGTTATATTGCTGTTTTATAAAGAGTTTATTATTTATATAATTAATTTTAAGGCGTAAATAAAATACGCTCCAATGTTATTTTTAGTAACAAAATTACATTTGTGATTTTTGAATGTTATTAAATCAACATTTTTAGTAAACATTAAACTCATGAGTATATCTGTTGTTTTTATCAACAAAAAAGGAGCATGCGCTCCTTTTTTATGCTCTTATTGATTTTTCATCGCAAAAAAAGATTTCGGAAATTTTCGGTGGTTTTTTGTGCCACTTCAGAAAGAGAGCACGATTTGAGTTGCGCAATATAAGAAGCCACCTCGACAATATAAGCAGGTTGATTCTCTTTACCTCGGTGAGGGACTGGAGCCAAGTAAGGAGAATCTGTCTCAATGAGAAGCTTCTCTAAAGGTAGAGTCTTCACGACTTCTTTCAACTCTGTTGCTTGACGGAAAGTGACAATCCCCGAGATAGAAATATAAAACCCCAGCTCAAGTGCAGCTTCAGCAAATGGAAGATCTTCTGTAAAACAGTGGATAACACCACCACATTTCTCCGCCCCACCCTTACGCAAAATATCTAGAGTATCCGCACGTGCGTTTCTGGTATGGATAATTAAAGGTTTGTTAAGCTCCACCGCAAGATCAACGTGTTGCTCAAAACGCTCTTTCTGTAACGCTGCCGTTTCTGGCTTGTAATGATAATCCAAGCCTGTTTCACCAATGGCAACGACTTTTTCATTCGATGCGTGGTGACGTAGCACGTCCATCGAAAAGTCGCTTTCAACATCAAGTGGGTGTACACCGCACGAAGCATAAACATTCTCATAAGGCTCAATCATTTCCATCATTTTAGGGAAAGAATCCAGCGTGACTCCCACAGAAAGCAGCTCGGTTACCTTTGCTTGTTTAGCTTTGTTAATAACGTCTTCCACATTAATGTGGAGATCGTCGTAATTCAATTTGTCTAAATGACAATGAGAATCTACGAACATAATGCCTCTCGTGATTCAATTAACCAGTTCATTGATAGTAGCTCAAGGTTTAGACCAGGAAAGGCTTGCACCTGAGCTTTGAGGTCCATCAGCGCCTTCGCTGATGAGTACAAACCGTTGTAGTTGTTCGGCTGAAACTTTATAGCGCCAGGAAGCATTTGTGCTTCTGATACACCAAACTGCGCTTTCTGAGCATCTGTCAGTAAATACCACGCCCAGTCTAGTGATTGTTCCGAGTGTTTAGCCATTAAAGAAGCACACTCAGAAATGTCTGAGGTAGAAGAAGACATCGCCTTAATAAAAGTGCGCTCAAAAGCCAAGTAAGCATCGAGATCGCCATTATTTAACGCATCCAATGTTTTTATCGGAGAGCCCATATTCAGTTTTAGGGCGTAAGCAGGAACTTGCTGCGCCCCTTGTTCGCGCATCCATTGCATCGCTTGTTCCGTTGACGGCGGCGCAACAACCCAGTGTTGGCAACGGCTACGAATCGTTGGAAGCAGGCGCTCCTGATTGTGGGTAACGAGCAAAAACAAGCACTTTGCCCCGGGCTCTTCTAGCGTTTTTAACAATGCATTCGATGCCGATTCATTCATAGAGTCCGCTGGCTCTATAACAAATAGGCGATAACCATTAAGCTGTGATGATTCCTGAGCAAGACGGTTGCAAGCTCGAACTTGGTCCACCGTTATCGCTTTTCCTTCTTTTTCTGGTTTGATCCAGTGTAAATCTGGATGGTTTTGTGATTGATTTAATTGACAGCTATGACAAAAACCGCACGCTTCACTGGCGTAATTTTGGCAAAGAAGTGCTTGGCTAAAAAACTCGATAAGTTTTTCGATGCCTAAGCCTTGCTCGCTTTGCAATAAAAGCGCACCTGGTATTCTGTCCGACTCTAGCCCTACTTTGAGGTTATCCCATACTGGCTGCAACCATGGATAATCATTTAACATGAGTCACCTAAATTTAAGTTTCACTTATTATTGACGAGCTAACCACTCGTTAAGAGCGTCCCGAATATCACGCGACACGTCTTCGATCGCCTGCTCAGCGTTAATGATAATGATAGAAGGATCAGCATGAGCAATTTCCAAATAACGCTCTCGTGTACGTTCAAAGAAGCTGATATCCATCTTCTCGATACGATCGAGATCACCACGTCCACGCGCACGCTCAAGCCCAACGCGAGGGTCGATATCCATATAGAGAGTGAAAGCAGGTTTAAAATCACCAAGCGTTGTGTCTCGAAGGTTTTTCATTAGCGACGCGTCAATTTGACGACCACCACCTTGATAAGCCTGCGACGACATATCGTGGCGGTCACCCACCACCCACTGACCGTTCGCCAAAGCTGGTTTGATCACGTTCTCAACCAACTGGACACGTGCAGCATATAGAAGAAGCAACTCCGTCATGTCTTTAAGTTCTTCGCCTTCATGCTCTTCTTTCACCAGAGCGCGCATCTTTTCTGCTAGCGGCGTGCCTCCTGGCTCACGAGTATTTACGATATTTTCAATACCTGCCGCTTTTAGCGTATCTAAAACGGTTTTAATCGCAGTGCTTTTACCCGCGCCTTCTAGGCCTTCAACGACAATAAAGTTTGCTTTCATCATTTGTTCTTTCTTAGTTCTCTTAAATAGGCTCGAACAGCACGATTGTGCTCTGCAAGGGATTTCGAAAATACGTGTCCGCCCTTTCCACTTGCTACGAAATATAAATAGTTGCTGCTTTCTGGATTCAAAGCCGCTTCAATAGAGGCTTCACCTGCCATCGCGATTGGGGTTGGAGGTAAGCCATTGATGGTATAGGTGTTATATGGTGTCGGCGTGCGCAAATCTTTCTTACGAATATTTCCGTCGTAAGCATCACCCATACCATAAATAACCGTCGGATCCGTTTGTAAACGCATGCGTTTGTTCAATCGGTTGATAAACACAGAAGCGACGCGCTCACGCTCAGAGTCAATGGCCGTCTCTTTCTCGATGATAGACGCCAGAATCAAGGCTTCATATTTGTCTTGCAATGGCAGCTTTTCTTGACGAGCTTCCCAGCTAGCATCCAGTATTTTATTGAGTTTTCGATGCGCTCGTTTTAATAACTGGCTTTCACTTGCACCCGCCGTGTAATGGTAGGTTTCTGCTAAAAACAGTCCTTCCAGCTTTTCTCGCTCAATACCCAACTTTGCTGCCATGTCTTTTTCTGAGAGATCGGTTAAGTCATGCTCTAAATAAGGAGCACTTTTCAATTGCTCTACCCACTCAGAAAAGCTGCTGCCTTCAACAAAAGTGATCGCAAACTGGTATTCTTTTCCGGTATTCAGGTGCTCCAATGCTTGCGAAAGCGACATACCAGGCTCTAGTTGATAAGTACCCGCTCGCACTTGCAACAGTTCTGGATATAAGTGAGGTATTAAACGGATGTACTCCGATGTTTCAATTACCTCATCTTCAACTAAGGCGCGCATGACATGATGAAAGCTTGTACCACTTTCTACAGTAAACAGCTGAGGTTGTTCCAATAGAATAGGCCTTTCAACGTATTGTTTAGCCTGTGAAATTATATAAAAAACAGCTGCTGCGCCTATCACTGCGATCAGCACAACAAAAGCCAACAGTTTTTTAATCACGTAGTTAAATTCCCTTGCAGTCGTTGAGTCAATTTTCCTATCGGAAATATAGTCTTAGAGTTAGATGCCACTATGCTGCGAATTGGTGCGACACCTAATATTGAGTTACACATGAAAGCTTCGTCTGCGCTCAGCAAATCTGGAAGTATAAAACGCCCCTCGATGACTTCAATATGACTTACTTTTAGTAACTCAAGCACCTTACGACGCATTACGCCCGCAACGCCAGATAAGGTGAGATCCGGTGTAAATACTTTATTACCTTTAACCCAAAAAAGGTTGGCCATTGTAGTTTCAATGACATGGTTTTGCACATTTAACGTTATTGCATCTGCAAACTCGGTATCGTCGATTTCAGCCTTGGCGAGAATCTGCTCTAAACGGTTGTTGTGCTTGTGTCCAGCAAGTAAAGGTTGAATCCCGAGACGAGTCTCACAAACGCCCAAATCCACGCCTTTTTCTTGCCAAGAAGAGTAATGAGAAGGGAACGCAAAATTGGAGATAGTCACGATAGGGCCTTCAATCCCATTAGGACTATACCCTCGCCCACCAATACCACGGCTAACGTGAATTTTCACCCCAGCTTGTGCGTCAGATAAAGCCGCTTTGCTTGCCCAATCACGCACAACTTGCCAGTCAGGGGAAGAGATCTTCAATACGTCAAGGCAGGACTTCATACGCTCAATGTGTTCTTGCCAGTAAACCAACTCTCCGTTTTGGGTCAGGATGGTGGTAAAACCTCCATCGCCGTATTGGAATGAGCGATCACCCAGTTCTACATGCGTTTGTGGAACTCCATTTACCCAAAACATTCTCGTACCTTCAAATTAGCAGACAACAAATAAAACAAAACGGCTCAATGCTAAGCATCGAGCCGTTAGAATACAAGTTTCGCTTATCTAAATAAGGTTAGATAGTGTTACTCAGCGAACTTTTTGAAGATCAAAGAACCGTTTGTACCACCAAAGCCAAACGAGTTACAGATAGCGTATTCCATACCTTCAACTTTGCGCGCAGTGTGTGGCACAAGGTCGATGTCTAGACCTTCTTCTGGATCATCAAGGTTAATCGTTGGTGGAACGATTTGGTCAACCAAAGACATAACCGTGATAATTGCTTCAACAGAGCCTGCTGCACCTAATAGGTGACCAGTCATAGACTTAGTTGATGATACAAGTACTTGCTTCGCACCTTCTTCACCAAGAGCACGTTTCACGCCCTTGATTTCTGCAACGTCACCAGCAGGAGTAGATGTACCGTGAGCATTCACATAACCTACTTGGGTGCCTGTGATGTTGGCGTCACGCATTGCCGCTTCCATCGCAAGTGCACCACCCGAGCCATCTTCGCTTGGAGAAGTCATGTGGTAAGCATCGCCAGACATACCAAAACCAACCAGTTCTGCGTAAATCTTCGCGCCACGTGCTTTCGCGTGTTCGTACTCTTCAAGCACCATCATGCCAGCACCATCACCTAGAACAAAGCCATCACGGCCTTTATCCCATGGACGAGACGCTTTTTGAGGTTCGTCATTACGAGTAGATAGCGCTTTAGCTGCACCGAAGCCAGCCATGCCAAGAGGCGTAGACGCTTTTTCTGCGCCACCAGCAACCATCGCATCTGCATCGCCGTACGCAATCATTCGTGCAGCATGACCGATGTTATGTAGGCCAGTAGTACATGCTGTAGAAATCGCGATATTTGGACCACGAAGACCACGCATGATAGATAGGTTACCTGCAACCATATTTACGATGGTCGAAGGAACAAAAAATGGGCTAACTTTGCGAGGGCCTTTTTCTACTAATGCAGTGTGACCTGTTTCAATCAGATCTAGACCGCCAATGCCTGAGCCGATAGCAACACCAACTCGAGCCGCATTTTCTTCGGTAATTTGTAAGCCAGAGTTATCAAGAGCTTGAATACCCGCTGCAATGCCGTACTGGATGAAAAGATCCATCTTACGAGCATCTTTTTTAGACATGTACTCTGTGCAATCGAAATCTTTAACAAGACCTGCAAAACGAGTTGAGAAGTTCGTAGCATCAAAGTGCTCGATATTCACGATACCACTTTGACCTTCTAGCAGGGCTTTCCAAGATGATTCTACTGTGTTGCCTACCGGTGACAACATACCCATGCCAGTGACAACTACACGACGCTTGGACACGATATAATTCTCCGGGAATTGAATATTTCTATGAGAGGATAGAAGAAGTTAGAAAGAACACAGGCGGTCTAGGAGACCGCCTGGGAGAGCTAATTACTGAGCGCTGTTTACGTAGTCGATTGCAGCTTGAACAGTAGTGATCTTCTCAGCTTCTTCGTCAGGAATCTCAGTGTCGAATTCCTCTTCTAGAGCCATAACTAGTTCTACAGTGTCTAGAGAATCAGCACCTAGATCGTCAACGAAAGAAGCTTCGTTTTTAACTTCTGCTTCGTCTACACCTAGCTGTTCAACAATGATTTTCTTTACGCGTTCTTCGATGTTGCTCATTTTTCTTTTCCTTTACAGATTTCGCCTAATGCGATGATTCCGTAGTTTATTCGAACTATTGAAAGTTGCAAGGGGGTCCTTGCTGGTCAAACCACAAAATTAGCGAATTTAACCGAATTTCAATACATTTTTGACTTAAATCATGCACAAATCTTGCGCATAAGCATGACAAGTTCATGACAGTTAACTGCAACTATAGGCTATTTTTCACAATGTAAAATAGCTTATTTTGCACAAACTGTCTCATTAAACCATGTACATGCCACCATTTACATGCAAAGTTTCACCAGTAATGTACGCTGCTTCAGGAGAAGCAAGGAAAACTACTGCTGATGCAATTTCACGTGGGTCACCTAAACGACCAGCTGGCACGTTCGACAACGTTGCCGCACGTTGCTCATCATTTAGTGCCTTTGTCATGTCAGTTTCGATGAAACCAGGGGCAACAGTGTTCACTGTTACACCACGAGACGCAACTTCACGAGCCATTGATTTAGTAAAACCAATCACGCCCGCTTTCGCTGCTGCGTAGTTAGTTTGACCTGCGTTACCCATGGTACCAACAACAGAGCCTACGTTGATGATACGACCCGCACGTTTTTTCATCATGCCGCGTAAAACCGCTTTAGACATGCGGTAGATAGGCGTTAGGTTGGTATCGATGATGTCGTTCCACTCATCATCTTTCATACGCATCAATAGGTTGTCACGAGTAATACCAGCGTTATTCACCAGAATATCGATCACACCAAATTCTTCGTTGATCGTTTTTAGTGTCGCTTCGATAGACTCGACATCGGTCACGTTAAGAGCTAGGCCTTTACCGTTATCACCAAGATACTCGCTGATAGCTGCAGCGCCACTTTCAGAAGTAGCCGTACCGATAACCGTCGCACCGCGCTCTACAAGAAGTTCCGCGATCGCGCGGCCAATACCACGGCTTGCGCCGGTAACTAGCGCGATCTTACCTTCTAGATTCATCATGTTGTGTTTCCTTTTCTTATCGCAAGTTTTATCGCTTGATGGATTACTTCGCCGCGTCTAGCGACGCAACATCATTCACTGCTGCTGCAGTTAGCGTTTTCACGATACGTTTTGTTAGACCTGTTAAAACCTTACCAGGACCAAGCTCAAGAAGCTGTTCTACCCCTTGCTCGTGCATAAGCTCGACTGTTTCAGTCCAGCGAACTGGGCTATGTAGCTGACGAACAAGCGCATCTTTGATTTTTGCAGGATCTGTCTCAGCGACCACATCAACGTTGTTGATAACTGGAAGCTGTGGTGAGTTAAATTCGATAGACTCAAGAGCTACTGCAAGTTTTTCCGCTGCTGGCTTCATAAGCGCACAGTGTGATGGAACTGAAACAGGAAGAGGAAGCGCACGTTTCGCACCAGCTTCTTTACATAGCGCTCCCGCACGCTCTACTGCGTCTTTGCTACCCGCGATAACTACCTGACCAGGCGAGTTAAAGTTTACTGGAGAGACCACTTCACCTTGCGCTGCGTCTTCACACGCTTTTGCAATCGCATCATCAGCCAAACCGATAATCGCGTACATAGCGCCAGTACCTGCTGGTACCGCCTCTTGCATTAGCTTACCGCGTAATTCAACCAGCTTGATTGCTTCTTTAAAGTCAATCACACCCGCACATACAAGTGCTGAGTACTCACCTAGGCTGTGACCGGCTAGGTTTGCTGGTTGCTCTAAACCGAGCTCCTGCCATACACGCCAGATTGCAACAGATGAAGCTAGCAAAGCTGGTTGAGTGCGGAAAGTCTCGTTTAAATCTTCTGCAGGTCCATTTTGAACAAGCGCCCATAGATCGTAACCTAGTGCGTCAGATGCTTCTGCAAATGTTTGTTTTACTACGTCATATTGTTCGCCTAGTTCTGCAAGCATACCTACAGCTTGAGAACCTTGACCTGGAAATACGATAGCAAACTTGCTCATGTTGTTTTCCTTTAAGCAAAGTAAAAAGAAATAAGATGCAACAAGTGCACCTTAAATTTTGAATTCTCGTGAAACTTAGAACTTCACCAGAGCAGAGCCCCAAGTGAAACCGCCACCAAACGCCTCTAGCAATAAAGTCTGCCCACGTTTAATGCGACCATCGCGCACAGCTTCATCCAGCGCAGACGGTACTGTCGCCGCAGAAGTGTTCCCGTGTCGGTCTAATGTCACTACGACTTGGTCTAAAGACATTGAAAGCTTTTTCGCTGTTGCCGAAATAATTCGATAGTTCGCTTGATGCGGTACTAGCCAGTCTAGTTCAGACTTATGCATGTTGTTGGCTTCAAGCGTATCTTTTACTAGTTTCGATAACTGAGTGACAGCGACTTTGAATACTTCGTTACCTGCCATATGAAGCCATTTGTCGGCATCTTGACCACGCTCAGGTACAGGTAGGCTTAGTAGCTCACCGAATTGACCATCTGAGTATATGTGGGTAGAAATAATACCAGGCTCTTGGCTAGCGCCTACGACAACGGCTCCAGCACCATCACCAAATAGGATAATGGTTGAACGGTCTGTCGGATCACACGTTTTAGACAAAGCATCTGAACCAATAACAAGTACGTTTTTACACATACCCGATTTAATATGTTGGTCTGCAACGGATAATGCGTACACAAAACCAGAACAAGCAGCGGCTAAGTCAAAAGCTGGACAACCTTTAATGCCAAGCTTTGCCTGCACCTGACACGCAGATGAAGGGAAAGTATGGCTACTGCTCGTTGTGGCTACGATAATCAGGTCGATATCGTTTTTATCAATACCCGCCATATCGATAGCGTTTTCAGCTGCGTAGAATGCCATGTCCGCTACAGTCTCATTTTCTGCAGCAATTCGACGCTCTTTAATACCCGTGCGAGCAACGATCCACTCATCACTTGTATCTACCATTTTCTCTAGATCTGCGTTTGTACGCACCTGAGATGGCAGGTAGCTGCCAGTACCTAAAATTTTGCTATACATGAAGACTAATAATGCCTCTCGAGTAAAACCGCTTCCAAACGATCGCTAATACGGCTTGGTACTTGTCGTTTGACCTCGTGTACTGCCTCGCCAAGTGCATTGACAATCGCAGATACATCCGCACTTCCATGGCTTTTTATGACAATGCCGCGCAATCCTAGCAAACTTGCGCCGTTATACTGGTCGGGGTTCAGTGTTTTTAGTTCATTAAATAGCCGAGAAAACAACTTTCTAGCAATCCAACCCTTTATCGTTGACGCCATCATACTGGTTTTAATTTTTTCGATAAAAAGTTGAGCTGTTCCCTCACTGGCTTTTAAGCATACGTTGCCGACAAACCCATCACATACAATGACGTCTGCAACATCATGCAAAATTTGATTACCTTCAATATAACCAACAAAGTTAATCGCGTCGGTCTGAGAAAGCATTTCTGCGCAACGTTTGACTAAATCGTTACCTTTAATCTCTTCTGCGCCAATATTGAGTACAGCAACGCGAGGAGGACAACCTAAGTGTTCTTCTGCTAATGCACTGCCCATTACAGCAAATTGGAACAAACTATCAGCATCGCACGATACATTCGCACCTAGATCTAGCATCCAAGTACGCTTTCCAGTAATCGTCGGTAAAGCTGAAACTAAAGCAGGACGTTCAATACCAGGAAGTAGCTTAAGAATGAAACGCGATAGTGCCATTAATGCACCGGTGTTGCCACCACTAACACAAGCATCCGCCTTCTGCTCAGAAACCAAATCGATAGCCATACGCATGGAACTATTTTGGCTATTACGTAGTGCCAATGAAGGTTTTTCTGAGTTCGAGATAACTTTCTCACTATGAAGAATAGTCAAGCGGGAACTGGTCGAGGTACCGAGTTGAGATAATTGAGACGTGATCAGAGATTGATCACCTATAAGAATCACTTTTAGCTCTGGGAAATGAGACAGTGCCTGCACGGCGGCAGGCACTGTTACGCGTGGACCGAAATCCCCGCCCATTGCATCAAGTGCAACGGTAATACTTTGCAAAGGTTCAACCTTACTTGTTGATAACCTTTTGACCACGGTAGTAACCTTCAGCAGTTACGTTGTGGCGTAGGTGAGTTTCACCAGAAGTCGCGTCTACAGATAGAGCAGCTGTAGTTAGCGCATCGTGTGAACGACGCATACCGCGCTTAGAACGAGTTTTACGGTTTTTCTGTACGGCCATTGACCCTACTCCTATACTATTGGGTTAAAAACCTGAAGAAGAATCGGTTACCACACCTATTACTTTTTCAGACTTTTCAAAACGTCGAATGGATTCGGTTTTTCTTCCTCAATTTCTTCAGGAATCTCACCAAAAACCATGTTATTTGAATCAACGCTACAATCCGCTTCATCGTGCATCGCAATTTGAGGTAATGCTAAGATGAACTCGTCTTCAACCAGTTGTATAAGGTCTAATTCACCATATTCATTTAGATCTACCAAATCATAAATTTCTGGTGCTTCCTGTTCCGTTTTCTCACCGTAGTAAGGAGTAGAAAGGAATTCAACTTCGCACTCATGTGCGAATACCTCATTACAACGCTGACACTCTAAATCGACTTCGATGTTAGCTTTACCAGAGATAACAACGAGTCGCTGTTCATCCATCCCAAATGACAATGAGACTTCTGCGTCGCGTTTTACGCCTTCAGTTGTTTCCGCTAAGCGCTTGAAAAGACTAGCTTGGATGATTCCATCGTAATCTAATCGTTTCTGTGCAGCTTTCGCTGGGTCAACCGTTCGCGGTATTTTTACCTTTTGCATAGGGCGCGAATATTATCTTCCAAATCAAAATTAGTCAAAGAAAAAGGCAAAAAAGTTGTACTTTTTTACGCTTAACATACAGAGCATTAGCCAGAATCATTTTTGATCGATTATCCTATCGGAAATGCTCCCACGAATTGTAATTCAAAATGAAAAATTACCAACTAGTTTTAGCTTCAACCTCCCCTTTTCGTAAACAACTGCTTGAAAAGCTTTCACTACCGTTCATTTGTTTATCACCTGATTGCGATGAAACACCGTTTGACCAGGAAACGCCTCTTGAACTGGTGCAAAGATTGGCCCAAGAGAAAGCAACATCTTGCCAGACGGATAAAGCAAGTTTAGTTATCGGCAGTGACCAGGTTTGTGTCATTAATGGTGAAATCGTTGGCAAACCTTTAAATAGAGACAACGCAATAAATCAACTTTTGTCTCAAAGTGGAAAAGTCATCACTTTCTATACTGGTCTTGCGGTACATAACACCGTCACAAACCATACAGAAGTCGGCTTTGATTCTTTCGAAGTACACTTTAGAGATTTGACGCTTGAACAAATCGAGCGCTACGTCGACAGGGAAGAACCTTTTTACTGCGCAGGCAGCTTTAAAAGCGAAGGAATGGGAATTTGTTTGTTTAACAAATTAGTGGGGAAAGATCCGAATACACTTGTCGGGCTACCACTGATTGATTTGATTGATATGTTGCATGTTCAGGGACTCGATGTCCTTTAATCCAAAGACTATAAAAGGGAGCCACAGGCTCCCTTTTTATGTCCACGAGGAAAACATGGTTACGCGTTTCTTAAACCCGCCAACACTTTTTCTAGCTTCGGTTCCATCGGTGCGTTGATTTCCATCCACTCATCATTTGATGGGTGCTGAAACTTGATGTTTGCCGCGTGTAGGAACAAACGATCTAAACCAACTTGACCTGTGTAAGCATCAAAGCGGCGGTCACCGTAGCGATCATCCCAAGCGATTGGGTGGCCCGTGTATTGTGTATGAACTCGGATTTGGTGAGTTCGACCAGTAATCGGACTCGCTTGAATCAATGTTGCTTGTTCAAACTTTTCCAAAATCTTAAAACGCGTTTCAGACGGCTTACCGTTAGGGTTAACACGAACAATACTGTTCACTTCGTTTTTAAGCAGTGGCGCGTTCACCACCTTACAACTGCTTTTCCATTGTCCCATGACAAGAGCTAAGTAAAACTTCTTCACTGTCTTTTCACGAAACTGGGCTTGCAAGTGACGAAGTGCAGAACGCTTCTTAGCAACCAGCAAGATACCTGAAGTATCACGGTCAATACGATGCACAAGTTCAAGAAAGCGAGCTTGAGGACGCAGAGCTCTAAGCGCTTCAATCGCGCCAAACTTTAAGCCACTGCCACCATGCACAGCGGTACCAGATGGTTTGTTTAGAATCAACATATGATCATCTTCGAAGATGATCATATCTTCCAACTCTGCGACTTTGTTTAGTTTCGTACTTGGCGCAACATCGTCATCTTTTTTCTCGACTGTCACCGGTGGAATACGAACGAGATCGCCTGCTTTTAACTTGTACTCTGCTTTTATACGCTTTTTATTTACACGTACTTCGCCCTTACGCACGATTCGGTAAATCATGCTTTTAGGGATGTCTTTTAATTGGTTGCGCAAAAAATTATCAATGCGCTGACCCGCCATATCTTCGTCAATGTCGACGAACTGGACTTTTGTTCTTATTTCGCTCATGGGCGGTATTGTAAACTCAATTTCGCGCGACTTCACATTATTCTTGTCGTAAAAGAAACACTTGGTAGTACGAACTGGTCTAAATTTCGCCAAGCTTTTGTTTAAATTATTAAAACTCTCGATCGAGTTCTCGATTTGTTTTCTGTCTTGATCAGTTTACACATCTCAATTGCTTATGAAACAGCCAGTTATAAATTAGAAATTTTGAGTTTAGCGGCAAATTTTCTATCGTTTGCGTGAAAGCAGATTGCTGATAGCCACGCGCACTGCTATAGTTCACAGCTGCTAAGGAAGGTTTGGTTACATTTTATTCATTACCAATCATTTATCCTCAAGCAATGTGAGTAGATCGTTGAAGGTCGAGTGCAGCATTGGCGTGAGACACATCGAATTCAACACTCTTGCCACCCTACTCCTCGCATATTCACGTTGAGTACCTACCGCCCAAATAGCGGGTCACAAGTCTACGTTTCCAACAGAAACCGCAAGAGGCTTGTGATGACTGAAGTGCCCGAGAGCATCCCCTTCCAGCCGGGAGGCTGCAAAATACAAGCCATGGGATCAGGCACCGTGAAAGAGCGAAAAACAGTGGCAAGTCGACAAGAAAGATATAAAAGAAAAGACAACGAGAATTTTCAATGAAAAGAATGTTAATTAACGCAACTCAAAAAGAAGAGTTGCGTGTCGCTCTGGTTGATGGCCAGCGACTTTTCGATCTTGATATCGAGAGTCCAGGTCATGAATCTAAAAAAGCGAATATCTACAAAGGACGTATCACACGTATCGAACCAAGCTTAGAAGCCGCATTTGTTGATTACGGCGCCGAGCGTCACGGTTTCCTCCCTCTCAAAGAAATTGCCCGCGAATATTTCCCTGAAGGTTACACCTACCAAGGTCGTCCAAGCATCAAAGAAGTGCTAACGGAAGGCCAAGAAGTTATCGTTCAAGTGGAAAAAGAAGAACGTGGAAGCAAGGGCGCAGCTCTTACTACTTTCATTTCTCTTGCTGGTAGTTACCTTGTTCTTATGCCTAACAACCCTCGTGCTGGCGGTATTTCTCGTCGAATCGAAGGTGACGAGCGTACTCAACTAAAAGCCGCATTAAGTACTTTGGAACTGCCTCAGGGCATGGGCCTAATCGTACGTACTGCTGGCGTTGGCAAGAGTGCTGAAGAACTTGAGTGGGATTTGAATGTACTACTTAACCACTGGGGTGCAATCAAAGGTGCAGCGGACTCTAACCCTGCTCCATTCTTAATCCACCAAGAAAGTAACGTTATCGTTCGTGCAATCCGTGACTATTTGCGTCGTGATATTGGCGAAATCTTAATTGACAGCAACACCATCTACGAACGTGCAAAAGAGCACATTCAATTGGTGCGCCCTGATTTCCTTAACCGCGTTAAGAAATATGAAGGCGAAGTTCCACTATTCAGCCACTACCAAATCGAAAGCCAAATTGAATCAGCTTTCCAACGTGAAGTGCGTCTGCCATCTGGTGGTTCTATTGTTATTGACCCAACCGAAGCACTAACGTCTATCGATATCAACTCTGCTCGTGCAACCAAGGGCGGCGATATTGAAGAAACAGCTCTAAACACGAACCTAGAAGCAGCCGACGAAATTGCTCGCCAGTTACGTCTACGTGACTTGGGTGGCTTAGTGGTTATCGACTTTATCGATATGACACCTGTTCGCCACCAACGAGAAGTAGAAAACCGTCTACGTGAAGCCGTTCGTCTTGATCGCGCTCGTGTACAAATCGGTCGTATTTCTCGCTTTGGTTTGTTGGAGATGTCACGTCAACGTTTAAGCCCTTCTCTAGCAGAAGCAAGCCACCACATCTGTCCTCGCTGTAGCGGTACTGGAGTCGTTCGCGACAACGAATCTCTAGCACTTTCTGTACTTCGTTTAATCGAAGAGGAAGCACTGAAAGACAATACAGCGCAAGTTCTCGCAGTTGTACCTGTGCCAATCGCTTCTTACTTGTTGAACGAAAAACGTCGTTCAGTTAACCATATCGAACGCATTCAAGAAGTGAAGATTACGGTTGTTCCAAACTCTGACATGGAAACGCCGCACTTCGAAGTTATCCGTGTTCGTGAAGGTGAAGAGTTCGATCTGATTTCTTACCTACTTCCTAAAAAACTGGAAGCAATGAAAGAAGCGGAAGGTAAAGAGCCAGCGGAAGTTGACGTAAAACCTAAACGAATCGAAGAACCTGTTCTTAAAGGCTTTGCGGCTCCTTCTCAAACGGCACCTGCACCAGCAGCTAAACCTGCCCCTGAGGCGAAGAAGAAAGAACAGAAAGTTGAACAAGAAGAAAAACCTGGACTGTTCAGCCGTTTGTTTAAAGCACTTGGTAGTTTCCTATTCGGCGGTTCTGAAGAAGTAAAAGAAGAACCGAAACCTCAGGAAGAGAAAAAGCCAAATCGCGATAATCGACACAACAAACGTGATCGCAATGATCGTCGTCGCAATAACAACCAACGCGATAATCGTGAGAACCGCGACAATCGTGATAACCGTGATAACCGACGTCGTCGTAAGCCTCGTGATGAGCAAGCGAATGAGCAAAACGAAGCTCAACAACAAACCAATAAACAGCAAAACCGCAACCAAAAGCGTAAGCCTAAAACTCAACAAGCAGATAAAGCTCAAGAGCAAAAAGCAAATGCAAAAGTAGCGGAAAAAGGCCTGCAGCTAGCGGCAGAAGCTCGAACTGAAACAAAACCAGAAGAGAGCAAACCAAAGCAACAAAACGCGAAAGCAGAAAAAGTGAAGGAGCGTCGCCAACGTCGCAAACTGAACAAGTCTGTACGCGTTAAAGACCAAGAAGCGGTTGAGAAGAAAGCAGAAGAAACGGCGGTTAAGACTCAAGAAACGGTTGAAACCAAAGTTGAGAAGCCAACAGAAGCAGCGGTAGAAGCACAACAAGACAACAAGCAAGCAGAGTCTAAGCAACGTCGTAACCGTCGTTCGCCACGTCACCTGCGTGCAAGCGGCCAGCGCCGTCGCCGTGGTCGCGATCGCCGTCCTAACCCGTTCCGCCTGCGTAAAGGTGGTGTAGCTTCTCCTGAGATGGCTATGGGTAAAGTAATGCCACGCTACATTCCAAAACCTGCACCTAAGAAAGAAGAGCAAGTTAAGGAAGAAGCAGCAGTACCTACAATGCAAGGTGGTTTTGCTTGCCCAGAAATGGCTATGGGTAAAGTGATTATTCGCCGCGAGCAACCTGTTGTAACAGAAGCGCCAGTTGTTGAATCAAAGGTTCAAGAAACAGTTGAAGCGAAAGTTGAATCTCCAGTAGTAGAAGCACCTGTTGTGGAAGCAGTAATCGCAGAAAAAACTGAATCGGCAGTAGTAGAAACAGCCTCTGTAGAGCCAATCGTTGAAGCACCTACAACTGAACAAGCTGATTCGACCGAAGATGTTGTAGAAACAGTACCTGCTGAAAAGTCAGTGGTTGAAGCGGCAAAAGAGGTTGCAGCCGAATCGCCAGTAGCTAAACCAGAGCCTAAAGTCGAAGCCATTAAAGTTGCGGCTAAGCTAAACGCTAGCGCACCGATGACGAAAGCACCTGGCCCTCAAGAGCTACGCGAAATCACTGTTGCAGCAGCACCGTTCAAAACCGAACGTTACCAAGCTAAAGGTGCGGGTAGCCAAGTGGCTAAAAACCGCGCATCGGCAGAGATGACAAAGCCTAACTTTAACTAGGCTAAATCATTACGTTCAACTGCTTAACGGCATAAATAAATTAAAGGCTACCATCTGGTAGCCTTTTTTATCTTCATATTTGCCCAATAAATTGTTCATATAAATACCAATTCGTGATCACATTTGTACGCCATTATTCGTATCATTCTTGAACTTAATCACACTTTTCGGTAGCATGCGCCGACTCAAGTTTTCGACACCATTCTGATGCTGCTCTTTTAATACTACGGTTTACACTGCAATGTTTGATTAGAAATCAACCACTCAGTGGCTTGTGCAAATACTAATATGTGTCGGGTTTAACTCATTGCAAAGAGAACTTAAAAACAAACATGTTCGAATTTCCCCAATTTTCTAAGCACTCCGTAAAAAATGATGTGCTATCAGGCTTAACCGTTGCGCTAGCATTGGTTCCTGAAGCTGTCGCATTTGCGTTCGTCGCAGGCGTAGATCCGATGGTCGGTCTTTACGCTGCATTCATCGTTGGTCTTATTACTTCCATTTTCGGTGGTCGTCCCGGCATGATCTCTGGTGCAACAGGTGCCATGGCAGTCGTAATGGTTTCGCTTGTCGCGACTCACGGTGTCCAGTATCTATTCGCAGCCATCATGCTCGCTGGTATCCTTCAAATCGCCGCTGGTATGTTTAAGTTGGGTAAGTTCATCCGTATCGTGCCTCACCCTGTGATGATAGGTTTTGTAAACGGTCTGGCTATTGTTATCTTCCTAGCTCAGTTGGGTCAGTTTAAAGCGCCGGATATCAACGGCATGCTTACTTGGCTACCACAAGACCAAATGCTGCTAATGCTTGGTTTGGTTGCGCTAACTATGGCAATCATTCACTTTCTACCAAAAATCACAACAGCTGTACCCTCTTCACTTGTTGCAATCGTAACGGTGACCGCTTTAGTGGTTGGTTTGGATCTGGAAACTCGCACTGTTGTTGACTTCTTGCGTAC
The DNA here is from genome assembly GCF_013048625.1 of Vibrio sp. 11-4(1). NCBI lineage: Bacteria > Pseudomonadati > Pseudomonadota > Gammaproteobacteria > Vibrionales > Vibrionaceae > Vibrio > Vibrio sp. 11-4(1). The sequence goes on along the minus strand of NZ_VHSY01000006.1, from coordinate 193,094 downwards.
AATGTCTGGTGATGAAGCGGCAACTCTCGCAGGTTCACTGCCGACCTTCTCTATTCCGGCGGTGCCATTTACGCTAGAAACTCTACAAATCATTCTTCCATACGCGATCATTCTAGCGGCCATTGGTCTAATTGAATCTCTGCTAACGCTGACAGTTTTAGATGAGATGACGAACACTCGTGGTCAATCTAACCGCGAATGTATCGGTCAAGGTATGGCAAACATGACTTGTTCTGTGTTTGGTGCTATGGGTGGTTGTGCAATGATTGGTCAGTCGATGATCAACGTAAACTCAGGTGGTCGCGGTCGTCTATCTGGTATCGTTGCTGCTATCGCTCTATTGATGTTTATCTTATTCGCTTCTTCGCTAATTGAAATGATCCCACTCGCTGCTCTGGTTGGTGTGATGTTCATGGTTGTCATTGGTACATTCGAATGGGCAACATTTAAACTAGCGCGTCGCGTACCGAAGCAAGACTTCTTCGTTATTGTTCTTGTGACCGTTGTTACTGTTCTTACTGACCTTGCCGTTGCCGTAGCGGTTGGTGTTATCGTTTCTGCATTAATGTTTGCATGGCAGCACGCTAAGCACATTTATGCCGACACATGCTTAAACGAGGAAGGTTCAAAAGAGTACAAGATTCACGGTCCTATTTTCTTTGGTTCTGCGGCTAACTTCTTGGAGTTGTTTAACGCGCCTGAAGATCCAAAAGATGTGATTGTCGATTTTGCAGACTCTCGCGTGACTGATCACTCTGCAATTGAAGCGATTGAAACACTAGCAGAGCGTTACAATGCTCAAGGTAAAACGCTGCACCTTCGTCACCTAAGCCCAGATTGTCGTAAACTTTTGGACAAAGCTGGCAGCTTGGTTGAAATTAACGTGAAGGAAGACCCAAGCTACAAAGTCGCAACCGACATACTAGCGGGTTAACACGAATAAAAAGGGATGAGCTCAGCTCATCCCTTTTTCTATTGTCTTCAAGCCCGGCGATTATAGCTTCTTCAAAATCGCGTCTGATGCCTCTTCGATTAAATCAAGCACCAGTTCAAAGCCATCTTCTCCACCATAATATGGATCAGGGACTTCGTCGTAACCTGACCCAGAATGACTTAAAAATAACGATACTTTGTGTCGATACTTCAACGGACAAATATCCAATAAATCGGCCAAATTTGCTTTATCCGCGGCTAATATAAGGTCAAACTTGTCAAAGTCATCAATGGTGACTTGGCGCGCTTGCATTCCTTTAAAAGAATAACCTCGCAGCTTTCCTGCTGCCATCGCTCTTGAATCCGGTGGGTTTCCTGCGTGGTAGCCAATTGTACCTGCCGAATCAACCTCTACTTCAACGCCTAGCTTTTGAGCTTTCGCTCTTAACACTGCTTCTCCGGTTGGTGACCGACAAATGTTTCCCATACAAACAACAAGTATTTTCTTCATTTTATTCCCTGAATTATCGGTGGTTTTTCTTCACGATATGTTGGTCTATCATAGCGAGATAAATCAATGAACCCAAATCAGCTTGGGCAAAGCACAAAAAGGAATTGAGGAAGTATTATGTCTATCGAAGAAAATAAAGAAGCACGCCATAAGGCTCGCCAACAAAAAGTCAAAGAACAGGTAGACGCAAAAATTGCTGCTGCTCAAGAGGAAAAAGGTCTGCTACTGATCATTACCGGAAATGGTAAAGGTAAATCGACATCAGGATTCGGTACGATAGCACGCGCAGTGGGTCATGGTTTGAATTGTGCTGTCGCGCAGTTTATTAAAGGTACTTGGGACAATGGTGAGCGCAACCTACTTGAGAAACTCGGCGTTGAATTCCAAGTAATGGCGACCGGCTTTACATGGGAAACTCAAAACAAAGCCGCTGATACCGAAGCAGCGCAAGGCATATGGCAAGAATGTAAGCGCATGCTCAAAGATGAATCTATCGATGTGGTTCTTTTTGACGAGCTGACGTACATGGTGAGCTACGGCTACATTGATTTAGACGAGGTCGTTGAAGCGCTGAACAACCGCCCTAAAATGCAGTCGGTTGTCATTACTGGTCGTGGCGCTCATCGCACTCTGATTGAAATGGCTGATACCGTTTCTGAAGTAAAGAATGTAAAGCATGCATTTGAGTCAGGCGTCAAAGCGCTGAAAGGTGTCGACTGGTAAAGCTCACCAGCAGAATTAAAAAAGGGTTGGCTAATGCCAACCCTTTTTGCTTTGGCTCGAATCTAATTGAATAGATTCTTTATCAAACCATCGACTGCTTCTTTGGTTTTTTCGTCTTTGATCTTGTCCGTTAGCTTCTCTACACCACGGTCAATTTCTTTCTGAGCTTTCTGCTTCAGAACATCATCAAATACGAGCTTGAATTTAGGATCCGCCCACTTACCAGACACATTGATCGGAATAGTAATGTCTTTCAACTCATCTATATCTTTGCCGCCTTGGCCTTCTAGGCTACCTACGACTGATGTGCTGATAGTAAAGTTAACAGTTTCATTGATGTAGTTTGCGGTGCCTTTACCACGAACACGGAGCAATGGAGACTGAGCTTGCATATTATCCGTTGATACGACACCTTTATTGAGCTTCAATGTCGCCGTCATCGCACTAAAATCTGTTTTCTTAACTTCATTGGTGCCTTCGACTTTTTGCCCTTTAAATTTCGCGTAGTTTTCACGAATCAATTGAGCAACGTTGATGCCATTTACCGCACCGTCAGCAAAATTGATAACAACCGTACCAGAAAGATTCTTCTTGATACCGGTAGGCGTGAGACTCTTACCGGTAACATTCACATCAATGTTACCTGTCCCTTCAAGCTTGTCGTTATCAGCGACATCAATAAGTAGCGGTTGAACTTTCACGCCTTTGATTGACTTTTTCACACTGTAAGTCGCTGGTGATTGGCGTGCATCTAACTTCGCTGTCGCTGAGATTGTGCCTTGGTACAGCTTCGAACTAAATGAAGTAAGCTCAAATACGCCACGATTTACAGTGAAGCTTGCTTTTACCGCTTCCATCTTCGCGTTTGCCGCTTTGAATTTGTCGATGGTAATATCACCCTTTACATCTAACGTTTTCAACGCAGACAAATCAGGCTCAACCTCAGGTCCGGCTGGTGCACTCTCGCCATCAGAAGCAGGCTTATTACCTTCGGCAGCTTGCTTATCTAACCCTAAGAACTCATCAAGATCGATATTTGGGCTATGGAGAGCAAAGCGTACTTTAGGAATATCACCGAGTGTCACACCAGCCTTACCATCTAAGGCGATAGCATTCGCTGTTAACTTCTCTAGGACAAAACTCAGGTGGTTTTTCGTCAGGTCGAAAGACAGATCAGACACCATGTCGACTTTCATAGGTGACTGAGGTAATGCATCACCCTCAAAAGTCGATTTAAGAGTTAACTTATCCAACTGCACTTTGCTGATAGCCTTGTCTACACCAAGTTGACCAGCACCCTGCATATCTAACTTCATACCACCAGCGTCGCCCTTCAAGGCATAAGTCAGGTTATTTACTTTATCGAATTCAAATGTATCTAAACCGATCGTTGCCGATTCAATCTTATTGGCAGGGTCAGTGTATGTCGCATCGAAGTTGATGTTCTTTAGCGCGTAGTTTGCCAAACCTTTTTCTAGCTTAAAGTCGGCCTGACCTTTCGCGGTGAACTTTTGGTCATTCATTTCGCCCTTCACGCCAAAATCAGCCGTTGTCCAGTTGTCAAAAGCGAATTCGGAAAGGTTTAATGAGATATCATAAAGTTTGGTGTAACTACCGGCTTGCTTATCCTGCATTTCTAATGAGCCATTAGAAACCGTAACACCAGCAAGATTAATGCTCCAATCAGAGCCAGAAGGCTGCGTTTCACCATTTTGCGTAGGCGCAGTATCGCTCGCTTGCTCTGCTTGTTGTGTTTGGGCTTTCGTCAATGCATCAATATTCTTGCTGCCATCTTTCTTGGTTTCGATATAGAACTCAGCCCCATCAAGCGTGACGTTTCCAATTTCAAGCTGTTGACTAAAAAGTGGCATGACAGAGATATCTACACCAACGGTATCAACTTTGAATAAATTGGGTTTACTAAAGCCTTGTGGGTTTCGCAATTCTGTATGTCCCAACTCAAAGCCGATCGATGGGAAAAATTGCCAACTGATATCTCCTTCAATCACTAGTTCTAAACCGGTTTGCTTTTGCGCTTGCTCAACAATAAGGGGCTTAAACTGGTTAGGATTGACGAAGATGGTTAACGCTAAAATTGCGACCAAAATGACCACAATCGGTATTGCTAGAATTAAGAGCAGTTTCTTCATTTGTTTTTCCTTGCTCGAGTGTTTTTACAATTATAAGCGCAGACTCCATTTACCGCTGACAGTTCCACAAAAGCGTGAAAAATGTCTGGTTTTAACCTGCAACTGACTAATTTAAAAACAAAAAAAGAAGTGGCACTTAAGGTGCCACTTCTTCTCTTAAAAATAAAGCAATATAGCCGTCTAAAGGCTTAAGCTTTCAAAAGTCTTGCAATGTGAGCTTTTAATACATCGATTGCGATACGGTTTTTACCACCGCGAGGAACAATAATGTCCGCATATTGCTTAGAAGGTTCGATAAACTGCATGAACATCGGACGTACTGTTTGTTGATACTGCTTGAGAACAGATTCCATAGTTCGGCCTCGTTCTTCCACGTCACGCTTAACACGACGAAGCAAGCAAATATCTAACGGTGTATCCATAAATACTGTAGCGTGCATCAAATCACGAAGACGAGGGTCAGTAAGAAGAAGGATACCTTCTAGAATGATCACCTTTTTAGGCGTCATTGTGGTCGTGTTACTTGTTCTTGTGTGTTCAGTGTAGCTGTACTCAGGTACTTCTACTGCTTCACCACGTACCAATTTTTCAAGGTGCTCACACAGTAGGTCGTGGTCCAACGCACTCGGGTGATCGTAGTTCGTCTTTACTCGCTCTTCCATGCTTAGGTGGCTTTGGTCGTTGTAGTAGCAATCTTCCGTGATGACACCGATTTGATGATCGCCTACTTTCGCGCGAAGCTCATTATAAATAGTGCTCGCGATCAGACTTTTTCCAGAAGCAGAAGCGCCAGCAATACCTACGATGACGCATTGATTATTATCAGACATTAGTTTGCACCCGATGATGATTTCTAGTCACATAAAAAGATAAACTGCCTGATTATAGGGAGTTCACCCCATAGTTACTAGCTGGAATTAGGGTTTAGTCATAAGTTTCTGCCTGCTCAGAGGATTAACCTCCGAGCAAACGTTAAAATGTGCAATTATCAACCAATAGGCATAGTAAACTTAGTTCACCATTGTAAAGCTAATCGCATCTGGTTTTGCTTTGCCTTGCCAAAACATCGTGCTACATACGCGATCGGCAAGCTGCTTGTAATACCCTGCATGCTCACTTTCTGGGCGCCTTGCTACTGTTGGCACGCCAGCGTCAATATCTTCTCGCATAGAGATATGAAGCGGAATTTGTCCTAGCAGTGCTAAGCCAAACTCTTGCGACATTTTTTCTGCACCACCCATGCCAAAAATATGCTCTTTCGCGCCACATTGACTACAAATGTGATAACTCATGTTTTCCACAACACCGATAACCGGGACATGGACTTTGTTAAACATTGCCGCTCCCTTTCTTGCATCGGCAAGCGCCAAGTCTTGCGGTGTCGTGACTAACACACTACCTGTCACCGGAATCTGTTGTGACAACGTCAACTGTATATCACCCGTGCCTGGCGGCATATCAATCACCAAATAATCTAAATCGGGCCAGTCTGTTTCCGTTAATAACTGCGACAACGCTTTTGAAGCCATTGGACCGCGCCATATTGCCGCTTCTGATTTGTCCACTAAATAGCCGATAGAGTGAGTATAGATGCCGTGAGCGAAAATGGGCTCCATCCACTTACCATCACGAACTTCTGGTTTTGCATCTTCTTGCCCTAACATCATAGGGACGGAAGGTCCGTAGATATCCGCATCCAACAATCCCACTTTCGCCCCAGATTGAGCAATCGCCAACGCTAAGTTAACCGCAGTCGTTGATTTACCGACCCCACCTTTCGCAGAACTAACGGCAATGATGTTCTTAACACCTTTAACCGAGTTAGCCACTTGAGTTTCTAATGCTTTAACTCCAAGGCGAATATTAAATGGGAATTCAGCCACTTTAACCGAGGCTTGCTGCTGTTTGATCCAGTCATGCAATACGGTTTGGAGCTCATTACTTGCGAATGGCAACGTTATCTCAACAGAACCTTGTGCCGTAATCGAAATTGCGCCATGAATATCTGCCCAATTTTCCACCAACTGTGGATGCTGGAATTGGTTAAACCAGTGACAAAAATCTTGTTTTGAAGTGAACTGATGCATAAGTCCTCCTTTTAGATGTCATGCTAACACCGTCCTGCCTCAACCAGAACCCCAAAAAAACTAAGGCATTCCGCAGTTTGACACCTTGGAGTTAGTGAGTTCATGGGGTAGTATTATCCATCAAAATTTATTTATACCTATCAAGAAAAGCGAATATTAAGTATGGCAAACGATCCAAGAAACTTTCCGTCAAGGAAAATGCTGGTAACTTGTGCCCTTCCGTACGCTAACGGTTCGATCCACCTTGGTCATATGCTTGAGCATATCCAAGCGGACATTTGGGTTCGTTACCAACGCCTACGCGGCAACACTGTAAACTTCATCTGTGCTGACGATGCTCATGGCACGCCAATCATGCTTAAAGCGCAACAGATGGGTATTACTCCTGAAGAAATGATTGCCGCAGTTAGCGAAGAGCACCAGAAAGACTTTGCTGGCTTTGATATCAGCTTTGATAACTATCACAGCACACACTCAGATGAGAACCGTGAGCTAGCGTCACACATTTATCTTGAGCTGAAGAAAAACGGTTTCATTTCTAGCCGCACAATTTCTCAGTTGTTCGACCCAGAAAAAGAGATGTTCCTACCGGACCGTTTCGTAAAAGGTACGTGTCCAAAATGTAAGTCAGAAGACCAGTACGGTGACAACTGTGACAACTGTGGTGAGACTTACAGCCCAACAGAACTGATCAATCCTAAATCTGCGGTTTCTGGTGCGACGCCAGTAATGAAAGATTCTGAGCACTTCTTCTTCGACCTACCTCAGTTTGAAAGCATGCTAAAAGAGTGGACTCGCTCTGGCTCGCTACAAGCTGAAACAGCGAACAAAATGCAAGAATGGTTCGAATCTGGTTTGCAGCAATGGGATATCTCACGTGATGCGCCATACTTTGGCTTCGAAATCCCAGGAGAGAAGAACAAATTCTTCTACGTATGGCTAGACGCACCTATCGGCTACATGGGCTCTTTCAAAAACCTATGTGACAAGCGCGACGACCTAGATTTCGACGAATACTGGAAGAAAGACAGCTCAGCAGAACTGTACCACTTCATCGGTAAAGACATCGTTTACTTCCACAGCCTATTCTGGCCAGCAATGCTAGAAGGTTCTGGCTTCCGTAAACCAAACAACGTATTCGTACACGGCTACGTAACGGTAAACGGTGCGAAAATGTCGAAGTCTAAAGGTACTTTCGTAAAAGCAAGCACTTACCTAGAGCACCTAGACCCTGAGTGTCTACGTTACTACTACGCGGCGAAGCTAAACAGCCGTATCGACGATCTAGATCTTAACCTTGAGGACTTCACTCAGCGTGTAAACGCTGACGTTGTTAACAAGATCGTTAACCTAGCATCGCGTAACGCAGGCTTCATCGCAAAACGTTTTGAAGGCAAACTGTCTGACAACTTTGCAGAGCCTGAGCTTTACAACGAATTTTTTGCTGCGGCTGACCGTATTGCTGAGCTTTACGAAACACGTGAATTTGGTCGTGCAATCCGTGAAATCACTGCACTGGCAGACAAAGCTAACCAATACGTTGATGAAAAAGCACCGTGGGTTGTAGCAAAAGAAGAAGGCAAAGATCAGGAGCTACAAGACATCTGTTCTGTCGGTATCAACCTGTTCCGTGTACTGATGACTTACCTGAAACCAGTAATGCCTGCGCTAGCTGCACGTACTGAAGCATTCCTAAACCAAGAGCTGACTTGGGAAAACATCGCTGCGCCACTCACAGGCCACGAGATCACTAAGTTCAAAGCACTCTTCAACCGTATCGATCCGAAGAATGTTGAAGCGATGATCGAAGCATCTAAAGAAGATGCGGCGGCAGAAATGGCGGCGAAAGAGAAAGCAGAAGCGGAAAAGAACAAGGCTAGCCAAACTGAGCTAGACAAAGAGCCAATCGCTGAAGAGATTGAGTTCGACGCTTTTGCAGCAGTAGATATGCGTATCGCTCGTATCATCTCTTGTGAAGAAGTGCCAAAAGCAAACAAACTGCTTAAGTTCCAACTGGACATCGGTGGTGAAACTCGTCAAGTGTTCTCTGGCATCAAGTCAGCGTACAAACCTGAAGAGCTAGAAGGCAAACTAACGGTAATGGTAGCAAACCTAAAACCTCGTAAGATGAAGTTTGGTATGTCAGAAGGCATGATCCTAGCAGCGGGCCCTGGTGGTAGCGACTTATGGATTCTTGAGCCGCACGAAGGCGCTCAACCTGGCATGCGCGTAATGTAAGTCGCATTCCAAATATAACACTATAAAATCCCTGCCAATTTGGAAGGGATTTTTGATCATATTCACAACTTTGGTGAATCCATGCACCAATAACGACCGCCCCAAAAGAACATTCAACATAACCAGTTGTTTTAATTTAATTTTTGTTTGGCATCAAAACTGCAAACCTTCCTTGCTAGGTCCAAACACTAACAAGGAGTTGGTTATGTTTGTTTTGATTTCCACATTATTATCTATCGCTATTTTAGCCGGAATATATCACTTATCTTCTAAACGAGAGCAGCAACACGCGCGTAAATATCAGCTGTTAACATTATTGCGAGATGTTGTTCATCTGCTGAGACGCCATCGAGCCGCGACGCACTACTCACTTCAATTTCAACAAAATAACGAACAAGAATTAGAAGTCCTTCATAACGACCTCAGCAACAAACTGCATCTTTTGGTCGAAACCTCACGCTTTGAAAATAAACCCATGTATCGCGTGCTGCAGATCAAAGTAGGAACACTGCTTGAACAATGGAACGATCACAGTGTTGCAAGGAACCAGATGGAGCATGGTAAGTTAATTCGTCATTGCTTGTTCTTGATGGATGAAGTCACGATTGCTTGGTTAGCGGTAGAACAACGAGATGATCTACATAATGAGTACCACATGAACTGGCAAAACATCATGGATAGCTTAGAAACCCTGACTCAATTGAGAATTAGCATTCAAGACTTGGGAGAGCAAGGGGGGAATGAGCGTTTCAAAAATTACGCATCGGTTATGACACGTAAGCTAAATCAATTAGCAGTTATCGCTCCGCTTAGTATCGTTTCTCCTGCTTCCACACGCTCAATACAAACATTAAATAGCTATGTGACAGGAAGTCATATCGATTTAACAGAAGTAGAGCTTTATGGAGTCACATCAGACTTATCGTTGACCATCTTCAATACTTACGACCACGTCCTTTCAGACATCGTTGAAGCATTGTATCTACCGTTGCCCAAACTCTCTGTAGCAAGATAAGCTCTATACAGTGCCGTGCCAATTGTCACAACAGGAACGTAACTGGTATCTATAGGTAAAAACAAAAAAACCGCAGACCTTAGGTTCTGCGGTTTTTCATTCATCTAACTTCTTAGCGCTTAGCTGTCATCTTCTGTGAAGTTCGTTGGTAATTGCTTTTTCATCTCGTTCCAGATTAGCGCACTTTCCATACCATAGTGACGAATCACAACTGGCAGTTGTTCACGCTGACCACTTTCACAAGTTTCTAGCAACTGATGGTAAAACTTCAGCGCTAGCTCACGAGAAGCTGGGTTTGAGAAGTAATAGCTACCAACGCGATCATAGAGCTTCTTCAAGCCATTAAAAATCAAACCGTAAATCTGATTCCCTGAATGGAATGCTAGGCGTTGGAACAACATGTAGTCGTAAAAGTTGAACGTTTTAGCAATCAAGATTTCTTGACGCTTCGCTTCATCTTTCTCGTTGTCTTCTTTCACGTTCTGTAAGACTTTCTCAGCATAAGGTGAAGAAGCGATGAAATCGTCCCAAGAAGCAGCATTCATTAAAGCTTCACAAGATTCAATTACATTCTTGATCGTGCGCTCAGAGTTCTCTTTATTTGCTTTAAATGCATAACGCATAAAGATAGGGCTGATGTTGGTACGTGCTGCAAGCAAATCTTCTACAATGTTTGTTGCGTTATCTACGTCCAACGTCATCAACGTATCCAAAATATGCAGACCAGAGGTCTCCATAAATTGGTTTACCTTCGTTGGTTTACCGTGTTGGATTGTTAACCAACCATCACGGGCTAGTCGTTGAAGAACCTCTCGTAAAGTCGTTCGAGTAACACCAATTAGCTCAGACAGCTCGCGTTCAGCAGGTAAAATAGAGCCAGGAGGAAAACGGCCGTTCCAAATGCTCTCGATAATATATTTTTCTGCGAATCCCGCAGGGCTTTTCGCCTTTATGACCATTCTACTTTTTATCCAATATTGATTTCTGAGGGTCGATACTACTCATCATACCACTACTTAACGGTTTGAGAAAATTTACGATCAATAATTGAAACGATTCCACAATATAGAGTTAATACTCTATATGTTATGTCAATCTAGGACGGTCTGACGTGCGAGTGAAAGCGGTAAAATCTGAATTTTCGTTTAATTAAACAGCTCACAAATTGCGGAGAAATAAAGACAACTGCGTCACAATTTTATATTCAAAATATGAAAAATTACTTTGTATATCACAGTTAATATTCTTTCTTAATTTGCCTTTTCTCGTCACTGACCGTCATTTAAAATCCAAGAGGATTTTTTTGAGCCTTTCATGATATAGTAACGCCGTTTTGATCGCGTTATTACATTTAAAAAGTCATTTTAGTCGGTAGCATCACGTTTTGTTATTGACTAATAAATGCCTGAGTGTAGAGTTTGCGGTCGAAAGTGAGCGGTGCTTGAGTTCAGGGGAAGTAACTTGGCAAGACTGCAATAAACAAAGGATTGTTGTTTTACTAAGTTATTGTTTTAAAAGACTAGTTAATAAGTCTAACAAACAGATACTTAAGCACTATTGTAGTGTCTATTCATAATTTTGTTATAAAGAGAATTATCATGCCGATATCGCTCGGAAACGCTTTTATCAAGAACTTTCTTGGTAAAGCGCCTGATTGGTACAAAGTTGCCATTATAGCCTTCTTAATAATTAACCCGATTGTATTCTTCCTAATAAACCCATTTGTTGCTGGGTGGTTGCTGGTTGCTGAATTTATTTTCACGCTTGCAATGGCATTAAAATGCTACCCATTACAACCTGGTGGTTTACTTGCTATTGAAGCCATCGCTATCGGCATGACTAGCCCTGCGCAAGTTAAGCACGAGTTGGTGGCAAATATTGAAGTATTACTGCTTCTGGTATTTATGGTTGCGGGCATCTACTTCATGAAGCATTTATTGCTGTTCATTTTTACCAAAATTTTACTTGGTATTCGCTCCAAAACCCTTCTATCACTTGCGTTTTGCTTTGCCGCTGCATTTTTATCTGCGTTTTTGGATGCTTTGACGGTTATCGCCGTTGTTATCAGTGTTGCGATCGGTTTCTACTCTATCTACCACAAAGTGGCTTCAGGTAACCCGATTGGTGACCATGACCACACACAAGATGACACGATCACTGAGCTAACGCGTGATGACTTAGAAAACTACCGCGCCTTTTTACGCTCATTGTTGATGCACGCTGGTGTAGGTACTGCGTTAGGTGGCGTAACCACTATGGTGGGTGAACCTCAGAACTTAATTATTGCAGACCAAGCGGGTTGGTTATTTGGTGAATTCCTAATCCGTATGTCTCCAGTGACGCTACCCGTATTTTTCTGCGGTCTCATCACTTGTGCTCTAGTCGAAAAGCTTAAAGTGTTTGGCTACGGTGCAAAACTTCCTAACAACGTTCGTCAAATCCTCGTTGACTTTGACAATGAAGAACGCAAAACGCGTACCAATCAAGACGTTGCAAAGCTATGGGTTCAAGGGCTTATTGCCGTTTGGTTGATCGTGGCATTAGCCTTGCACTTGGCGGCGGTAGGCTTAATTGGTCTTTCAGTGATCATCTTAGCGACGGCTTTCACTGGCGTCATTGAAGAGCATTCCATGGGTAAAGCGTTTGAAGAGGCTCTGCCTTTCACTGCACTACTTGCGGTATTTTTCTCTATCGTTGCGGTAATCATCGACCAAGAGTTGTTTAAACCAGTTATCGACGCGGTGCTTGCCGTTGAAGATAAAGGCACTCAGTTAGCTCTGTTCTATGTCGCGAATGGCTTACTATCAATGGTGTCGGATAACGTATTCGTCGGTACGGTTTACATCAATGAAGTAAAAACAGCACTCATTGAAGGTCTCATTACTCGCGAGCAGTTCGACTTACTGGCAGTTGCTATCAACACTGGTACTAACCTACCATCTGTTGCTACGCCAAACGGTCAAGCGGCATTCCTATTCCTACTCACCTCGGCTCTCGCTCCATTAATTCGTCTGTCTTACGGTCGAATGGTTATCATGGCGCTGCCTTACACTATCGTTCTTGCGATTGTCGGGCTAATGGGCATTATGTTCTTCCTAGAGCCAGCAACGGCTTCTTTCTACGATGCAGGCTGGATTTTACCTCATAGTGGTGATCTGACTCCCGTAGTCTCCGGCGGTCACTAAAATTTGAGTTGATTAGGAAACTTATCCACGTTAAAAAGCTCTGAGTATTCAGAGCTTTTTCTATTTCAGACAGGAACAAAAACGTGACTATTTTAAATTCACTTAACCAGTTTTCGAAGGGACGCTTATCGTGGCTGCTGCTTCTGCTATTCGTCGTTTTCTTTGAAGCATGTGCCCTCTATTTTCAGCACGTCATGATGCTTGCACCATGTGTAATGTGTATCTACGAACGAGTCGCGATGATGGGAGTGGGTGTCGCTGCAATCGTTGGTCTTATGGCACCAAATAACCCAGTTTTCCGTTGGCTAGGTTTGATTGGCTGGGGATTAAGCTCTTACAAAGGACTGTTGCTTGCTCAGCAGCACGTTGATTATCAGTTTAACCCATCACCATTCGCGACTTGTGATTTATTCGTAACATTCCCTAGTTGGGCTCCGCTTAATCAGTGGGTTCCTTGGATGTTCGAGGCATACGGCGATTGCTCGAAGATTGTTTGGCAATTCCTCGATTTATCAATGCCACAATGGTTAGTAGTTATTTTCGCGGGCAATTTAATTGCTTTAGCATTCATTGTGATCGCACAATTCTTCCCAGCAAGACGCACTAATCCGATTCGTTAATCCTTCAGAGAAATGATAACGAAAAAAGCCGACCAGATGGTCGGCTTTTTACTGAGTAAACATCGCGGCTATTTAACTTAACCACGTTAACTCAACCACGTGATTGACCACAACACTGCTTGAACTTTTTGCCGCTCTCACAAGGACAAGGATCATTGCGCCCGATACCTTTGAATGGGTTTAGGCTTTGAGCCTTATTGCCTACCATCAACTCATCCGCACCTAACGCCACTTCACCGACCATCAAATCAAGCTGGTCGACCAAATCTGCAAGAGCTGGAGGCGTTTCAATACCGGCGTCGCGCATCTGTTGCTGCGTTGCCGACTCATCGATAGCCAGCATCAAAGTGGTCAGTAATGCTTGTAGCATACGCTGCAATCCATCATTGAGCTCAACGTCTTGCCATTGTTCTTCAATCATTGGCCAAACAGACATAAAGCCTTCGGAAAAATCAGCAAGTTGCTCAGGCTCTTTGCCTGTTAGCTCTAACACTGAATATTCGTTTCGTTGAATTCGGTTGTGCTGCTTGTGAATTTGCTCTTCTACTGCCGGTTGAATCGCTTTGAATCCTTCACCTAATAGCGGCTCTAACCACTTTTCAGGAGCGAGTGGCTTTGTCGTCAGATTCGCAGCGAGCACTGCGCCTTCGATAAATAGGCAAGATTCATCGATGTGAATTTCGCCTTTCTCAATCAATGTGTATTGCATGACATCTGGTTTCCCATAAATTTGGCGGCATTATACCTCAGAGCATAAAAGCACGTAACCGGGAGTTGCGAGTTTGACTGTATTGAGTGCTTTGAGTCTTTTAATGACAAACTTAGCTTACATCGCTACAATCGCCCTCCTTTTTATCACCAAACTGTATTAGGCAAACTATGCGAGTTGTACTAGGCCCAATGGAAGGCGTTTTAGACCATTTGATGCGCCAAATCCTGACCGAGATAAACGACTATGACCTATGTGTTACGGAATTTGTTCGAGTCATCGACCAGTTATTGCCCGATCATGTATTTCACCGTTTATGCCCGGAGCTGTTGCAAGGTTCTCAAACCGCATCAGGTGTGCCAGTACATGTGCAATTATTAGGACAAGAACCAAACTGGATGGCTGAGAACGCAATTAAAGCGGCGAGCCTAGGCGCCAGAGGCATCGACATAAATTTTGGTTGCCCAGCCAAAATGGTCAATAAAAGTAAGGGCGGTGCTGCTCTACTTCAGCATCCTGAGCTAATTCACCGTGTGGTAAAAGCTTGTCGAGAAGCCGTTCCAGAGGCAATCCCCGTAACTGCAAAAATTCGTCTTGGCTGGGAAAACCCTGAAGATTGCTTTGAAATTGTTGATGCCATTCAATCTGCTGGTGCAAATGAACTCACCGTTCACGCTCGGACTAAGCAGGGTGGTTACAAAGCGTCTGAGATAAAATGGGATTACATCAACCAAATTCGCGAACGTTTTGATATTCCGCTTATTGCGAATGGCGAAATTTGGAATTATGAAGATGGTCAACGTTGCATTGAAACGACTGGCGTTGACTCTTTGATGGTGTGCCGCGGCGCTTTCAATATCCCTAACTTGGGCAACGTGGTAAAACACAACCACCAGCCAATGTCATGGCCCGAGGTGGTTGAGCTACTGATCTACTACTCCAAGTTTGAGATGAAAGGCGACAAAGGTTTGTACTATCCAAACCGCGTAAAACAATGGTTCTCTTACTTACGTCAGGCCTATCCTGAAGCAAAAGATCTATTCAGAGAAATCCGAACGTTTAACAAAGCCGCGCCGATTGTTGAGCATATTCAACGTTATCGTGATGAATTAAATTCTCAGGTTGCATAAAACCTGAGCATTGCAAAGGGCGAACTGCTCGCCCTTTAAGCGCTTAGATCTTCGTAGCAAATCTTATTTTTGCCTGTACTCTTGGCTTGATATAACTTTTCATCTGCCGCTTTAAATAACTCATCAAAGCTTTCCACTCGGTTCTCTTTACTGAACACCACACCGCCAGAGATCGTAAAACCTTCTTTAGTCACGCGTCTCGAGCGTTCGTCTATGGCTTTTTTTACCCGCTCTAGAATTAGCTTAATGCCTTCCGAGTCTTCGTCGTAAATCGCCAACACGAACTCTTCGCCACCAAATCTTGAGGCGACATCTGTGTGGCGAATATTTTCACGTATACATTTTGCAACTAGCTGAATCGCAGAATCGCCGACATCATGACCATAGGTATCATTGATCTTCTTGAAGTTATCAATATCGAACACTGCTAGTGCAACCTGTTTTTTCGTCATCTTATTGCGCCACACGGTTTGCATTCCTCGACGGTTCAACAAGCTCGTCATCGGATCTCTGGCGGCGAGATCTTTAAAATAACGTCGTTCACTATGCATATTCACATAGAACAATACGACTGTGCTCAAAACGTAAATAGAGATCGCAACAATAAGGCTGTATTTTTCGAACACCGCTAGGTTCTTAGCTTCATCCCAAAGGTTGTACTCGTAATACATGCTGTGATTCGCACTCAATCGCTCTAACTCGACTGGTTTGATACGTGTACTGTTTGAAGGAATGGATTGTAAATTGGAAACCAAATGAAACTTACCAACAAGACCTAGCGACGAAGCCATCAACGCATTGACATCAAAATCAATGGACAGCACACCTTGATGCCTCCCTTTTTCGTAAACAGGCACCGTCATACTAATGATTTGGCCTTCCATCGAATCCAACATCGGCCCAGGTCCGGCCAAGGTGATGTTCACTTTATCTTGTGCGGTTTTTTGCCAAAATGGGCGCGCTTTTAGCGTTGACCAAAGTTCTCTAGTGAAGTTTTTCGCGTACGTGTCAGGAGACGAAATGACGTAACCACGCTTATCGATGTAATGAATACCAACGATATGGGATTCAATATCGTGCAGAAAAGACAATGACGGCGCAAAACCCGCCTTTTGTTCAGCTAATTGGTTAATCGTTGAACCTTGCTGACATAAGCTTTCATCGCCCACAATCATGTAATCAAGATCAACCGCAGGTAACCCCTCACTGTAGACACTCTCTAGCAACAAGACGTCTATCGGCCAAATATAACAAAGCCCCTTTTTGACTAAAGAGTTGTGCTCTTCAGACAATGGGTTAGCGTAATTCGTATAGTTAGTAAAACTATAATCTAAGGCGGTGAGGACTTTAATACCACGGGACATGGCACGATCAATACGTGCATACTCAGAATCAATATAGCGATTGACCGCATCGTAGTAGTTTTTTGTCGTAACAAGCAAAACCACTACAAATAATGCGAGGGGAAAAAAGATGACAAATGAGAGACTAAATCGCCTTTGGTTAACCATTGAGTACCATGTATGTGAAAGGTAGATCGTCTCTTATCAAACAATGGGATTACGCTGTCTTATCAACTGGCAATGCGTAGTGCGCATCGCCAGATAATCAGATAACCAACAAATGTGTACGCATTGTAGGAGACTGTTTATATATTAAAGAAGTTTAATCAATATAGAATGTAGTGTCACTTCAGTTGCCACAATTTGAAGCTCTGTGCAGGTATATTGACAGAAAGATGACCCTTATAATCAATAAGTTCGCGTCCATCCAGAAGTGACGAAAGATGGGTAGCCTCCAAACCAAGTTGCCACAGAGGCAAGTCAATTGAACACTCATCGCCACTTAGATTCATCACAACAACGATCGCTTCACTTCCAAGTACGCGCGCATAAGCCAGCACATTGGTATCGCAATGCAGCCATTGAATACTACCAGACTGTAAAGACTTGTACTGTTTACGTATCGAAATCCATTGCTTGTAAATCGACAGCCATGCTGAGTTTTCGATTTCATTCCAAGGGAAACTGCGACGATTATCTGGGTCCAGCCCTCCCTCTAGTCCGACTTCACTCCCATAGTAAATACAAGGTGTACCGACGTATGTCATGAGCAGAGCAAGTGCGATGTTCATTTTACGCTTATCACCATCAACCAGTGTGATAAAACGAGCAGTATCATGACTATCGAGTTGATTTAGCTGCGATAGCTGATTCGAAAATGGAATTTTTGCTCTGGCTTCGTCCAACCATGCTTTAAACTCCAAACCATCAATGTTGATTGGTTCATACATAATATCTTGCTGCGCGATAAAAGCTCGAACTGGATGAGCAAAACCGTAGTAGTTCATCGCCCCATCCTCTTGATCACCTTGCAACCACTGCGTTGCTTCAAAAAAGTGCTCACCTAGCACATAGGCATTCGGATTGACTGACTTCGTCGCATGACGAAACGCTTCAACATAACGAGCATTGTTTTTTGCTCCCTCTCCTTCGCCAAGCATATGAATGACATCAAACCGCCAGCCATCAACCAAGTACGGTGGCTTCAGCCAATACTTGATGACAGACTCTTCACTTTGGTAGATATAGTCGCGCACTTGTTCATTTTCGAAGTTCAGAACCGGTAAGTTACCAATGCCTTTCCAACCGATATAATGATTGGTTTCGCCTTCGAAAAAGTAGTAATCGCGGAACTTTGAATGCGGATGACCATACGCCCCCTCTCCTTTTTGTTGGATATCAAACCAAGGATGATGCACTGACGTGTGGTTAAACACCGCGTCTAAGACAATCTTCATATTCTTACCACGAATCTTCTCACACAGTTCCGCAAACTGAGCATTGGTGCCAAACATAGGATCAACAGTGAAGTAATCCGTAGTGTCGTATTTGTGGTTACTTGGTGAAGAAAAAATCGGATTGAAGTAGAGCGCTGTTACGCCGAGCTGCTCAAGGTAATCCAACCTCTGCTCCACACCTTTGAGATCGCCGCCAAAAAACTCTCTTGCCCCGGTATTTTGGTGAGAGCCTACCGCGTCTCCCCACGATTTAATGATCGCTTCTGAATCATGCTGAACATAAGCTTTACGAATGTCAGATTCACTTTTACTAGCAGAAAAACGGTCAGGAAAGATTTGATAGAACACTTGCTCTTGGACCCAGCTTGGTGGTTGATGGTTTACATTCAACTTAAAGTGGAACTCTTTGGGTGGAATACGCTTTTGTACGCCTCGTGCATCGAGCCAGTATTGTTGTCCGTCTTTGAGAAGCTTAAACACATAATGTGTGACATCTCGATCTCGATTTGGTCGGAACGATGCTTCCCATAGTAACAATTCCCCAGCTGTTCCAATTTGAGCCATGTCGACCAGATATTCTTCATTGTCCGGCTCAAGACGCACATATACGGAATCAAAATCCAATGTCTCGGTTTTCAGTCTGACTGTGACTTGCTCTTGATTAAAAGCTAAACCATCAATAGTTTGACTATGAAAAATAAATGGCAGGTTCATTATGGGCACTCCTCGTCATCGGATATGCCACTATGTTATTGAAGAATGAGAGACAAGAAATCCTCCTTGCGAGTTGACATATCAGCCAATTTTCCCAAGGAGGATCACACTTAGTAGGCGTAGTAACTAGTAGGATACTGCTTAGTTCAACAAGAGACTGTCATCTGCAAGCTCTTCACCACGCACTTTGGAGAACATATCCAACAAGTCTGGTACTTGCATGTTAGCGCGCTGCTCTCCAGCCACATCTAGCACAATTTCACCTTGGTGAAGCATTACGGTCCTATCGCCACATGCTAATGCGTCTTTCATCGAATGCGTCACCATCATCACGGTTAAATCGAACTCATCGACAATACGCTTAGTTAAGTCGATAACAAACGCCGCCATACGGGGATCAAGCGCAGCCGTGTGTTCATCAAGCAGTAACAACTTACTCTCCGATAACGTCGCCATCACAAGGCTAACGGCTTGTCGTTGCCCACCAGACAGCAACCCAATGCTATCGCCCAAGCGGTCTTCTAAACCAAGCCCTAGGATGCTAATTCGCTCTTGGAACAGCTTGCGACGTTTAGTAGAGAGCGCCAACCCCCAGCTGCGTTTTTTACCACGCATGTACGCTAAAGCCATGTTCTCTTCTATCGTTAGCTCTCCACAAGTTCCGGCCAATGGATCTTGAAACACTCGTGCGCATTGCGTCGCACGCTGGGCAACCGTCTGCTTGGTGACGTCTTTGCCATCAATGATCACCTGACCACCTATCATCGGTGTCTCACCTGTCACCGCACCAAGCAACGTCGATTTTCCTGCGCCATTAGAACCAATCACGGTAAGAAATTGATGTTCTGGAACCTCTAAAGAGACACCTTTCAGTGCACGATTTTCCAAAATCGTCCCAGGGTTGAACGTGACTTGAATGTTATTAAGTTCAATCATAACGCCTCCCCAGAACCATTTTTTGATGCCGCTTGTTTAGCATCAGTAACGCGTTGTTTCGCTCTCATGCTCTGTTTTAGCTTTGGAGCAATAAGCGCCACAGCCACCAATACTGCGGTAACCAGGTTGAGGTCTGAAGCTTGTAAACCAAACATGCCAGAGCTCAAAGCGAAAGCCACTGCAAGACGATAAAGCACCGAACCGATGATGACAGCAAATACCGCAACCCAAATTTTTCGCCCGGGAATAAGGGTCTGGCCCAAAATCACAGCAGCCAAACCAACCACAATGGTGCCCACGCCAGAGGTCACATCTGCAAAGCTGTTCGTTTGTGCAAACAACGCGCCTGCGAATCCGACAAAACCGTTAGATAAAGCCAACCCAAAGTAGGTATAAAAACCAGTGCTCGCCCCTTGCGCAGAAACCATACGCGCATTAACGCCCGTGGCCCGTAAACCAAGACCAAAGTCGCTGTTCAGCAGGCGAATGACAAAGAAAGCGGACAAAAGAACTAAGACCCCAACAACCAGAGGACGAATGAACATCGGATCGCCCAAGGCTTCAAACGGCGTGAGAATCGTATCCTCTCCAAGCAACGCCATATTAGGTTTGCCCATAATACGAATATTGATTGAAAATGCCGCGATCATGGTAAGAATGGAAGCTAACAGGTGCAAAATACCACACCGAACAGCCAGAAAAGCGGTTACCCACCCCGTCATACTACCAGCTATCATCGCCATTATTGTCGCAAGCCAAGGATTAATACCTGCGACAATCGCCGTTGCAGCCACCGCAGCTCCCATTGGAAAGCTGCCATCCACACTCAAATCGGGAAAATCGAGAACACGGAACGTAAGATACACACCCAGAGCGACTAGGCCATAAATCAAGCCAATTTCGAGTGCGCCAAAAAAAGCAAATGCAGACATAACTGCTCCTTTCTGCATGCTCAGGCTGGCTAATACCAACCTGAACTTAAGACTTCTAACGTATACTCCCCTTCTTCTCTAGCAGAATGCTCTACACGAGAAATCCGGCGAGTATCAATTTTGGGGCAAGCCTCTACCAACCAACGTGACAGGCTTAACCCCAAAAAGCGTTACTTATTGCATGCTTGTCGCACGTTCAACCACAGAACTTGGCAGCTTGATACCGAGCTTAGATGCTGCGCTTTCATTAATTACAAGGTCAGAGCCCGTCGCGACTTTTACATCCAGCTTGCCTGGTTCTTGACCATCAAGAATCGCCGCCACGTAATCCGCGGTTTGTACACCAACCTGGTAGTAGTCAAAACCTAAGCCTGCAATTGCACCCTTTTCGACATACGACGTCGCGCCACCAAATACAGGTTTCTTCGCTTGATTCGCTGCCACAATCATCCCTTCAATCGCACTTGCAACTGTATTGTCTGTTGGGGCGTAAAGAATGTCTGATTTCGCTGCAATCGCTTGAGTCGCAGACTGAACATCAGCACTTTTTAGTGCGGTCGCTTCAACCACTTGTATGCCTTTTGCTTTTGCGCTTTCTTTTAGTAATTCAACTAAAGTCACGGCATTAGCTTCACCGGGATTAAATACAACCCCGATGCTTTTCACCTGAGGAAGAATTTCTTGGATGAGATCGACATGCTGAGCAACGGGTGAAAGATCAGACAGGCCAGTTACGTTTTTGCCTGGTTGTTCCATCGACTTAACCAATTTCGCACCAACCGGATCTGTTACCGCAGTAAAGACAACAGGAATAGAGCGAGTAGCCGACACCAAAGCTTGTGCCGAAGGTGTCGCGATGCCAACTAACACATCAGGATTTTCACCGACGTACTGACGGGCAATTTGCACCGCAATCGCTGGATTACCCTGTGCGGTCTTATAATCAAATTCTAGATTTTTGCCTTCTTCGTAGCCTTTCGCTTTCAAACCATCAAGCAATCCTTGGCGCGTCGCGTCTAACGCCGGGTGTTCGACAATTTGTGAAACTGCAACGGTTGCAGTGGCGGCCAGTACATTGGCAGAAGAGAAAATAGCAGTAGCAGATAGAACGGCAGTGGCTAATAAACGTTTCGTTTTCATCATAACTCCTTGATGTGACTTCGTCCTTGTTTCGCGAGCATTCAACATGAATATCGACTCGTGAATTCAAATGTTTGAAGGGGGTAATGTTGTGTTCGTATAACTGTGCACTTCTTGCGCATCTTGTTTTTATTATTACTACTAAGTCTTAGTAAAGAAAAGAAAGATTTAACACTAAAGCAACATTTGTGATCGGGGGACTTCTTCATCCGGAAAGAATCTTTGGTAAACAAAGCTTCGCTCGCTTCATCAACGACCGTCAAAGTAGGTAATAGAGGCAGGATCAAAAATGGAGCGGCTAGTGCACACTCCATTTCAAACAATTTAAATTAGAACCAACGCTCTAGTGACGACTTATCGAGCTGGCGAAACGCTCGGTTCAGTATTATCGCAAGCTCTTTATAACGAGGGCGAGCTTTAACAGGCTCTAGTGCAAAACCTGTTTCCACAATTTTTTGATGCAGCTCCCGATACCAAGATGCCAGAGAAGGCGGCAGTTTCGTGTTGGATCGAGCACCAAGCCACCAAATCCCTTGGAGTGGCAAGCTAATCGCAAACAAGGCGACAACAATAGACTGAGGTAACGCGTGGTAATTGTTGAATGCCATTTGAGTGAGTACGCTGATCGCAGCGACGGCTGGCATGACTTTAATGCCAAAGCGAGTCGCCTTAATGATACGCTGTTCCGGAAATATGGCGCTTAGCTCTTTACGAACCGGCCAGATCTCCATGTAATTCTGGCCATCTTTCAGGCTATGGATCAATCCGACTTTATTACTCATACCGCTCTCTCACTAAAAAATAGTTGAACATTTCAACTGAAGGTACAAAAAATTGATGAAAGTTAATATTCTTTCAAATTTTTTTTGTTATCATTGCTTATTATCGCTATCCTTTGCAGACCCTCAATCTCATTGTTGCTGTTATTTACAATTTAAGCAACTCCGAGATATCTATCTGCACGGATCGCATCATAGTGATGGATGGGTTCATCACTATTTCTTTATATGGAATTAGAACAATTTTTGACCAGGATTAGTACGCAGCCTTCTGGGTATCGGCTATTCTTGTGATTAATTTTTCATTCTTTAACTGATTTTTTATCAGACGAATAACAGGTAGTCATACATGTCTAAGCTAGTTTTAGTTTTAAACTGCGGTAGTTCTTCTCTTAAATTTGCCGTTGTTGATGCCGAGAACGGCGACGAGCACTTATCAGGTCTTGCTGAGTGTCTTCACCTTCCTGAAGCTCGCATCAAGTGGAAACTTGATGGCAAGCACGAAGCTCAACTAGGCAATGGTGCAGCTCACGAAGAAGCACTAGCGTTTATGGTAGAAACTATTCTTGCTTCTAAGCCAGAGCTTAAAGCTAACCTAGGCGCAATCGGTCACCGTATCGTTCACGGCGGCGAGCAGTTCACTCAATCTGCACTAATCACTGATGAAGTTCTAAAAGGTATTCAAGACGCTGCAACATTTGCACCTCTTCATAACCCTGCTCACATCATCGGTATCGAAGCGGCTAAGAAAAACTTCCCAGAGCTGAAAAACGTTGCTGTATTTGACACTGCGTTCCACCAAACTATGCCTGAAGAGTCTTACCTATACGCTCTTCCATACAACCTATACAAAGAACACGGTATCCGTCGTTACGGTATGCACGGTACTTCTCACTTGTTCATCACTCGTGAAGTTGCTGGCCTACTAAACAAACCAGTTGAAGAAGTAAACATCATCAACTGTCACCTAGGTAACGGCGCGTCTGTATGTGCAATCAAGAACGGTCAATCTGTAGACACTTCTATGGGTCTTACTCCACTTGAAGGTCTAGTAATGGGTACTCGCTGTGGCGACATCGACCCTGCGATCATCTTCCACCTACACGACGCTCTAGGTTACTCTGTTGATCAAATCAACACGATGCTAACTAAAGAGTCTGGTCTTCAAGGTCTAACTGAAGTGACTTCTGACTGTCGTTTCGTTGAAGACAACTACGGTGAGAAAGAAGAAGCAACACGCGCAATGGACGTGTTCTGCCACCGTCTAGCTAAGTACGTAGCTGGCTACACTGCTTCAATGGACGGTCGTCTAGACGCAATCACTTTCACTGGCGGTATCGGCGAGAACTCTGGCCCTATCCGTGAAATGGTTCTAAATCGTCTTGGCATCTTCGGTATCGAAGTAGATAGCGAAGCTAACCTTAAAGCTCGCTTCGGCGGCGAAGGCGTTATCACGACTGAAAACAGCCGTATCCCTGCAATGGTTATCTCTACTAACGAAGAGCTAGTCATCGCTGAAGACACTGCACGCCTGACAGGTCTTTAATTGAATTACTGGCTAGCCACTCGGCTAGCCAGATTTTCATTCAAACGAATTTCTTAGGGGCTCAACTCCTATTCTTCGAGCTTCATGGAATAAGAGTTGAGCTTTTATCCCCCAAATAGCTAAAGGTACTCTACGAATGTCTCGTACTATTATGCTTATCCCTACTAGCGCAGGCGTTGGCCTAACAAGCGTTAGCATGGGTGTTCTTCGCGCTATGGAGCGTAAAGGCGTTAAAGTTTCTTTCTACAAGCCAATCTGTCAGCCACGTTCAGGTGGTGATCAGCCAGATCTGACTTCAACTATCGTTGGCCACAACAGCGATATGAAGATCGGTGAACCAATGGCGATGTCTGTTGCTGAAAGCCTAATCGGTAACGACAACATGGACGAGCTGCTAGAAACCGTTGTTGAACGTTACAACCAAATCAACAAAGACGCAGACGTTACGCTAATCGAAGGTCTTGTACCTACTCGTAAGCACCCATTTGCAAACCAAGTAAACGCGGAAATCGCGGCAACACTTGGTGCAGAAATCGTGCTAGTTGCGACTCCAGGTACTGATAACCCTGCGCAACTGAAAGAGCGTATCGAAGTAGCATGTTCTAACTTCGGCGGCACTAAGAACAAAAACATCTCTGGCGTTATCATCAACAAGCTAAACGCTCCTGTTGACGAAGCTGGCCGTACTCGCCCTGACCTATCTGAAATCTTTGACGATGCAGACAGCGCGAAACAAAACGAATTGAAAGTGATGGAAATTTTCAACACTTCTCCAATTCGTGTACTAGGTTGTGTGCCATGGAGCATTGATCTGATTGCGACTCGTGCAATCGACATGGCTAAACACCTGAAAGCAGATATCATCAACGAAGGTGACATCAACACTCGTCGCATCAAGAGCATCACTTTCTGTGCACGTTCTCTGCCAAACATGATTGAGCACTTCAAACCGGGCTCTCTACTTGTTACGTCTGCAGACCGTCCTGATGTTATCGTTGCTGCTTCTCTTGCTGCAATGAACGGTGTGGATATTGGTGCTGTAC
Organism: Vibrio sp. 11-4(1); assembly: GCF_013048625.1. Lineage (NCBI taxonomy): Bacteria > Pseudomonadati > Pseudomonadota > Gammaproteobacteria > Vibrionales > Vibrionaceae > Vibrio > Vibrio sp. 11-4(1). The sequence goes on along the minus strand of NZ_VHSY01000006.1, from coordinate 167,903 downwards.
TGCTAACTGGCGGTTACGACATCCCTCGCGAAATCGAAGGTCTATGTAAGCCAGCGTTCGACACTGGTCTGCCTATCTTCAAAGCACAAGGTAACACTTGGCAGACATCTCTAAACCTACAGAGCTTCAGCATCGAAGTACCTGCAGACGATAAAGAGCGTATCGAGTTCATCAACGAGCACGTTGCTGGTCACATCGACGGTAACTGGATCGAGTCAATGACTGAAGGTACTCAGAAGTCTCGTCGTCTAAGCCCACCAGCGTTCCGTTACCAGCTAACTGAACTTGCTCGTAAAGCAGGCAAGCGTATCGTTCTTCCAGAAGGTGACGAACCTCGTACTGTTAAAGCGGCAGCAATCTGTGCTGAACGCGGTATTGCAGACTGTGTGCTTCTAGGTAACCCAGATGAAATCCGTCGCGTAGCAGCTCAACAAGGCGTTGAGCTAGGTACTGGCGTAACCATCATCGATGCCGATGCTGTTCGTGAAAACTACGTTGCTCGTCTAGTTGAGCTGCGCGGTGCGAAAGGCATGACTGAAGTTGTGGCTCGTGAGAAGCTACAAGATTCAGTATTCCTAGGCACAATGATGCTTGAGAACGACGAAGTTGACGGCCTAGTTTCTGGTGCTGTTCATACTACGGCGAACACTATCGTTCCTCCGTTCCAAATCATCAAGACTGCACCAAATGCGTCTATCGTATCTTCAGTATTCTTCATGCTTCTGCCTGATCAAGTACTGGTTTACGGTGACTGTGCGATCAACCCAGATCCAACCGCTGAACAGCTTGCTGAAATCGCTATCCAATCTGCTGACTCTGCAGCAGCATTCGGTATCGACCCTCGCGTTGCTATGATCTCTTACTCTACTGGTGAATCTGGTAAGGGTGCAGACGTTGATAAAGTACGTGAAGCAACTCGCATCGCGAAAGAGAAGCGTCCTGATCTAGTGATCGACGGTCCTCTACAGTACGACGCAGCTATCATGGAAAACGTGGCAGCGTCTAAAGCGCCTAACTCTCCAGTAGCAGGTAAAGCGACAGTATTCGTATTCCCAGACCTAAACACGGGTAACACAACTTACAAAGCGGTACAACGTTCAGCTGACCTAGTTTCTATCGGTCCAATGCTGCAAGGTATGCGCAAGCCTGTAAACGACTTGTCTCGTGGCGCGCTAGTAGACGATATCGTGTACACAATCGCTCTAACAGCAATCCAAGCAGACCAAGAAGCTAAATAATCGCTTCTGACATCTAGTTGGACAACTATCCAAAGCCCTCGATTCGTCGAGGGCTTTTTCTATTGTTGGCCACACAGCAAAGAGGCTATGAGCAATAGTACTAATACGCTCTTACGAATACAGCGCCATAAATACCCCAGCCCCAACCACAACACAACCTGTCATCACTGGTGCGATTCGGCGCCAAAGCTTCTTATCCCCTATCGCGATGACCATCCCCATTTTCACAATGGTATTAACCGAAGCGGCAATCAAAATGCCTAACGCAGCAGTGGTCACGCTCAATGTTTGCGTACTTTGACGCCCGAGGGTTAACGAGATCGCATCAACGTCAGTAATCCCTGATAAAGCAGAAAGGATCAACACACCCGCGTTGCCGAACCAGTCAGACAAAGCATGAGCAAGCAGCATAATCACCGCCAACACGAGGCCAAAGAACAGTGCCGACTGCAAAGCAAGAGGGTTCGTTTGCTTATTTGATTGCTCAATCTGCTCAACTTCACTTCTGCGCCAAATCCACCATGCCGGAATGTACAGCGCAACCATCATCGCCATCACAATTGGCCAAAGCAGTTTCACTAATTGTGGATTGATAACAGACAGTACGATAAGTAAACGAGGGAACATGGTTCCGCAGCTCAAAAGAATACCACTAGCGAGTAACGGGCTGATGCTCGCTTGCTCACGAGAAAGATGGGAAAACTGCAATGTTAATGCTGTCGAAGAGCTAAGCCCCGCAAATACAGACGTAAACAAAATACCTCGCTTCGCCCCGCCGATCTTTATCGCAAAATAACCGACAAAAGAGATACTAGCGATCAACACAACCATCCACCAAATCTCATACGGGTTAAGTGCATTCCAAGGGCCGTAAGATTGATTTGGTAACAGTGGTAACATGACTATCGAGATAAGTAATAAACGCAGTGCTGCGTCTAACTCATACTCTTGCAGTTTTTGTAGTGCTTGATGTAGCTCTCTTTTGTTATCGAGCACCACAGCGGTTATGACGGCCGCTGCTGCAGCTAAAACAGCCTCACCCGACACGGCAAGGTTACCCAGAACAAACACCACCATGATACTAACCACGCCAGTGATGCTCACATCTCCGCTCTTTTTCTGCTGTATAACAAAAGCGATGCAAGTGAGGATGACTAAAGCGATAAGCGCAAAACCAATGAGTAAAGGTGTATAGATGCTGGCGAGAATGCCAACTAAACCACCGAGTAAACCGACTAAAGAAAAAGTACGAATGCCTGCTACACGACTGCCTTCTACGCTATTGCGCATCACCCAGCCACGTTGGGTGCCAACAATTGCCCCTAGTAATAGAGCAATAAGCAGATTCCAAATTAGATGCTCGCCACTGACAAACTCATTGATATCCATGCATCACCCCCGTTAAAAAGCGGTTGTTATATCATTAGTTTATTTGAATATGGGTAAGAAGCTGTGACGATGAGAGGATAATCAGAAAATGGCCCCGGCACCTGGCTTACCATTGCGTCTTATAATTTCATTATTCTTTTACCTACCACCAAAACGTAATAGAACGAAGCGATCCTCCCTGTTCAATTTATCAGCATTATTTACATTTCAACTGAACTTTCTTACTAGAACTACGTAACGAAGATGGACTGCAATTACGCAAACTCACACATAAGTAAGGAATACATATGAACAACTCCATCAACAACTCACTGCTAAAGCTTGGTTTAGCTGCAATTCTGTTCAGTTTTTCTTCATTCAGCTTTTCAGCCCCAAGCATTAAAGGCGTTGATCAAGATATGTCCGGAGGAACGGTAACCGCAAAAATGGCTCATGCTGACGACAACGGATGGATGGTCGTCCACCGAACAGACGAATCAATGAAGCCTGGCCCTGTTATCGGCTATGCCCCACTAAAGATGGGACAGAATGAGAACGTGAATGCAATTTTGATGGAACCGGTTGAGTCTGGCGACATGCTGATGCTAATGGTCCACGGAGAAAAAGGGGGAATGAAGACTGGCGTATTTGAATATACACTCGGAGCCAAAGAAGATGGCCCTGTAAAAGTCGACGGAAAACTAGTGATGGACGTCGTACGCGCTAAGTAAGACGAGCGCACACTTAAAAGTCACTCTCCTACTCCTAGTATTTAGTTGGCATAAAAGTACTTAACGACATTGCTTACCGTTAAGTACTTTTTCATTTCTGATGGAGGCAGCAAACTAGCTAATTATTTCTCTTCCATGAGGAGAGTTTAAGTCTAAATCAGGCCCTTTGGGTACGACTTGCGTCGGGTTAATCCCGGTGTGGCTGAAATAGTAGTGACGTTTAATATGGTAGAAATCCGTGGTTTCTTCGACGCCTTCGACTTGATACAGCTCTTTTAAGTATCCTTGAATATTTTCGTAGTCTGCGATGCGCTGCTTGTTACATTTGAAGTGGCCCACATACACGGCATCGAAACGGATCAGAGTCGTAAACAAACGCCAATCAGCCTCGGTAATAGTATTCCCCGCTAAATAACGATGCGTCGCTAGGTGCGAATCGATTTTATCTAGCGCAGCGAATAAAGAATCGAATGCTTCTTCATATGCCTCTTGCGTGGTCGCAAAACCACAGCGATACACTCCATTGTTGACGTTTGGATAAACAAAATCGTTCCATTCGTCAATAACATGCTTTAGCTGTTCTGGATAATAGTCATCGTGGTTTCCTGTTAACTCATTGAACTCCGAGTTAAACATACGAATAATTTCTGACGACTCATTCGACACGATCGTATTGGTCTTTTTATCCCAAAGCACAGGCACAGTTACACGGCCTGTGTAATCTGGTTTGGCCTGCGTGTAGATTTGGTGCATACGAGTGTGACCAAATAGTGGCTCAGGAAGCCCCATTTGCCAGCCTTGGCTTAACATATCAGGGCAAACAACCGTGACATCAATATGTGGTTCTAAGCCTTTCAGCTTGCGGAAAATGAGCGTTCGGTGTGCCCAAGGACAAGCAAGAGAGACATACAAATGGTATCGACCAGACTCTGGTTTAAACTCCGCATCAGGTTCGTTTTTAACCCAGTTACGGAATCCGGCATCTTCACGCACAAATTTGCCACCATTTGATTTTGTGTCATACCAGACGTCATGCCAAACACCTTCGACCAACTTACCCATGATTGCGCTCCTCTCATTCTGTTTATGTCTATATTAGCGTTTCCTATCAAACAGAAAATCACTGAACTTAGGACATCATGTTCAAGAAATTCGAATGTATAAATCAGATGCATAAAAAAAGCGCGACCCGATAAAGGTGTCGCGCTTAAGCCCGTCACAGGCTGAATTTATACACTAACGTGCAAACAAGATACCGCGTGAACGTCGTTACCTTGAATCGTTGGCTTCGTCTTCGCACACTCTTCGGTTGCTTGTGGGCAACGAGTGCGGAACACACAACCCGATGGTGGGCTGATCGGCGAAGGAAGGTCGCCTTCCAGCATTTGGATTTTCTTACTGCGTTCAATGTTCGGGTCCGGAATCGGAACCGCTGACATCAATGCGCGTGTATATGGGTGCTTAGGATCAGCAAACAGCGCCTCCGCCTCACCGAGCTCGACAGCATTACCCAAGTACATGACCAAAACACGATCTGAGATATGTTTAACCACTGACAAGTCATGCGCAATGAATACCAGAGAAAGGCCTAGTTCTTTTTGAATCTCTTTAAGCAGGTTAACAACCTGAGCTTGAATAGATACATCAAGCGCCGATACGGGTTCATCACAGATGATCATCTTAGGCTTAAGGATAAGCGCACGCGCAATACCGATACGCTGGCACTGACCACCCGAGAACTCGTGCGGATAACGGTTGATCACATTTGGTAGTAGACCCACTTTCGCCATCATCTCTTTAACGCGGTCTTTCACTTCCTGCTTAGACAGTTCTGGGTAGAACGTTTCAAGAGGCTCAGCAATAATGTCGCCAACCGTCATACGTGGGTTAAGAGAAGCCAAAGGATCTTGGAAAATCATTTGGATTTCTTTACGCGTTTCACGACGTTGGACGTCTTTCATCTTAGTTAGATCTTGACCCAACCAAACTACTTCGCCATCCGTCGCTTCAACAAGACCGATGATGGCGCGCGCAAACGTCGATTTACCACAACCTGACTCGCCTACTACACCAAGTGTTTCCCCTTCGTATAGTCGAACGTTCACCCCATCAACCGCTTTTAGGCTTGAAGGCTTTGACCACGGCCATGCCGATTTTGACGCAATGCTGAAGTGAACTTTCAGCTCTGAAATGTCCAGAATTAGCTTTTTATCTACTGCGTTCATTTGTTCCAAGCCTCCCATTCAGAAAAACATGCGCGCTGACGGCCATCACCAAATGGAGTCAGAATTGGCGCTTCACGCTTACAACGATCCATCACTCGGTGACAACGCTCTTGATAAGGGCAGCCCGGTGGTAGACGAAGCAAGTTTGGTGGATTACCAGGAATGGTTGGCAGAATTTCACCTTCCGTATCAAGGCGAGGGATCGCTTTCAACAGACCCTCTGCATAAGGGTGGCTTGGATTATAGAAGATTTCGTTTACGTTGCCGTACTCCATCGTACGACCTGCATACATCACCAGCACTTTGTCACACGAACCTGCAACAACACCAAGGTCGTGCGTGATCATGATGATCGCCGTGTTGAACTCGTCTTTAAGCTCATTAAGCAGGTCCATGATCTGTGCTTGAACCGTCACATCAAGTGCTGTTGTTGGCTCATCGGCAATAAGCAGTTTAGGACGACATAACAACGCCATCGCGATCATTACACGTTGACGCATACCGCCTGAAAACTCATGCGGGTACATCGTGATACGCTTACGCGCTTCAGGGATTTTCACCGCTTCCAGCATGCGTACTGATTCTTCAAATGCTTCCGCTTTGCCCATGCCTTTATGCAGCATAAGCACTTCCATCAACTGGTCACTTACCTTCATGTAAGGGTTCAGCGATGTCATTGGGTCTTGGAAGATCATTGCGATCTGTTCAGCGCGAACTTTGTTCAGTTCTTTTTCTGGTAAGTTTAAGATTTCTTTGCCTTCAAACTTTGCGCTACCAGAGATAATACCGTTTTTAGCCAACAGGCCCATGATTGCGAATACGGTTTGAGATTTACCTGATCCCGACTCTCCAACGATGCCTAAGGTTTCGCCTTGGTTGAGAGAGAAGTTCAAATCGTTTACTGCGGTTACGATACCATCTTGCGTGGTGAATTCGACGCGCAGATCTTTGACATCTAATAAGCTCATCATTGCTTCCTTAATCTTATCTTTTAATTATCTGTCTTTTGGATCCAGCGCATCGCGCAGGCCGTCACCAACGTAGTTGAAGCAGAATAGCGTCACAACCATGAACACGGCTGGGAATGCCAGCTGCCAGATTGCCACTTCCATTGTCTGTGCACCTTCTTGTAGAAGCGCGCCCCAACTTGTCATCGGTTCCTGAACACCAAGACCAAGGAATGATAGGAATGACTCCGTCAGGATCATGCTCGGGATAAGTAGCGTAGAGTAAACCGCTACGATACCCAGTACGTTCGGCACGATATGACGAGTGATAATTTTCCAGTTGCTAACACCACACACGTGTGCAGCTTCGATGAACTCTTTGCTACGTAAGCTGAGTGTCTGACCACGTACGATACGCGCCATATCTAGCCATGCGATAGCACCAATCGCGACAAAGATCAGCATGATGTTACGACCGAAGAATGTTACCAGTACGATTACCAGGAACATAAACGGTACCGCGTATAAAATTTCTAGAATACGCATCATTACGCGGTCAACTTTACCGCCGATAAAACCAGATGCTGCGCCATAGAGCGTACCAATCAGTACGGCTACAAATGCACCCATAACCCCCACCATCAACGAAATACGCCCCCCAATTAGCGTACGCACGTATAAATCACGGCCTAGGCTGTCAGTACCAAACCAATGGTCAGCATTCGGTGCAACGTGCATCGCGTACCAGTCAGTATCATCAAAGGTGTGCGGTGCGATCATTGGCAGAATAATCACCGCCAACGTCATTAGAACAAGAAGGAATAAGCTCACCATTGCCGCTTTGTTGCGCATAAAACGGATACGAGCATCTTGCCAAAGACTGCGACCTTCAATCTCCAAGTTTTCGGAGAACTTCTCAATCGCTTCTAGGTTTTCTTTTTTCGTTAACATAACCAAACGTCCCTGTTAGTAGCGAATTTTCGGGTCAATCATTGCAAGTAGAATATCTACAATCGCGTTGAATAAAATGAATAGGAAACCAATCAGGATGGTTACACCCATTACTAGCGAGTAGTCACGGTTAAACGCAGCGTTAACGAATAGCTTACCAATACCTGGTAGACCAAAAATGGTTTCGATAACAACAGAACCAGTGATGATACCTACGAAAGCAGGACCCATGTAAGAAACAACAGGGAGAAGTGCCGGCTTAAGAGCGTGCTTGATGATGATGTAACGGTAGCTTAGACCTTTAGCACGAGCCGTACGAATAAAGTTACTGTTCAGTGTCTCGATCATCGAACCACGCGTAATACGAGCGAAGGTTGCAACATAGAGTAGTGACATACCAATGACAGGAAGCACTAAATACTGCCAGCTACCATCTTGCCAACCGCCCGCAGGGAAGATATTCCAGTGAAGCGAGAACAGATAGATAAGAGCAGGTGCCAATACAAAAGAAGGCATTACCACGCCGAGCATCGCTGTCGACATGATGGTGTAATCAATCCAAGTATTCTGCTTGAGCGCAGCAATGGTGCCGACGGTAACCCCCATAATCAGGGTAAAGATAAAGGCGATAAAGCCTACTTTAGCCGAAACAGGTAAGGCAACCGCGATCAGCTCGTTAACCGAGTAATCAAGGTATTTAAATGACGGCCCGAAATCCCCTTGGATAACATTGGTCAAATACGTGGTGTATTGTTCAAATACAGGTTTATCCAAGCCATATTTAGCTTCGATATTTGCCATTACTTCGGGTGGCAATGGACGCTCTGTCGAGAAAGGGTTTCCCGGTGCAAAGCGCATAAGAAAGAAAGATACGGTGATCAAAACCAACATTGTTGGGATCGCCTCAAATATCCTTTTTGCGATGAATTTAAGCATAAACTCACTCTTTCAGTCTGTGACAGTTAAATTAAAGAAGTCGTCCAATTCTTTTGGACTAAAGATAGGCGCTACATGCAATTTCTCACATGTAGAGCCTCATTTTTATAGTTCTATCGAGTTACGAATTACTCTGTGATGTAGAGATCTTTAGAGTAAATCTTGTCTTCCGCGTTATTGACTGGGAAGCCACCAACTTTCGGTGATAGTAGACGTGATTTCACGTACTGGTAGATAGGTGCGATTGGCATATCTTTTGCCATCAACTTCTCTGCTTCTAGGTAAAGCGCTTGACGCTCTTCGTCAGAAGTTGAAGCAAATGCTTTGTTCATGATTGCATCGTACTCTTTGCTGTCGTAGTGAATACCACCAGTAGTGTTATTACTCATCATCAGCGTTAGGAAAGATGAAGCTTCGTTGTAGTCGCCACACCAACCTGCACGAGCAACCTCAAAGTTGCCAGAATCTTTGGTAGATAGGTAAGTTTTCCACTCTTGGTTTTCTAGCGTAACGTCTAGACCAAGCGTCTTCTTCCACATTGAACCCAGTGCAACCGCAAGTTTCTTGTGGTTCTCTGACGTGTTGTATAGAAGGTTAAATTCAAGAGGGTTGTCTGCGCCGTAACCCGCTTCTTCCAATAGACGCGCCGCTTCAGCGTTACGCTCTTCTTGCGTCATTTTGCCGTATGCAGGGATTTCTGGGTTGAAACCCGCCGTGATTTCAGGCGTTAGGAAATAAGCTGGCTTTTGACCCTGTGCTAGGATCGCATCAGTCACGATATTACGGTCAATCGCATAAGAAATCGCTTTACGTACGCGAACATCATCAAACGGCTTTTTCTTCGTGTTGAAGATGTAGTAGTAAGTACACAAGTTACCCGATACAGACACGTCTTCTGGATGCTCTTGCTTCAAACGCTTGAAGTGCTCTGTAGGCAGTTCATTCGTGAAGTCGATTTCACCTGCTAGGAAGCGGTTCATTTCCGCTACTTGGTTTTCGATTGGTAGGAAAGTAACTTGATCAAGCGTCGTGTTTTCGTTGTCCCAGTATTGTTCGTTACGTTTTAGAACTAAACGCTCGTTTACAACCCAGTTGTCAACAACATAAGCACCGTTACCTACAAAGTTCTCAGGCTTCGTCCATTGATCGCCGAACTTTTCAACGGTTGCTTGGTGAACAGGCTTCACTGTTGTGTGGCCCATCATCATCACAAAGTATGGTACAGCAGTGTCTAGCTCAACCACTAACGTGTGGTCGTCAACCGCTTTAACACCCAACTCACTCTTGTCTTTTTTACCCGCAACAATGTCTTTTGCGTTCTTCATCTTGGTGTATTCCATGTACCAAGCGTATGGAGAAGCGGTTGCTGGGTCGACTGCGCGTTGGAAGCTGTATACAAAATCACCTGCAGTAACAGGATCACCGTTAGACCATTTTGCGTCTTCACGTAGGTGGAAAGTGTATGTTTTGTTGTCTTCAGTTTCCCAAGATTCTGCAACACCAGGGATAGTGTTACCGTCCGCATCTTGGTTTACTAGGCCTTCAAGAAGATCGCGAATCACGTGGGATTCTGGAACACCTTGAGATTTATGAGGGTCTATTGTCGCAACTTCTGTACCGTTACCACGCACCAATTCTTGAACAGCAGCAAGTTTTGGCTCTTTAGAATCAGATTTAGCTTCAGGGGCTGTAGCCGGAGCAGGCTCAGCAGCTTGTTTCTCTGCAGGCTTTTCGCCACAACCAGCTAAAGCGAGAGAAAGACCAGCACCAATAAATAAAGCGCGCGTGATTTTATTCTTATACATGCGTAAAACTCCAAATTTTTTCGTTAGCATCCATGACTTCTTTGTAAGGGCCTGGAACGGTCAGAGTTTTAGATTTTTTTAGTGCATTTTCTGAGCACAAAAGCCTAAAACCTTACAAAGACTGCGGCACACATTAGCAATCATTGAAGTAATTTGCCATAAAAATGTAGCAAAAAAACCAATAATCCTGACTAAACCACACATATCTAGCAGTAAACTCTAATCAAAAAGCATTCACCAGCCAAATGGAGACCAGAAGCGACATTCCACAGACAAAACTTTCGATTAATCTACATTTAAACCATTTGATAGCATCTTATGCTAGATATTTACATATTATTTAACATTTATGACAAATGAAGTCTAACAAATAATTGTTTATATATTGGGCTAAAAACTTTTATTGTGAAGAATATCACCAGAGCGAATACGGGTTGTGTTGAAGTCAAATGAGCAGAATTATGAAGATAAGTACAAAAAAAGCTAAGTGCCATTGACACTTAGCTTTTTTCACTAGAATGAGGCGTGGGTTCTATTTTTCCCAACGCCGTGCAGCTTGGTGATCAGTATCGCGCGACTCAATCCAACGATCTTCATTCGTCGTGCGTTCTTTCTTCCAAAATGGTGCTTTGGTTTTCAAGTAGTCCATAATGAACTCGCAAGCATCAAATGCTGCTCCGCGGTGTGCACTTGAAACACCAACAAAGACGATTTGATCACCACTATCCATGTCACCAACGCGATGAATCACGCGTACGCCCAATAATGGCCAACGTGATTCAGCTTGATCGCAAATGTCGCTCAAGCTCTTCTCAGTCATGCCTGGGTAGTGTTCCAAGTGCAAACCAACAACATTATCGCCAAGGTTCATATCTCGAACTTTACCAATGAATGTTACGACAGCACCAGCAGCCGTACCTTCGGATAAACGTTGATATTCGTGATCAACGGAAAAGTCTTCAACTTGTACAGAGACGCGTGGGTCCATCTTAACCTCCGGTTACCGGTGGGAAAAATGCAACTTCATCCCCCGATTTTACTTCGGTATCAAGTGGGACAATAGATTGATTAACAGCAGCAAGTAGCTTTCCTGGCTCTAAAGCCAAATCCCACTTACCATTTTTATCAGCGCCCTCTTCCACGAGATGTGCGCGAATCGCTTCAACCGTTTCAAATTGATCATCTAATTCGACACTGTCGATACCAATCAGCTCACGAGTTTGAGCAAAAAAAAGTACTTTAATCATGATTCCGCCTTGAAGTGTCCAGATTTTCCACCCGTCTTTTCTAGGAGACGAACTTGACCGATAACCATGTCTTTTTGCACCGCTTTACACATATCGTAAATCGTCAGTGCAGCAACAGAAGCCGCCGTGAGCGCTTCCATTTCTACGCCCGTTTTACCTGCAAGCTTACAAACAGATTCAATACGAACTTTGTTTTCTGACTCAATAGCCTCCAACTGAACTTCGACTTTAGAAAGCAACAGAGGATGACAAAGTGGAATCAAATCCCACGTTTTCTTTGCAGCTTGGATACCAGCAATTCGAGCCGTCGCGAACACATCACCTTTATGATGCTGCCCGGAAACAATCAGTTGCAAGGTTTCTGGGGCCATGTGAACAAATGCTTCTGCACGTGCTTCACGAACCGTTTCAGCTTTTGCAGACACGTCGACCATGTTAGCTTCGCCAGACGCGTTGATATGGGTAAATTGAGTCATTGTTTTTCCTTCGCTTTTAGGAAAGGTTATACAGATAGGTGCGGCATGAAGTTACAAGGGCGATGGCTTGCATCTAACTGCTGCTTGATGATCTTCGTCCAGCCAGTGCGGCACGCGCCTGTTGAACCAGGCATTGCGAAGATAACTGTATGATTAGCAAAGCCTGCAATTGCACGCGATTGGATGGTTGACGTACCAATTTCTTCGTAAGACACCATGCGGAATAACTCACCAAAACCTTCTACTTCTTTATCAAACAGAGGCTTCAGCGCTTCTGGTGTGCTGTCACGTGACGTGAACCCTGTACCACCAGTAATCATGATCGCTTGAACATTGTCGTCCGCAATCCACTGAGAAACAATTGCGCGAATTTTGTACATGTCATCAATAACAATTTGCTTATCGACAACATTGTGACCCGCTTCTTGAGCGTGTTCAACAAGGTAGCGACCAGAGGTATCGTTTTCTTCGGTACGAGTGTCAGATACCGTTAGAACGGCAATATTTGCAGGTTGAAATTTGCTTTCAGCGTGACCCATGTGTTCACCTATTCTCTTTTAACTTTGATACGTTTGGTATCGATTCTAGAAAAGCGAGGGAAAGCTAGCCTATAAATAAGCTTTCCCTACAAAATTTGAGTTGATTTAGCCGCCGATAGAAGCCAGATGTGGCGTCATACCCGTATTACCATCGTGCAAGAAGTGGCTCACCGACTTAGTTTGTAACTGCGCTTGGATGCGTTCAATAAGCTCGCTTTCTTGCTCATCACGTTCCAATAGATCACGCAGTTCTACACCGTGGTCTCCAAACAAACACAGATGCAGCTTACCCATCGCAGAGACGCGTAGTCGGTTGCAGCTCTCACAAAAGTCTTTTTCATAAGGCATGATCAGGCCAATTTCACCCTTGTAATCTGGATGAACAAACACTTGCGCGGGGCCGTCATTATGAGAGCGCACTTTAAGCAGCCAACCGTTTGCAATCAACTGATTACGAATTGCTACGCCGGACACATGATGCTTATTGAATAAATCATCCATCTCACCCGTTTGCATCAATTCGATGAAGCGCAGTTGGATTGGACGATCTTTTATCCAGTTGAGAAACGCTGGCAGTTCTTGATGGTTAAGATCTTTCATCAAAACCACATTAACTTTGACTTGCTCATAACCAACTTCAAACGCACGCTCGATACCATTCATCACCTCAGTGAACTTATTTTCACCCGTGATTTGATGGAACATACGCGGATCAAGGCTGTCCACGCTAACGTTGATGTGAGTTAAGCCCGCTTCACGCCAGTCTGCGACTTGCTTCGCCATGCGGTAACCATTGGTCGTCGTTGCAACTTTTTGGATACCGGGCGTCGTCGCCACTGAGTGGATAATGTCGGTAAAATCTTTGCGTAAACTTGGTTCACCGCCAGTAATGCGCACTTTTGACGTGCCACAATCAGCAAACGCTTTTACGACCCGTTTGATTTCAGGAAGAGATAAAAAAGACGAGTTTTTATTGCCCGAAGGCTTATAGCCATCAGGAAGGCAATAGGTACATTTGAAATTACATACGTCGGTCACAGACAGACGCAAGTAATAGAACTTACGATGAAATTTGTCTTCGAATTGTTGCGCCACGGAACACCTTTCCAAACACGGGAGGCATGGCCATTTCCAATCATGCCCTTGTGACAGTACGCCACTGGCTCAAAACGCTTATCCTCGGACTTAGCAATAGTGAGCTCGGAGTTATGGCAACCAGAGATATGAAACCTCTGATAGCTTTGCGGTGTAAAATACTTAATATTTGTACTGGAATCCAGACTTGAGTGATAAAAAACTCTCTAGAGACACAATTTACCGCTAAGTGAGTACCTTTCAAGCACTCCTTAAGATAAATTGTAGCCGTTTTTTACAAGATTATTAGAAGAACGTAATGAATATCTACACGGATAAAAAAGTGGTCGCTGTTGGCGGTGGTCATGGCTTAGGTCGAATGTTGGCCGCACTACGGGATTTTGGCGGCAATGCAACTGGCATTGTCGCCACAACAGACAATGGTGGCTCAACAGGAAGAATTCGTCACTGCCAAGGTGGAATCGCCTGGGGCGACACACGGAACTGCATTAATCAGCTGATCACAGAGCCGTCGATCAGTTCAATGATGTTTGAATATCGCTTCAAAGGTACTGGCGAGCTTGATGGTCATAACCTCGGTAACTTGATGCTTACGGCGCTCGATAACTTATCGGTCAGACCGTTAGATGCCATCAATCTGATTCGAAACATGTTAAAAGTCGACGTTAACATTCTTCCTATGTCTGAACACCCTTCCGATCTTTCCGCGTTATCCGTGGATGGGAAGTGGGTCACGGGAGAAACGAATGTAGACGAGATGGACACCGATTTACGCCGTCTCGATCTATCACCAGAAGTTCCTGCAACTAAAGAAGCAGTGACTGCACTGGCAGAAGCAGACGCTATTATTCTTGGTCCTGGCAGCTTTTTAACCAGCATCATGCCTCCTTTGCTGTTGCCTGAGCTCGGCAAAGCCATTGCCGCCAATGAGAAAGCAAAAGTCATTTTCGTTGCCAACTTGAGCCCGGAGTACGGCCCAGCCGGACGAATGACCATGGCACAAAAATTAGAATGGTGTGAGCGTGCCTGCCAAGGTAGGAAGATAGACGTGGTTCTAGCAGAGGAAACCGAGCAAGAAGTCTTGAGCCAGTGGAATGTAGTGACGGAATCGTTAGCTTCGTCGAACCGAGATTGGCGTCACGACCGAGATAAACTCAAGCTCGCTATTGAAAGCCAGCTAAGGCTTTCAATTTAAAAAAAACGCCCTCTAACGCTAGGGGATAGCTTCAAGTTTACTCGCTGTCAGCAATGAAAAAACCCTTCACTTACGTGAAGGGTTTTGTGTAAGAGCCTCATCAGAACAATGCATTATTGCTGCCAATCACGATAAGCGTCGCGTGTTTCGTGCAAAAGATCGAACATCGTTTTTAACTCGTCTGACTCTTCAGCTAACTCACCAGCTTTGGCTTTTTTATCTATCGACATCGCCAATTGACAAAGACGGTCTGCTCCAAAGCTCGCTGCACTGCTTTTTAACGCGTGACTGATTTCTTTTAGGTAACGCAATCGCTCTGTCCCTTGAAACTGAGATAAATTCTCGATGTAGGTATCCATCTCCCCTAAGAAAATATCGAGTAAAACAGGAACATTATCACTGCCAATCTCCATCGACAGTTCATCGATTTTTTGCTGATTTAATACATTCACACTCATACTTTTTGCCGCTCTTCCTTGCCATTCCAAGCCTGTAACTTGCGGTAAATCGTCGATGGACTGACATCTAGGTATCCCGCCGCTCGGGGGATATTGCCATCACACGCTTCAATCGCTTGCTCTATCGCCATTTTTTCTGTCATCCACAACGGCATAATCTCAGACGCAGTCATCACTTTCGGCTCAATGAATTTCGCCACAGAAGACGGACGGTCAAGCGGTTGATTCAGCGGTGGCGGTAACATATCCAACGTGATTTCTTTACCGTTGTTTAGAACAACGATATTGCGCAGCACGTTTTGTAACTGACGAACGTTGCCAGGCCACTCATAGCTATTAAATCGGTCGATTACATCAGGCGCAAAACGCACGAAGCTTTTTCCTTCTTCGTGCGACATATAGCCTAACAGTGAGTATGCAATTTCAATGACATCTTCACCTCGTTCACGTAAAGGTGGCAAATGCAAAGGAATGACATACAAACGATAGTACAAATCTTCACGGAATCGACCTTCTTGTACCTCTTTCCATGGGTCACGGTTAGTTGCACAAACAAAGCGAACATCCACGCTCTTCATTTTTGATGAGCCCACTTTTTGGAACGTGCCGGTTTGAATAAATCGCAGCAATTTGGTTTGCAAATCTAAGTCCATCTCACACAATTCATCAAGGAAAAGTGTGCCACCATCCGCTAATTCCGCTGCACCCTGACGATCATTTGCTGCGCCGGTAAAAGCGCCTTTCACGTGACCAAACAGCTCACTCTCAATCAAATCTTTTGGAATTGCAGCACAGTTAATCGCAATAAAAGGCTTGTCACCACGCTTGCTTGCCGCATGGATTGCCTCGGCGCATACCTCTTTCCCCGTACCACTTTCACCAGTGATGAAGATACTCGCTTTACTGCTCGCTGCTGAATCAATCGTGCGGTAAACCTGTTGCATTGTTTGACTACTGCCAATAAAGCCTTGATAACTTTGATTTCCCGGGTTATCAGCCTCGTTTTTTAACTTAGTCGCTTTACGAATCGCATTGTTAACCGTGACACGTAAGCGGTCAGCTTCACACGGTTTGATCAAAAAGTCTTGAGAGCCATGACGCATTGCTTCTACCGCGGTATCGATAGAACCGTGAGCGGTCATAAAAATAATAGGTACGTCTGGATGACTCTTTTTTACAGCGTGTAAAACGTCCATCCCCGTCATATCTGGCAGACGAAGATCGAGCAGAATAAGATCTGGAATTCTATGGTTGAGACTTTCAATGGCATCCCTACCTGTACCGACAATATTGATATCTATACCAAGCGGTGTCAGGTATGAGCGGTACAGTGCCGCAACAGATGCGGTATCCTCAACCATTAAAAGGTAACGAGATTTAGGACCTTCAGATTTTTGTTGCATAACCTAGCTAATATTTTGTTGTGTTTTAAACAATAATCGCATTACGCTTTGCATTTTGCAAATAACATTAGCTAAATTATGGGTAAGAGAAAGGATTCAAAAATAATATCAATTATTTAAAAAATGGCATAAACCATGCTGATAGTTTAGTGACCCCTCGGGTCACCTAGCCAACTGACGTTGTTAGTGAACGAGATGTTCACAAAACAAGCCAATAGACCCGACTGCCTATTGGCTTCTTTTTTTTGCAAGCAATCTAAAACTCTTGGCTAAGCTAGATCATTAAGCTTATTTTTAACTATTTGCGATGAACTGCGCTCTTAGTTTTTCAATCTCGTCACGCTTTTGCGCCGCCAATTCAAACTCTAAATCTTGCGCGTGCTGATACATTGCCGCCTCAAGTCGACTGATTTCTTTTTCCAACTGTTGAGGAGACATGACCTCGTATGTTTGCGAAGGCTCCGCCACTTTCGACAAAGGTACCTGTTTAGTATTACGCTGACGTTTAGACTTGGTAATATCGCCCAATTCCATAATATCTTTGATATTTCGTTTGAGCGCTTGCGGCGAAATGCCCATTTCTTCGTTGTACGCTTTCTGCTTCTCGCGGCGGCGGTTGGTTTCATCCATCGCCTTTTTCATGGAGTTGGTGATTCGGTCAGCATACAAGATCGCCTTACCTTCAAGGTTTCGCGCAGCACGACCAATGGTCTGAATCAGTGAACGCTCGGAGCGCAAGAAGCCCTCTTTATCTGCATCCAATATTGCAACCAGCGAAACTTCAGGCATGTCCAAGCCTTCTCGTAGCAAGTTAATTCCCACCAGCACGTCAAACTCGCCAAGACGAAGATCACGGATGATCTCCACACGTTCTACGGTATCAATATCTGAGTGTAAGTAACGTACCCTAACATCATGTTCGTGCAAGTACTCGGTGAGATCTTCGGCCATTCGTTTGGTCAATGTTGTCACTAGAACTCGCTCATCTTTAGCAGAACGGAGACGAATTTCAGACAACAAGTCGTCTACTTGGGTCGCTACTGGGCGAACTTCCAATTCTGGGTCAAGCAAGCCTGTTGGACGAACAACTTGATCCGCCACATCGCCTGAAGATTTTTCTAGTTCATAATTTCCTGGCGTCGCAGAGACAAAAATCGTCTGCGGTGCTAACGCTTCAAACTCTTCAAACTTGAGCGGACGATTATCTAACGCAGAAGGTAAGCGAAAACCAAACTCCACCAGCGTTTCTTTACGAGAGCGGTCACCTTTATACATGGCACCAATCTGCGGCACCGTCACGTGGGATTCATCGATGATCAACAAACCGTCATGAGGCAAGTAATCAAACAATGTCGGTGGCGGCTCGCCTTCCGAGCGTCCGCTGAGATAGCGAGAATAGTTTTCGATACCTGAGCAAAAACCTAACTCATTCATCATCTCGATATCGAATTGAGTCCGCTGGCTAATACGCTGTTCTTCCAGTAGCTTGTTGTTGTCTAGAAGCTGCTTTTTGCGTACTTCTAATTCAACCTTAATATTTTCGATCGCTTCAAGAATGCGATCTCTTGGTGTCACGTAGTGCGTCTTAGGATAAATGGTGTAGCGTGGTAAATCTCGCTGTTTCACCACACCAGTCAATGGATCAAAAACACTGATGCAGTCAATTTCATCATCAAACATTTCGACACGAACTGCGTCTTGGTCAGATTCCGCTGGAAAGATATCAATCACTTCGCCACGAACCCGAAACTGTCCTCGCTCAAATGACACGTCATTTCTTGAATATTGTAGCTCTGCCAAACGTCGTAGCATGTCCCGTTGATCAATCACGTCACCACGACGTAAATGCAACATCATTTGCAAGTAAGATTCTGGGTCCCCCAAACCATAGATAGCAGAAACAGACGCAACGATAATCGCGTCTTTACGTTCCAATAGTGCTTTCGTTGCTGAAAGGCGCATTTGCTCTATGTGAGCGTTAACCGATGCGTCTTTTTCAATGAAAGTATCCGTCGTCGGGACATAAGCTTCAGGCTGGTAGTAATCGTAGTAGGAAACAAAGTACTCCACCGCATTATTGGGAAAGAATGATTTCATCTCGCCATATAATTGCGCTGCGAGCGTTTTGTTTGGAGCAAGTAATATTGCAGGTCGCTGGGCTTGAGCGATAACATTCGCTAGTGTGAACGTTTTACCCGATCCCGTTACCCCCAATAGTGTTTGATGTGCCAGTCCAGCATCGAGCCCCTCAAGCAGCTGCTTGATCGCTCCCGGCTGGTCACCCGATGGCTGATAATCGGAGACCAATTCATAGACTTTACTCATACCCTTCCTCAACTTTACTGCGCTTTGGCTGTATATATAGCTGTATATATAGCTGTATATATATACACCTTAGCCAATGAAATCTACGTCTATTGAAAATTTACCCACCATTGTTAATAAATTTTCTTGTTTGTCTAGAATGCTATAGCCATACAAAACCTACTCTGATATAGTACTTCGCCCTAGCTGAAGAGCCACACCCATTCTTCACATTGCAGTTTCCACAACTTTTCCCCAAAAATTGACCTAAACACTCTTTATCCCCAAAAGCTAGATTTTTATCCACCTTGAATACATTTTGCTTAACATCAATAAATCTATGTTTTAATTGCATATTCTCTGTATAGCTCTGATTAAAAATTCACTAAATAAAACCAGGTTGCATATAAAAGATCTTTACTCAGATCTCATCAACATAGTTATCCACAAAATTAGTGGATAACTAACCTCACCCCTTTACTGACAAGCAGTACAGAAAAGTAAAGCCCTTCCCCCAATATTTTTTGCTAAAAATGTATTTTTTTACTGTTGACAGTAGTTTGGCTGCTCGGTAAGATTCGTTCCGCTTTCAAGCAAAGCAATTCCTCCTTAGCTCAGTTGGTAGAGCGACGGACTGTTAATCCGCAGGTCGCTGGTTCGAGCCCAGCAGGAGGAGCCAAATTCCAGAAAAGTCGTGTCGCAAGACACGGCTTTTTTCGTTTTGAAATCAAAAATTTCTTTCACCATCAATATCTCAAGTGACGACTTAAAATTACTCGCTAAGTGTAATTCCCACCTTCTGAGCAAAAGATTCTTTGAGGAAAGACAGCACCAGCGTCTTTGTAAAATCCATTCAGCAAGCTGTTCAATTTCTTATTGATTCATCAAAATACCTCACATAGACGACTATTTTTCCATCGTGTATGTAAAACCACATCGTTCACTGGTTGTTATTGGTGTCACAAAACACGATAATATCAAGATCGGATTTTAAGAACGTAATAACTATGACCGAATATGTTTTGTTGTTGGTCGGCACTGTGCTGGTGAACAACTTTGTACTGGTGAAGTTTTTGGGCCTATGTCCTTTCATGGGTGTGTCCAAAAAACTGGAAACAGCAATAGGTATGGGCTTAGCGACAACTTTTGTGCTAACGCTCGCGTCTGTGTGTGCGTATTTAGTGGAAAGCTACATTCTTCGTCCACTGGGTATTGAGTACCTTCGAACCATGAGTTTTATTTTGGTGATAGCCGTTGTGGTGCAGTTCACCGAAATGGTTGTGCACAAAACAAGTCCAACACTTTATCGCTTGCTTGGTATTTTCTTACCGCTGATCACTACAAACTGCGCGGTATTAGGCGTCGCGCTTCTTAATATTAATGAGAACCATAACTTTATCGAATCGATTATCTACGGCTTCGGCGCCGCTGTTGGTTTCTCATTGGTGTTGATACTTTTTGCATCCATGCGTGAGCGCATAGCTGCCGCCGACGTACCAGTGCCTTTTAAAGGTGCATCGATTGCAATGATTACAGCGGGTTTAATGTCACTAGCCTTTATGGGCTTTACAGGTTTGGTGAAGTAAACAATGAGTACGATTTTAATTGCGATCATCGCGTTAGCGGTTCTTGCTGCGATTTTCGGCGCGATACTTGGTTTTGCTTCTATTCGCTTCAAAGTCGAGGCAGACCCAATTGTGGATCAAATCGACGCAATCTTACCTCAAACTCAATGCGGTCAATGTGGCTACCCTGGTTGCCGCCCTTATGCTGAAGCGATTGCAAATGGCGACCACATCAACAAATGTCCGCCAGGCGGTCAGGCAACTATCGAAAAGCTCGCCGACTTAATGGGTGTTGAGCCAGAAGAATCTGCGCACGATCTCGACAGCAAAATTCCAACCGTTGCGTTTATCCATGAAGATATGTGCATTGGCTGTACTAAGTGTATTCAAGCGTGTCCAGTGGATGCAATTGTAGGCGGTACAAAAGCGGTTCATACCGTAATTAAAGACGAATGTACGGGGTGTGACTTATGTGTTGCACCATGTCCAACTGATTGTATTGAAATGATTCCTGTGGCAACCACCACGGAAAGCTGGAAGTGGCAACTTAACTCCATTCCAGTACTCAACATTACGGATGCTGCCGACGATGCAGCGAACGTGAAAGATTCAATTAAGTAAGGTTTCGCATGTTGTCTTTGATTGAACAAATTCGTACAGGCTCGCTTTGGGATTTCCCTGGTGGTGTGCATCCGGCAGAAAACAAAAAGCAGTCCAACAAAACTGAGCTCGTTCACGCGGCTATCCCATCAGAAATTGTATTACCGCTAAAACAGCACATTGGTAAGGCTGGTAACTTATTGGTTGCCGAAGGTGACCACGTATTAAAAGGTCAGCCATTAACGCAATCCGAAACTGGTTTTACCGTTCCAGTGCATGCTCCTACATCGGGTACGATCACCGCCATTGAGCCGAGAACCGTTGCTCACCCTTCAGGTCTGAGTGAACTCTGTGCAGTCATTACACCTGATGGTAACGATACATGGTGCGAGAGAAAACCCGTCGCGGATTACAAACAAGAAACACCTGACGCACTGATCGATATTATTCGTCTCGCAGGCATTTCAGGTATGGGTGGCGCAGGTTTCCCTACCGCAAAAAAAATCCAATCTGGCTTTGCTCGCACAGAGATTCTTATCGTCAACGCGGCTGAGTGTGAGCCATACATCACATCTGATGACAAGCTCATGCAAGAGCATGCCGAGGAGCTCATCCAAGGTATCGAGATTGTCGAACATATCCTGACACCAAAGCTCACGATTATTGGTATTGAAGATAACAAACCAGAGGCAATCAAAGCGTTAGAAGCTGCGGCTCTAAACAAAGATATCGTCATTCGCGTTATCCCGACTAAATACCCTTCTGGTGGTGAAAAACAGCTGATCAAAATTTTGACCAATAAAGAAGTACCAAGCGGCGCAATTCCAGCCGATATTGGTATTTTGGTTCAAAATGTCGGTTCTCTTTACTCAATCAAACGCGCAATCATCGATGGTGAACCGATGATAAAACGCGTGGTGACTCTCACCGGTAAAACATTCAAACAACCACGCAATGTTTGGGCATTATTAGGTACACCAGTACAGGCGTTATTGGATGAGTTTGGCTATAAAGCCGATAAGAAGTTACAACGTTTAATCATGGGTGGACCAATGATGGGCTTCACCCTTCCCCACTCTCAAGTGCCGATTACCAAGACAGCAAACTGTATCCTTGCCCCGACTCGTCGTGAGATCTCTCCACACCAACATGAGATGGAATGTATTCGCTGTAGCCAATGTGCTGAAGCTTGCCCTGCTTCACTGCTACCTCAGCAACTGCAATGGCATGCAAAAGCTGAAGAGTATGACAAACTCGAAGAACTAAACTTAAAGGATTGTATCGAGTGCGGTGCTTGTGCGTTTGTGTGTCCAAGTGAAATTCCTCTCGTACAGTACTACCGCCAAGCAAAAGCGGAAATTCGCACCAGAACACAAGAAGCGGAAGCTGCTGAACGAGCGAAGCTGCGTTTTGAAGAGAAGAAAGCGCGCATGGAGCGCGAAAAAGCAGAACGTGAAAATCGCTTTAAGAAAGCAGCCGATCAGCGCCGTAAAGACATGAAATCTTCTGGTGGTGATGATGCGATTGCAGCAGCGATCGCACGAGTGAAAGCTCAGAAGACAGAAACAACAGAAAAAGCAGAGCCAGCCGTGAAACCTGCCGTCGCAGCAGCCATTGCCAAAGCGAAGGCAAAACAGGCCGCAGCCGCTAAAGCAGGCTCTAGTGAACCTGATAACTCAGAAATGGCAAAACTGCGCGAAGAACGCAAACGTCTAGCCCGCGAACGTAAAGCACAAAAAGAGCAAGGCGAAACGCCAGACAACAACGCTGATGATAAGAAATCGGCAGTTGCAGCAGCCATCGCCCGAGCTAAAGCGAAAAAAGCTCAACAAGAAGAATCAACCGAAACGTTAGAAGCTCAAGCACCTGCTGAGCAAGCTGAAGAGCCGAAGAAAGCCGCGGTTGCTGCTGCTATTGCGCGTGCCAAAGCGCGTAAAGCGAAACAAGCAGACTCAACTGAAACCGAAGAAGCTGAAACGCCTACTGAGACAACCGACGATCCGAAAAAAGCCGCCGTTGCTGCTGCCATTGCACGCGCTAAGGCTCGTAAAGCGAAACAAGCAGACTCAACTGAAACTGAAGAAGCTGAAACGTCTACTGAGCCAACCGACGATCCGAAGAAAGCCGCAGTTGCCGCTGCAATTGCTCGAGCCAAAGCGCGCAAAGCGAAACAAGCAGACTCAACTGAAGCGGAAAAAGCTGAAGCACCTGCCGAGCAAACCGAAGATCCGAAAAAAGCCGCCGTGGCTGCTGCCATTGCACGCGCTAAGGCTCGTAAAGCGAAACAAGCAGACTCAGCTGAGACGGTAGAAGCTGAAGCGCCTGCTGAGCAAGCTGAAGATCCGAAAAAAGCCGCCGTGGCCGCTGCCATTGCACGCGCTAAGGCGCGTAAAGCGAAACAAGCAGATTCAACTGAAACGGAAGAAGCTGAAACGCCTGCTGAACAAACTGAAGATCCGAAAAAAGCGGCTGTCGCTGCGGCTATTGCGCGCGCCAAAGCGCGTAAAGCTAAGCAACAAGAACCAGCAGAAACGGTAGAAGCTGAAACGCCTGCTGAACAAACTGAAGATCCGAAAAAAGTAGCTGTCGCTGCGGCTATTGCGCGCGCGAAAGCTCGCAAAGCGCAGCAAGAAGCTAATAAAAATAATACTGAGGAGAACGAGTAGTGTCGTTTTTTATTGCCAGTTCACCGCATACCCACAGCCGTCGTAGTACACCTGACTTAATGAAATGGGTGGCACTTTGTGCTCTCCCAGGTTTAGCGGCTCAGACCTACTTCTTTGGGTGGGGAACGCTTATTCAGCTGATTTTTGCCATCGCAGTCGCTGTATCACTTGAAGCCTTAGTTATGGTCTTCCGTAAACGTTCGCCGATGCGAGCACTACGTGATAACAGTGCGATCGTTACCGCTTGGTTATTAGCCGTTGCTATCCCACCATGGTCTCCGTGGTGGATTATGGTGATCGGACTTATTTTCGCGATCGTAATCGCTAAACACCTATATGGTGGCCTTGGTCAAAACTTATTCAATCCTGCCATGGTCGCTTATGTGGTCTTATTGATCTCATTCCCAGTGCAAATGACGAGTTGGAGTGCCCCGACGTCACTCATACCTGATCACGTAAATTTTGCAGATACACTCTCTTTAATTTTTACGGGCTATGATTACGACGGCTTATCGCTTCAGCAAGTTCGAACGGGGGTTGACGGCGTGACAATGGCGACTCCACTTGATGCATTTAAAACAGGTATTCATACAGGTGCAACCCCAAGCGAAGTACTGTCGCAGCCAATATTCGATGGCTTAGCTGGCATTGGTTGGCAATGGGTAAATCTTGCCTACTTACTTGGTGGTTTAGTGATGATCAAAAAACGCATCATCCAGTGGTATATCCCAGCAGGTTTCCTAGTGAGCCTGACGCTATTTAGCCTCGTGTTCAGCTTACTGACCCCAGGGGAAACTGCGTCGCCAATCTTCCACTTGCTATCAGGTGCAACCATGCTTGGCGCATTCTTTATTGCAACCGATCCCGTGTCGGCGTCGACAACCGTTAAAGGACGTTTGATCTTTGGCGCGCTTATTGGTGCTTTGGTCTTTATCATTCGCAGTTGGGGCGGCTTCCCTGATGGTGTTGCATTCGCAGTGTTACTTGCAAATATGTGTGTACCACTGATCGATTACTACACCAAACCTAGAACTTACGGTCACTGAGGTAAACATGTTAACCGCTATTAGAAAAAATGGTCTGACACTTGCGATCTTTGCCTGTGCAACAACCGGATTAGTCGCCTTTACTCAGTACCTAACAAAAGACCAAATCAAGATACAAGAACAACAACAATTGCTTTCTGTTTTGAATCAAGTCATTCCAGAAAACATGCATGACAACGCACTCACGCAAGCCTGCACTATGGTCACGTCACCAGAACTGGGGACATTACGTGCGATGCCAGCCTACCTCGCCACGAAGAATGGTGAACCGACAGCAATCGCAATAGAATCCATCGCGCCAGATGGCTACAATGGTGAGATAAAAGTTATTACTGGGATTGACAATCAGGGCAATATTTTGGGGACACGCGTCTTAAGCCATCAAGAAACCCCTGGCCTGGGCGATAAAATTGATCTTCGTGTCACCGACTGGATCCTGAGCTTTACGGGCAAACAAGTCACGGAAAGTAACTGGAACTCATGGAAAGTTCGTAAAGATGGTGGTGATTTCGATCAATTTACTGGTGCAACGATCACACCTAGAGCCGTCGTAAAAGTGGTGCGAAATACCGTTAACTACGTAAACCAGTCTCGTGAAGACATTCTTAGCCAGCCGTTAGGCTGTGAAGGAGAGCAGTAATGAGTGAAAATAACTTGCTGATGAAAAACGGTATGTGGAGCAATAACCCTGCTCTCGTACAACTGCTGGGCTTATGTCCACTGTTAGCGGTTTCTTCCACGATAACCAATGCCTTAGGTCTTGGTATTGCAACCTTATTAGTGCTGGTCGGCTCCAACGTCACGGTTTCTCTTATTCGTAATTACGTACCAAAAGAGATCCGCATTCCTGTGTTCGTGATGATCATTGCCTCTCTCGTTACCTGTGTTCAGTTATTGATGAATGCCTATGCGTATGGTTTATACCTGTCTCTTGGTATCTTTATTCCTCTGATTGTAACCAACTGCATCATTATTGGTCGAGCTGAAGCATATGCTTCAAAAAATGATGTTGCGCCTGCAGCATTAGACGGTTTATGGATGGGGCTTGGTATGACAAGCGTTTTGGTCGTGCTAGGTGCCATGCGTGAGTTAATTGGTAATGGCACACTATTCGACGGGGCAGATCTGCTATTAGGAGACTGGGCATCCGCTCTCCGCATTCAAGTTTTCCAATTTGACAACAGCTTTCTGCTAGCGCTTCTTCCACCCGGTGCATTTATCGGTGTTGGTCTGTTGATAGCGCTTAAAAATGTCATCGATAATTCAGTCCAGGCACGTCAACCAAAAGAAGAAAAACCAACCATAGAACGTGCTCGCGTCACCAACGCATAACAAAATAAGGCTCTGTCATAGGAGCCTTTTTCATAAACCGCAAAGACGGTATTGGAAGTCAGCAATGAACAAAATAAAAAGAATCGAAATTCTTGAGCGATTACGAGAAAACAATCCGAATCCTCAAACTGAGCTTAACTGGAGCTCCCCTTTTGAACTGCTAATCGCGGTATTACTATCAGCGCAAGCAACCGATGTAAGTGTCAATAAAGCCACCGACAAGCTTTTCCCTGTCGCTAATACACCGAAAAGTATTCTCGATTTGGGAGTTGATGGCTTAAAAGAATACATAAAGACCATCGGTTTATTTAACTCAAAAGCAGAAAACACTATCAAGACTTGTAAGATCTTGTTGGAAAAACACAATGGTGAAGTTCCTGAAGATCGTGCAGCGTTAGAAGCGCTACCAGGCGTAGGTCGCAAGACCGCAAACGTCGTGCTCAACACCGCTTTTGGTTGGCCAACCATTGCCGTCGATACGCACATTTATCGCGTGTCGAATCGTACTAAGTTTGCAATGGGCAAAACGGTTGATGATGTCGAGCAAAAGCTATTAAAAGTTGTGCCAAAAGAGTTCAAACTCGATGTGCACCACTGGCTCATTCTTCATGGCCGCTACACGTGCTTGGCGAGAAAGCCTCGCTGCGGTAGCTGCATTATTGAAGATTTGTGCGAATATAAAGAGAAAGTATATCCAGATAGCTAACGCTATTTGAAAATCAAAGCTAGGAGCAAAAAATGTCAAATGGTCGAATTCTCCACACTATGCTTCGCGTAGGTGATCTAGACAAATCCATCAAGTTTTACACTGAAGTTATGGGCATGCAGTTGCTTCGTACGAACGAGAATAAAGAGTACGAATACACACTGGCGTTTCTTGGCTACGGTGACGAATCCCAAGGTGCTGTGATCGAGCTAACTTACAACTGGGGTAAAACTGAATATGACCTAGGTACTGCTTTTGGTCATATCGCCATTGGTGTTGATGATATCTACACAACTTGCGACGCTATCAAAGCGGCGGGCGGTAATGTGACGCGTGAACCAGGTCCAGTAAAAGGCGGAAGCACACACATTGCATTCGTAAAAGACCCAGATGGTTATATGATTGAGCTTATCCAAAACAAGCAAGCTTCAGCAGGTCTTGAAGGCTAAGCGGTACTTCTAATAATCACTTGTACTGCAAGTTGAACATCGATTACAGGCAGGTCTGCGATCTGCCTGTCCTTTTATAAACAAAACACTTTACTTGATAATAATTATCGTTTAGATTTGTCCGCAACTTCGATATGCGGGATTACGATAATGATCAGTGAATGGGAAAAACACACACTTCTAGCCGATACGGCACTTCAACTAGATGACCCTGTTCGCAGCATTCTTCATTACCAGCAAGCCCTAAGCCTGAGTGAAGATATTAGCGAATGTGTGGAAATTGAAGCAGACGAGCGATTATTAATTTCTGTGATTTCTTGTCATAACTTAGCTCAGTTCTGGCGTTGGGCCGGAGACACTGACTATGAACTCAAATACCTTCAGCTGGCTTCAGAGAAAGTCTTAACACTCATCCCACAATGCCCAAATAAAGAATGTGCAAGCTTTATCGACTCAATAGGATGTTGCACTAAAGCATTAATAGACTTCATGAAACGTCATCCTAATCCGGCTATTGCCAAACAGGTTGAAAAAATAGATACCGCAACCAATTGCGAAGTCATTGCCAAATTCCGCTTAAACTAACATTCAAATTATACAGCCGGAACCACCTAAAGGTACTTGGCAAATACCATTAAAATATTATTAACAACGTCAGTAAATTAAAAACGCCGAAGCTTTCAGCTTCGGCGTTTTTATATTCGTTACACTTGGGTTCGCCCGAGTGATATTACGACTCGGCGGTTTTTGTCTTTTCCTATTGGCGAGCCATTATCTGCAATAGGACGACGCTTGCCGTACCCTTGCACTTGAATTCGATCTTCCGGTAGCCCTAGAGACTGAAAATAATCACGAAGTGACTCTGCACGTCGCTCAGATAAACTTTGACTCGCACTTTTGCCATCGGTTGAATCGGTGTACGTCGCCACCAGCACGAGATCGATATCTTGATTATGTCGGATATAATCTGCAATTTGTGATAAACGCTTTTTGGAAGCCTTGGTTAACTGATCGCCTTGTCTTTCGTAGTGCAAAATCGTAAAGGCAATGTCTTCAAAACTGTATTTCAATAAATTGGAAATACAGTCGCTAAACGCGTTGTACTTATTTTGAAACAGCACGGATGACAATGCGACTTCAATTCTCTGATCTCGGCTCTGCCAATCCTGATAACTAAAGGTCGGATAACGCCCTTTTTCCAGCTCAGACAAAATGCCCCATGCTGTTTGCCCTCCGACATAACCATCAAACTGTTTAAAAAACTTTAGGTTTGTAATTCGATCGGCGTGTTCACCTGGTCGCCAAGGTGGCGGCATAGAGATGAGACTGACGTTACGTGTTTCTCCCATCGGACGACGCATTTTTAACTCAAAGTCTAAATTGATTTTTTTATTCGCACGAGATGAAAATACCGCATCTCCAAAACTTGGAATAGGGTGAACAAGTTGGCATTCTAACGGTGTGTTGACCACCATTTCCCATTGAGATTGCTGTGGAGTGGCAACATAACGTTTGCCCATCACAGCAAAACTGCTTGTGCTAAACAACGAAAATACAACGCCACTAGTAATCAGCCATTTCTTCATCTAAGTACTGTCTCTTAAACGGCAGTCTGTTGCCGTCAATTTGAATCAATAAAACCACTTCACCTGGCATGCAAAAACCTCGCCAACGTGCGAAATATCGTGATATTACGATTAACGTTAATCATGGTAACTCAATCACCCGAAATGCGATCGAGCGTATTGATGAGATGCAAAATAGAATTCCGTTTTTCTCCTAAATTGCGGTTTTTCTCGTCGGTATAATCTGCAATAATGCAGCCTTCGTCACACAAAAATAAGCCGACATGACAATAGAAAATGAAGCTCTGACCTTGAAAAAACGCTTTCGTGGTTATTTCCCTGTGGTAGTAGACGTTGAGACCGCAGGTTTCAATGCTCAAACTGATGCACTTTTAGAAATTTGCGCCGTTACGTTAAAAATGGACGAAGATGGCGTGTTGCATCCAGCCTCCACCATTCATTTTCATGTTGAGCCATTTGAGGGCGCTAACTTAGAAAAAGAAGCGCTAGAATTCAATGGTATTCGTGACCCATATAGCCCTCTTCGTGGTGCAGTTTCTGAGCAAGAAGCGTTAAAAGAGATTTATAAACTTATTCGCAAAGAACAAAAAGCCGCAGATTGCTCGCGCGCAATTATGGTTGCCCATAACGCAGCATTCGACTTAGGTTTTGTAAATGCAGCCAATGAGCGCTGTAAACTAAAAAGAGTCCCTTTTCATCCCTTTGCTACTTTTGACACGGCAACATTGAGTGGCCTTGCTTATGGTCAAACGGTTCTCGCGAAAGCATGCAAAACGGCCGGGATGGAATTCGATAATCGTGAAGCACACTCAGCGCTTTACGATACACAAAAAACAGCAGAATTATTCTGCGGCATTGTCAACAAATGGAAGGCCCTCGGCGGTTGGCCGCTTGTTGACGAAGAATAATAAGTAAACACAACATATTAGGAAAAGTATGAATCCTGTCGTTATATCAGTGTGCGTCATGCTCGTGTTAGCATTGATGCGCGTAAACGTGGTGGTTGCCCTCACGTTTAGTGCCATCGTTGGTGGCCTTGTCGCAGGCATGAGCCTTGGAGACACAGTTGCCGCGTTCGAAAGTGGTTTAGGTGGCGGTGCGACTATCGCTCTAAGCTACGCAATGTTAGGTACTTTCGCCGTTGCCATCTCTAAATCTGGCATCACGGACCTACTGGCAAAAAGTGTTATCAAGCGCTTAAACGGTAAAGAAAACTCGGCGTCAACTACCGGGTTAAAGTACGCGGTGTTAGTCGCGCTCGTTCTTGTCACTATGTCATCTCAGAACGTAATTCCGGTCCATATCGCCTTTATTCCAATTTTGATTCCACCTCTTTTGGGCGTATTTGCGAAACTTAAGCTCGATCGGCGTTTGGTCGCGTGTGTTCTTACTTTTGGTTTGATCACACCTTACATGATCTTACCTGTTGGTTTCGGCGGTATTTTCTTAAACAACATTCTATTAAAGAACCTACATGACAACGGTTTGGAAAACGTGGTTGCAAGCCAAGTTCCAACGGCAATGTTACTGCCAGGTGCTGGTATGTTGTTTGGTCTATTGCTGGCGATCTTTGTTAGCTACCGTAAACCGCGCATCTACGAAGAAACGGAGTTGACTGTCGTTCACGAGACAGATCATGCTATCAATAAAAAGCACATCTTGGTGGCCGCTCTTGGTATTGTCGCCGCATTGGGTGTTCAGCTTTACACTGGCTCAATGATTATTGGTGCTCTAGCTGGCTTTATGGTGTTTACTTTTGGCGGTGTGATTGCTTGGAAAGAAACACACGATGTCTTCACAAAAGGCGTGCATATGATGGCTATGATTGGTTTCATCATGATCGCTGCCGCAGGTTTTGCTGCGGTAATGAAGCAAACAGGTGGCGTTGAGACATTAGTACAGTCTCTCTCTACCAGCATTGGTGATAATAAGCCGCTTGCTGCGCTATTAATGCTAATTGTTGGTCTGTTGGTAACAATGGGTATCGGTTCATCGTTTTCAACCATTCCAATCTTGGCGACAATCTACGTTCCACTCGCGTTGGCATTTGGTTTTTCGCCAATGGCAACAATCGCGCTAGTTGGTACTGCTGCCGCTTTGGGTGATGCTGGTTCTCCAGCGTCCGACTCGACATTAGGCCCTACATCTGGTCTAAATGCCGACGGTCAGCATGAGCACATTTGGGAAACGGTTGTTCCAACCTTTATCCACTACAACATTCCACTGATCATCTTTGGTTGGATTGCTGCAATGGTGCTTTAGTACCGTTGTTTGATGGATATACTTAGTTACGAAAAAGCCGCTCATTGAGCGGCTTTTTGTTATTTGAAATCGCGATTATTGCGCTGGCATATTGTCAATAATACGCTCACGTATCAGTTTCAAGGTAGGCTCTGTTGACAGATAATCCACGGCAATCGGGAAATAAGCGTCGTTAATTTGAAGAACCAAGCTAGGGTAAGAATCCACGCCTAGGCTCTTTGCAAGACTCAGTTGATCTTGGAACACACCTTCTAAGAAAGAGCCGTCCATATCGTTCTTGAACTGCTGAACATTCAAACCAATTTCTTTAGCTAGCTGCAAGTGAGTCGCTTCTTCATGAGGAGGCATCGCACGTAAGTAATACGCATGTTGAATCGCTTCTAGCATCTGCTCATAAGAATCTTGAAAGTCCGCTGCGATAACTGCGCGACAAGATTGGTAAGTGCTTCTTACTGGCGTACAAAGCTTCCAGAAATCGTAGTTAAACTTGGTGCCCAACTGACGCTCAATCTGCTTCCAAATACCTTCGAGTTTTTGTTGCATCTCTGGTGGCATCGGCAAACTAGTATCTGGCGCAAGACCACCCACCACATACTCAAACTGAATAACGCCTGGCAGTTGCTGTTTCAATTTATCAAGCGTCGGTTTGTAACCCCAACACCAACTGCACATTGGGTCATGCACGTAGTAAAGCTTTATATCCACTTTAATAATTAAACCTTTAAAATCATTTAGTTAAATCAAACAAAAACATTAAGTGGCGATGAAGTGGCGACACATTTAAATCTAATTGCTTGGTTTAGGCTTCGAAGTTAACAAGCCGTCCGGCAAAGAAGCAGGCTTTAGCTCTTCTCATGCACTTCCCACGAAAACAGAGATTTCTTACCGTTAACTTCAAAGTCATTTCAAAATCTCAGAGTAATTATACAGTCTCATAAATTGAAAAACTTATTTATCTTGGTAATTCGCCTTCAAGCCAATCTATATAAGGCTTCGTAAGCTTCACAATTGATCGTCTCTTTCTTCTTTTGATCGTCTTCATTTATGACGAAAAACACACTCACCCCATGATTTTCAAACACTTACCAATCACTACCTGATCTTTCCAGATCATTAAAATTGCAATTTCCTGAAATTCTTTTCAACTTTTGAAATTTCTAAAATGGCTCTAGAAGCGATTCTTAGAGGTCTGGGGGTATTCTCGAACCCCGCTATAGCTAAGGCTTCGCTTGATATCTACCGTGTTACGTAGACAGCTGAATTTCGACATTTAAGAATTGCGAAAAAACCAGATCGAAAACGTCGCAGGTGGGGAGGAGGAGTGCGGATTCCGTAGAAGAGAGATTATTTAACTAACCGTATATTTAGGCCCTTTCATATTGACTATTTTTTGTAAATGTGAAGAAAAAAATGTTCAAGCAATGGGATTGACAAAGTTAACCTGTATAATGCCACTCATTATTTATTTGTAACTTATTGTATTTGAATTATAATGTCTTATTTTATTCTGAGTAGTCGTAATGAACTTTAGGTATGACATAAATGGGTTAAGAGCAATTGCTGTAATAGCGGTTGTACTCTTTCACTTTAATCCATCGTGGGTTCCTGGTGGTTTTGCTGGTGTTGATGTTTTCTTTGTTATCTCAGGTTTTTTGATGACAGGGATAATTTTTCGAGGATTGGAAAAAGATAACTTCAGTCTTTTTCAGTTCTACGTCGCACGTGCGAACCGTATCATTCCAGCTCTCGCTGTACTATGTATTATTTTATTAGTTTTTGGATGGCTCTATTTAACACCCTCAGACTATAAAGTATTAGGTAAACACGTTGCTAGTAGCATTAGTTTTTTATCTAACATTGTTTATTGGCGTGAGTCTGGTTATTTTGATGCAGCTTCTCATGAGAAATGGTTACTTCACACATGGTCACTTTCTGTCGAGTGGCAATTTTATATTCTTTACCCAGTAGTAATCCTAGCTCTCAAGAAGTTCTTACCTTTACGTAGTTTAAAGCTCCTTCTCGTGTTTGGTACCACCTTAGGCTTCATTTTAAGTGTAATTGCAACTAACAAGTGGCCAAACCCTTCTTACTATCTGCTACCTACTAGAGCATGGGAGATGATGATGGGAGGCGTTGCTTATGCATATCCTTGGAACCTCTCAGAAAAAAAGAAAAGAGTTTTAGAATTTCTGGGTTTATCATTAATTCTTGGATCATATTTTTTCGTAACTAGCAGCATTCCTTGGCCTGGCCACTTTGCTATCCTTCCTGTCCTTGGAGCTTACTTTATAATCATTTCCAATCGTCAAAATAGCTTCATTACTAACAATTTCATCTTTCAGCCATTAGGTAAGTGGTCTTACTCTATATACCTTTGGCATTGGCCAATAGTTGTATTTATATATTCATATGGCTTAGATGAAGCAACAATAGCAGGAATATTGTTATCAATATTTCTTGGTGGCATGAGTTCTAAGTATATAGAAAGAATATCATTTAAAAACTACTCTTCTTGGTTTCTTTTTTACCAAGTAAAACCGCTTTACATGGTTGTTGCATTAGTACCAATAAGTTTGTTTGTATATATTGAAAATGGTATTAACTCCCCAGTCAGAGAATTAACAAAATCTCCAGAATCAAAGTACTTAAATATGTACCATCATGAAAACTATGTAACAGATAGTTTCCTTAAAGAATACAGACAAGAGTGTGATTTTTTTGATTCCTTTAATTATGTCGAAAAAAGTAATGGAATCGATGACTCTTGCTTTAAATTAAATAATGATAGTAAATACTCTGCTCTTTTATGGGGTGACTCTCATGCTCAAGCTTTATCTTATGGTTTGAGAAATAACTTCCCTGAGATGGATATTCTTCAAGTTGCAAGCTCTGGATGTAGACCTTTAATAGAAAAAGATAATAAAACTACAGGTGAATTTAAAAAGGCTTGTGATCGCTCTAATGAGAAAGCGTTTGAAACAGTCATTAGCTTCAATCCTGACTTTGTTTTCTTAGCTCAAAAAAATGAACATGACCTCAATGACTACTTAAAAATTGTAAAAGAGTCCCGAGCTCTTGGAGTTAAGTCTAGGTTTGTTTTAATTGGTCCAGTTCCCCAATGGGAGCCATCATTACCAAAAGCGATCGCTATGCGGCACATGGACGCGAAAGAAAAAAAATTCGAAGATTATTCATTTGTAACTGAGCTACTAGATATTGACATTAATCTTAGAGAAAGATATTCAAAATCAGAAATATTTTATATTTCTTTACTTGATGAACTATGTGACGGCACAGAATGTCTAGCTAAAGTTGATAATGCGAATACACCTATTGTCTGGGACTATGGGCATTTAACGTTAGAAGGCTCTAATTATATCGTTAAAAATATAATCAAACCTAAGATTGATATTTACTTAAAATAAATGTAGTTATTTATTCTATACAGACCGTTATTAGCTAGTTTCTTATATCACCTGATAAAATTTACATGTTATCAGGTGATATTTACAGTTGAGTCGAATTGGTGTAACTAACAAAGCTCCTTTTTATTGGGTAGCTAAACAATTGGATGTTCACCTGCTGAGCTACCACTAGATATGTTTGCCTTGGCGTTTTGTGTTATTTCATCATAGACAGCGTTGGCGATCGCTTCTGCCATCTTCCCTACCATGGCAAATTCGCCTGCAAGAACGAACCCTTGTGCTTGTAGTTCGGTTTCCAACTTCTGTTTAAGTGAAGCTTTACTCATTGCCATGTTTATTTACCTGCCTTAACTGTCGATGACAAATCAGAGTGAGGCTTGCCTGTGAACGCGCAGATACAATCACCTTGCACAATCCCTTTACCGCCATTCATGGTGATGAGGTCAGCGACTTCTATGATTTTCTTGGCAGTCGTGGTTTTGTTGTTTGTGATTTCTTCTATTTTGTCTTCCAACACTTTGATGCGTTGGTTTAAACATTCGGTGATGTTGTCTTTGTCGGTCTTGCTTTCAAAGTTACCTTCTTCGTCGACCAACTGGTAAACACCTTGGCGTTGTTGGTAACGGCTTTCGCCTTGCTTAATCGCTGGCAACTTGAATCCCAATGGCAACACACAACGAATAAAAGGCTTATCCGGTTGGCCGAACATAAAGCCTATTTCTACAATGCTGCCGATTGCCGGTGGCTCAAGTCTTCCGGCATATTCACCCCCCCCTGGTATTGGTAGTGGTACCGCCTGAAGTGGTGATTTGTCTTTGAACTCCACGCCCTTTTCATCGAGCAGCTGAACGTCCACTGCGTAATGCGGATAAAAGCGATCAGACATGTCGCCCTCTTCCGGCAGCTCAGGTAACGCAACCACCTTACCCCATCGTGGCAAGTGCCAGCGTCCGGTCAGTTCTGGAAACAGTCGGAAGATGATCCGCTTTATTGCATTTACGTCCATGTCAGCTTCACCTCTGTTCCTTGGAAATCAACACCCACCAAACGCAAGCCATTGACGACTGCCCCCGGTCTTAACTTAGGGCTCGCAGGTATTCTCACGGACTTCGCTGTAGCGTGTCCCGTCATTAAGCTATCAGGAATAGTCACCGGCTTATCTGCCCAGTAAGAGTCTTTCCAAGAGCCCACATAGATTTGGCCATTACCTTGCTGTTGCCAAAACAGGTCTTCTATACCGAACGCTTGAGACAGCTCGTCTATTACACGGTAACCATTGCCATCACTGTAAAAGCAAGGGATGGAAGTTTTACTGTAAGCCGCTTCCGGCACGACAAACTGCAGTCCAGTTTTGTTGGTGACATCGCTCAGTAATTGCATCAAGGTCGGATGACGAAGCGTGATATCAAGCGGCTTAAACAATAATGCCGCCAACTCACGACAAAACAGTTCTGACCACCCTTTTTCTGATGCTTGAACCCGTTCGATATAACCAAGAAATACCCGCGATATGCTGTCACCCCACCCGATATCAACCGCAATAATGGTATTAACCTTCGGGGCACCTTCTACGGAAATTGAGCAGCGACCTGGCGTGTTCACATCAAAGAGAATACGGTGTTTTTTCGCTTTAACCTTCTGACTGCCAAGATAGGCTCGGCAAACGAACTTATGATTTGGTTCCATCACTCCTCCCTAAGACAATATTTCGTCTAGTGATTTGAGAAACTTCATGATGCCAGTGAGCTCGACGCTGGTATCTGGCGGAACGTCTTCACTTTGCCCCACCTCAACCGGAGTGGTTACCCCTTGCACCTGCTGTTGAGTTGCTGGCTTATCTTCCTGTCGCTGTTCAACACGCTCAGGAACGGACAGATGCTCGACCAACTCGAAAGCGACGTTCCATTGCCGGTTGCTCTCTTGTTCATCGGCTCGAATAGTACCTTGGAACTTCACCTGGCGAATCTTTAGCGCAGCGGCCGTGTTATTGCTGATGCGATAAATCTGGCGAGCATTGCTATCTTGTCCGCCTGCCATAGTGAAAAGGTTGCTTAGGATTTCACTCTTACTAAATGGGATCACGCCACTTACGGACAACACTTTGCCTTTGTTACCCGTTTCGGCTTGGTCAGTCGACGAGGACTGGCCGGACATATCTTGTCCGGCTAGCTGTTGGCGTACACTAATACGCAGATTCTTAAGTGAGATTGGGATGCCGTTAAGAGATAACATAAACATCTACACCTTAGTCAATTTGCAGTGCGCCGCCAAATACAATGCAAGTCTCTTGTGTCGTGGATTCGTTTACGAACAAGCATGCCCCTCCAGACAAGTCATCAATCGTTCGCGTAATACTTGTTCCATCCGTGCCAACAACGGTTATTTGACCTTGTTTGTTTGGTTGTGCTGTCCACTGAACTGCCCAGTCATTACTCACATTCAGCGCAATATCTTCTATTAATGTATCGTTAAGACGTTTAAGAGAAATCGTTGCTGAGTCTTTTCGAATGACTTTTAGGCCCTCGTTTGTTTGCTCTTTTGCAAACACCGCAACACCACACTTATTCGGAGTTTGAACTTTCACATATCCTGCTACTGGATATGTTTTTCCATCAACAGCATCTGGCAGCTCATCTCTAGCATCTGTAGGTTGGAACCGACGATTTAAAAAATCACGCTGACTACCAAATAAAGAAATCGGTTTCAATGTACTAGAGAAACGACGACGAACAGTTGGTATCACGGCCAAAGACTCATTTTTGCGTATCATCATAATTGGAAGGTAAACTTTCGAAGGTTGTCCGTCATAAATCACTCGGACAAGGTTTAGCCCGTAACCAAGCTTCGATATTTTAGTTGTCATGTAGCTTGAAATACTATTTAACCCTGTGGACGCCACGGTATAAGTGGTTTCATCACTTTGAAAATCATTTAGCATCACTTTCAAAGAGTGAGCCCTACCACTCCCATTGTAGGTGTTCGCTTTTGGCTCCATACACACTAACGACAGATCATCGTCTTCACACCATAGAAAATACCAACAAGACACATTTTCATTGGGAGCTACATACGACAGACCTTTGAATTCATCTAGATAACCACCGCTGACATTCTCCAGGACGGGATCATAGTCATTACCCGAAGGATATCCTCGAACCAGCGTATCGTTGTTGGTTTGAGGGATAATGTTCACACCGTCCTGGACACTGGCAATTTGGCTACCGAGAACTTCTTTAGTCATGGCACCACCAAGGAATCGATGACCTACATCATTAGGATGGGTTATGTCGTAGACATTACTGACGTCGTACCAAAGGTCGAATGAAGTTTCAAAACCACTCGTTCTAAACTTTTCTAAGTACTTCGCTAAATCGAAAACTTCGACGGTGCGATATTGCTGGTCAAGACTTCTTTTGATAGCGCCTTCCAAGTAGCTCCATGATTTTATGGTGTTGGTGACACTCACAAAGCCAACGGTTGTGCCGTAGCCCCACGCTTTACGGATTAACTTATCGAACTGTTCCCAGTACGTATCAAAGTCATCGTTATCAGCAATCATGCCGTTGTCATTCACACCCATTGCTACAAAAAGTACGTCTGGCGCGCGGTTCTGATAGGCGTGATTCTGGAAAAAGCCATAGTCAAAGTTTCGATAAGACCAACCATCCATCAGTTTTTTACCCGATGACGATGCGTTAAACCCAAGCACTGCATTTTGGGCACTAATCGTATTTAAGTTATCGATGAAAATTCGAAACCATGAACCCACTCCACCATTTTTGTTGTGGTCGTAATTTGATGAGCGCAAGTTGCCGCTACCATCAATTGGATTCGCACTCCAACCAGATGCATCTGCACCATCAGTGATAGAATCTCCTATTACGCCAACCGTAATATTTGTTCCAAGGCGCATGCCCATATTAAGCCGATTGCTTGGCGTAAAACGAGGGCCATGGGTGGCTCTGTACAAATCAAACTTATGCTCATTCCCCCATATATCTCGGGTCAGAATTTCTCCTTCACCATAGATCTGCCTTACATCATCATCAGGCAAAAAGTTACAGCGAATCTTCACACCTAGTGGTACATACAGTCTTTGCTTGAGGGAATAAATCGTATCTCTGTTGTCGACCGACAAATCAAAGGATACGCCTTGAGCTTTTTCAACATGCACTCCGTCAATGGCATAAAACTCACCTGTACCCACTTCCAATTTAGATTTTGGACGTAAATCAACCGTATGAGTAGAGCTTTTAATTTCCGCGAGCTTACACACATAGTGTTGACGTTTTTGGTCATCGACATAGTCTTGCAACAGGCCTTCCGTAATGACAAAACTATACTCGGTGAATTGCTCACCGGTAGCACGGCCATCACGAACACAATCTATATAGACATTAGCAGCAGTAAGGCTCGTCGTAAGGCTTCTATCGTAATCAAGGCTTACGCGAAACCCATTGACATAACCAACACCGCTGCCAACCTTAAACTTGCCAGTATCAACATTCGTGACCAAAAAACCTTCTTCAATAAACCAACTCGTGCCGTTTTGATCCATTAAACTTTGGGCCACATCAAGGTCCATCTTTACAAGCCGTTTGCTAGCATTGTACTGCCAACTCTCAGGCTCAACCGTAATATTGGTAATGGCTGCCGCGTCTTTGTATTCTAAAACTAAAGAACGAACTAGCGTATTTCCCGCTACTCCGGCCTCATCAACCGTCTTAGGAGTAAGAGTATGATGATCAATCGTGACAAGTGTTTCGTGCTCCGAGCAGTATGCGCCTGTCCAGTTAAACTCAAAAGGGCCAACACTGCTGCGTAACGTAGAGCTGTAAATAACGGCATGCTCAGAAAGACGCCCGCGCTGTTCAATAGGCTCTTGATAAACAATATATTCTGAAGGTAAACCATCCTCCGGCTGCGGAAACTCTTGGCGGTTTGGTATGTTGGCAAACACCATTTTATCGATGACTAGCGCTTGCTCATCTGCGTTCAGCCTCGCCAATAGAGCTTTACCAGCATTTGTTAAAATTGACTTTTGTGTACTATTGACCATAGGTTTTCACCCTCTCACATTGGCTAGGTAATATTCGCTGCTGATACTGAGTGCTTGAGGCATCATGTTGACATGTAAATTCGCAGACACTTTCGATGTTGAGTAACTCGCGTTAGCGCTTAAACTATTCACACCCACGTGTGCATCTGAATAGGTTGTATATTGATATCTTCGACATGTTCTTCCGTACTGTCTGATCACTGTATCTATCAGCTTTGGAACGTTGGTTAGATCGCCATCTTTGATTTTTAAGCTAATGACATCCCAGTCGACATTGTCTAGTCGTTCATCTTGAGTGATATGCGGATAGCCCAACTTCGTGAACATCTCTTCCCAGCCAGCAATCGAACCCGCATCGCGAGCAAATCCGTATGCATGAGCCACACGAATACGAAACAGAGCTTCCGGCTCTTGGCCTAAGCGTTCGACTTCACGTTGCCAGGCAAGAATATTGACCAGTGCCATTGGCGCGGTTAACGGATCATGCTGCTGCAGTGGCATTTCGAATGCCGCTCTCACATGTTCCCAGTAGTTACGCATGGCTCGTGCGAACTTAGCCAGTTCGCCACGCCCCATCCAGTAACGCAGATTAATCTCAGGAATTTTCAACGGTCACCCCCAGAGAATTAATGCGCGGTACCGTCAAGTTATTGATGATGTCGGCGTTATCGAATTCGAGCGATTCAATCTCTGAAAACTGCTCATGCAGCTCTTGCCCTAATCTTGAGAAACTGAATCGAAGAACCGGACTAGTAACTGTTGGCGAGTAATCGGTGTTCTCACGGAAAGCCGCACTAATAAACTGCTCCACTTTAATTTTTAACGCGTCTCGGTCTTCCATCGTTAATGAACTAAGTGGCCAAACCCGGCAGACAATATCGTGAGTCGTTTCTGGCATGGCGAGGACTTGCAGATCATCACCATGTCCGTGCTGACCTTCGACACGGATGTACTCATTCAAATCCGCTAACATTTCTGCCGATGGTTCCCCCGTATCTAAAAGAATGAACGCGTTTGCGGTACCTGGTCCACGCGGGGCGTTATGCTCAAAATAAACATTGTCGTCGTTGATACCTGCGCGACTGGTGAGCAGCGAGCGGTAGGCCGCATCAATGTGCCATCTTGCTACTGCGCTCCATTGGTTACGTATACGTAGACGGAGTTCGTCATTACTCTCTTTGTCTGCCCCTGCTTCATTCAACCATTCGTCAGGGTTCGTCACTGCGCCAATACCCGGAATGGCTGTTGGTAAAATGTGGTAATACCCTTCACCTAGGTTGTAAGCCGCGCCCTCGTTCTCTGCCTCGACTTCTGCCATCACCATGGTTTCGTTTTCTGGCATCGTGGTATCCGCAAGCACCTTTACTCGGTAAATCGTGCCATTAATCGGTTCGGTCTGTACCCATGTATCTTTGGGAATAACCAACGCAGGTCCTTTAGCCGCAGAACGTTGAAAAGCGATCATCCCTTTGGCTTTGGTTGCCCCTTTGCGGGTGAGTTTGCATTGCCACGCCAACAGGTCGAGCCATTGATCAACGGCGGTCGCAACAAACATATTCGGCAAGACATAGCCAACCAATAAAGTATTGATAAGCCACATCGTGACTTTCACGACCGTGGCTTCAATAAGGCGCCAAAATGGAGAGAACGGAGAGTCGTTTGAGATGATGGAACCTTCTTTGTCCATTTCCTCTTTGAGTACTTTCTTCCACCCTGCTTCATCGGTTGGGATACCCGATTGCTTCACCAGTTCGGAATAGTCTGGTTTTGGAATATCAGTCATTAACGCTCTCCGTTATTCACTATCTCTAATTGCAACTCGCCAAAGTCCATGGTGTCGGCAAATACGTAAATCGTGCCCCCGGTAGGTTCATCCAAACGCACGGTACCTGGTACTAATCGAACGTCTTCTTCAACAAGCAGTTCCAGCCTGGTGCGGATATCGGCTTTCTTTGATGGGCTTCGCTCAGCAATTAAATCCACTGCTAAATTGCTCTCGATGATGGCGTGTTTGATGTCTTGGGCGATCACCGCACGGTCTTGAATCAAGATTGGGTTGCGGCCTGCATCGAGCACCACATCCCCGTTCTCAATCAAAATGTCCTGGTATTTGTAATCCGCCATTAACCTGCCGCCATTTCTATTTCACTCGCCATGTCTTGCGGGCTGTTCATGTAGGTTGGATAAATCGCCACACCACCGTAGTTCGTCGAACTGGTTTGATAACTGGCAATATTCTTGGCTGCGCCTCCAGGTTGAATTTGTGCACGAGGCGTAGCGCTTTGAACGGACTTCGATTTCACTTGAGTCGCTTCATCATCACCGCCCAAACCTGGTATCCAATCAATGAGTCCTTTCACTGAGTCCCAAATTCCCGCTAGGCTCTGAGAAATCCAATTGAACACTCCGGAAAAAACGTCCTTAATTGAGTTGGCCATATCACCGATAAAGGCAAATCCACTAGTGTCGGTAAAGCCACTCATGACCCATTGCCAACCTGCCTTGATGAACTCAAACATGGCTCTGAATGGAAGTGTGATTAAAGTGATTGCCCCTTCTAGTACTTGGAACCAGGTTGTGTCACCAAGTGAGGCTTTCAGGTCATCCCAGTAGAAGATCAGCGCACCCACTGCGGCGATTGCGGCAACGACAGCACCAGCAATGAATCCTATTGGGTTCGCCATCATTGCGATGTTTACCGCTAGCATTGCAACGCGAAGCGCTGCCATTCCTTTAGTTAGTAAAAAGTTCACCCCTGTAAACATCTTCATGGTGAGCATATAAGTCGCCATGACTTGTTTACCGACACCCATCATTAAGGTAAAAGCACCACCTGCTGCTGCTGCACCTAAAATCGCCATGGCAGCAAAACCAATGTACTTGGTCAGGTTCGGGAACATCTCTGTCCATTCGATGATTTCTATCGCACCATCAGCCAAGCTTGAAATCACAGGCAAGAGAGAAGGCAACAACGCGGCACCAAAAGCAGTGCGAACTGCAAACACGCCTTGTTCGAGTCGTTCCCATTGGTCGGTCATCGCTCCGGCCATGTTAATTGCCGTATTTAAGTTACTGGCATCATTTAGGTCTTTGACGCTGGATTGCAGCTCATTCGTTTTGCCTATCAAGTCAGTGATAAGCAGCACGGCTTCATCCGAGCCGAAAGCTTGCTTAATCTGATCAATTTCCAGTGAATCTAAATCACCGAATTGGTTGCGTAGTTTCGACATAATGTCGAACATGGGCAGCATTTTTCCGTTACTGTCGGTAAACGACATACCAAGCTTGTCTTGTGCTTTGACAACACCGTTCATAAAAGCTTTGTAACGAGTCCCCGCTTCACTACCAGTCATAGAGCCTTGTAGTAGGCCAAGCACGGCCATTTGCTCTTGAATGGCTACGCCGTGAGTTTTACCTAATGCGCCAACACCTTTAAACGCATCCGACATGCCTTGACCCGTGGTTTTGAACCTCTCGACAGATTTTGCGGTCATACCTGCAACTTGTTCAGCCCAGTTGTCTTTACCAATCCGATCGGCTTGGTCTTTAAAAACCGAATACATGGTGCCCATATAGTTGGTAATGGTGGCTGTATCTGCTTTAGTCGCAGCGGCTAAAATAGCCGAGCTTCTTGTGACACCCGCCAGTTCATCACCTGTCATATCTCCCATAGCAGATTTGATATCATACGAAGCCGCCACAAATTCAGTGGCCGACTTACCATATTCAACCGAAAACTTCATTGCGGTTTGGGTAAGGGTTTTTAGTTGGTCATCGGCAACACCAAGTGATTTCACTTCACCTAATGCCCTGTCCATCTCAATTGCTGGCATCAAGGCTTGTTGCAATGCAAAGCCAGCACCCACCATGCCTGCCGCGCCAGCCATCATGGTATGAGTACCCTGACGGTAGGTATTGGTGACATCATTCAAATTGCGTTGAATATTGCCCAGAGGTTTAGAAATCTGGTCAATCAATCCAACTTGAAATCTGAGTGCTTCTGGTAACATCATGTTCCTTATCAGCTAAACGCCCTGGCAACCCCGTTGGCGGTGGCAGCTTGCATGTTTTCCCAATACTGACGCTCTAACCAAATTGCCCTTGCAAGGTTCTCTTCGCTGTCTGTCTCACCCGGCAACCACTTACGTCGCCAGGTGAGCATTTGTTCGAGCTCGTTGGAGTCCATAGCCCGAACAAGGGCATCTATTTTTTTACTTTGATCTGTAGCTTCGGCGTGTATTCCTTGAGAACTTCACCCACAACCTGAATTGCCGCACCTGGGTTATCGTTCGTCAGCTCACGGAATACTTCTTTGCTTTCTTCTATAACGGTGTTCATCAGAAAGTTATGCGCAGAGTTCACGATTTCCCCCTGTGCCAACGCGTTCATGTAGTCGTTGTAATCCGCTTCTGTTGGGACGAACGTGATATCTGCATCACCGACCGTTAGTACAATTTGCTTGCTCATGCTACATCTCTCTCTTTATCTAGCTTGGTTTCCAAACGGTCGAACCGTCCGTTAATTGAATCTTTCAAATCATCTACGGCTTCCCGTAGTTCGTGCTTGGTGGCGTACTTCTCAGCGACATCACCACGCAGTCGCTCAGTGGCTAGCTCATTGGCATGGATACGACGATCATGATCTCGGGCGGTGTTCTGCCCTTTATCCGTTCTGCCGAAAACCACATTGATGATGGCAATAAGCAGCGCTATCGTTGCCACAATCGCCGATATCCATGATGAATCCATCGCTATTCCTTCTGTGGCACTTCTTTTAAGCGTTTGCCTTGTAATGCATTGATGATGTCGTCCACGGTTTCTTGCAGAACATCGTTTGTGCTAAGGCCTTTCAAGGTTTCCAAGCCCCATACCACAAGACGTGTGGCGAAGCGTTCAAGGATGATTGACCAACTGATTTGAAAGAACAGACCTTTCAGTACTTCCAACAATGTTTTGCCAACGATTCCAGTTATGAAACTCATGCTGCTTCTCCGATTAGCGATTGATATGCTTGCAGGTAATCTTCTGCGGTTGCTTTCCCTGCGCTCGTGTTCCAGTACTTCTTCGCGTACCGAGCCAAGCCTTCTAGGTCATCGGCTTCAGGCAAGGCTTCCGGAAACCGAATTAAATTGAGTCGTGCGGTTGCCACTGCGAACTCGGGTGAAATCACCATGTAACGAGGGTCTAAGTGCTCAACGGGGCAAAACATCGACAATGCATCCAACAAGTGAGGGCGACTCTTACCTAACCACTCAACAAGCCAGTTGAAGGTGGCTGGCTCCATTTGGGTAAAGCCCAATGCAGGACCACGCACTTGTTTTG
Source organism: Vibrio sp. 11-4(1) (assembly GCF_013048625.1). Lineage (NCBI taxonomy): Bacteria > Pseudomonadati > Pseudomonadota > Gammaproteobacteria > Vibrionales > Vibrionaceae > Vibrio > Vibrio sp. 11-4(1). The sequence continues at coordinate 122,968 of NZ_VHSY01000006.1, read as the reverse complement.
AGTAAGTAAACTTTCCAGACTCATGGGCAATAATCATCAGGATCAGATTAATGGCCGCTTGAGTGTTCATTGTGCCTTTACCACCGGATGCCATGTCTAAGTGGTCAAGGGCTGGCTTCATGATTTTCTCAACAAAGAGCTTTGCTAAATTCATCGGTTCATTCGCTCCAATTCGCTTTGACACTGGGTGCAGTAGATGCAACCTGGTACTTTTTGCCGGCGTTTTTCTGGGATTGGGTCGCCACATTCGCCGCATTCATGTGCGCTTTCCCGTTTTTCAATTCGCTTAGCCCTTGCCAGTTGGTTGGCAAGCGCCACTTCTGTGAATTGGGTTTCAATACCGCAGGCATGGTCGATAACATCTGCCATCATACCTCCTTGTTATTGAACCAAATCTTCGGTTTCATCCGGACGTAGGTACGGCACACCGTTGATGCTGACAAAGTCTGGGCTTGTCACCTCGAACGGCAACTTGTGAACTAATGCACTACCGCCATTCGAATCGGCATCAAGTAGGTCAGAGATTTTGATACGACATCCGAAGGCTTCAATTTTGAGCTCATCTTTATCAATCTTGCCGTAGAACAGCGCGTCAAAATCAGGCATTCCTCGCCAAGAGCCGGCTTGTTTCGCAGCTTTGCCTAGCAGGTTAAATTGCTGCGTGGTCAGCTCCATTTCACCACTAGCCTCAACATCGCCGTCGACGTAACCATCTGGCACACCCGAGGTTTTATTGATGGCGGAATTATCGGTAATCGATAACGTGACTTTTTGTGCTTTGAGCTTGTAGTCACCTAAGGAGAAATGCATGTTCTTGCCAGAAATTCTCATGGATTACGCCTCCAAATCTGTAGGGTTAGTAAGATCAAGCGCGATGTTGACCACGATGTGTTTCGGGCAGTTATGAGGGCGAGCCATCAAACCGATAGACACTTTGGTTTTGGTTACCCACTGAATGGTGACGTCCCCATCTTCTGGCGGCATGATTTCACCAGGGAAGGTAATACCGCCGACTTCTGTCGTTTTCGACATATCACGCATATCTTTGCGAAAATAAGTGCGGTTCAGCTCAATGCTTGCAGGCGTTGAGTTAAGAATGCGGTCTGCAATACGGCGGATCGCTTTGATACGCACACGACGATTAAGCTTGTGCACCGGGCGAACGTATTCGAGGTACTGATAATCGCCGCCTTTGGCTTCCAATGTGGTCGCATCCGACCAGTACACCCCTTCTAAATCGGCATACCATTGCGGCAATGAGTAACGTGCATCAGCTAGCGTTGCGATGGTACTCATCTCTAATGCTTTCCCTGCGCTGTCCGTTGGCATGTCTCCCAAACTCAAGACTGAACCTGTTGCGACACGCATCGGGCTGTCTGCTACCGTGACGTTTCGATCACATAAACGACCAGCGAGTACACCTACGTTATTGCCGTTAAGCTGAGGAACGGGCGTCACGAGGTTTGCAGAAACATCTTTCACCAGGTCGAGCATGGCGGTTTCGTACTCTGCCCACGTTTGGCCTGTATCTGGGGTTGAGTCAATGCCCGCACAAGCGGCGAGGAAGAACACCCAACGACCAAGTTTGCTAGTCAGCTCGGTTGCTTTCGACTGCATATCATCAAACTGAGTGTTGACCGTGACTGGGTCACAAATAGCAATGCCTTCGAATGAGTCAGTCCGGTTCGCCAGATCAACAGCGTCTTGCCAGGTATCGTCTGCATCTAAGCCAACAATCGCACCCGTCCAGTTTTGTTTGCCGTTAAGCTGGGCGGCTTTCACGTTCAGGCCAAGCGCATCATCGGCAACAACTTCGTCAAGGTTGGTCATGTTATTAATACGGGTCACTTTGCCTTGCAGTTCGGCCTTGTCAGTACGCCCGATGAAAAGCACGTGACGTTCTATCTCAGGGATACCGCCTTGTGCCAAATTGAGATTGTTAACCTCTACCTTTCCGGTTGCCATTGGTTATTTCCTCTGTTTTGCCTGCTCAAATATCTTGATGAGCTGGCGGTTCACTTCACGTTCTTTACTACCGAGAATCTGACGCTCTGCTAATGGAATATCCCAACTGGTGATATTTGGCTGATTAGAGAGTTCTCGAATGAGCTGTCCTGCTTGTCCGTGGGTGATGGTTACCATCAACTCACGTAAGCTGGCTTTCTTTCGTCCTTTGCCGCTTTTTCTCGGTACCGTGTAACCCAGTTCTCTTAGCTTTCTCGCTTGCCCCTTGGTACAAGGTGCTGAGTAATCCGGTTTGCCCCATCGCTTTTGCATTTGGCGCTTGGTCATTTTTTGCTTTTGACCAAGGTGGTGCCTTGCTGCGATTTTTGCGGTTAACTTGTTACTCCAAGTCAAATCAAGCTGGTTGGCGTTTCTCACATAAGGAGTTAAGCCCTTTGCCATCCGCTTTAAAACCTTGCCTTTCCTCTTTCCTTTCTTTGGTTGCAGAGCGCGTCCGTTAACGTCTTTTTGGGAGCGAATGCGCTTTCTGGTATTGGTCGTTTCCCAGCGGCCAAGGGTTTTCAGTATCCAGACTCGCTTTTTAGGTGGCAGAGCCAGCATGGCCAGCTTTTCCTGCATGTTGAGCACATCGCGCTCATTGACCTTAATTTGCGGCTTCATTCACCAACTCCGCTTCTTCTGCGGTGTAGATTTCAACGGCCTGCACTCGGTAGGTTTCCCCTCGCCAAGTAATCATTCCCGCTGGGTCAGGGATCAGCTCAATCGGCTCCATCATTTCCAATTCAATAAAAACGTCGGCTACCTCACTGCTGATCACATCAACCGAAAGGTCTGGGTCGCCTAACTCATCTTCATTACGCGTGGTGTCGTAATCGCTGAGCCAACAGGCAACCAGAGCAAGTAAGCAGCGAGGGTCCAGAAGTCGGTGTGGAAACTCTTCAATACTGATCACTGCGTTGTACTTCCAGTGACAGGCGATATAACCGCCGTTCCCTCGATCTTCACCGTTTGGCACAATGGAGCCGTTTTCCTGCCAGGCATCAATTTTGTTATCGAGCACATTGGAATTCAGGTGACTGACGATATAATCCGTCAGGTGTTCCAGCTTGGTTTTGTTGTAAGTGGTTTCGCTCATATCGAGTCAATCCCATTCGCACTGCGGCCAAGGAGCGCACGCACATCTTTGTTACTCTGGGCGAGAAAACGTGCCTCTTGTTCCGGTTCATCCGTTGCCACGCTTTCACCTTCTTTGCGGCGGTCTTGAGTCGCAAACTCTTTCATCAGTTCGGCGTGAGCCCGACCATAAACCGCACGCTTGTAGAGCATGATTTTCGGGCTGCTCAGCACTGGTTTTTCGCCATCTACGATCAGGCTTTCTAATCGTTCTTGAATATTCAGCGCGGCGATGGCCACCGCGTAGTTCAAAGAGTCGTTATCAAACGTATGGGGAACACGGCGTAAACTGCGAAATTCAGCCGTAGATAAATCCGGCCATCCTTCACCGGGTATGGCGATATCGACTGCACTGTTAACATTTCCGCCAAAGCTCATAACGGTCCCTTGATTAGTTAAATTAGGGCGCCTCTAGCCACTGGGTCGACGGTATCGAGTTAGCCGGTTAGCTTCTCTTACCTCACCAGCCGAGGCGCGGTGGCGTAGGAGTCTTTACAGATTCTTGCCTTCGTTAATGGCGCGAATACGGGCTTCAATCTTCTTGATTTGGGTACCCACCCCCACTTTGCTGTTCTTATCGTGCGCGTGTTGAAGCAGAGCCAATGCTTTTTCTAATGTTTCTACGTTGCCAACAGCTGTGGCTTGCGGCTGGCCTTCTTCATTTCGGATCAGGTATAAACCCGCGAACTTGTACCACTTAGCGTGAACCTTCTCGTGCAAGCGCCACTCTTTCTCGACCTTATCGAACACCTGGGAGAAGTAAGGCTCAATGGAATGACCACGTTCAGATTCTTTCTCCGCCCATGCCAACACTTCGTCAGCACAGAACGTCGGCCAGTCACGGCGGAAGTTTTCTGGCGTAGGCAAATCTAGCTCAATGGCTTTCATGCACCACTCAATCGCGGCATCCAGCTCTTTAATGTCGAATAGCCAAACCACCATGTTGGTAAAAATTGGGTTTTCGAACGCTTCGCCACTTTCTAAATAAGCCTGAACATACGGCTTGTATTTCGGTACCAGCACTTCACGCTTGTGCTTAATTCGATCAGCGATGGCGTTAAATGAGCGCAAATACTTGCGGTCTTCTTCAAACTCAATCAGCTTGATGTGCAGGCTGTCGGTATCTGCACCGGAAATGACTTCCGGTACAAACTGGTTAGTTTGCTGTTCAATGAGCTTTCGGCGCTGTTTTGCTAATGGGCTAACCATGCATTACTCCTTAAGCTAAAGGCTCAACAACGGTGACAGACTCGATAGCAGCGAACTTGTTCAGGTTGCCGATTGCATAACCTTCCATACGGATGTGGTTTTGCTTGAAGCGAAGCGTGTCTTCATCGTTCTTTTGCTTGCGCCACTGCGTGCCTTCCTGCGTGAGTACTTGCAGGTTTTTGGTACTGGTTACCCAAACCTGATCGGCTGGGAAGAACGGCGCTTGATAGGCTTTCTTACCTGCAATGGTTTTTGCCAGTTGTTGAGCAGCTTTGTGCTCGGTAGGCGTGTTTGCCGCTTCCAGTAAACGGTGCTGCTCTGCTGCGACCAGGTTTGAACCGACGAGAACCACAAGATCAGGGTCTTGACGATGCTCTGGCGCAATCGTGGTATTGATCAGGTCTTGAACCAACGAATCTAGGTTTTTGTAAGAATCCGCGGTTGCACCTGATGAGTCGAGTTGGGCAGAAGCAAGGACTTGGCTCGCTTTCTTCTCTTTCGCGATAGTCAGCCAACCTTTGTTGACATCCTGACCAAGTGGATTTGCGGCTGGGTCTGTTACCGTTGCAGCCGATGTTCCGTTGAAACCAACACGTAGAATATCGAGAGCAAAACGGCGCGAGATGGCATTTTGCATCATCTTCAACCACTCATTTTTAGAGCCTGAGTTCGCCCATTGCGTCATGGTTTCCCAAAGAATGTGCGCACCAGAATCAGTTTTAACCAACTCGTAGGTGTTACCACTTTGGCCTACTTCTACGCTAAAGCGCTCATTGTTGCCGCGGCCTGTTGATAGACCATCGTTACCAACATCAACAACCTGACCTTTGATTTGCTGTACAGGCAGCATCGCGATCATGCCCAAGAAGGCATCTGACTGCATAATTGCCTGACGCAGCTTAGTTTCCATTGGCGGCGTAAGGTTAAACATGGTTTGACCTGCTGACGCGCCTGCACTTGTCAACATTGTTGAAGAGAACTCTTGCAGGTATTGAGTTGAAATTGCGTTCAGCATTAAAACATCTCCTTAGCTGAGAATTTATCGTCAGCACCAGAACCATCTGGTTCTTGACCCGGAACTTCTTTTGAAAGTTCAGCGAATTGGTTTTCGAGACTATTCACTTTCTCGATTAACGGTTTTAGTTTTTCGTCCAGAGTGGCAGAGAACAGATCAACGCTTGTTCCCTTCTCTTCTGGCTCTGGCGTTTCTGTTTCGTCTTGCAAGTTGAACTCTTCTTTCAGTTCTTGCTTGAACTCGCCTTTGAATGTAGAAAACTGCTCTTGCAGTGCTGCTTTAAGTTGCGCTTCGGTCACGTCGGTGTCCTCTACTTGTGATGGAGTTTCTGGCACTTCATCGCCAGAAGAGAAAAATTCATTGAATGCCGCAAAAAATCGGTCTTTGCGTGTAAAGCAATCGGAGAAGTCCACCTCTTCTAAATGGCTTGCTTTCATCTCGGTGGTTTCGCCAGATTGACGAGAAAATTGAAGGAGCGAAGTACCCGTGGAGGCTGGGGAGTCAGTCGCAGCTAGGCCCATTAAATAGCAACGTCCTTCGCCCTTGTAATCAGGATTTGGTTCGATGGATGTGAATAGCTTTTGCTTTTTTCGGTTGGCTTCGAGCATGAAGTCGTTCGGCTCTAACTTCGCGAACAGACGCATTTTGCCGCTTTCTTCCTCCGCTTTGAGCTCAATAACTTTGCCCCAGTTATCACCGTAACCATAAAATCGACGGTGCTCTGGCCAGATTAGCGCGGTGTACTCTTTTGGGTCATAGCTTGCCGCCATTTGCTCAATCCAATCACGGGTAATTTTGCGCCCGTCTACGGTTGGCCCCTCAGTAGCAATGATTTTCCAGTCACTAATCTTTGGCATTTTGGTACTCAAACTTGTCATTCACATATCGGTGTGAGCAAACAATACGCCTTTGAATAACGGCTTTCAGCCACTTCAATTCCTACCAATTCGGATTTTGCCAAAACTAGAATTTTCAGGAACTTATCTAGGTCATCTGTAAGTTTTCGGCGCGTATGATGCAGCTATGGCATATTCAGATGAAATAAGAGAAGCCGCGAAAAAGCTCTATTTACGCGGTGTTCCTCCGAAAGAAATTGCAGCGCAACTGAACCTCAATAGTGAGCGCATCCTTTATACCTGGGCGGAGAAATTCGGCTGGGCGTTGTTGTTGGATGAATTGTCTGTAGAGCAGATGATTAACCGCCGTTTAGCGGTGCTGATAGATAAGGATGAGAAAACCGATCAGCAGCTCAAGGAAATGGACAAGCTAATCGATCACCACGTTAAGCTGTTAAAAGCTCACGCTGATGCAAAAGCCAAAGCAGAGCGACACCTTTCGCAAGGCAGCTCACCAAAGAGTGATGGTGACTCATCAAAGCAAAGCAGCAGTAACGGCAACCGTAAAAGGAGCCGCAAGAAGAACAGCATTGAGCACCTAACAGAAGATGACTTTAAAGGCTGGCACGAATCCCTGTTCGAATACCAGCACACGATGCGTAACAACATCAAACAGCGTATTCGTAATATTCTCAAGTCTCGCCAAATTGGTGCTACTTACTATTTCAGTGGTGAAGCCTTAGAAGATGCGATTCTGACTGGTGACAACCAAATTTTTCTCTCTGCATCACGCGCACAGGCTGAAGTTTTCCGCAGCTACATCATTGCGATTGGTAAAGAGTTCTTAGACATCGAGTTAACCGGCAACCCTATTATTCTTTCCAATGGTGCCGAACTGCGCTTTTTGTCCACGAACAGCAAAACCGCGCAGAGTTATCACGGCCACGTTTATGTTGATGAATACTTCTGGATACCTAAGTTCGACGAGCTGAACAAACTGGCTTCGGCAATGGCAACACATAAGAAGTGGCGAAAAACTTACTTCTCAACACCATCTTCTAAAATGCACCAGGCTTACCCGTTCTGGACTGGTGACCAGTGGCGCAGAGGCAAAGACTCACGCGCCCATATCGAATTCCCGACTTTTGATGAATTCCGAGACGATGGCCGACTTTGCCCAGACAAACAGTGGCGTTATGTAGTCACCATTGAAGATGCCGCGAATGGTGGTTGTGACCTATTCGACATTGACGAACTACGCGAAGAATACAGCGATGATGACTTCAAAAACCTATTCATGTGCGTATTTGTCGATGGTTCATTGTCTGTCTTTAAATTCTCTGACCTTGAAAAAGGAATGGTGGATGCCGCTCACTGGCAAGACTTCAAACCAAATAGCAAACTCCCTTTTGCCACTCGAGAAGTTTGGTTGGGTTATGACCCAAGCCGCACCCGAGACAATGCCTGTTTGGTGGTTATCGCTCCGCCTGTCGTAGCGGGTGAACGTTTCCGTGTATTAGAAAAGCACTATTGGAAAGGCCTGAACTTCCAATATCACGTTGCGGAAATAGACAAAGTCTTTCAGCGCTACAAAGTAACGTACATCGGCGTCGACACCACGGGTATTGGCGGCGGTGTTTGGGACTTAATTTCGAAGAAATATCCACGTGAAGCTCACGCCATCCACTACAGCAACGAAAATAAGAACCGCTTAGTAATGAAGATGATTGACGTCGTAGAAGCCAAACGCCTGCAGTTCGATGCGCAGCACAAAGACATTGCCATGGCGTTTATGGCGATAAAGCGCGTGCCAACGGCCAGCGGTAACGCCATGACCTTTAAAGCAGAACGCAGTGAAACGACCGGACACGCCGATGCATTCTGGGCAATCTCTCACGCCATCATCAACGAGCCGTTAGATCACTTAACACCAACTAAATCAACCTGGGCCACTGCAGCATGACCGAGCAAATGAACACTTTAGTCAAACAAAAAGAACACGCGCCAGAGTCGGTCTATCACATCGACTCCTCACCAGAGTCCATCGACTCAAACAGTTGGATGACCACCTATTCAGATTTGTTTTACAACGATGGTGACGACTATTGGGAGCCTCCTATTTCACGCAGTGGCTTAGCCGATATCGCTCGGGCCAACGCCTATCATGGTTCATTATTGATTGCTCGGGCAAACTACGTAGCCGGACGCTTCCTAAATGGAGGTGCGACCCGCCGCCGACACATCCAAGCCTTTTGCCGTGATTACTTCACCTTTGGCGATGCTGCCTTTCTTAAAATCCGCGATGGTTTCAAACGTGTGGTTCGTTTGCATCCATTACCTGGCATGTACCTTCGCAGACGCAAAAACGGTAATTTCGTCATTCTGGAGCGCGACAACCAGCAACGCGAATATAAAAAGGAAGATGTTATTTTCTTGCCCCAATATGACCCGCAGCAGCAAATCTACGGTTTAGCGGATTACCTTGGCAGCATTCAGAGCAGCTTGCTGAATAAAGATGCGACTTTGTTCCGCCGTCGCTACTATAAGAACGGCGCACACATGGGCTTTATCTTCTACGCCACCGACCCAAACCTTAGTGAAGAAGATGAAGAAATGTTGAAGCAGAAGATCGCCAGTTCTAAAGGCGTGGGTAACTTCCGAAGTATGTTTGTGAATATTCCGAACGGCAAAGAGAAAGGAATTCAATTGATTCCGGTCGGTGATATCGCGACTAAAGATGAATTCGAACGCATTAAGAATATTACCGCGCAGGACATTCTTGTCGGCCACCGTTTCCCTGTTGGTAAGGCTGGCATTATTCCGCAGGGCACGACCAGTTTAGGCGACCCAACGAAGATAGGTAGTGAGTATGCCAAGGATGAGATCATCCCTGTGTGTGAGCTGATTATGGATGAGGTGAATTCAGACCCCGAGGTACCTAAGCACTTGCGCCTTAACTTCAATTTAATACATGGAGATACGGCCTAAACCCGCCCCCAAAACTGTATAAAAACACAGCCTTTTGACGTATGATTATTAAGTCAGTCAATAAGCCAGGTGTTTTATATGAGAGTGTTGTGTCCAGAATGCGGCGAGAAAAGCCGCATCCAAAAATCTAACCGTATATCTTCGGGTTATGCCGACTTATATTGTGCTTGTAGTGATGCAGAGTGTGGGCACACATTTGTGATGAACTTGTCTTACAGCCACACGCTAAGCCCTTCTGCTAAGACAACTTCACAGATGGCATTTAACTTGGTTAAAGCTCTAGCACCAGATCAGAGAAAAGAGCTGAAGCAGCAACTTTCAATGCTATAACTTGAACTCTGGACTATCCACTTCATCAGCCATTTGGATGATCATCTGAATGGCTTCTACTTTGTCGTTATCGAGTTTACCTTGATTGTCTGCGACCACTAATCCCATCAAATACGCACCGACCTGCGCACGGCTTTCAGTTTCAGTGCTTAACGCTACTCCATCGATGATGAGCTCCAGTGCTTTCTGGAATAACTGGTTTTTATTAGACATATCAATACCCTTAACAACGACACTGCCAATATACTGTATATATATACAGTTTTCTACCAATTCTTTGCAGCCGATGTCACTGTATCGAAAGTTGATATAGAGAAGCTCATCGTCCGAACCTTTTATCTAAGTTGGTATCCCTTCTTCTTTCATGAAGCTTTCCCAAGCAGGATCAGACCTGTCTAACTCCATTTCTAGGAAGTACTTATCGAGTATTTTTTGGCTTTTAGGTGGAATTCTACAGTTATTGCCACTGGACCAAGGGCGGTCGCTCCCGCTCCCTTCAGAAGCCTCCGACAAGTCGGAGTCTTTCTTAATGAGTTTCCATTCCGTTTCTCGCGTATAAACAAGTAAACCTGAACCTTCCACCCCACCAGTGACAGTAACAATTTCTCCGTATTTGTTTTCGCGTTCTTTTGTAACTAAGCGGATTGGACGCTCAGACGATCTAAGCCGATGCCCGCCCATATAATCCATGTAAGCAGAAAAGAAACCACAGTCGGCCGCTCTTCTGGCCTTTTCAAACAAGCAGTATTCTTGCTCTTCATCGATACGACGAAGCTCTCGCCAAATGGTCACTGGCGGAGTTTTCTGGAATTGGAACTGACGAAAGCAGAATGTACGTGACCAAGCGGTGACGTTCTTTACGGTTTCTTGAAGCTTGGCTCTTTTATTGTCTCGGTCGACTTCGCCTTCAAGGGCAAAACCATCAACGTTTTTCGAAATATACTTAGCAAGATAAGCAACGGCACCTCCGGCAGATTTATCGATCAACTTTGCATCAAAGCGCGCTTTCATCGCTTTGGTTCTTGGTGTGCCATCTTCAAAATATAGGTCTTTGGGCTCTCTAAACTGATACGCTTCAAGCCCTGCGATGAACGCCTTTACGTGCTCTAACGGCATGAAAAATACGCCATGCCAGTGAGGTGTGCCGTCTTGGTGAGGCTCGACTACTCTCATACCGTAATACACTAACTCACGGTAATCGGCCCAGGCTCTAAACAAATTCCAGCCATGGCTTAGCCAAGCATGTGCGTCTTTAGGGTTAGCTCCGTCAAACTTGGGGTTTTCTATCCAGTATTTACCGTGTTGTTTGAGCCTGTGAAATCGGCTCGGTGAGGTCATGGTGACAAAGATTGCGACATGATCATTGCTCTCTGCATATTCCTGGCAACCAGCAATGCGCGTCATTAGCTCATGTCTACGATTTGCAGGATTGCTTTGAGACGAATCAATGACTGTTTTTAGGTCAACGACATCCCCGCTTTCGGACTCTATCGCCATCAACTCAATCCACTCTCGTTGACGGTCTTGGCGAATAGTTAACCATTCACAAGCAGAGTTAGAAGCATAAGGTGAGCTATGTGGCGAAACCATACCAGCAGCACGACGAGCATTCTCAAATACCGCAACAACAATACGGCCAATAGCCCTGCGCCAAAACGCTTCATCCATTAGCCTAACAATCATTGAATATGCTTGGTTGGTATCCTCAACATGTGCGAAATGAGGTAGCCACAGAGAAGCGCCTGTAAATTCATTGATAAATGAGATTGTCTCAATTGGTGAGAGCCCATGCTCTGACGCGAGCCTGACTCGATTTCCGCAGCGCCCGGCCATTTCAACAGCCAATTTCGCTCTTTTGATTTCATTATCAACTTTCCACCAAGCTTCAGGTAACACGGAAAACGCAGATGCAACAGCGCTACTGCGCTTTTCAATAAACTCAATTGCACGCTTAAAGCCATACTTTTTTAATCGGCTCGAGGCCGCTTTATCAATATAGTTGCGGATATCGAAAGGTAGCTTGAGCTTGTTAGCAGTCATAGACGCAAACTCAAATACTCTTTCTCGCGGTGTAAGTTCACCATCATGAACCCATACGCCATTCACGAAAGAAAGTTGGGAAGTACCTTTTTGATTATCCAGATAAGAAATCAACTCCCGATGCAGATTGCTTGGGAGTCGATTTAGTGGATTGTTTAGGTTAATGTTGTTCTTCTTCATGAAAGTTAAGAACGTGCCACCACACGATTAGGTAAACGCAAAGACTTTTGCTTTTGTTTCGTGAGCCAAACTCTTTTGCGTCGCTCACGCTCTGTTTCTGTTGTTGCTCGTTTTGCTTCAAGCTCAGCTCGTACCTTCTCTAACCAAACAAGGCCACGTTCTTTGTCTTCCTTTGTCAAAGAGTAATGCGGCAGATCCGGACAAGGTAAATGACAGGGTTCAGTAATAGTTTGAATGCTCATATCTCGGTAAACTCCTGTGCATCTACGACGATAAACCCACCTAATCCTTCCCCTTCGCTTAATACACCACGGCGGACAGGATTACAGTTCAGCTGTTCACAGGCTTGATTAACGGCATCGTCTAACGAATCGAAATCTCCAAGCACCGTTGTTTCTGGCTCTTGAGTGTGTTTGTGGCGCTTCATCGCGCCATCACCAAAAAGTCGAATAGCTACGTATTGCATTAGGCACGCTCTCCTCTCTCGGAGATGGCTTTCATTTCTAAACCCGCTTGTCGCCTAATATCTTGCCAAAGACGAATATTTGAGTTTTGCTGGCACTCTTGCCCTTCGACTTGGTTCTGCTGGTACTTGCTGATGTTCAGCGCAGCAAGGTTCTGTATGTGTAAAGCTTCTTCTAGGGTGTTTAGTTCAATCGTTATCATTTGGAAATATCCTTACTATTCTCTGGAGTTAACTCAGTCCAGGAATCGGTGCACCACTGGCGATGAAATCCACGCTCATACTTAGTAATGGCGTGATGCCCGTTGTGCGACTTTCAAGATCAGAGATAAGCGCGACCAGATTGCTGATACTGCAATGCGCCTTGTCGATGATGGTTTGCTTGTGTGAACGGCTAATGCGGCTGCTTCCGCCGTGTTCCAGCGCCATGCGAGATAGGTCGCCAGAGTGCACCGCGTTTTCGAGCGCCCGCTTGATAAAGGTTTCTTCACTCGCATCACTTGGGATATGCGCCATCACCACACCAAGGCCAAGCAAAAGGCTATTAAGAATGGTGTAGTTACCACTCGCTTTGGTTATCAGCACAAGTTCTACGTTGGTTAGAACGTGCGGCTGCTCAGGGTTGAGCTTATTGCGCAGCATGGTGGCATTCATTCCTACGGCTTTTGCTAACTTGGTCATGTTCTCCGAGTTCGCAAATGCACAACACGCTTCGTTAAATGCCTTTTGTTTAGAGCCACGGAATTCGCACATTGAGTCAATTTCGTTCATAGCGAATACTCAATTGAAGAAATACGGTACGAAAACAAAACCCCAACCAAGGATGTGTAGCCACCAAGGGCAATGCTCTTTGGTTGGAATTAAGGAAGATAAGCGCATGATCACCTACCCCAAGTTTTCCATTGCTTCTCGTGTAGCAATTTCAAGTAACGCCACCATGTTGATAAGCGGTGTTTCTTTACCTTTTGCTTTAGTTTTAATAGGTAAGCGACCATCTGCCACCCAATCCATGATGGTACGCTTAGGCATACCAGAGAACTGGGAATATTGGTCGTACGTCATGAAAGGTGTATTTAGGACTACTTGATATGAAAGCATAATGCTATCCTTGTAGGTTATTGAATGTTGTGTAACGGTCTAGTGAGTTGCAGCTCGCTAGTCATTGATTTGAATATTAGGTGATCATTTGAATGACTGTCAAGAAAAAAATAGAACCATATGAATACATTGGTGGTCGCGACTTTACATCAAAAGTCGTCAAAGTAATGGGCCTAGAGCGTTATAACCAGCTAACTGACGTTCTAGGTGTAAATAAAGGCACAATTTCGACTTGGCACACTCGAAACATGACGCCATTTGAATTAGCAGTACGCATTCATTTGAGTGAAGGAGTTTCTTTAAAGTGGTTACTTTTAGATGAAGGTGAACCGTTTCCAGAGCAAAACTCTCAAGATCACGTAACTAAGAAAAACGAATCAAGAGTCTTATTCGATATCGATGTATTCAATTTAGTGAACGGTAAACTGCAAGGTAACGAGACTCTACCTTTCGACAAAGCATACTTAGATAAGCTTGGCTTACTAAATGCGATGGGTATCGAGCAAGATGGCTCAACATTCATTATCGATAAAGAAGTTCATCAAGCAGTAAGTGGCACATATCTAGTAGATATGGATGGTCTATTCTCCTTGAACGAAATTCAACGCCTACCAGGTAAGAAGCTGGCGATCAGCTTTAATGGTTCAACTCTGACAGTAGAGGAAGATGAAGTAAGGGTTGTAGGTAGAGTTGCGTTGGTGATGGAGAAGGCATGAAAGAAGACCAAGAATACTGGAGCGATGAAGAGCTAAAAGGTGCCGTAAATGAATATGTAAAAATGCATAAGATGGAATTTAAAGGCGAAAAATTTGTAAAAGCACATATCTACAGATCACTTGCTGAGAAGTTTAATAGAAGTCCTAAGTCTTTTGAATTCAGGATGCAAAACATCTCTTACGTGTATGAGCTTTTAAATCGTAACTGGGTTACTGGTCTAAAACCTAAACGAAATATTTCCCCTAAGCACGCGAAACTAATCGAGTCTTACATTGCTGAAAGTGAAAATCGCCCTTTCGAAGACTTAACTTACTTTGAAGCAAGCGTTAATGAAGAACTCAGTAAGAAAGCAATGGTTAAGCCTGAAGGGAACCAGAGACCTTCTACAACGAATTCCTCAAGTTCAAATTTCATCAGAGATCCAGCAGTAAAAGCCTGGGTGCTACTTAGAGCTAACGGAATATGTGAATGCTGCAACAAGCCCGCACCATTTATAACAGCTTCAGGTAAGCCATATCTAGAAGTCCATCATTTGATTAGGCTCATCGATGATGGTCCTGATACACCAGTGAACTGTGTTGCTGTCTGTCCTAACTGCCATCGGGAATTGCATTATAGTTCTGAGCAAAGAGCTTTAACTGAAAAGCTTAAAGAGATAGCTCTTGAAAAAGAAAGCGGCTAGTAGCCGCTTTTTATTTTCTCTTCTTTCCACCTTTCTTAGGTGGCCAGTGCTCACCTATATAAGCAAGTTTTATGTATTTTTTGTCAGTCACGTCACAATATTTCATTGCGAAATAAGCTCGATTGTAATCATCATCAGACTGAATTTTAATACCTTTATCATTGAAGTTTAGTTTTAAGTGGTATTCAGAGTTGATATTCTCTAGAGGATATACAACCTTTTCTTTACCATAACTATCTACCTTAACTTCTCCACGATTTAGATTCTCGAAGTCAAAATATGGCTTATTAGCACCTTGTCTTGTACATGCTAACATACGCCCTTTTAACTCAGGTTCTGCTGATTTATCAGAAATAACTTGCAAGTCAGCCAGGTTCTGATTTTCTTCTTTAGATATTTCAAAAGAGGCTTGGTTCAACGTATTTAAACAGTGGCTAAACTCACTAAGATAATCCATAAACGTTCCACGCTTAATGGTTTGAAGTTTATCTTCAAACTGAGGGTGAAATTGAATGTGTTCATACACGATCTTAGCTTTATCTGTAAAACCTTTCCTGGTCGTTACGCCATTTTTAAAATTAAATGAGTTTTGGTTGCACAAATCAGTATAAGAAGAGATTTGCTTTTCATCAGAAATCCCAGGCCAAATAAACCCAATTTTGTAGGCATACTCAAAAGGTAAAGCTTCTTGTGGGTTCGCTTGAATAGCATTTACAATTTGCGTTGTGTCAAGATACGCCTTATTTATACCTATTGCTTTTTCAAATTCACCAAGGAAATGAATTGCAGCTGATGGATCCCCTGTTATTTCAAGTAATCGAGTCTCTAAATCTGAACCATTAACTTTGAAATCAGAATAGTCTGTTGAGAACAGTAACGTATGGTTACTTGAAACAGCAAACGAATCGATAGCTTTCTCGATATAGGAGACATACGCAGCGAGACTGTCAAAATCTGGCGTATTGACAACATCAACATGTTTAAATGAATATGCACTTGCGTAAGACTTCGAACCTTTCATTAGCGATCCACACCTTTCATTAAAGTTCGAATATCTTCAGCTTGTTGATCAAAAAAGCCGCTTGGCCAATTAGAAAGTTCACCTTTGTCGCCAATATCAATCGGCTCTACGTTGCTTTGATCTTCTCCTGGAGAAACAAAGAAAACTCTAGACGACCCAGCTATATAGTTTTCGCTTAAACGTGCCGCAACTCGAATACCATTAAGTAAATGGTCACTGTGAGTTTCGATAATAACCTGAACACCAGCTTCGGCCGTTTTCTGTATCAGTCGTCCTAAATAACTCTGTCCTTTAGGATGGAGGTGTGCTTCTGGGTTTTCTATAATCACTAGACCGCCAGATCTAGCCATAACTAAAGAAAGAACTACAGGCAGAGCATAACTCAAACCAAATCCTACATTTGTTGCTCTATAGGTATGACCATCAAATACAAATTGATTCGTTGATATATTAGCATGTGTTATTGAATCGGATTTAACAAAAGTGTCTGGAGATATCTCTCCCATCCATTTTGTAAAGTTATCAATAACTAATCTCGATGTGATTTTATCATGTATTCTCGGGTCACCTTCGCCCAAAGATTTTGATGACTCCAACAAGTTAGTTAAGACTTGAGCTGTGTATTCACCATGAATACCCAGCCAGCTTCTTGAACGACGTTGGTTTGAATATGGGTAGTTATCGCGAGGCCCCCAACGTTCAGCGCATAAAAAGTTAAAGTTGTTCTTATATTTTTCTCTAACTTCATTTGCAATTGAACCAGCCAAGCCTAAGTCCATAGATTCAGAAAACGGTAGTAGGTTTGAATCTTTCTCATCCTCTGATAGTGGATCTCGCTCATAGCCCCAAGATAACCTGTGACCATCTATAACAGCCTCAAGTAGTAAAGAGTCTGTATTTGCATCCATATTATGCACTTCTTTATAACTACCTAGCTTTATAAAATCACCGTCAAGTCTCAACGAGCCAGAAAATTCATTTTGTATCAGCAATAATATTGACTGTATAACAGTACTTTTTCCGACTGAGTTATTCCCACAAAAAACAACCAAATCTTTCATATCGAATGGTGTATTTTTATAGCATTTAAAATTCGTTAAGTTGATATGTTCGAACATATTATTTACCAATTTGTTTTTTATTAAAATTTTCTAACATAGGTTCTGGATTAAATTGCATACCAGGAACTTCATTTATCATTTCAACGATACTTCTAAACCTATACAACACAGTAATTCTTTTACTTGTGGAATTGGTTATTGCATATTCAAACCCTCGATTATCCCAGTTATCACTGGTTGATTCCCATCGAGAGATTCTTTCGTTATTCTCTATTGCTTCAAATAATCGTTTCTTAAAATAGTTAGCGTTATCTAAATTAACCATTTTTTCTCTTTCTTCATCTGTCATCATTGCAAAAAGAGAAACTAGTGTTTCGAATAAAACCTTATTAACTCTACCGCCTGGTTCTTTTTTATACGCATCATCGCCAAAAATTAACGTTAACGATTCTAGAGATGAAGTTAATCTAACCATCAAATCAGAATAAATAGGATCTGCATTTTCAATTCTTGAATTCATAGGATATTTATACTTATTTAAAACTTTCATTGCATGACTTAAAAAGTCATCATTTGTATTATAAGTATAATTTTCGTATCCAAAAATAAGAAACGCCACAGCCCTCAATACATACTCAAGATCAAGCATCCTATTAGAACTAATACTCGCTGGAATTGCACTGAGGAATTCATCTGAATCCGCAACATATTTCAAAAATCGATTCGTAGGACCTTGGTAAAGTGCTGACCTAATCTCTTGTGGACTCAATGTCTTCCCATACGTATTTATCCTATGGAATATTTCTCTTATCATTGCGTCACTATCATTAGACATTGGAATTAAGTGCCCAAATAATTGATACTCTCGAATTTTTCGTTGTTCTTTTCTAGGCAATTCATTAAACGTCAGGTCGTTATAATCTTTTAGACGCTTTAATCCTTTTAATTCGTAGTCCCCTCTCATGTAACCAATCAGTGCCGTTGTACGCTGTAAACCATCTATAACGACCCATATATAATCCGCATCTACATCTGGATCAGTATTTTCTTTTTCAGCAAAATAAAGTACAGGAATTGGTAGTCCCAAAAGTACCGATTCAATTAATCGCGATTTATCTGGAACAGGCCAGACCCTATCTCCCCTCTGGAACTCAGGTTGTAAATCGATTTCATTATACTTCACACGGTCAAACAATAGAGAGACTGTTGGGCTAACTTGATTGATCCTGGACATTTCAAAATGAGTAATAATTGAGTAATCATCAATACTACTATCTTCATCATCAGAATTATCATCTCCATCATCAGAATTATCACTTTGCTGGTAGTCATTACCACTGCGCTCATTATCATCGCCATTTTGGTTATCGGAAAATTTATTTTCTGAGATATTTGACAAGTCTAATGTCACAATTGATTCAGATAACTTAACCTCAAGATTTTGTAATTCCTTTAACACATCGGAAATGGTTTCCACATCACCCTCACCAGGATATTTAGTGAAGATGTTAGATAATTTGTCCTCTAATAGGCTAATCTGTTTATTATGTAAAAAGTAGAATTGAGATATATCAAAATCTCTATACCTATCAATTCTTCTTTTTAACTCTCTCGCTTCAGGGTTTGATAATTCTTTTAAAGTTCCAATACTATGAGTATTAGAATCCCTTAAATAGAGATGCTTTCTTTTATCGTATTTAAAGTGCTCAACACATGGAAAGTTGGCAAAAATTGTTTCAGGTTGATGACGACTAGAACCAGCTCCATTTAGTGCTTGCTCCACGCTAGCATAACTTTTTTGATTTAATACACTTAGAATTTTTTTTAATTCAGAGAAAGGACGAGTACGCTTTCGTGTACTCGTAGTTTTGTCGACAGTGTAACGACTATTATCACGATCGACTTCAAGGATAACTAATGTTTCATTCGATTCATTTATTGGTTGCAGATTCAAACCAATCATCTGTTCCAGATAATCTAAAACGTCTTCAAACTTCATACAAACTCGCCAACTATCAAAGTATTGATTATGTAGGCTATATTAGCATGGGTTGACAGCAAATGTAGAGTAACGTAAATAGACGTTGTGAAACGTATAAAAAAGGAGCCGTTAAGCTCCTTTCCTTTAAAGTGTTTTGAGGTAGGTTCGAATGGTTTTAGCTAACCCTTCCGCAGCTAAATACGGAACGCCGTTGCCAATGGTTTTGAACATATCTGATAGAGTCATCGTTGACGGAAGTTGAAACTCTTTTGGTAACGATTGAATCGCTAATGCTTCCGCCGCACTCAACCTACGCGAACGGTATGGATGTAAGTGCACTTCATTGTTACCGTATGCAGCTGTTGGCGAAAATCTAAAACGGTGCAAACGCTTAAACGATTTCTTACCATCATCACCCTCTTCTACCGTTCGGAATCGTTGAGAATACGGCTTAAAATGATGCTTAGCATTGGGGTGCTTGTACACGTCATTTTTTTCAAACCAATGTTGCACAGTAAGTTCTTTATATTTTTCTAACGATTTTGGCAGTTTACGGCGTGAGCTGGCTGACTCTTTAAATTCACTTGTAGTCGGCCACAATGCTTTATTAAGCACAGTTTCTCTATCAAACTTTATTTCTTGTTTCCAGTTAAAATCTTTCTCTAACTGTTCCTTTGATAAATCACCTACATGTTTGCGCAAGACACCAAACATCAAAATTCTATCGCGGTCTTGCGGTACTCCAAACTCAATACAGTTGGTCAATCGCTCTGTTAGAACGTAGCCAGCATCTTCCAATAGGACTTTCATTTCTTCATAAAATGCTCGGTGCTTAACCGTTTTCCAAAGACCTTTCACATTTTCAAATAAGAAGAAGTCCGGCAGGTTTTCAATAATAGTTTCGACGAAGACTTTAGTTAATTTACCATTGTCACCATCTGCACCTTTCTGTTTACCAGCGACTGAAAAGTCAGGACATGGAGGGCCTCCAATAAATCCGACCATTGCTTCTTTTTTGGCATGCTCAACATGCTTCGACAACTCATTCTTGTGATTACCCGTCACAAAGTCTTCAATACTTCCAAGATGGTAGCCGTATTTAGGAGCTGGTAGCTCCATTTGTTCACGAGAGTACTTATAAGCATCCAGAAAAGAACGGTGAAACTCATTAACAAAGCGAACATCAAATCCAGACTTTTCAAAGCCTAAATCTAAGAAACCACTACCAGAGAAAAAAGAAAAAATTATTGGTTGATTAGCAGACAACTTAACGCCCTAAATGTTAATGGTATCAATAAACGACCGACTATATTACCTCATGCGATAACACAGTGTCACTGGAGTTTGTAATTCTTTCGGCTCAATGACATTGTTTAATGTATGCAACAGAAAACATTGTTTAACGTATGAGCACGAATTATACTGTTTTTATATACAGCACAATTCCATCTTACTATGTCAATCCGCAATTTAAAAGACGGTTCAAAGAAACCTTGGCTATGTGAATGCTATCCAAAGGGACGAGTAGGTAAACGGATTCGTAAGAGGTTCGCTACTAAAGGTGAAGCAGCTGCTTTCGAACGATTCACCATGCGAGAAGTAGACGATAAACCCTGGCTAGGTGTTAAACCTGATCATCGCCGTTTATCCGAGCTGGTTGCATTGTGGTTTAAGTTGCATGGCAAGAATCTAAAATCCGGTGACCATACTCGCCTTCGTTTAGAAAGCATGGTTTCAGATTTAAACAACCCTGTTGCTTCACATCTCAATGCGCAGCAACTCGCATTGTACAGAGCTAGTCGCTCGAACAAAGGGCGAGGTAAACAGCACAGAGACTTGTCTATCGCTTCTAACAATGTGGATTTCGGTTTGCTCAAAGCAATGTTCAACAAGCTGATTAAACTAGGCGAATGGAAATTGCCGAATCCGGCTGATGGTATCGAGGCAATCAAAAAGCCTCAATCCGAACTGGCCTTCCTAACCGAGCAAGAAATTCACCACTTGTTCGAAGTGGCAAGGAGAAGCCCAATTGGTGACGAGCTGATTAAGGTGTATAAGGTTTGTTTGGCAACAGGTGCACGCGTGCGGGAAGCAATATTTTTAAAAGGTTCTAACTTAACGAAGTGCCGGATCACTTACAGCAATACCAAAGGCAAACGCAACCGGACGGTACCTATTTCTGAAGAGTTGTATCATCAGATATATAAGCCGACCAATGATCGCCTGTTCACCTGTAGTTACAACGTGGTGTATAAGTGGCTAACGATCGCCCTTCCCCATTTACCAGAAGGCCAAGCCACTCATGTTCTACGCCATACCTTCGCAAGCCACTTTATGACGAATGGCGGCAACATTCTTGTATTGAAGGAAATCCTCGGCCATCAGCACATCGATCACACGATGATTTATGCGCACTTTTCCCCAAATCACTTGAGTGATGCGGTGAGGTTTAATCCTCTAACAGCACTAGATATCTAGCCGCCATAAGTGGCGACAAAATGGCGACACACATCGTAATTAAGCGTTATTCTACGTTAAAATTCGGACAAGACATTTTGAATACACTAATTAGGACAAGGGTTTACAAGGCTTCACGAGGGTTAGAGACATTATCGGACATAATAAAGCTTTATGTTCATTCCACTAACCTAAAAAGAAAAAGGAGCCAGTACGGCTCCTTCGTATTCTATCGCTAAATGTGAGTATTTACGAATTACTCAGCTTGACCTTCAGCGCGTGCTGCAGCTTCTTTGATTAGAGGCTGAAGTTCACCCTTCTGGAACATTTCCAGAATGATGTCACAACCACCAATTAGCTCACCTTCAACCCATAGTTGTGGGAACGTTGGCCATTGTGCGTATTTTGGTAGCTCAGCACGGATGTCTGGGTTTTGTAGAATGTCTACGTAAGCGAACTTCTCGCCACATGCCATTAGCGCTTGTGATGCTTGAGAAGAGAAACCACAGCTTGGCAGTTTCGGTGAGCCTTTCATGTACAGCAGGATTGAGTTTTCAGAGATCTGCTGTTTGATTTTGTCGATAGTTTCCATCGCTTCCTCATTCATGGATGTGAACTTGTTTATTTGCCACATTCTACTCAATAACGACAGAATAAAAACCATATAATTGATACGGTTTATACTGAGATGATTTAAAAGCAAAAAGTTTGACCGCTTACTACCACTTCGTTGGTAAGTGGAGGAGCATGAACAACACTTAGCATCTCAAAATATTTTCATATCGGGGTTTTAATAAAGTAAAAACTTGCTAAAATATCTAGCAAGTCAGCCGTATAAAGGCTACATAGCTATAAAAAAACACTGGAAGCAATCGAAAGGTTAACCTTTCATATCAATGGAGAATCGAGTAATGGCATTTGAACTACCAGCTCTTCCTTACGCGAAAGACGCACTAGAACCACACATCTCAGCAGAGACTCTAGACTACCACCACGGTAAGCACCACAACACTTACGTTGTTAAGCTTAACGGTCTTATCCCTGGTACTGAGTTCGAAGGCAAAACTCTAGAAGAGATCATCAAGACTTCTACTGGTGGCGTATTCAACAACGCAGCGCAAATCTGGAACCACACGTTCTACTGGCACTGTCTTGCTCCAAACGCGGGCGGCGAACCAACTGGCGCAGTTGCAGACGCAATCAACGCAGCATTCGGTTCTTTCGAAGAATTCAAAGCGAAGTTCACTGACGCAGCAATCAACAACTTCGGTTCTTCATGGACTTGGCTAGTTAAGAAAGCTGACGGTTCTCTAGAAATCGTTAACACTTCTAACGCAGCAACGCCACTAACAGAAGAAGGTACTACTCCACTTCTAACTGTTGACCTATGGGAACACGCGTACTACATCGATTACCGCAACGTACGTCCTGATTACATGAACGGCTTCTGGGCTCTTGTAAACTGGGACTTCGTAGCTGAGAACTTAGCGAAGTAATTGACTTCCCCCTAGTTCAATTTAGTCTTATTTTAAAAGCTCGCTGAATCAGCGAGCTTTTTCTTTTCTCGCTTAAAAATACCCATTTAATCTCTTCTTTTTCCTAAAGTTCTTCTTTGATGCGCCGTTATAAAAGCATCTCAAGAGGAACATCATGCAAATTCATACGTTAGACAAAGCAGCAATTATCAACGAAATTCAGTTCGGCAACGGTATCAACCATGCTGTTCACGAAGGTCGTCGTGCCGATTTTTCGCTGATTTTGTCTATGTTCTCCAACGATGTTCGAGATGTCGTACCGGTTGAAGAAATTAAAGAAACGGCCACAAGCGACGAGATTCTTCGTCAACAGTTTGGGCTCTCTCAGCCTCAAGCTTTGCGCTCCGATAGCAGCAGCTACGAGCTCGCCGCATTACAAGCGAAACAATTCCATAATGCGGGTCTGCCATCTGCAAAGTTAAGCCACTACCTAAAACCAGACGCCCTAACCTACTTGCCAGAAGATACGTTCGATCTTCCTGAAGACGTTTATCATAATTTGTCAGGCCACGAGCGCCGCACTTTAGGTGAGC
Organism: Vibrio sp. 11-4(1); assembly: GCF_013048625.1. Taxonomy (NCBI): domain Bacteria; kingdom Pseudomonadati; phylum Pseudomonadota; class Gammaproteobacteria; order Vibrionales; family Vibrionaceae; genus Vibrio; species Vibrio sp. 11-4(1). The sequence goes on along the minus strand of NZ_VHSY01000006.1, from coordinate 99,684 downwards.
GCAACAAGAGCCTTATCCCTGATGCGGGCCTCTACAATCAGCTAGTGACGGCTCAACGTCAGTATCAGATCCAAGCTCAAGCATAGAGATCAGCTTTTCATCCAACAGCTTGCAGTATCAACACGTCAGAAATGTGACGCCTTACAAATTACCGCACAATAGCCCTTACTCGAAAGCGTTAGTTTGAAGCCTTTCACACTGAGCTCAACGAATTTCAACCATGCTGATAGCACAAACCACTGGTGTATTGTTTTTCACACATGGATACAGTGAAGGTGTTATGGATATTAAAGAATCAATTATTCTCGTCACGTCTGCAGGTTCTGTTATAGGAAGGACTTGTGCTAGTCACTTTGCTCACCTTGGAGCGACGTTGATTCTTTGTGACCAAAACTCTAACGCTCTAAAAGCGAGCTATGAGCAGATTAGTGCCTTCACAGATAAAGTCTATGCGATGAATGTGTGCAGTGATAACACAACGTCCATTAACTTACTGTTTGATCAAATAGAATCGCAGCTGCGTGCGACACCAGACGTGATAGTCAATTGCTGGACGAGCTCTCCCATGCCAGGCTTGATGGCTCCCGAACCTATGAGTACTTACATTGATCACTTGTCTTCTGCAGCGCGTTTCCTCTACACCTATGGCCAAGTGGGAGCCGAACGATTTCGCGCTAGAAATAAGAAAGGGGTAATTGTTAACGTCATTTCCCATGACAGCCATGAAGATTTAACGGGAGTAGAAAGCATGGCTGCTTTGGTGTCAGGTTTTACTCACAGTTGGGCAAAAGAGCTCACTCCATTTAATATTCGGGTGGGTGGCGTCATTCCTTCGGTAAACCATACAAGAGAAGAACTTAACGAAAGACACTGGGCCGAGATCCAAGATGAATTGGTTCGCAATACCGCATATATCGTATCAAATGAGTATTTTAGTGGCAGAGTGGTTGCTACAGAAGTATGAATGGACAACGTGTTTGTTGCGTAAACGGATCGCTATTACTCGACTTTCTCAACAAAAAAGCCCCAGTCAAATGACTGGGGCTTTTACTTTTTCCCGGTTAAGGTTTCGTGCTAGCGAAAACCTTACTCACACGACTCTTAATTACGCGTCAGCTTTTTCTTTCTTTGCTTTAGGCGCCGCTTTCGCTGCTTCTTGGTCTGCTTTCTTCTTGATAACTGTTGTACCTTCGAAAGTTTCACCTTCAACGAATGCTTTACCGTAGTAAGAAGCCATTAACACATCTTTAAGTTCGCTAATTAGTGGGTAGCGAGGGTTCGCACCAGTACATTGGTCATCGAACGCTTCAACTGCTAGCTCATCAAGTTTCGCGATAAAGTCTGCTTCAGCTACGCCTGCCGCTTGGATAGACATTGGGATGTCTAGGTTCACTTTTAGCTCATCCAACCATGCTAGTAGACGTTCAATTTTCTGAGCAGTACGGTCACCAGCTTGGCTTAGACCTAAGTGGTCAGCAACTTCAGCGTAACGACGACGTGCTTGTGGGCGGTCGTATTGAGAGAACGCTGTTTGTTTAGTTGGGTTATCGTTCGCGTTGTAACGTACAACGTTAGAGATAAGTAATGCGTTTGCTAGGCCATGTGGAATGTGGAACTCAGCACCTAGTTTGTGCGCCATTGAGTGACAAACACCTAGGAATGCGTTAGCAAATGCCACACCAGCGATAGTTGCTGCGTTGTGTACTTTCTCACGAGCGATTGGGTCGTTAGCGCCGTTCGCGTAGCTTGAAGGTAGGTATTCTTTTAGCATCTTAAGTGCTTGTAGAGCCTGACCATCTGAGTATTCGTTCGCAAGAACAGATACGTAAGCTTCTAGAGCGTGAGTTACTGCATCGTAACCACCAAATGCTGTTAGAGACTTAGGCATGTTCATCACTAGGTTAGCATCAACGATAGCCATGTTTGGCGTGATTTCGTAGTCAGCTAGTGGGTATTTAGCGCCAGTTTTGTCGTCAGTAACAACCGCAAATGGTGTAACTTCTGAACCAGTACCTGAAGTTGTAGTGATACATACAAGCTCAGCTTTTTGACCCATTTTAGGGAACTTGTAAATACGTTTACGGATGTCCATAAAGCGCATTGCTAGTTCTTCGAAGTGAGTTTCTGGGTGCTCGTACATTACCCACATGATCTTCGCAGCATCCATTGGTGAACCACCACCTAGCGCTAGGATAACGTCTGGTTGGTAGCTAGCCATTTGAGCCGCACCTTTCTCTACTACAGAAAGCGTTGGGTCAGCTTCAACATCGAAGAATGTTTGAACTTCCATGCCTTGAGCTTTAAGTAGGCTTACTACGTCATCTGCGTAACCGTTGTTGAATAGGAAACGGTCAGTGACTAAGAATGCACGTTTCTTACCTTCTAGGTCGCCAAGCGCGATTGGAAGGCTACCACGACGGAAGTAGATTGACTTAGGTAGTTTATGCCACAACATGTTTTCAGCTCGCTTCGCTACAGTTTTCTTGTTGATTAGGTGTTTAGGACCTACGTTCTCAGAGATAGAGTTACCACCCCATGAACCACAACCTAGAGTTAGAGAAGGCGCAACGTTGAAGTTGTACAAGTCACCGATACCACCGTGAGTTGTCGGGATGTTGATTAGGATACGAGCTGTCTTCATCTTGTCACCGAAGTAACGGATACGGTCAGCGTTAGTATCTTGGTTAGTGTAAAGACCAGATGTGTGGCCGATACCACCAATCTCAACCATAGTTACCGCTTGAGCAACCGCGTCTTCGAAGTTGTCAGCACGGAATAGACCTAGAGTTGGAGATAGTTTCTCGTGAGCGAATGCGTCATCGTAAGAAACTTTACCCAGACCTTCACCAACAAGAACTTTCGTGTCTGCTGGAACTTTAACGCCTGCCATTTCAGCGATTGCTGCTGCTGGTTGGCCTACGATTTTCGCGTTTAGCGCGCCATCGATAAGCAGTACTTTACGAACTTTTTCCGCTTCTGCTTTGCTTAGTACGTAAGCTTTGTGAGAAGCAAAACGCTCTTTCACTTCGTCGTAAACTTCGTCAACTACAATTGCAGCCTGCTCAGAAGCACATACTACGCCGTTGTCGAAAGTCTTAGACATCAGGATAGAAGCCACTGCACGTTTGATGTCAGCAGTTTCGTCGATAACAACAGGAACGTTACCTGCACCTACACCGATTGCTGGTTTACCAGAAGAGTAAGCTGCTTTAACCATGCCTGGGCCACCAGTTGCAAGGATAAGAGCAATGTCATCGTGTTTCATAAGAGCGTTAGAAAGCTCAACAGAAGGTTGGTCGATCCAACCGATGATGTCTTTTGGTGCACCCGCTGCTACCGCTGCATCTAGAACCAGTTTAGCTGCGTCGTTAGTCGAGTTTTTCGCACGTGGGTGTGGTGAGAAGATGATACCGTTACGAGTCTTCAGAGAGATTAGAGATTTGAAGATCGCTGTAGATGTTGGGTTAGTTGTTGGTACGATACCGCAGATGATACCTACAGGCTCAGCGATAGTCATAGTACCTAGGTTGTCATCCTCTTCTAGGATGCCACACGTTTGTTCGTCTTTGTATTTGTTGTAGATAAACTCAGAAGCGAAGTGGTTCTTGATTACTTTATCTTCAACAATACCCATACCAGATTCTTCTACCGCTTGTTGCGCTAGAGGGATACGAGCTTGGTTAGCTGCAAGAGACGCTGCACGGAAGATTTTGTCTACTTGCTCTTGAGAGTAAGTAGCGAACTCTTCTTGCGCTTTCTTAACGCGAGCGACCATTGCATCTAGTTCAGCCATATTAGTTACAGGCATAGGGAATCTCCTAAAATTAACAAATATTAAAAACTTTTTACTAAGGCTATTACTTATCGTTTTTACTGTTTATCAGTCACTTAGAAAACAAACGTCTTAGTAAATTGCTTTCAGGACTGAGTATAATATTTCAGAGTGTAAAAAAAATTGACTTGGATCAGTTCTCACGACCTAAATACCACCAAAGTGGTGCCCCATCACACTAAAACGATATAACTCACTGATAAACAAATAAATTAACCTTCAATTTTTATTGAACAAAAAAGAAGCAAATAGACAAATAAATAAAAGAAACTACAACAACCTGTAAAAAAGTTTCATTTTTAGCCAACAAAATTACATGTAGGCCCAATTCCTTGTGCTACTGAGAGTATATCGAACCGAATACATCTCTCTACAAACCACCTTAGTTTTTATCAAAAGTGTGCGAATGTTAACGTTTATGTAAAACAGCACGCTTTGACAGCAACTTTATACGCAACAATTCTTTTCCAGATTAGATACAGTTTATTAAAGAATTAGTTTTTCTCACTAAAACAGTAGGAAATGCGTTAGTTTTTTTCATTTCTTCCAACCCAACTTTTGCCTTACATTACGCCCAAATTACCCCTTCGCCTTTTCACTAATGTGAACTTTAATGAGTACGCAACATGCAAACTTTTGAACTTGCTATCTTCTTGCAGTTTTTTCTTGGTTTGGTCGCCGCAGTAAACCCTGTTGGTATCATGCCTGTGTTTGTGTCACTAACCGGACATATGACACCAGACGAAAAGCGCAATACGGCAACCACAGCGAACGTGGCTGTTGCTATCATTCTGATCATCTCGCTCTTTGCTGGCCAGTTACTATTAGATATGTTCAGCATTTCTCTGGATTCGTTTCGTGTTGCAGGTGGGCTACTGCTGCTTAGCATCGCGTTCTCGATGATGAGCGGTAAACTGGGGGAAGATAAACAAAACAAACAGGAAAAATCAGAATACGTGAGTCGCGAGCAGATCGGTGTTGTTCCTCTTGCGATGCCGCTGATGGCAGGACCAGGCGCAATCAGTTCGACTATTGTTTACGGTGCACGCTACCCAAGCATGTTTGATACGGTAGGCATCAGCATTACAATTGGCTTGTTCTGTCTATGCTCGTGGCTGTTGTTCCGCTCTGCCCCACTGATCGTGCGATTTTTGGGCCAAACTGGTATCAACGTCATTACCCGTATCATGGGTTTGATATTAGGCGCATTGGGTATTGAGTTTATCGCCAATGGTTTACGTAACTTATTTCCAGGATTAGCCTGAGTTTCTATAAAATTGTATGATAGAGCGATTCAACAATGGATCGCTTTGTCATGACGACTGACTCTCTCAAACATACTCTTTATGTCACCATTTTTGGTACTCATACCAAAGCTGGTCGAACCTTCGATATTGCACTCATTATCGCGATTATCAGTTCTCTAATCGTACTGGTCTTAGACTCAATACCATCCGTGCGCGCCGAATGGGCAAAAGAGCTAAAATACTTGGAGTACACTTTTACCGGTTTATTCACTATTGAGTATTTTCTCCGGTTTTATTGCTCTCCAAAACCAGCCGCCTATGCGAAAAGCTTTTATGGCATCGTTGATTTACTCGCGATTTTACCTACTTACTTAGCACTGTTTTTCCCTTCTGCCTCCTTTATGGGCGTAATAAGAGCACTGCGAGTCATGCGAATATTCCGCATACTCAAGTTGGTCCGCTATCTTCAAGAGTCCAACATCCTCTTACGTTCTCTACTGATGGCGCGCAGAAAGATTTTTATCTTCTTTAGCTCTGTCGCCATTATGGTCACGATCTTTGGGTCACTGATTTTTGTCATTGAGGGGCCTGACAACGGATTTACTAGCATTCCGAAAAGTATTTATTGGGCTATTGTGACCATCACAACGGTTGGATATGGCGACTTGGTACCTCAAACAGATCTCGGAAAAGGGCTTGCCTCACTCACCATGTTGTTGGGTTATTCAATTTTGGCGGTCCCTACTGGTATTTTCACAGCAGAGCTTCACCAAGAAATGCAATCGCACAAAGTATTAGTGAAGTGTCCGAACTGTTCTCACGCCGGGCACGACTCTGATGCGACTTACTGTAAACACTGTGGTAGTGAACTGGCCGATCCTGACAAACGCGTTGTTCGTGGAGAAGACGAAGCATAAAAAAGAGCTCCCTAGGGAGCTCTTTTATTTTGTCACCAAACAAAGGTTGATGTGATTATGCTTTCTCAGAAAGAATAATGCGTAACGTACGACGCAATGGTTCTGCTGCGCCCCAAAGTAGTTGGTCACCAACAGTGAAAGCATTTAGGAAGTCATCACCCATTGCCATCTTACGTAGACGACCTACTGGTACGGACATAGTGCCTGTTACTTTTGCAGGTGTAAGTTCTTGCGCAGTAATGTCACGATCGTTAGGAATCACTTTAACCCAGTCGTTATGAGTGGCGATGATTTCTTCGATTTCGTCCATTGGGACATTTTGCTTAAGCTTGATAGTGAGTGCTTGAGAGTGACAACGCATCGCACCAATACGGACACAAGTACCATCAATTGGTACAGGCGAGCTTTGTGAGCCCAAAATTTTGTTTGCCTCTGCGCCCGCTTTCCACTCTTCTTTACTCTGACCGTTATCACGTTTCACATCGATCCACGGAATAAGCGAGCCAGCTAGTGGTACACCGAATTTATCGGTAGGGAAAGAACCGCTGCGCATTGTGTCTGCAACTTTTTTATCAATATCTAGGATAGAGCTTGATGGGTTTGCAAGTTCGGAACTTACAGAGTCATTGATAACGCCCATTTGCGAGATCAGTTCACGCATGTTTTGCGCGCCAGCACCAGAAGCGGCTTGGTACGTCATTGCGCTTGTCCACTCAACAAGGCCTTTCTCGAATAAGCCACCTAGACCCATTAGCATTAAACTAACCGTACAGTTACCACCAACAAATGTGTTCGTGCCACCGTGGATGCCTTGTTGGATTTGCTTTAAGTTCACAGGATCAAGCGTGATGATGGAATCTTCCGCCATACGCAACGTAGATGCTGCGTCAATCCAGTAGCCTTTCCAACCGGCTTGTCGAAGTGCTGGGTAAACTTTTTCTGTGTAGCTACCACCTTGACATGTAATTACCGCATCAAGCTGTTTTAAGCTTTCAATATCATACGCGTCTTGCAGTAAGCCTGCGTCTTTTCCTAAGTTAGGAGCAGGAATACCAACTTGAGAAGTACTGTAGAATACTGGTTCGATTAGGTCGAAGTCTTTCTCTTCAACCATACGCTGCATAAGGACTGAACCAACCATACCGCGCCAACCAACTAAACCAACTCTCATCGTATTAACTCTCCATGTATTAAAAAACCTACCCCATAGTTAATTTTTCGCATCAAAATCTCAACCCCTATTTTGTAAATAAGCCTATTTTTTAACCTTTTCCTATGAAAATTCGTGTTAAACGAGATTTTTTAGTGTTTGGTTTGCGATTTCGGCCATTTTTCAAGTAGGGAAAGCCCTGTTACTCCAAATTGGTCTTACCACTCAGTGATAAAATAACACATGAGGCACAATAATTTCACATTACACAACATTTAAAACCAAAAAAGTTAAAACAAACTAACAGTTAATTTCACAAGCAAACGTTTTTGCCGACGAACATCAAGATAAAACACCAAATATTCGAAATATAATTTTTGTTAATGTATGTTATGCGCGATTACAACAAGGAGCGCCTTCCTCTATTGCTCCAAGATTGACAGAGGCACATATGAAGCAAGTTACACCACGCCTACCAAGCTTGATACAGGTATTTATCTCGCTCGGTTTATTTCTACTGCTGGCATTTTCGTTCACTGCCAAGCTAGACCTACCGATCCAGCTAGCGCTGTACATCGGTTGGTTCATTATCATGATATTAGGCATTAAGCTTGGTCATCAGTACAAAGATCTGGAAAAAGCTGCACTAAATGGCATTTCCAATGGACTTGGAGCCGTCTTAATTCTTCTTGCCGTTGGCGCGCTTGTTGGTACGTGGATCTCTGGTGGTATTGTTCCAACCATTATTTACTATGGCCTTAAAGCAATTCACCCTTCTATCTTTTTGCTCGCAACCATGATCATCTGTTCATTGACTGCGCTAGCGACTGGCACCTCTTGGGGCGCTGCTGGTACTGCTGGTATTGCGATGATGGGTATTGGCCAAGGCCTTGGCGTTCCTGCACCAATTACAGCTGGTGCGGTGCTTTCAGGTTGTTACTTTGGTGACAAAATGTCGCCTCTATCGGACTCCGTCATCCTTGCTTCATCTATGTCTAACGTTGAAGTAATGGAACATATTAAAGGCATGCTGCCGATCGCACTCATTAGCTACATTATTACAGGCATTATGTTTACTGCATTTGGTTTCCACTACGCAGGTCAAGTTGACATGAGCCAGGTAGACTCTGTAATTAAAGCGATGGAGCAGCAATTCTACATCACCCCTTACTCATTTGTTCCTGTGATCATCGTATTGTCACTTCTAGCAATGCGTATGCCTTCATTCCCAGTGATCAGTTTTGGTTCTCTGCTCGGTATTATTTGGGCAGTAATGATTCAAGATGTGGACTTCCTAACCGCGTTCAACACCGCTTGGGCTCCGTTTGCGATTTCTTCAGGCGTAGATTTCATTGACTCAATTCTTAACCGTGGCGGCATGTCTTCAATGCTTGGCTCGGTTGCTGTCATCGTATTCGGCCTTGGTTTTGGCGGTCTACTAGATAAAGTGGGTGTGTTAGAAACTATCGCTAAGCTGTTTGAAAAACGCGTTCAAAGTTCAGGTTCACTGGCAACAAGTACAATCGGTACAGCCTTTATGGGGAACGTATTTGGTTCAGCGATGTACGTTTCACTTATCCTGACACCAAAAATCTGTGCGAAGAACTACGATCGCCTAGGCTACAAACGTAAGAACTTGTCTCGTAACGCAGAGTTCGGCGGCACATTAACCTCAGGTATGGTCCCTTGGAGTGACAACGGTATCTACATGGCAAGTATTCTGGGTGTTGCGACACTATCTTATGCACCGTTCATGTGGCTAAGCTTTGTATGTATCATTGTGACTATCATCAGCTCCTACATGGGTTGGTTTGTTGATAAATGCGAACCAACAGCGGAAGCAATTGAACAAGCAGAAGGCGAACTGAAGCAGCAAACCGCTTAAGTTCGCATAGATAGGAAGAATCTCTCTTCCTAGTGAGAGACAAAGAAAAAGAGCGCATGAGCGCTCTTTTTTATATCTCAACCAAACGTTAACTTTGTTTGGCTTGCGTTTTCACTGCTGCACGCTTACCAAACCAATAGCCCAAGCCAAGTGGTGCAAAGAATATAACGGCAATGAACAAGATGAAGTAGATAATGGTACTTTTAACGAGCTCAATCAGCTTGGTCATCGCTAAACTGACCACTTCCTGCGAGACTCGGTCCATATCTTGAGCAAACTTCTCACGCTCATGGGTAATGATCTGCGCGATTTCTTGGCGCTCTCTGGCTACCATCAGCTCTAAAGCTTGGCGCTCCTCACCCAATTGAGATAAACGCGCTTGCGTTTTTTGGTCAATATCGTCAACCAAAGGTTGTAACTCTATCGCCATTTGCTCTGCCAAATAGCGCATGTACTCTGGATTGTTATCAATAAAGTCCTTCATCGAATCAGCCGTAACTTGTAGGCTATTTAGCGCAGCATTAACTTTTTCGATGCTGGCAGAGCTATTTAATGCTAATAACTGCGCCTTCCAAGTCATAATTTTGGGGGTCTGTTCTGATACAAGGCTTAGACGATCCGAGACATCCCCTAATGCTTCTGGCATTGTACCTAGCGTAGTCACTGCCTCTTCCTCGCTAATTTGATTCGCATCTAACCACCCACGGTAAGCTGGCGTCCTGATCATACTTAAGTCCGCGAATGGATGTTGCTTAACGAACTCTGCAACAAACGCTTGTGTCTTGATGTACGCTTCTTGTTTCAACAGAGATTGAGCCAGTTTATCCACCTCTTTCGCTAAGTGAGCAGAAACTAACTTTGCCTCATCTGTCGCAAATAGTTCATTACCAGGGCCAGTCGTAAAGAATTGATCCATCTGTAGCGTAAAAGTCCAAGTATCAATCAGTGCTGCCATTGGCGAGACTTGGTATGCTGCGGCTTGAAGACCTTCTTCAGCATTTATCTTCCAAAGCAAAATATAAGATTGATGGACTTTATCATGCGGCTCATATTGATCGTGCAATGCATCAGCTGCTTGCTCTACCTGAGCAAAAAACTGTTGCGCATACTCACGAGTCAGGAGACGCATATTAAGCTCTTGTTTGGTAAGAGGGACGGTTTGACTCTCGATTTTCACTTCTAACAGGGAGCACCCTGAAAGCATCATAACCAACCCTATCAACATCATTGAAGACAATCGACGAACGGACATGAAAGTACCTTTAACAAATTGTATGGAACAGGAATAAAGCGAACTAAGCCATATAGTTCGGGCCTTTAATACCCCAACTCTGATGATTGTAAGTCAGAGCAATATCAATCTGTTAGCGCTTCTTGTATCTTTTCACTATTGAGAACGTGGTTAGCGAAAAGTATGGTTTGCTTTAGGACATCATCTAAACGTGTCAGTTTCTCTTCCGGCACTTTTTGCCCTTGTTTAATCAACAGCTCAATATCACCCGAAATGCAGTGCAATGGCATTGCCCCTAAACTTCCCGAGACCCCTTTAAGACTATGAGCCGCTCTTTGCGCTTGCTCTTTATCTTCTTCTAATAGCCGATGCATTTTTGAACCATCGCTAGAGTGATCCTGAATAAAGACTTCAAGTAACATTCGCACCGCGCTTTCATCTCCCGATAGCGAGTCCAGCATCTTATTAATATCTATATACGGCTCACGTTCCACGACTTCCACTTGTGATGAGTTCGGCTCATTATGACTCTGTTCGTTAACTTGGCTATTTTGAGAGCTTTGGGACTGAGCAGAAAAAACAACATAAGACCCACCAACTTGCTCAGACTCTTTATCCTCTGCTCTTGATGGTATTAGCGGCTGAACGGTTCTTTGGGAGAAAAGCCCCCATGAAATAAGAGAAAGAAATAAACCACTGATTACTGACAACCAAGTAACAAAGGTCATCAACTTTTGTTCCAACTGGTCATTTATCGAAGTTAACTGGTTCGGGAAATCAGGATTAAGCAGTTGATTAACTAGATAGCTGCCTTGCGCCTTGGCAGATAGCGCGCTTGAAGTCTGGGCAAGTTGACGCTGAAAAGCACTTCGCTCTTGAGGAGAAAGCGTGTCCGACTCGATAAAAAGTCGGTCTAAATCACGATAAGTATCGCTATTCGTTGCTGAGTCACTAAAAATAGACTCCAAAACAAGTGCGCCTAAGCGATAGTACATTGATTGAATTTGCTCAGAGTTTTCAGCTCGGGCGCGGCTTCTTCGCAACTGTTCAGCCAATGATACAAGCTCACTGTCACTTCCTACAAAGGCTCGAGCACTTTCTAAAAAGCGATCGGTCGCATAAAGCAATTGAGTAATATCTGGTGTGATTTTTCCTTCAGAAAACTCACTTTCAAGCTGTAAGCGAACTGCATAGGCTAACTGAAGTTTTAGTGAAACTTGGTCGACGTGCTTAACACGATAAGGCAGATCGAAGTTAAAAAAGTGTCTGACTTCTTCGACTTTGCTTCCTAGCTCATTCACTGTTGAAATGGTTTGAATCGTTTGTTTGGCTTGCAACCAAATCCCTAGCGCTAAAACACACCATAAAACGAACCAGAACCAAACAAACCGCCTCATTCCTTCTTTTAGCTTCAGCAACACTCGCCCCTCGCATATCTCCATTAATTACAAGCATATACTATGGATGTTTCTTATTCACATAAAAAAAGAGAGCCATTGGCTCTCTTAATTTGACGATATGGTTTTAGTTGCGACTCAACTGATCTTTTAGATTTGGTGGCGTACCTTTAATCGTTAAGGTATCCGTCTCTGGGTCATAAAAAATACGCTCGCCAAGCAATAGGCTATCAAAGCTAATATTCAAGCCACCGCCAGCACCAACAAATTTAGTCAGCTTGCGAACCGTCGCACGGTCACCAGGGAAAGATTCTTCAAGCTCGTACCCTTGCTCTTTGGTGAAATCCATAAAGCTTGTGCCATCTTGGCTTGGAGGAAGCTCTCCAGAAAGCTCTGAGATTTGAACCTCATCACCGGATTTAATTTGCTCATTGCAGTAGTCGTAAACTTGCTTTTTATACTCGTTAACTTCTTGCTTTTCTAGCTTCGAATCAGCACAAAAATCATCCACCGCCTGCATTAACACTAAGTTTTGTTGTTTAGTATCTAAGCCGATGTCCGCTTGCAGGAAATCTAGGAAGAAATCCGCCACTTTACGGCCGACGCGTCCCTTGATGTATTGCAAGTAACGATTAGATTCCTTGTCAGTGTCGTAGCTCGACAAGTCAATGCGTGCCGCAATATCCATTTTGGTGATATCTAGGTAATCCGTCGCACTGATGTCCAAACCTTCGGTCACTTTTAAACTTTGGTTCATTGGTAAGATACCGATGAACAAGTAGTCCGTTGCTAAACTCTGATACTCAGCGAAAACCAAAATACCTTCATCCGCAAATGGGTACTTAATCAACTCTTCTTTCAAGCGATTTGCACTAATTTGTGAGAAGTCGTAAAAATCTCGCTCTCCTTTGCGCATTTCTTGAAGCCAAAATTGAAATTCGCTGTCTGACTGGAAAGAGCCAAAACCTTTACCAGCTTTAGAATGGAATACTCGGTGAAGCTCAGCGACTAAGTTTTCAGTAGATGCATCGTTCTCTAATGATGCTGGACGAAAGTTTACAACTAGCTCGTCCTGATCGTTTTTGCACAGTTGATGCAGAATAACGTTTGAAAGATGAAGGCTCATAGTGATTTTATCTTGCTACAAGGTTTTAGTTGATGGGCATTGTAGGTTATCATAAGCCGCTTTTACTATCATTATTAGAGTCTTTATGCCGATTACATCTAAATATACTGACGAGCAAGTAGAGAAAATTCTTGCTGAAGTAGCAACAGTTCTTGAAAAACACGCTGCTTCTCCTGAGTTGACGCTAATGATTGCCGGAAATATCGCAACCAATGTCTTAAATCAACGTGTTGCTGCTTCACAACGCAAAGCGATTGCTGAAAAATTTGCTCAGGCGCTGATGTCTTCTTTAGAAACACCAAAAACACACTAATAACGGACAATAGAACACATACATGGTAGACAGCGGAAACTCATACGGCGAACGTGTATCTCGACTGGTTGGTTGGGGTCACTGGTTTGCATTCTTCAATATCGTCGCATCGATGTTGATAGGCACACGCTACATTGTTCAGTCTCCTTGGCCCGAGACGTTACTTGGTCAGTTTTATCTGGCGGTTTCTTGGGTTGGTCACTTTGGCTTTCTAGTTTTCGCGCTTTACTTGCTCGTTCTATTCCCGTTAACGTTTATCCTGCCATCGCGGAAATTGTTCCGTTTGGTGGCAGTGATTTTCGCGACCGTTGGGCAAACCATATTATTGATTGATACCCAAGCGTATCAGTCTATCAATTTGCACTTAACTCCTGTCGTTTGGGAGTTACTATTCAGCGAAGATAAAAGTGCACTCAGCACTGATCTACAACATCTATTTGTTGTAATGCCGCTGATCTTCCTTATTCAGCTCGCTCTATCCGAATGGGTATGGCGAAAACAGCGCAAACTATCTCATAAGCACGTAGGACGTCCTCTAGCAGCTGTATTTTTCCTCAGCTTTATGACCAGCCATTTGGTTTATATTTGGGCTGATGCATACTTCTACAATCCAATTACCAGTCAGCGTTCAAACTTCCCATTGTCTTACCCGATGACGGCAAAGAGTTTTATGGAAAAACATGGTCTACTTGACCGTGAGGAATACCTAAAACGCTTAGCGGAAAATGAAGGCAACGTAGAGTTAGTCAATTACCCTCTAGAAAAGCTAGAGTTTAACCGTCGAGTCAATAAGCTCAACGTGTTGATGATCAGCGTAAATAACCTGCGTGCAGACGCGCTGAATCCAGAAGAGATGCCTAACCTCTATGAGTTTGCCGAAAACAATCAGAACTTCCGTAATCATTACAGTTCAAGTAATGATACTTACGGGGCTTTTGGTTTGTTCTACGGCTTACCAACCAGTTACGCCTCAAGCATCAAGGCGCAAGGTGCTTCGCCAGTGTTACTCGATGTACTGAAAGATCAGGGCTACAACTTTGGTTTATTCAGTGGCAGCGGGTTTGAAGATGATCTCTACTCAGAGATTATTTTCCGCGACTTAAAACTAGCGGAAGACCTCGATGGCACACAAGCTCATACCGATAAGCAATCTATCGCGAACTGGAATACATGGTTAACAGAGAAAGCGAGTCAACCATGGTTTAGCTACATCGAAGTCACCACCGTTGATAATTTTGAATCGATCCCTTCAAATAATGACGAAGAAATGTCCGCAAGTGATCGCTTCAAAAAAGCTTATGAATATGCGGTGAAATCAGCGGATAAAACCGTCGCTAGCATTATTGCTGAGCTTGAAAAAAATGGACTATTAACAAACACCATCGTGATTATCACTTCTAATCACGGTAGTGAGTTTAATGAAACAAACACGAATAGCTGGGGTGCAAACAGCAACTACAGCCGTTATCAGTTACAAGTTCCTATGGTAATCCAATGGCCAGGAATGTTGGCTGGTGAATTTAATCACAGCACAAGCCACTTGGACCTTTCGGTCACGTTGTTGCAGGATATGCTCGGTGTATCTTCCAACCCATATGATTACAGTAGTGGTCGTAACCTATTTGACGAAAGTCGTCGCCGTTGGATCCTAGCGGGTGACACTCGTGAGCTTGCCTTAATTACTAGCTCACAAACCACAGTGATCGATAAGTTTGGCAACTACAAGTTGTATGACAAAAATTACAAACGACTTCGAGATGATGCACCGAAGTTGCCAGTTTTGATGCAAGGTTTAACTGAGTTACAGCGTTTTTATTCTAAAAACGATTAATACCTAGCAATCCATATACTATTCAAACTCCCCTTTTTGGGGAGTTTTTGTTTATTTAAACAACACAAACCACAAATTTGCGCAGTAAACATCCAATCAGTTCAACTAGGGGTTTACAACATTTTCAAAGCCTTATATTATGCGCCTCAACAACGGAGAGATGGCTGAGTGGTTGAAAGCACCGGTCTTGAAAACCGGCATACGTTAATAGCGTATCTAGGGTTCAAATCCCTATCTCTCCGCCACATTTAGAAAAAGCCCGCTAAGAAATTAGCGGGCTTTTTCGTATATCCAGATTTGAAAAG
Source organism: Vibrio sp. 11-4(1) (assembly GCF_013048625.1). Lineage (NCBI taxonomy): Bacteria > Pseudomonadati > Pseudomonadota > Gammaproteobacteria > Vibrionales > Vibrionaceae > Vibrio > Vibrio sp. 11-4(1). Next base: position 84,450 of record NZ_VHSY01000006.1, on the reverse strand, counting down.
ATTTGTACAAATCCCTCCTTGAATACAAGCCAAGCAATCGCCACATTCAGAAAGAACCCACTAGAAAATTAGCGCCCTTTTCGTTTCAGTGTCCCGTTCTGAATCAGGTTGATACTCACGTCTAGTTGTATTTACTTACCAACAAAAACTTCTTTAGCGGCATTAATGAGCTGCAAATGGATTGGGACGAGGTCTGCATGATTCGTTCGATATCCACCTCCGACGACAGCTGCGACAGGGATACCTCGCGATTTCATTGTTTGCATTAAAAATCTATCACGCTCTAAAATCCCTTGCGTCGACACATCAAAATATCCAAGCTCATCGTCTTGATGTATATCGACACCAGCATCGTAGATAACCAAATCAGGACGATGAAGATTAAGTGCCATTTCAACCACTTCCTTAAACGCCATTAAAAAATCCTCATCACCGGTCCCTCGTACCAAAGGCACATCTAGATCAGACTGAGGCTTTCTAGCCGGGAAGTTTTTGTCACAGTGAAAAGAAAGCGTGATGATATCTGGCTCATCGTGACACAAAGTTGCTGTTCCATCCCCATGATGAACATCACTATCAATGATCAATACTTTATCGACATGCTCGACTTCGAGCGCTTGCCTGGCCGCGATCACTAAGTCATTAAATAAACAAAAACCACTGCCAAACTCTTTGTGTGCGTGGTGATACCCGCCACTCAAATGAATGGCAACACCATACTCAAGTGCTTTATTTGCGGTCAAAGCCGTGCCCGCTGCTGAAGTTAGCGTTCTGGTAATGAGAGACTCACTCCAAGGAAAACCTATTCTGCGCATTTTCGCAGCTGGCATGTTTCCATTCACTAGCAAGTCGACGTATTCCTGGTCATGAACACGTTTTACTTCCTCAACAGTTAATGCTTCTGGCTGGAAAAACTGCACGTGTTCTTTCCAGTTATCTTTCTCCATATGCACCAATACCGATTCATAGAGGTACTGGTATTTCATAATTGGGTAACGATGCCCCTCTGGCAACTCAAGTTGAGAATAAATCGGGTGGTAGATAAATGGCAGCATGAGAAATTCTTAATAACAATCGTAGCGAAATAGTATCAACTTCAAGGGTTGAATAAAAAGCAATTTAATTGATAATGATTTTCAATATCAATTAAATTTAATATACATATGGATTCTACTTTCTTTGCTATTCTCGGTGCACTGTTTGGCTCTCTTTGTGCTCTGTCCCTATTTTCATCTCTCGTTGTTGGTGCGTGGTGGTTGGTTGATTTTATTGCGCTTAGCTAACACAATGACTTTCAACTGAAATCAAAAAATATAGGTGTTTGTATGAGTCAAACCGTCTTTATTACCGGAGCAAATCGCGGCATTGGCCTTAGCTTAACTGAGCTGTACCTGAAGCAAGGCCACCAAGTACATGCTACCAGTCGTTCCTTAGAGAACAGTTCTGAACTACAAACTCTAGCCTCACATTACAGCAATCTAGTTTTGCACGAACTGGATGTTACTCACTACGAACAAGTCGCTCTGCTTGCAGATAAGCTCCCCGCCATCGACTTACTCATTAACAATGCGGGATATTACGGCTCCAAGGGATACGGCTTTGGAAATACTGACGTAGAAGAATGGCGTAAAGTCCTCGAAGTGAACACCATTGCACCGTTAAAACTGGTTGAGCACTGTTACCCTCGCTTACAACAAGGCAAGATAAAAAAGATTGCTTGTATCTCATCAAAAGTGGGGAGCATGACCGAAAATACGTCCGGTGGCGGTTATATTTATCGTTCATCGAAAGCGGCGCTAAACTCGGTTGTTAAAAGCTTGAGTAATGATTTAACACCTGAAGGATTTACCGTTTTAGCGCTTCATCCTGGTTGGGTAAAAACGGCAATGGGCGGGCCAAATGCATTGATCGATACGCAAACCTCCGCGCAGGGCTTAGCGAACGTGATAGAGCTGAGTACACCGCAACTTTCAGGTCGATTTATTAACTACGATGGTACTGAGCTACCTTGGTAGCGGCGTTAAGAAACAACCATCAATAAACCAAATAACACCTAAGCTAGGCTTCATAATCGTGACTTGGTTGGCAAACATAATGTTCATCGGCGATCTACCAGCATAATTCGCGCAATCTAACTTGAATTTATCTATATCCAATCCAGACTTATGAAAAAGTAGAACAATTAAGGAGAAGGCACGATGGCAGCAGATAGGGATTTGGTTAATTTTAGCGAAGAGCATGAGCTAAACTACTGCTTGAGAAGTGCTGGTAAACGCCAAACTCAAGCGAATCGAGATACATTAGTTGACTTGGGCAACCAGGTGAAAGAGGTTCTGGACAAACGCGTGTTAACTCAAGGTGAAGTAAGAGGCGCGATCCAAAACCACGGTGACCTATTCGAGTAATCTATTTTCAAGCATGCGCGGTGTTTAATTACGCCGCGCTTGCCCTATGCCCGCTTACCTTTGGTTGCACGGGATTTAGTTGCGCCACCACTCTTTGAATAACTACGCTTTTTACGTTTAAACGCAGGACGTTCCACTTTGGGTAGATGACGCAATGAATCAGGGATCGGCCCTGCTTTTACTTGTGCCATCAAGCCATCAATGCGTTGCTCTAGTGCTTGCATAAACGGCTGATATGCCTGATTTCTCTCTGCCATACCTTGTAACTGGTGCTCCCAATGAGCCGTCATATCTGGGTACGTTGAATCCTGTGGCAAGGCATGAATGAGACCTCTTCCCGCAGGAGAGCTGAGAATTGATTTACCTTGACGCGTGAGCAGTTGGCGTTTGAACAGCGTGTCCAAAATACCAGCGCGAGTCGCTTCCGTACCTAGCCCATCAGTATCACGAAGGATTTTTTTCAGTTCTTTATCCGCAACGTAACGGGCGATCCCGGTCATCGCTTGCAACAGCGATGCTTCGGTAAAGTGCTTTGGTGGCTCGGTTTTTCGGTCTTTTATTTCCCCTTCACGACAAGTTAACACGGTGCCTTCTGGTAACGGTGGAACGGCATCAATACCTTCATCTTCCTTGTCAGTTTTGCCCATTAGCGCTTTCCAACCCGGCGAAACTAACTGGCGACCTTTCGCGATAAACATACCACCAGCGATATCGAAAACCAATTTCGCTTCAGCGTAAACCGCCGCCGGATAAAACTGCATGAGATACTGGCGCGCAATCAATTGATACACTTTCATCTCATTACCCGAAAGCGCATTCACATTAGCTTGTTTTGGTGTAGGGATAATCGCATGGTGCGCATCCACTTTTTTATCATTCCAAGCTTTGGACTTTAATGTTAAGTCTGCTCCCTGAACGGCACCTTGCAGCTCTTTTGCGTTATTCGCAATAGCTGTTGTCACCATCTCTGCTTGTGAGTAGTGTTCCATCGGTAAATAGCGACAATCTGAACGTGGATAAGTGATCAGCTTGTGCTTTTCATACAATGCCTGACAAGTATCTAGTACTTGTTGCGCACTCATACCATAGCGCTTCGCTGCATCGATCTGTAAAGCAGATAATGAATAAGGTAATGGTGCTGATTGCTTGGTTTGCTTTTGTTCCGACTCCGTCACTTTAGCGGGTTGATTTGCAATACGGTTTGCAACGTTTTCCACTAACTTACGGTTTAAAACTCGCCCTTCTTCATCCTGCCAAGGCTTGCATGCCTCACTTGGCTTCCAACGAGCACGAATATCAAAAGTACCATTGGCATCTTGATATGGGATAAGAGCATGTAGGGTAAAATAGTCCTTCGGGACAAAGTTTTCGATTTCCTCATCACGACGCACCACTAAGCCAAGAACTGGCGTTTGCACTCGCCCTACTGAGAGAACACCTTGATACCCTGCCTTTTGACCAAGCAAGGTATAAGCACGAGACATGTTCATGCCATACAACCAATCAGCCCGAGAGCGGGCCAATGCAGAAACTGAAAGTGGGATAAACTCGCGATTACTGCGCATAGAACTAAGTGCGCGTTTAACCGCAGGTAAGTTCAAGTCGGAAATCAGCAAACGCTGTGTGGATTCCTTCTTGGTTTTAGATAACTTGCAATAGTCGAGAACTTCATCAACTAACAGCTGACCCTCTCGGTCTGGGTCTCCTGCATGAATGACTTCGTTAGCTTCTTTGAGCAATTTACGAATCACTGTTAATTGCTTACTTGCGCTTTTCCTCGGTCTGAGCTGCCATTGCTGCGGAACAATTGGTAAATCTGCCATATTCCACTTTTTATAACGCTCATCATAAGCGTCAGGTTCGACTTGTTCGAGCAAATGGCCGATACACCAAGTAACGATATCCCCGTTCCCACAGCGGATGAATCCTTGATCTTTCTTTTGAGGGTTTGGCAGTGCAGCGGCAATCGCACGGCCTAAGCTTGGTTTTTCAGCAATAAACAGACGAGACATAACGTTTTGGAAATAAATATAATTAGGGCCACATTAACGAATGTAGCCCTAATAAATCAAGAAAAACTGTATAAATAAACAGTCAAGTTTGTTTAAGTTTTCAGTTATAGAAATTCAACAAACTGAGAGAGGTCACGCTCAGGAACTTTCATCGGTGTACAACCAGGCGTACCTAGGTACAAGAAACCAACAATCTCATCGTCGCCTTCTAAACCAAACGCTTGATGAACTTCTGGATGGAACATCCACTTACCTGAGCGCCAAAAACCTTGAAAGCCTTGTGCTACGGCTGCCATTTGCATCGCTTGTACAGCGCATCCCGCAGATAAGTGTTGCTCTAGTGCTGGCACTTTCTCATGTTCCGTTACTTTAGCAATCACCGTGATCACCATTGGTGCGCGAAATGGTGCATTCTTTACCTTTTCGACCACCGCTTCATCACTATTTTCAGCTTCTGCCGCTTTTACCAAGATATCTGACAGTTTTTTCAAACCATCGCCCTGTGCGATAACGAAACGCCAAGGGGTTAATCCCGCATGGTCAGGCGCACGAAGGCCTGCACGAATGATGTTCTCAAGAGCTTTACCTTCTGGTGCAGGCGCAGATAACTTCGCGATAGATCGGCGATTGAGCAAAAGATCGAGAGCGTCCATGAAAGAGTCCTTATCGAATATCGTTGTTATTTTGTTTACGCTACTTTAGCACAATCTGCTCCTGCGAATAACAACCGGTTTTCTGTGGGCTTGATAACGTGCTTCACTTAACATCAAGCTGGATTTAATGTTAATTTATTCGCGAAATGAATAAGTTGAACATAGGCAGGTTGATGAACAAGGATAAACAAAACAGCATTTACGAAAAGATCGTTAATGACGAAGATGCCCGTGCCTGTAAGGCGATTCCTGAATCAGCTTGTCATCAAGTTCCCGGCAACTTTCTTAAAATCATTCTTGCTCAGTTTTTAACGAAGGTCGGCGATGCGTTAATCAACCCCAAAGTCACGTTGCCGTGGATACTACAAAGTCTCGGGGCACCGGTTTACTTAATTGGTTGGCTCGTTCCTATTCGTGAATCAGGTTCCCTTATCCCACAACTTAGCATCGCGCACTACATCCGGCGCATTCCAGTAAGAAAATGGGTCTGGGTAATTGGCAGCATCTTGCAGGCTCTTTCCATATTTGCAATCGGATTGGTCGCATTAACTCTAACAGGAGCAGCTGCGGGTTATGGTGTGATTGCATGCCTTGTGATCTTCAGCCTCTCACGCGGTTTAAATTCCGTCGCATCAAAAGATGTATTGGGCAAAACCATCCCTAAAAACCAACGAGGTCAAGTCAACGGCTGGTCTTCAAGCGCTGCTGGCCTGGTTACGCTGCTTTTCGCTAGCCTTCTGGCACTAGCCTGGTTATGGGACGTAGAGCCGACAGAGCGCTTTTACGGTCTGAGTTTAGGCTTAGCGGGCGTCATATGGCTCATCGCGGCATTAGTCTATGCGCGAATTAATGAGTATGCCGGTGAGGTAGACGGTGGTCGAAATGGCGTCCTCGAAGCATTTAAACAACTCGCGTTACTTAAGACAGACGTGACCTTTCGTCGATTCGTTATCACGCGGACACTATTTTTATGTTCTGCGCTGAGTGCACCGTACTACGTTGTGCTGGCACAGCAATCTCTCGGTGGACAGCTCTGGGTGCTAGCTCTCTTTATGTTTGCGAGTGGCTTAGCCTCCTTTGTGTCAGGTCCTTTCTGGGGAAGAATGTCCGATCGATCTAGCCGCAGTGTGATGGTCATCGGCGCAACGATGAGCGCGCTACTTGGCGTTGTTTTATTTGTTTACGATACGTGGGTCACCGCTAGCCAAAGCTTCCTATTCGTGATTCCTCTGCTCTACTTTTGTGTGTGTATTGCCCACGACGGAATACGAGTCGGACGAAAAACCTACTTAGTTGATATCGCAGAAGGTGACAAGCGGACAAGCTATGTAGCCGTGAGTAACACGGTGGTTGGAATAATGCTGCTTCTAATGAGTTCTCTTGGTGTTATGTCGAACTTTTTGAGCCTTTCAGCAGTGGTGTTAGTGTTCTCTTTTATTACTCTTGCTGGCGTAGTAATGGCCAAACAACTGCCAGATATCAGTGACTAGTTCTATACAAAAAAAGCTGCGCTCAAAGCGCAGCTTTCATGGTAAACACACATTAAAAAGCTAGAGTTTTACCGCCAATTTAACACCTTGACGAATCGCACGCACAGCATCAAGTTCACCCGCATGGTCAGCTCCGCCAATGATATGAATCTTCTCTCCGAGTTCAGACCATTTATCTTCAAATGGACGAACAGACTCTTGCCCCGCACAAATGACTACTTTGTCCGCGTTCAATAATTGTTCTTTTCCATCTACATGAATGTGCAAACCTTGATCATCAATTTTATCGTAAGACACGCCACCGACTAAATGTACGCCCCTTTTTTCAAGGGTACGTTTATGGATCCAACCTGTCGTTTTACCCGGACCTTTACCTACGCGACCTTTACGACGCTGAAGCACCCAGACTTCTTTATCGCTGACCGCATCAGGGTAAGGGTATAAACCACCCGGTTGAGACATCTCTTTGTCGATTCCCCATTCATGCAACCAGTCATCCAACGTTTGTCCAACTGGCTCTGTGAGCATGGTCGCGACATCTACGCCAATACCACCTGCACCAACGATAGCCACTTTCTCACCGACTGGCGTTTTGTCTCGAATGAGAGTTTGATAGTCGACGACTTTTTCTGGGTTCTCAATTCCATCAATATTGACTTTACGTGGCTCGACACCCGACGCCATCACGATCTCATCGTATTCTGTTAGTAGGTCATAGTTCGCTTCCGTCGATAAGTGCAGATTCACGCCTGTTTCATCAATACGATTAGCGAAATATCGTATCGTCTCTCGAAACTCTTCCTTACCAGGGATCTGCATAGCAAGACGGAACTGACCGCCGATGCGGTCGTTCTTTTCGAACAAATCAACCTTATGGCCACGTTCAGCCAGTGTAGTCGCACAAGCCAAGCCCGCCGGACCTGCTCCGACAACGGCAATGTTTTTCTTCTTAAAGGCTGGTTCAACAACAATTTCGGTTTCATAGCACGCAAGTGGATTCACTAAGCAACTGGCGCGCTTACCTTTAAACACGTTATCTAGACACGCCTGATTACAACCAATACACGTATTGATAAGCTGCGCTTTTTCCTGTTCGGCTTTAGCAACAAAGTAAGGATCAGCCAAGAATGGGCGCGCCATCGAAACCATATCGGCATGCCCAGAAGATAGAATACGTTCTGCTTCGTCTGGCGTATTTATTCGGTTACAAGTGATGATAGGAACCGAAACGTGAGGTTTAACTTTTTCCGTAACCCACGTAAACGCACCGCGTGGTACTTGAGTCGCAATGGTCGGAATTCGAGCCTCGTGCCAACCAATGCCAGTGTTAATAATCGTGACGCCAGCCTCTTCAAGCGCTTTCGCCAATTCGATAACGTCTTCAAATGTGCTGCCCTGCTCGACAAGATCCAGCATAGAGAGACGGAAAATGATGATGAACTTGTCGCCCACCGCCTTACGAACCGCTTTGACAATTTCTAGCGGAAAACGCATACGTTTTTTGTAACTGCCACCCCATTCGTCGTAACGCATGTTCGTGCGCTTACATAAGAATTGGTTTATCAGGTAACCTTCCGAGCCCATTAACTCGACGCCATCATAACCAGCAAGCTGGGCTAACTCAGCGCTGTTCGCAAAGGCATCAATGGTTTTCTTAATCTGGCGGTCGCTCATTTCACTCGGAGCAAACTTTGCAATTGGCGCTTTAATGCCAGACGCACTTTGCGAGAATGGATGCATGGCATAACGCCCAGCATGAAGAATTTGTAGGGCAATTTTGCCACCGTGCTTGTGCACCGCTTCTGTCACAACTTTGTGGGCCTTGGCATGCTTTGGCTTGCTGAACTCAGCACTCAATGGGTGCAAACGACCGCGTAAGTTCGGAGAAAAACCTCCGGTTACAATCAGTCCAACACCGCCTTTCACGCGTTCTTCATAGAAAGCCGCGAGCTTCTGTAATCCTTCTTTGTGCTCTTCTAAGCCCGTGTGCATTGATCCCATCAGGACTCGGTTTCGTAATTGTGTAAAACCGAGATCCAGTGGCTTTAATAGGTTTGGGTACATGGCAGACATCACTTAACATCCATTGTTATTATCATGGTCTGACCAGACTAAGCCCGCTCAACCAAAAAATCAAACAAGCGTTTACATTTTTGTAACACCGATCAATCTCGCGTGAAAATATGCCAATTGTTGAGTGGTCGTGATAAGCTAAAAAAATGTTATCTTTTGAGATCTTAGAGATAAGAACCCATACTTTGTTAGACTCGGCGTAACTATCTCGTTATGGAGACAAGATGAAAAAACTCTTCAAATTTATTGGTTTGATATTTAAAGGGATATGGAAGAGCATCACCTTTATCAGACTCGCACTGGCAAACCTGATCTTCTTGCTGATGATTGCCGTTTTCTACTTTGCTTTTACTTATACCGGAGACGGTCAACCCGTCGTCGAAAAAGAGTCGGCATTGGTGATGAATCTTTCAGGTCCGATTGTCGAACAAAGACGCTATGTAAATCCAATGGACTCTTTTGCTGGTTCCCTTTTGGGCAATGAGTTACCGAAAGAAAACGTCCTTTTCGATATCGTTGATACTATTCGCTACGCGAAAGACGATCCTAAAGTGTCTGGATTAGTGCTAGCACTGCGAGACATGCCAGAAACAAATCTCACGAAATTACGTTACATCGCGAAAGCGTTGAACGAATTTAAAGCGTCAGGTAAACCAGTTTACGCTGTAGGTGATTTCTACAACCAAAGCCAATATTACTTGGCAAGTTACGCTGATAAAGTTTACCTGGCACCTGATGGCGGCGTATTGATTAAAGGTTACAGTGCCTATTCAATGTACTACAAAACGTTATTGGAAAAGCTTGATGTTTCTACTCATGTTTTTCGCGTAGGTACTTATAAATCCGCTATCGAACCTTTTATTCGTGATGACATGTCCGATGCCGCGAAAGAGTCTGCAACACGCTGGGTTACTCAGTTGTGGAGTGCTTTTGTTGATGACGTAACCACAAACAGAAATATTGATGCGAAAGTGCTTAACCCAACCATGGATGAGCTGATTGACGAAATGAAGTCAGTGGATGGTGATCTTGCTCAGCTCGCGGTTAAAATGAGCTTGGTCGATGAACTCGCGACACGCCAAGACATTCGCACTCTATTTGCCAAACAGTTTGGTAGTGACGGCAAAGACAGCTACAACGCGATTGGTTACTACGACTACCTTGCAACGATTCGCCCTGATTACACACTACCTCAGCACGATATCGCCGTTGTTCTAGCCAGTGGCGCGATTATGGATGGTCAACAACCTCGTGGTACTGTCGGAGGTGACACCGTCGCAAGCTTGTTGCGTCAAGCACGCAATGATGAAAAGGTGAAAGCGGTCGTGTTGCGAGTAGATAGCCCTGGGGGTAGTGCCTTTGCCTCTGAAGTGATTCGCAACGAAGTAGAAGCACTGAAACAAGCAGGCAAGCCAGTTGTTGTATCCATGTCGAGTTTAGCCGCTTCTGGTGGTTATTGGATTTCAATGAGCGCAGACAAGATCGTTGCTCAGCCAACAACACTGACGGGTTCCATTGGTATTTTTAGTGTCATCACCACGTTTGAAAAAGGCTTTAGCAAGTTAGGCATTAATACTGATGGCGTTGGCACATCGCCGTTCTCTGGTGACGGTATTACCACTGGCCTTTCTGACGGCGCGTCTCAAGTATTCCAATTAGGTATCGAGCACGGTTATAAGCGCTTTATTTCTTTGGTTGGCGAGAATCGCGATATGTCTCTAGAGGAAGTCGACAACGTCGCTCAAGGTCGAGTTTGGACAGGACAAGACGCCCTATCCTTTGGTCTTGTTGACCAAATGGGTGACTTTGATGATGCCGTAGAACTAGCGGCGAAACTGGCGAATGTGACCGATTACGGCATTTACTGGGTAGAAGAACCGCTTTCTCCCACTGAACTATTTTTACAAGAGTTCATGAAACAGGTGAAAGTCTCTCTAGGTATTGATGCAACCAGCTTGCTACCAAAAAGTCTTCAACCCGTAGCTCAACAGTTTGAACAAGACGCAAGCTTGCTACAAAGCTTTAACGATCCTAAAGGTCAATACGCATTTTGTTTGAACTGCCAAGTGCAGTAGCTTTTTCATTAATATTACAAAGGGTACCTCTACTTGAGGTGCCCTTTTTATTACGCTCAACATCTCCTCAGATGACTTTCTGATGCTGTGCGCATAGCCTCGCATCTCAAGGTTATTTAGGTATATAATCCCCGCCTCTGTTCCCCTACATGAAAGAAAAAAACGATGACTAGAAAACACATCTACATCGCTTACACCGGTGGCACCATCGGAATGCAAAAATCGGATCACGGCTATGTGCCTGTTGCTGGCTTTATGGAAAAGCAACTAGCAAGCATGCCAGAGTTTCACCGTCCTGAAATGCCGGATTACACTATCCACGAATACGATCCTCTGATTGACTCATCAGATATGACGCCTGCCGACTGGCAGCAGATTGCGGATGATATTCGTGACAACTATGACAAATACGATGGTTTCGTCATCCTACATGGTACTGACACCATGGCATACACAGCATCTGCATTGTCTTTCATGCTTGAAAACCTTGGCAAGCCAGTGATTGTTACGGGTTCACAAATCCCTCTTGCGGAGCTGCGTTCTGACGGTCAAGCAAACCTATTGAATGCTCTGCATATTGCCGCAAACTACCCGATCAACGAAGTTACTTTGTTCTTCAATAATCAGTTGATGCGTGGTAACCGCAGCACAAAATCTCATGCGGACGGTTTTAATGCCTTTACTTCACCAAATCTTCCTCCACTACTGGAAGCTGGGATCAATATTCAAGTAAGCAACAGCGTAACCGTTGGTGCACAACCAGAAGGTGAGTTTAAGGTTCACAACATCACGCCACAACCAATCGGTGTGATCACCATGTATCCTGGTATATCACATGAAGTTATTCGTAATACGCTTCGTCAGCCTGTAAATGCGATGATTCTTCTGACTTTTGGTGTCGGCAACGCGCCTCAAAACCCTGAGCTACTGGGCCACCTAAAAGAAGCCTCTGAGCGCGGCGTTATTGTCGTGAACCTAACTCAATGTTTGGCAGGCAAAGTGAATATGGGCGGCTACGCCACGGGTTGTGCACTGGCAGACTCTGGAGTTATCAGCGGCTTTGACATGACGCCAGAAGCGGCACTAGCAAAACTGCATTACCTTCTAAGCCAAAACCTTTCTTACGAAGAAGTGAAAGAGAGAATGCAGCAAGTACTGCGTGGTGAGATGAGCCTGTAAATTCAAGCTTACTACGATCTAAAAAGCCCAATCTCTATTGGGCTTTTTTCTTTTAAAGTCAAAGTGGTAAACGACACTCTGTAAAATCAAAGGTTACACTTAATCAATGTTCGGATTGACACGAACAATGTCGCTCTCTTCTCCGCTAAATTGTTTTTTAAGTTCTTGCTTCGATTTAAAGCTGATTTCACCGCCAGCTGCAACCGTCATGTGCTGCGCATCAGTATTATGTTTTGATTGATACAACATCACAGCTTGCATACACGAATCTCGCTGCTCTTTAGAAAGTGTTGTACCCTCAGGCCATCTTCCCGTTTCTACTGCATAGACTAAGCGATCATAAACTTCTGGAGTCATCGCTTGTAATAGTTGTTCTGCGTCCATAATGTACCTTCTTATTACATTCTATTTACAGAACATAACGGGTTAAGAAACTGAGTCAAGAATACGAAAATGAATTGGTGTAACGGATCACAAGCAAAACCATGAAAAGAACACACTGGTTACTTCTCAGCCTCACAAGTCTCGCACTAACGGGCTGTTTCGAAGGTAACGTGACAACCGAAGAGTTGTGCCAAAAAACACCAGAGCTGCGCTGCAAACAGCTCAATATGGATGACGGGCAATGTCGAGTTCCCAGAACAAACTTAGTATGGCATCGGTTTGAGCAACTGAAACATCCATCAGAAGCCAGTCAAATTATCGAATACGGTCTGGTCGCTGAATATAGGAAATGCTTAGAACTCGCCTCTCAGATCACACCTATTGATCAAAGTGCTCTCAAGAGACAGCGTTTTAACGCTTTGGTACACAGTATTGATGAGCTAGAACGCATCGTAAACGAGTTAAAAGGCTCAGAAGACCCCGCTACTTTGTATTTTTTGTGGTCTCAAACGGGTGACATCCAAGCTCGTCGCGCATTTTTACAAATGGAAGGCTCACCCAAGTTAAATACTGCTGAGATGCAATATGCATTAGCTACTTTCTATACTAATCGAGATGCCAAGAAAACGTTGATACTGCTGAATAAAGCGTTGTCTTTATCGGATGAAGACAACCTTAATCCGATCATTCTCAAATCAATGGCAAGCATTCATCAAGGGCTTGGAGAAAAAAAGCGCGCGTATCTGTGGGCAATGGTTGCGAAAAGATTCGACGTTCCGCTTGCTGATGAAAAGCAGCTCAAGCGTATGTTTAATTTTAGTCATGCAGAGCAATATCAGCAGCTAGATGAATTAGCTGAATCGGTGGCAAAAGCCATAGAGAGAGGGAACTACTCTCCAGCAATGATACCCAAAGAGATATAAACGAAAAAACTCCCGCAATTGGCGGGAGTTTTTCGTTGGGTCAAACTACACTCTGTTTTCTACTTACAACAAATCGTGTTGAAAGGATAAAACACTATCGAGCACAATTTTGTCGTTATTGTTCTGATTTGTTGAAAATTAACGACACTGAATTAACACAAAAACGCTCACCCGTGGTCTGTGGGCCATCTTCAAAAACGTGCCCTAGATGGCTATCACATGTGGCACAACGAATCTCTGTACGTACCATTCCGTGACTCAGATCTTCTAAATAGCGCACCGCTTGATCATTGATGGGCGCATCAAAACTTGGCCAACCACAGCCAGAGTCATACTTGTTATCAGAGACAAAGAGAGGGGCATTGCAACAGGTACAAGCATAAACACCCGTCTCTTTATTATGCAGTAGTTTACCGCTGAAAGGCGGTTCTGTACCTTGCTCTCGGCAGACACGAAACTCTTCTTCAGAAAGTTGCTCACGCCACTGCTCATCTGACTTCGCCACTTTTTTCCCGTTTTGTTCCACGACTTTCTGCTCCTTCTTTACTGTTTTTGGTATTGACTTTTTTAGCAAAAAACTTGCTTCTCTTAACAGTTGTAGCACATACTTTCTCACCAGGACACCATGCGTAATTAATTTGATAAGAGCACTTATCTCACCAGTTATATTACGCCAACTGGACTACAGAAGAATCAGTTAAAAGTTTAAAAAACGAACATTTGCGAAGAATTGTTAAAAAAAGCGTCGCTTTTTTTTGACTTTAAACAAGTTAAGTCCGATTATCACTTGCAGATGTTTACTGGATTCTGTAATTTTACTACCAGTTATCTTTAATCAGAAATTAAGTTGTGGAGCAACTATAATGACTATCAAAGTAGGTATTAACGGTTTTGGCCGTATCGGTCGTTTCGTATTCCGTGCAGCGCAAGAGCGTGCTGACATCGAAGTTGTAGGTATCAACGACCTTATCGACGTAGATTACATGGCATACATGCTTAAGTACGACTCAACTCACGGCCGTTTCAACGGTACTGTTGAAGTTGAAGGCGGTAACCTAATCGTTAACGGTAAAACTGTACGTGTTACTGCAGAGCGCAACCCAGCGGACCTTAAGTGGGACGAAATCGGTGTTGACGTTGTTGCAGAAGCAACTGGTCTTTTCCTAACAGACGAGACTGCACGTAAGCACATCGAAGCTGGCGCGAAGAAAGTTGTTCTAACTGGTCCTTCAAAAGACGCTACTCCAATGTTCGTAATGGGCGTTAACCACGCTACTTACGCTGGTCAAGACATCGTTTCTAACGCTTCTTGTACTACTAACTGTCTAGCACCTATCGCTAAAGTTCTTAACGACAAGTTCGGTATCGAATCTGGTCTTATGACTACAGTTCACGCTACTACAGCAACTCAAAAAACTGTAGACGGTCCTTCTGCTAAAGACTGGCGCGGTGGTCGTGGTGCTTCTCAAAACATCATCCCATCTTCAACTGGTGCTGCTAAAGCTGTAGGCGTTGTTCTTCCAGAACTAAACGGCAAACTAACTGGTATGGCTTTCCGCGTACCAACAGCTAACGTTTCTGTAGTTGACCTAACAGTTAACCTAAAAGAAGGCGCATCTTACGAAGCTATCTGTGCAGCAATGAAAGAAGCTTCTGAAGGCGAGCTAAAAGGTGTTCTAGGTTACACTGAAGATGCAGTAGTATCTCAAGACTTCATCGGTGAAGTTCAAACTTCTGTATTCGATGCTAAAGCTGGTATCGCTCTAACTGATAACTTCGTTAAAGTTGTATCTTGGTACGACAACGAAATCGGTTACTCAAACAAAGTTCTAGACCTAATCGCTCACATCTCTAAGTAATTAGATAGTTAGCAATTAGCGAATAACTTCGTTAAAGAAAAGGCGGCTCTAGAGTCGCCTTTTTTGTATCTGGAATTTGAGAGAATACCTCGGCGCTGTTGCATTGTATTTGCGACGGATGTCGAAACCCTACTTTCCCCAATGATAGGAAACAGCACATGGATTTAAAAACTCTCCCAGCTCTAACCGTGTTATCTGATAACGTTACTGTCGTTGAAATTGATCAGGTCAAAGTAGTACGTGTTATTCATGAGAAAGCGACAGCAGGCATCTCCTTACATGGTGGTCACGTTGTTTCGTTCACTCCTGCTGGTCATGAAGATTTGATTTGGATGAGCGAGAAGGCGATTTTCGACGGGAAAAAAGCCCTGCGAGGCGGCATTCCCGTTTGCTGGCCATGGTTTGGCCGTATTGCAGCACCGGCTCATGGTTTCGCACGTACTGCTGAATGGGAGCTGGTTGAACATCGCGAGAACGATAACGGCGTGATTGTTGAACTTGCTCTGTTCCCGACAGAAGAAATCCACGATATTTGGCCACATATGTTTGACGTTCGTTTGGTGGTTGAAGTTGGCGATGAGCTAAAAGTGACACTCAAAGTCATGAACATCGATGACGAAGCTTGGACCTTCTCTGGCGCGTTACATACTTACCTAAACGTTGGAGACATTAAGCAAGCACAAACGACAGGCATGGGTGCCGAGTACATTGATAGCTTGAAAGCTGATTCGGTATGCCAAGGTGGTGATGTTCTGCAACTCACAGACACCATTGATCGCGTTTACACGCAACCAGAAGCGAAAATTTTGGTAAAAGATCCGGAACTGAATCGTACATTAAGCGTGGAAAACCATGGTCATAACTCCGCGGTACTTTGGAACCCTTGGGCAGAAGGTGCACAAGGTATGGCTGATATGGCTGACGATGGTTACCAAACCATGCTGTGTGTTGAATCTACTGTTCACGCTCCAAGTATCGAGCAAGGTAAAACGCTCCAGCCAGGTGAGACTCATGAACTTGTCACTGTAATTTCAGTGCAGTAGTTATAACCAGATCAAAGGTCGGGAATACCCGACCTTTTTTGTAATAAAAGCCCCACCTAGATGGTCCTCTCTCAACTAACTTATTGGTTATCAGTCACTTTTGACTATTTCATTAACAAATATCAAAAAATTCGATCATATAAACCGATAGCATGCCGATACAAAACTCATAAATAATAAAAATATCAGGAACTGATCTATGTTAGAGAGATACCGAAATCAAAGTGTCGGATTCCAGTTAAAGCTGGTTATCACTTTGTGTCTATTCATTGCTTTCAGCAGTATTGCTGCGCTTGTTTACCGTAACGCTTCCGATGTTCTATTGGAAAGCACCCTTAAAGAGCACCAATCTAAAGTAGAGTCGATGGCTAAAACCATTGCTGGCCAATTCGATGCTTATCTGCATACCGCTAAAGTGCTCGAGTCCACTTTTCGTAATGGTTACCTTGCCGGTGTTTATGTCGAAAACTATACCGTTGATTTCATGGGGCATGAAATACCAAACATCACTCAATACAGTGAAAGCTTAATTAACGACACAAAGCTGGTCGATAGCTTCACACGTGATACCGGTGCTATCGCGACTTTATTCGCGCCTTTGGGAGATGACTTTATTCGAGTATCTACCTCACTAAAAGATCCTCAAGGTCAACGAGCAGTGGGAACCACACTAGGTCTCGACCACCCAGGTTATCAGCAACTAAAAGCTGGTCAGCCATATTACGCTCAAATAAAGTTGTACGGCGAACGCTACATTACCTATTACTCTCCAATTAAAGATGCAACAGGAAAAGTTGCAGGGTTATCGTTTATTGGTTTACCCGTAGATCAAGCAACACAAACGCTATTCGATGCGCTAGAAGAGATTAAATGGGGCGATACTGGCTATACCATCATTGTCGACAACGACGACAACAATCTTGGTAAGTACCTACTCCATCCGACCAAAAGTGCAACCGACCCTTCAATCACAGAAGTTCGTGACTACGAGGGTAATAAGCCTTTCCATAAAATTTTTGAACAAAAGAGCGGATTAATTCTCTACCCTTACCAATTCGGCTCAACAGTCGGCGAAAAGTACTTAGTGTTTACCGAAGTACCAGGCTGGAACTGGAAACTACTAGGTGGTACGTTTATCAAAGAAGTAACAAAAGGTAGCGACACGCTTCTCACACTCATTGCTATCATTTCTTCGGTTGCGGCGATCATTACTTTTGTTGTATTGACGCTTTTCTTGAACCGTAGCCTACAGCCTCTCACGACTCTAAACTCATACATGACTCGCTTAGCTGGCGGCGAAGTCAGCTTGAGCATCCCAGCGTCTCGTAAAGCATCAAAGAATGAAATTACGAACTTGAGTTCGGGTGTTGCCAGTATGGCAGGTCAGCTCAATGAACTTGTTGGCAAGATCCGTTCAACAAGCGACTTAGTGGAGAGCAACTCCACCAGCGTTGCCAACGATGCCCATAGCAATTTGACCCAAGCTGACCGCCAACAAGAAGAAGTCGAGCAAGTTGTGACAGCGATTGAAGAAATGGCCTCTTCCGCTCAATCTGTCGCACAACAAGTCGAAAGCATTGCGGAAAACGTACGCTCAGCAAATACCGATAGCCAGTCTGGTCTCGCGATTGTTGAAGGCGTATGTATCGACGTTGCTCAACTTAACGATCAATTGGATCAATCAGCAGCGGCTATCGAGCAAGTCAATCGCGATAGTGAGAGTATTCAAACCGTCACGAAGATGATTGATGAGATTGCAGAGCAAACCAACCTACTTGCGTTGAATGCAGCCATTGAAGCCGCACGAGCAGGTGAGCAAGGTCGTGGCTTCGCAGTTGTAGCAGATGAAGTGCGTACACTTGCGCACCGTACACAAAGCTCAGTTCAGGATGTTGTTGAAATTATTGAGAAGCTAAAAGGCTCTACTCATAATGCAGTTAATATGATGACTGACAGCCAACGCAGTGCCAATCAGGTCTTAGACAAAGCACAAGACGCGGGTACAGCATTAGAAGCTATCGCAGTACAAGTCCAGTCGATAGCGTCTCAAGCCGACGCCATTGCTGCGACCTCAGAAGAGCAAGCGCAAGTATCCCAAGAAATTGCTGCAAATGCCCATTCTATCAGTGAGCTAAACCGAGAAAGCCGCGACACCAGCGCGAAAACCTCGCAAAGTGCCATTGAACTGCAACAACAAGCTCGGAACTTGAAAGAGCAAGTCGACTTCTTCCACTAATACTGAATATGAGCCGATTCCATCGGCTCTTTTTGTTTCACTTGAGACCACGCTTTTTGATAGAATTTGCCGCCCTACTTTCTGTTCGAGATCGTCATGAACTATCAATGCCCTTTATGCCACCAAGCTCTAGCGTTAAATGAAAAAACGTTTAAGTGCGAAAACAATCATCAGTTTGACTTAGCAAAAGAAGGCTACGTTAACTTGATGCCAGCGCACCACAAACGTTCTAAAGATCCTGGTGACAATAAAGAGATGATGCAAGCTCGTCGTCGATTCCTTGAGGGGAATTACTACAACCCAATGCGCCAAGAGGTTGCGCAGCTGTGTGCGAAATACACAGAGGGAACCGATCATCAATTATTAGATATTGGTTGCGGCGAGGGTTACTACACGGATCAAGTGCAGAAAACGATACAAACGCAAACGGACGATGCGACGATATATGGATTGGACATTTCAAAAGTTGCGATTCGTTATGCGGCGAAGCGCTACACACAGTGTCACTTTAGCGTCGCTTCTAGCCATCGGCTTCCTTTCGCGAATGAATCCTTAGATGCTATTTTGCGCATTTATGCCCCTTGCAAGGCAGAAGAGCTTCAGCGCGTTGTAAAAGAGAACGGTGTAGTCATCACGGTGACACCTGCAAGCCGTCACTTATACCAACTACGTGAACGCATTTATCAAGATGTTCGTCTTCACAGTGAAGAGCCAGAACATATTGAAGGATATGAATTAGAGCATCAACAACATCTTAACGATGTTATGAATTTGAAGGACGGGGCCGCATTCGATTTATTGCAAATGACGCCATTCGCATGGAAAGCAACCGATGCACTTCGTGAAGAGTTGAAGTCCGCTACACTCTATCAATGTGAGGCTGATTTTATGCTACGCGTATATCGCAAAAAGTCCACTCAGTAATAATAGTGGCAGACAACAAACGCAAATAGTTATCATTTATATTGATTCATTGCTCAGCCTCCATTAATATCATCCGGACATTTTTGGAGGCTTTTCAATGCGCTTTTCTATTTTAAGCTTGCTCTTTGCTGGCTTACTTACTGGTTGTTCTTCTGTTCCATCAACCAACTCTCACCCTACCTCTGCGGAAGTCACTACTTTTTACGACTACCAACTTTACACCCCTTCTGGCGAGCACATCGCTCTAAGCGAACTACCAAAAGAGTTGCAACAAGCAGATGTCATTCTTATTGGTGAATGGCACACACATGCCGGCGTTCATCGCTTTCAAACCGATATGCTCAAACAACTTTCATCCTATGACCGCCCACTCGCGTTATCAATGGAACAATTTACCCGCGACAAACAACCTGTTGTTGACGCTTACCTGCGTGGGGAAATCGGTGAACAGTACTTGATGAAACAAGCCAATGCTTGGCCCAATTATGAGAGCGACTATCGCCCTCTCGTTGAGTTTGCTAAGCAGAAAAATCTCCCGGTGATTGCTGCGAATGCACCAAAGGGCATTGTCCGATGTATTGGTCGTCAGGGGATAGACTACGTTAACAAGCTCGATGATGAGCAGCGAACGTTTATTGCAGAATCCATCAACACGGCCAGTAGTCCATACAAAGAGAAGTTTATGGCATCCATGCATCATGGGAAACCAGAACAAACCGAGAAACAGTTTGCAGCTCAAGTAACTTGGGATGAAACCATGGCAGAGTCTATCGTTAACTACCTAACCGCCACACCAGGAGCTCAGGTTGTTCATGTCGCGGGCAAGTTTCATACCGAGCAAGGATTAGGTACGGCTGCATCCATCTTAAGCCGCAATCCGAGCTTAAAAGTGGTTGTAATTAGCCCAACAGATAATGTGCTTGCTGATAATACTGATTATCAGTTAGAGGTTCTTGCACCACCAGTACGGTATGTACAAGATGCTCACCGCATGGCGGCATATCAACACCTCACTAAGCGCAATAGCGACCTTCAATGTAAGTAGCTGGTCTTCAATTTAAGTTACTGCCTTTTAGTTGCGCGTAGCATCACACTGCTCCGAGTTCATAGAATGACAACGGTCTGCTTCCTGCTGGTCTATTTTTTGCTAATGATCACGAATATAAACCAGAAGCGGCAAAAGCAGACCTGTTTTTATCCCAATAGCTTCAGAAATAGACTTTGCCGCCGATAGTAATATAACTGCTTTTTACCCGCACTCAGTGACCGAGTGTCGATGTTCCAAGGAGTATTCGATGAATCCAGTAGGAAGCACTTCTGTTAATAGCTATGCCAAACAATCTGTCGCCTCTAAGCAAACAAGTATTGCACAAGAGGAAGGCAACGCTTCACCGCTAAAAGTCGAACACAATAAGGTGACACTGTCTACGGAGGGCAAAGCGCTCCTTGCCGCTCTGCAGCAAATCGAGCACGACAGTAAGAAAGTAGAAGCAGAAGATAAATCTGTTGGTGAAAAAGTGGAGTCCTTTACACATGGCGCACTTGGCATGGTTCACCCTGACAAAATCGAGGAAGAAGAAGACGGCTCATACTCTGCGGGTCAATACCTTTCTGCAGCCCTCACTGTCGGTGGCATCATATTAGCGTTGGTCTAATAATCGTTACGACAATAAATCCTATTTGAATAAATCACTAACTGCAGCCCATAATTTGATACGTCAAAGAACGATATGTCGTAAACGTAGGTTATATACTCCTCAATTCGACCGCTCTTATGACCTTAAAACGCATACTCGTTTATTGCTCCCTAAACTAGGTTTCTTGTGAAGGCACTGAATGGATAACTTTAGTCCATGCTTTCAACTCCTAAGCGTAATCCAAGCCCACGTTTGTGGGCTTTCTTCTTTCTAAATTCACAAACGTTAGAGGTTGATTCACTTTTTCTACAAACCCAAGCAAAGACGACAATTTAGTTAAACTTTTATTACCGACACAAAATCGTCATAAATCATTGTTTTAATGCCAGCGCTTTCAATAAACAAGGAAAATATAATGAAGCGCTTAGTATCTCCAATCGTTACCGCAGTCGCAGCATCAACCCTCTCTTTTAATGCACTCTCGGCCGAAATCAAAAACGTTATTTTGATGATCGGCGATGGCATGGGGCCTCAACAAGTTGGTCTACTAGAGACCTACGCCAAACACGCACCTAACTCGATTTACAAAGACGAAACTACCGCTTTGTATAAACTCGCTCAAGAAGGTGTGATTGGATCATCGCTGACCAATCCAGAAGACGCGATTGTCGTCGACTCTGCGTGCTCCGCAACGATGCTAGCAACAGGAATACCTACCGCTTCTGAAGTCATTGGCATTGATAGCCAAGGCAACCACGTTGAAACCATTTTGGAAAAAGCCAAAAGCAAAGGTAAGGCTACGGGTCTCGTCTCTGATACACGTATGACTCATGCAACGCCAGCCGCATTTGCCGCTCATCAACCACACCGTTCTCTAGAAAACAGTATTGCGGCGGACATGCTAGAAACTGGCGTTGACGTGATGATGTCTGGCGGACTTCGTCATTGGATTCCAAAGTCGACAAACGACAAGGGAGAGACATACGAGCAACTTGAAAAGCTCACTGAAGGTAATGTCTACCTAAAGTCGAAACGTAAAGATGAGCGCAACTTGCTTACTGAGGCGCAAGACCAAGGTTACAACCTGGCTTTCAGCCGCGATATGCTCACACAAGCTAAAGGTGACAAATTACTTGGACTTTTTGCTTACTCGGGCATGAACGATGGTATTGCCTACAGTCAAAGCAAAAACGATCCAAAACGTACGCAGCCATCACTGAAAGAAATGACCACCAAAGCGATCGACATCCTTTCAAAAGACAAAGACGGCTTTTTCTTAATGGTTGAAGGCGGTCAAATTGACTGGGCTGGCCACAGTAACGATGCGGGTACGATGCTGCATGAAATGATCAAATTCGACGAAGCGGTAGACTCGGTTTATGAGTGGGCAAAAGGCCGTGATGACACACTGATCATTGTTACCGCTGACCACGAGACCGGTTCTTTCGGCTTTAGTTACTCATCAGCAAACTTGCCTAAACCGCAAAAACGCGACGGCGAAGCATTCAAAAATCAAGATTACGCGCCAAACTTCAACTTTGGTCAGTTCGAGATCCTTGATGGTTTATACAACCAAAAGAAAAGTTACTACGGCATGATCAGCGAATTCCAAGCGCTTGATAAGAAAGCTCAAACACCAGAGAAGTTTGCGGAAATCGTGAACGCAAATAGCGATTTTTCGATTACGCCTGAGCAAGCAGAACGCGTATTAGCAAGTAAACCAAATCCATACCGACTCGCTGGACACAAATACTTAAGCGAAGAGAACGTTCCTACAATCAATGACTTTGATGCGTTCTTTCCTTACAACGACCGTGGCAACTTGCTAGCGCGTGAACATGCAACAAAGCAAAACACAGTATGGGGAACGGGTACTCATACGCATACCCCAGTCAACGTATTTGCTTGGGGACCTGCAGAAACTATCCTTCCGGTATCAAAAATCATGCACCACTCTCAGTTAGGTGAGTACTTAAAGCAACAAATCAAATAATCGGCTTGCACTTACTTCACGACTCGTGATGTTCAAACGCTCTCGTAAGGGAGCGTTTTTTTATACATGAAAATAGTTGACGTTTTAAACAATAAACCTCAATAATTATAGGTCTTTGATTATATGAATGAAGAAAATGTGCGAAATATTTGCTAAGCAGCCCCAAGACAACTATCAGTTCATCACCCGCTCTATCCGTATTGATGGTCACGCAACAAGTGTAAAACTTGAAGCGAGCTTTTGGTCGATTCTTGAGGAAATTGCTAACGCTCAAAACATGACTGTTCCTAAGTTTATTAGTACGGTCTATCAAGAAGCGCTCGAATACAATGGTGAAGTAAACAACTTTGCCTCCCTACTCCGCTGCGCCTGTCTCACTTACGCTCGCCAGCCTAAAGAGACGATTCGTCAAGCACTGACACAACTAAACACTTAATAACAACCAACCACTGACCAACCTACCAATAACCCTCATAGGCTATGCAACAGAGTTGTAAGCCATTGAGCATGTTCTAATTTGTCGTACTAGAGTACTACCCAGACTCCTTTTGAACTCGCTAACCTATGCGGACTATCAAGGAGTACCCATGACAAAAATGATTCACACCATGATCCGAGTCAGCGATCTGGACCGTTCTCTACAATTTTACCGCGACGTACTAGAGCTAGAAATCAAAGACCAATACATCTTTGATGGTTTTTCTCTGACCTATCTAGCCAACGAAGAAACTGGCTTTGAATTAGAGTTGACACACAATCACGATCAAACTGAGCCTTACACTCACGGCTCAGGCTACGGTCACCTTGCTGTCAGCGTAGAGGATATCGAACAAACTCACAAACGCATTAAATCTCTCGGTATTGAAGCGGGTGACATCAAAGCCTTTGATCACCAACAAAAGCATTTGGCAACGTTCTTTTTTGTGACTGATCCTGATGGTTACAAAATTGAGTTCTTACAACGCCAAGGGCGTTACCTATAACAAAAAGAGTAAACATCATGATTCACGTGACTGCTACCTTTCACGCACAACCGGGAAAAGAACAGGAACTGAAAGCAGTGCTCACCCGAGCACTTGAACCCACTCGCAATGAGGAAGGTTGTGTTCGTTATCAGTTATTCCAAGATAAAGACAATGCGTGCCACTTCGTTTTTCAAGAGCAATTTAAAGACCAACAAGCGTTCGATCTTCATGGTAAAACAGAACACTTTTCTCTTTTGATTAGCCAAATCGACAACTTGTTAGAATGCGAACCGAAATTGGCGTTCTTTAACGAACTGTAAAAACACCGCTTAATGCAAATAAAAAGGCACTCTTTACTAGAGTGCCTTTTCGTACTGTTGTGGCTGTGATTACGCGTCTTGCTTCTCTACCATGTGCAAATGCACATCTTGTTGTGGGAAAGGAATCGAAATGCCTTCTCGGTCAAAGCGCAGTTTCACTTCTTTTGTCACATCCCAATACACGTCCCAATAATCATCAGTTTTTACCCAAGGACGAACAATAAAGTCTACAGATGATGTGTTTAACGTATGCACTTTGATCATCGGCTCTGGTGTACGAAGTACTGCAGGGTGAGAAGTAATGATATCAGACAGCACTGACTCGGCTTTCAGCAAGTCATCCGCATAGCCAATGCCAAACACCATATCCACACGGCGAATGCGCTCGTGTGTGACGTTCTTAATGACATCTCCCCAAATTTTACTGTTAGGTACAATAATAATTTGGTTATCAAACGTACGGATTGTGGTGTTCACCAAACTCATATGGCTTACCTTACCATCCACGCCACCAGCATACACAAAGTCACCAACATCAAATGGGCGGTAAATAAGCAACATCATACCCGCCGCGAAGTTGGACAAGGTGTCTTGCAAAGCGAAGCCGATAATCACACCAGCAATACCAAAACCAGTTAGGATCGGTGCTAGGTTCAATCCAAGCTGAGATAGGCCCACCATGATACCAATCACCCACACGAATTTGCCGGACATTGAGATAAAGAAGTCCTGCATCAAGTGTGAGAGCTTTAAGTTTTTCGATGAAACCGCCTTGCTGACCACTTTGCGCGTTAACTTCGCGAGCCCACGAGCGATCAATAAAATCAGCGCAAATACAAACAACTGGAAAATGTGCTGCGGCGCATTTTCGGCAAACCAGTCTAGCGCAGAGTTGGACCAATGGCTCAGTATTGACCACACTACTTTGGTATTCAGCAAGTCATGGGTGATATTCCCTGTCACTTCGAAAATTTGGCGTTTGTATTCGGACGTTTCTAAACCGACTTTATCGCCAATCGAAATTAAATTGCGTAGGCTTTCCGTCGCAATATTCAGTCTTTGTTTAGTAATAAGCTGACTTAGCTGCAGTGACGCTTTTTCCGATTCAGGGCTTGACGAAAGTTGAGAGCCGATGATTTCACTTTGCTGGCTCAAGTACTCAATTGAGGCAGACAGCAAACGCATACGTTTATCAACTTTATCCTTTAGTTCCGCTTCTGCGCGCTCATTTTGAGCCCCTAACTCTTTCAGCCAAGCAAGGTTTTGCCAACTTGAATCGAAGCTGACATCGAGGTAATGCTGTAACTCTCGGTAATCATTAACAAGAGCAAGTTTCTCTTCATCCTTGGCTTTATTTAAATCTTCAACGACTTTCTTTATTTTTTCCGACAGATAGTTCGTGGCGTCCTCAGAGTATTTTTCCTGCTTTTTAACCAAGGAGATCAATTTGTCGTGAGGGATAGTTTCACGTTCAATCGCTGATGCTAACTGACTTCTTAACTCTTCATTTTTTTGGAACAGCTGTAGTTGAAGCGCGTCGCGCTCATCACCACTCGCTTGCGAGAGACCTTGGGATAAATCCACAATTTCTCGATTCAAGTTATCAATAGAAGTTTCGGCAGCAGAGGGCTCTGGCGTATCCTGAATATCTTTCGCATTGATGACCATCGGCGCCATCATACCGAGGATGAGCGTGAATAATGCCACCCAAGATGTCAGGCGTATTTTCTGGGGGAAATGAAACGTCATGTTTACCTCTTAGGGAACAGTTCTGATCAAAACGACCAAGAATAGAAGTGTAAAGCCTTGAAATTATATACCTAAGTTTACAACACTAAATAATAAACTGAGCAGCATTTCGTTAGTTGGGCGTCAAAGTTGAGAAACCCAATAACAAACAAGCCTTTCATTATTAGATGAAAGGCTTGTGTAAATTTAACTACGGGCGATTGGGGTGATTCAGAATATGGTCTTCCCAATCCACCACATCAATCTCGTATACCACTTTATTGCGGACACTTTCGCCCGCC
Source organism: Vibrio sp. 11-4(1) (assembly GCF_013048625.1). Lineage (NCBI taxonomy): Bacteria > Pseudomonadati > Pseudomonadota > Gammaproteobacteria > Vibrionales > Vibrionaceae > Vibrio > Vibrio sp. 11-4(1). Next base: position 58,249 of record NZ_VHSY01000006.1, on the reverse strand, counting down.
GCGTGCATCGCAGATTTCGAGCCCGTAATCAACGGATGCCATTCTGGTAAAGGCTGCTTTTCAGCCAACAGGCGGTAAGCGCACGTATGCGGCAGCCAAGTAAAATCGTCGATGTCTTCGCGCGTCAGCTTGGTGCACTCTTCACCCGAAGTAAAACGATTTGGGTAATCCTTACAAGAACACGTTTTGCTATTTAGCCAGCTACAGGCCACATTGGTGTAATAGATTTCATCGGTATCTTCGTCCATTAGCTTATGCAGGCAACATTTACCACAACCATCACAGAGAGATTCCCATTCCTCTTCTGTCATCTGCTCTAACGATTTACTTTGCCAAAATGGAGTGCTCATACTTCAGGTCTCACCAAGGGAATTTAGGGGGCGATTTATACCCCTCTCGACGCAAAAGTTCAAGTTTTGAGAAGATCTCGAATCATTCACACATAACAGTAGAGATATTCAACTACTTTCGCTTTACTGTTCTATCCTTAAACAAGTTTCCATTACTCAATTGATCAAGAAGGCATTAAGGAGTTTTCATGGGTATTATTTCTTGGATTATTTTGGGCTTAATCGCCGGTGCACTCGCAAAATGGCTCATGCCAGGAAAAGATGGGGGTGGCTGGATTGCGACAATGCTACTCGGTATTGCTGGGGCGTTTGTCGGCGGCTTTCTTGGCGGTATTCTGGGTTTCGGCGGGACAACTGGCGTAAATATCGGTAGCATCATCACCGCAACGCTAGGCGCATTTATTCTGCTGTTTGTTTACAACCGCTTCTTGAGATGATCACAACGGTTTAGAAGCCAAAAGGAGCACTCTATTGAGTGCTCCTTTTTATTTTTTCTTAGGCGACTCTTCCAATCCACGTCAAAATGACCATAATTGCCCCTCAATTTTTAAGAGGTTTACATTATGGATTGTCGACTAGGATGCGGAGCTTGCTGTATTGCGCCAAGTATCTCTTCACCGATACCTGGAATGCCCAAGGGTAAACCAGCAGGTGTTCGTTGCGTACAACTCAACGATGATAATTTGTGTAAGCTGTTTGGTAAGCCTGAGCGCCCTAACGTTTGTCACGATTTCAAACCGTGTCCGGTTGTGTGTGGCAAAACCAACCAAGAAGCGCTCGACAACATCACTGAGCTAGAGCAACTTACTTAATCTATTCAGAGCCCCCGTTTAGTCGTTACCAAGCTCTCGTAAGTACAAGTAGATGGTATCGCGCGAGATGCCAAGATGGTTTGCAACCATTAAAACAGCATCTTTGTATTTAAAAATGCCTAAGCCGTGCAGTCGCGTCACCAGTTCACGGTTACGTTTAGAAGGCGCAATGGCTTCATTTTCCCACACTTCTGTTTGTACGGTTTCTATCGTGCTGATGATGGTTTCATCGATATTACGCGCAAACGTTTCTGGTGAGCGAGCACCACCAACACAACACTCGGTGTGTTGCTGAGGCAGCATTGCCTTTAAAAATGCCTGCATCGGTGCATCCATATCCACGTTGATACACAGTAAACCAATCGGTTTGTTTTTTGGATTTCTGACAATTGTCGTAATGGAGTGCAAGGTCTTTCCGTTCGACGTTTTCGTCAGGTACGAATCAGAAACGTCCTTGCCCTCTCTTAACTTCATTCTCGCTAAGTTGGTAATTGGGGCACCTTCACTGCGTTCCGTCACGTGCCCATTTGCGATTTTGATGATTTCCGGCGCTTCGGCATCTAAGCTGTGGAGAACCACTTCAGTGTGTTCACCATACATACGTGCAATGCCATCCACGACGTTTTTCATAGAGTTCAAAATATCGAGATCACTCTTGGTGAGTTTCTTTAGTAGCAATGTTACTTCCCTTAGCAAAAACTGGAGGTTAGGCCGACATAATATCGATAATAGATTTGTCAGTATACGGCATACCGAAACGAACCATTGAGCCAACATTTCTTATCGTTTGCTCAACTTCTTCGCCTACTATACCTTGATTCTTAACACTGTGGTTACCCATCGCCATCAAATATGAGCGCACCGCCGTTGTCGATGAAGTACACACTTTCATCGCACAAGAGGACTTCGCACCATCGCACACCATACCTGAACTGTCGCTGATGACGTTTTGAATGGCGTAGCATGATTGCTCGAATGTACCACCAGCTAAATACACCAGCGCCATAGATGCCGCCGCACTGGTAACAGTGTTGCCACAAAATGCGGATAACGGTGGGTAATAAGATTTGATGTAAATAGCCCCTAAATGACTCATGATCAACGCGCGAGCCAGCTGTTCTTCGTCGTTTTGAAATGCTTCTGCGGCAACTACAACTGGCATTGTAGCGGCAATACCTTGGTTCCCACTGCCGAAATTGCTCATGGCTGGCAACGTCGCCCCTCCCATGCGAGCATCAGACGCCGCGGATGTCATCATCTGTATGCGACTCATTAAGTCATTACCCAATAAGCCTTGCTCGATGTTGCCTTTTAGCGTGCGTCCAATTTCTAGGCCGTAACCTCGGTCGATACCCTCTTGAGCCAGCAAGGTATTGAGCTCTGCAGCTTGGAGAATGAATTTGATCTCTTCAAAAGGCGCTTGAGTGGCAAACTCATAGATTTGTTTGATCGAAATATCTACACCTTCACAAACGGAAGCGGTCGCAACGCGTTGCTGTGATGGGGCATCAAAAATCACGTCGTCATTACGCATGATCTGAAGAATGTTGGTGTGACCGCCACTGATCGTGACCGAAACAACATCGTCACCAGAGGTGAGCGTTACGTTGCAATAAATGAATTCTTGCGTATCCATACGCGCTATGGTTACTCGCTCTTCATCTATCAATTGTTGCGCAGCAGCGACATCCTGCTCATTAATCCGAGCCAACACTTCCAGTTCTGCTGTTGGGTCACCGGCTAATGCACCAACTGAGGCGGCAATTTTGAGGCCTATCTTGCCCGTTCCGGGTACGAAAACACCCATCGAGTTTTTAAATAGGTTGTCTGAAACACGCACCTCTATCGCATCAATATCGGATGTGCCTAACTCTTTTCTAGCAACTGCTGCCGCGTACGCAGCAGCAATGGGTTCTGTACATCCTAATGCAGGTTTCACAACTTGCTTAATGATTTGGATATATTGTGTCCATTGCTGGTTCATGCTCTGTTCTCCGTATTACTTTTTATGAGCAATCGCTTCGACTTCAATTAACACGCCAAGAGGCAAATCTTTCACTGCGAAGCAACTGCGTGCCGGACAATCTTGTTGGAAAAACTCTGCGTAGACCTTGTTAAACTTGGCAAAGTCATTAATATTCGATAGGTAACACGTTGTTTTTAAAACAGTATCGATACTGCCACCACCAGCCTCTAAAACGTGCTTCAAGTTAGTAAGAGATTGATGACTTTGTGCACTGATGCCGCCTTCAACTACTTTTCCTGTTGCCTTATCAACGGGTAATTGGCCAGAAGTAAAAATCAAATCGCCATAGCTAGTGCCATGTGAATAAGGTCCGATAGCAGCAGGCGCGTGTTCAGATGAAATCAATTTTTTCATTTTTAAATCCTCACATAAATTTTATTTTTTATTAAGAAGTTTCTAATTCAACTTCCGTATTAGCGTTATTTTTTCAATTAAATATGAATAAAACAACTAGATCAGATCACAAAACTCGTTAAAAACTCCAATTTATTTGAACTTCTTCGCCAAGATCTCAAATTTATCTGAATTTTCCACAAAAAAATTGGTGATATACATTTTCTCAATTAAATTTGAGAAAAATTCATACTAACAAGAGAAACAATAAAATGAGCGTGACAGCACCTACACAAACCTTACCTATCGGTAAAGAGCCACCGCACGTAAAAGCAGGCATGGCCCTAGACGAGTGGAAAGCCGCCATCAAGTTTGATAGCACAGACTGGGGATGGGTGATCATGAGTATCGGCATGGCAATCGGTGCCGGTATTGTCTTTTTACCAGTAAAAGTAGGCGTACTGGGCCTTTGGGTATTCTTGGCCTCTGCCGTGATCGGCTACCCAGCGATGTACTTGTTCCAACGCCTTTTCATCAACACTCTCTCAAGTTCACCAAAGTGCCAAGATTACGCTGGCGTCATTTCCGGTTACCTTGGTAACAAATGGGGGGCGTTATTAGGTGTGCTCTACTTCATCATGTTGGTGATTTGGGTCTTTGTTTACTCAACAGCTATCAACAATGACTCGGCATCTTTCCTACATAGTTTTGGCATCACGGAAGGTTTATTGTCTGAAAATCCGCTATATGGTCTGGCTTTAGTGTGCGCGCTGGTCGCTATTGCATCTCGTGGTGAAAAGATTTTGTTTAAGGTCAGTACTGGTCTTGTACTGATTAAACTTTGTACCGTTGCATTACTTGGCGTCATGATGATCGAAAAATGGGATGTAGCGAATGTCGGTGCAATTCCAGAAACAGGCGCTGGTTTGAAAGATGCAATTGAGCTACTGCCGTTTACTCTAACGTCTATTCTCTTTATTCAAAGCTTGAGCCCAATGGTGATCTCATACCGATCAAAAGAAAAATCGATTGAGGTTGCTCGCTTTAAAGCCATGCGCGCAATGAAAATTGCTTTCGGTATCTTGTTTGTGACCGTCTTCTTCTACGCGATTTCCTTTACGCTTGCGATGTCACATGAACAAGCGGTTAAAGCAGCAGAAGAGAACATCTCTGCTCTTGCGATGGTTGCGCAAGGTATGGACGGCACGACGCTAAAACTAATGAGTTTGATGCTGAATATTTTCTCAGTAATGACTGCGTTTTTTGGCGTGTACTTAGGTTTCCGCGATTCTTGCCAAGGTCTAGCGATGCTGGCTCTAAAAAAGGTCATGCCTGAAGATAAGATCAATAAAGACTTAGTCACCAAGGGAATCATTCTCTTTGCGATTCTCATGGCGTGGGGTGCAATTGTATTGAATCTACCAGTTCTGAGCTTCACATCAGTATGTAGCCCTATCTTTGGTTTGATTGGCTGTTTGATTCCAGCTTACCTTGTCTACCAAGTGCCTTCTTTACACAAATACAAAGGCGCGTCGCTTTACTTGATTATTGCGACTGGTATTTTGTTGTGCGTATCACCTTTCGTCGCATTTAGCTAAAACCTACTTTGCCTTGGCTGTTACTCAGGTAGTGATGGCCAAGGCAAACTGAAGATTCAGCCTCTCTTCTCCCTGCTTTTATCTCATCCTTGAGAACTCTTGCCACATACCGTCCTATTTGCAGTTTTTACGCGATCTCCCTCACACTTAATTGACAATTCTCGACTATGTTCAGCGGGTCATTTAAGTAGAAATTAGGAAATAACATGAACAAGTATTTGGCTGAGGCTTTTGGTACGTTCTGGCTAGTATTAGGCGGTTGCGGTAGCGCAGTGTTGGCTGCAGGTTTCCCAGACGTGGGTATTGGTCTGCTGGGCGTTGCTCTGGCCTTTGGTTTAACCGTTTTAACCATGGCATTTGCAATCGGTCATATTTCAGGTTGTCACTTGAACCCGGCAGTGACGGTTGGTCTTTGGGCTGGCGGTCGTTTTGAGACAAAAGACGTTGCGCCTTACATCATCGCACAAGTGCTCGGCGGGCTGATCGCTGGTGGCATTCTTTATGTCATCGCGACAGGACAAGCTGGATTCGATGTTGTGGGTTCTGGTTTTGCCGCCAATGGTTATGGTGAACACTCGCCGGGTCAGTACTCCATGCTCGCTGCGCTAGTTTCTGAAGTTATAATGACGATGATGTTCCTTATCGTGATCATGGGGGCGACAGACAAACGTGCACCTCAAGGTTTTGCACCTATAGCGATTGGTTTGTGTCTGACTCTTATTCACCTGATCAGCATTCCTGTGACAAACACCTCAGTAAACCCGGCTCGTAGTACAGCAGTCGCAATGTATGTGGGTGACTGGGCAGTTTCTCAATTATGGCTGTTCTGGATTGCGCCTATTTTGGGTGGTGTACTTGGTGCAGTTATCTACAAAAACCTTCTTGGTAAAGAATCGAACGATTAATCGTTCCCAACTCACAAGATCAAAAAAGCCGCTGAATTCAGCGGCTTTTTATTAAATTCTGTGTCGACCTAACAGCGAGTGTGACAACGTCGTGCCATCGACAAGCTCAAGTTCTCCACCGACAGGCACACCATGCGCGATGCGGCTGGCATCAACTTGGTGTTCTTTACATAGCTCTGCGATGTAATGTGCAGTGGCTTCGCCTTCAACCGTCGGGTTTGTTGCTAAAATCACTTCGGCTATATCACCGCGACGTAAGCGGTAATCAAGCACATCCAGTCCAATATCACTTGGACCAATACCGTCTAGTGGTGACAAATGTCCCATAAGAACAAAGTATCGACCAGAATACTGGCCCGTTGCTTCGACTGCAGCAATGTCTGCCGGGCTTTCTACCACACAAATTTGACCATTTTCTTGGCGTTTTGGGTTAGTACAAATATGACAGACTTCTTCTTCGGTGAAGGTTCGACACTCAGTACAATGACCGATTTCTGTCATTGCCTGGCTAAGCGCATCTGCAAGTTGCAAACCGCCTTTTCTATCGCGCTGTAACAAATGAAAGGCCATACGCTGCGCCGACTTGGGGCCAACCCCAGGTAGACAACGTAAGGCCTCCATCAATTGCTCCAGCATATGACTGGTACGCATTAAAAGTCCGCTTAATTAAATATCAGCAGATTAGAATGGCATTTTCATACCTGGTGGTAGTTGCATACCGCCAGTTACAGAAGCCATTTTCTCTTTTTGAGTTTCTTCAACACGACGGGCCGCATCGTTGAACGCCGCAGCGATCAAATCTTCAAGCATTTCTTTGTCGTCTTCCATCAAACTTTCATCGATGTCAACACGACGTACGCTGTGACTACCAGTGATAGTAACTTTTACTAGGCCAGCACCAGACTCGCCAGTTACTTCCATATTCGCGATTTCTTCTTGAAGCTTTTGCATGCGATCTTGCATTTGCTGGGCTTGCTTCATTAGGTTGCCCATACCGCCTTTACCAAACATGTTTATCTCTCTGGTTTAATGAGGTGTTGCATCAATTAATGGGGTTATAACCTTAGGTTTTCAACCCCATTCCATTCGATTATTAGATAGGGCGCACACTATCTTTATCAAGCTCTGCAGCAAAACGACGTTCAATAAATTGAACATTTGGATCGTTTTCTAAACTATTCAGAGCTTGCTGTAACTTCTCTTGATAGAGCCTATCTCTAAGTTCAAGTGGTGTTTCTCCACTCTCCCCTATTTCGATGCTCATGTGGCACTCTTCACCTAACACGGTATTAAGTGCTTTAAGCAATTCGGCTTGAGCTCTATCAGTATTCAAATGAGCTTGGCTGCTTCTCAATAGTAACGAAACGGTTGTTCCTTCCTTACTATAATGAGAGTTTAGCGCAAGTTGCTCTACCAGCTTAGGGATCTCCATTAAGCTGATTAGCTTCGCCCATTCATTATGTTCTAACGATTCATCGATGAGCTTTTGCGCCATTTCAGGCGTTTTCTCATGCTCAAGTGCCTGCTTGAGCTGCGTAGGTGTCAGTTTTGTATTCACTTTTGTCTCAACAGGCTTGCTTGGACGCCAGCGATACGCTTCCTCAACTTGTGGCTCCGTCGACTTCGGAGCTGAGTTTGGCGACACCTGCGCGGAATTGCCATGCAATTGCGCTACTCGGTCGATAACCGATTCTGGTTGTGCAGATGCCGCTTTAGGCTTTTTTGAGCCACCATTTTGAGGAGTGTTCTGTTGTAGGCCTTGACGCTGAGAACGTAATTGGTGACGTAAACCGCTTAGACCACCGCGCGCCGGTGTTGAAACGCTCTCTTGCACTTGTTGAGGTGGCGTTTCATGCTGCGGCACTGGGTTTTCGCTCATCGGCGGCGCCATATCATACTGTGGCGGAACCGTTTCATATCCACTCGCGTGATACTCAGGTTGTGAATTAGATGAAGGTTGAGGCGCCACTTGTGGTGTGCTTTGCGCTGGACTCGGCTGCTGAGTTCGAGGAGCAGCTACTGTCTGAGCTGGTGCAGTCTTTGGTTGACTGGCACTTTGAACTGGGGCTGAAGCTTGTTCGCAGTTACTAGAAACAATATTTGCCCCACTGTTATTTGATGGGCGGAACGCCATCATACGCAGCACAATCATTTCCAGACCGACTCGCCCATTTGGCGAGAGAGTCAAATCTTCACGACCTTTCAATGCAATTTGGTAGTAAAGCTGAACGTCTTGCGGACTTAGTGCTTTACTCAACAACTCGATTTTTTCTGCATCTGGCTGCGCTCGGTCTAGCGACGCTGGCAGCGCTTGATACATCGCAATTCGATGAAGCTGTGTTGCGACTTGCTGCAACAAACCATCCCACTCAACACCATTTGCTGCTAATTGCTGGATTTTATCCATGGCTTGTTGAGGTTGCTTGCTGCTGATTGACTCCAGTAAGTGAATCGCTTGGTCGGTATCAATCGTCCCCAACATGTGGCTGACAATATCGGTTTGCACCGTACCGTTACCTAAAGCAATTGCTTGATCGGTCAAGCTGAGAGCATCACGCATACTGCCATCTGCAGCATGTGAAATCATACCCAGTGCTTTTGGTTCTGCCGATACTTGCTCTTGACCCAAAATGTAGTCAAGTTGCTGATGAATATCATCAACGCTGATCGGTTTGAGATGGAACTGTAGACAACGCGACAATATAGTAACAGGCAGCTTTTGTGGATCGGTTGTCGCGAGTAAGAACTTCACATACTCTGGCGGCTCTTCCAGGGTTTTCAACAACGCATTGAAAGAGTGACGCGATAGCATGTGTACCTCATCGATGAGGTACACTTTAAACCGTCCACGAGCAGGTTTGTATTGAACGTTGTCTAACAGTTCGCGAGTGTCTTCAACTTTAGTACGTGATGCCGCGTCGATTTCAAGAAGATCGACAAAGCGACCTTCATCAATTTCACGACAAGTATCGCACTTACCACAAGGTGTCGCGGTAATACCGGTTTCGCAGTTCAAGCCTTTGGCAAACAACCTACCGATACTCGTTTTACCCACACCACGAGTCCCGCTGAACAGATAAGCATGGTGTAAACGGTTTTGCGCCAGTGCGTTTTCCAACGCCGTCAGGACATGTTTTTGTCCGACAACTTGGTCAAACTGATTAGGACGCCATTTTCGCGCTAAAGCTAAATAACTCATTGAATGTATTAATGTCCTTCAAAATCGCAAATGCTGTATACGTTTAGACCTAGTGCTTCTAAACGTTTATCACCACCGATTTCTGGTAGGTTGATAACGAACGCAGCGTGCTCAACTTCACCGCCCAGTTGGCGAATCAGCTTAGTCGTCGCTTCAATAGTACCGCCCGTTGCCAATAAATCGTCGACAACCAGTACTTTGTCGCCTTCAACGATGGCATCTGTATGGATTTCTAGTGTGTCAACGCCGTATTCAAGCTCATAAGATTGAGCAACAGTAGGACGTGGTAGCTTGCCTGGTTTACGCACTGGTACAAAACCAACACCTAGCTCAAGCGCTAAAGGCGCACCAAATAAAAAGCCACGAGCTTCCGTACCCACAACCTTGGTAAAGCCCATATCTTTGTAACGTTCAACAAGTAAGTTGATCGTTGCTTGATATGCTTTTGCGTCTTCAAGAAGGCTCGTCACATCACGAAATAGAATGCCTGGCTTTGGGTAGTCTTGGATGCTTTTGATGCTAGATTTGATCAGTGAAATTGTTTCTGTAGTCATAATACCGATTTACTTAGATTGGCTCATCGCCCTCTCTAATCGCAGTATCACGAGGGCAACGAACAATAGGTTTTCACCACTATGTGCTTATTTTCGTAACAGTCACAGGCGCTGAAAATACAAACGCCCACTCGAAGAGCGGGCACACTATTCTCTACAATCTTAGTGATTTTCTTCTCTGTCAGCAACCAACTCAATCACAGGCAGACGCATAAACCAGCCGAGTAAAACGATTAGCATCACTAAAAGACCAATTTTCACCCAAACAAGGGGAACAACGACGATTGAAACCATGAAACTAAGTGCAATAAAAATGGCGCCACGCTGTTTTACTTTTGAAGTAACAGCCCGGTGCTTATGCCAATTATCGAGAATCGGTCCAAACGTTTTGTGGTTATGTAGCCAATGATGAAATGCGGGGCTACCACGCATAAAACATGCACTAGCAAGTAGAATGAAAGGAGTGGTGGGTAAAAGCGGAAGGGCTATGCCGGCAATGCCGAGCACAATACAGAGTCCACCAACGGTATTGAAAAAGTAACGCTTAATACGAATGGTGAACTCCGGTACAAAATAGCTAGATTAAAAGCCTGCGTAACCATTCATTACACGAAGCCAGGTTAGCGTTGCAGGTAGTGTTGGAATTAAAAGTACTGCAATGAAACCTAAAAAGTAAAAAATATTATAAGGCTCTTTAAAATCTTTGTCTGCCATGATGTATCTTCTCACTAGTTGACTTTGCTTCTCCCAAGGCACGGCGTTAAATTATCGTTGCACAAATGGGTCATTATTGTTTTAGGCGTTGACTATACCTTAAACAGCCAAATCTAAACACCAGCAAAAAGTAAGGTTATTGTTCGAGCATTTGTTGTTTTTTTGTGGTTCTAAAAAGACAATAAGCAGCGCCAAGACGCTGCTTATTGTGTTATGAAGTCAGAATTATACCAGTCGTGATTTCCGGGCAATATTTAAGCTAAAACTTGAAGAGCCTAAACAACCGATGGATAACTGACCAGCAACACCTAGCGGTAAATCTCGGGTTATGAAGTTTTTCATACTTCCTGCCCCTAAACAGTTACCTGCCGCGATATGTTGATTAGTATTTCCGTCAGACCAATGGCTATCTAAACCCGCAGGCAGGATAGAAACGGAGGACGAAGCCAGATCGGCGACACCAAATACAGCATTAACCGCACCAGCGCACTCTGAACACTCGATTCCTTTTTCAATGATCCCTACCATATCCTTCAGATCAGCACTGAAACTCTTCAAATTACGCAGGTAATCGTCAAACAAAGCCCTAACAAGCAATGTCGTCGCGACACCATCATTACTCTGGGAAGCAGAGTCAACGAGATAGAACGCAAATTGCCCATTCATTAACCAACGATAATCGAACACCAGTGGCATAACGTCCGTCGATTGCAATAAACGGTATGAGCAGCGCCAATCACCTTGAGAAGCATCTTTCTCTGGCAATAGAGCATGCAGTAAATCTCTTGCAGCACTCGGGTTCTGCTGCAAATACTCTAGATGCCAGTGAAGCTCTTGCTCATCTGGGATTTCGCCACCGTCATCGACTCGGAACCACTGACTTGAAAAGTCTCGCTGTTCGGAGAAATGGCTATCGGTATCTTCGAGCGTATTGTCTATCGCCTGAGATAGGTGCTCATAATTACCTATCGGTTTAGGAAGAAAATCTTTAATACCAAATCGCAACGCTTTCGCGACATCGGACATTTCATCCGTGCCGGATACCACGATAAGCGGCAAGTATGGATATTCAAGACTGACTTCTTCGACGAATTCAATGCCATCTAATACCGGCATCGATAAATCACACAAGATAAGATCGGGTTGGCATTCCCTGAGTTGTTGAAGCGCCTCTAGGCCGTTTTCAGCTTCTACTACTTTAAAACCCTGACTTTCTAAATAAGCATTGGTTACTTTACGAAATATTGGATCATCATCCACCAACATAATTAGTTTTTGATTAACCACTTCCTGTGCCGAGACCATTGCCGTTTGACTGTGAGTCTTAAACATACCTTTACACCTCACAAAGCTAAGTCAAAAAACAGATTTATTATTAAGTCATTATTTTTGTTGTGTTTACATCCGGCGAAACGTTGCGCAGCAAGACTTGAGGCCGTTCCGCCTTGTTATAAAACGTAGCTTGAAAACGGCGTTTATACAAATATTACGGGGTATAACAGTATTTACTCAAACAGGGTTGCTGTGTTCAAATGATGCAACATGTTGACTTAAAGCAAGCTTTGATCACAAAGTTAATTATAAATTAGCCGTAATCGGTAATTTAATGTGTCTGGAAATATGAAATTAGATGACTTAAACCTGTTTCGACTGGTTGTCGAAAATGGGAGCTACACCGCAACTTCGCGAAAAACCATGATCCCGGTTGCGACCATCACCCGACGCATTCAAGCGCTAGAAGACTCTGTCAATCTTCGACTATTGAACCGTCACGCTCGCAAACTCTCGCTTACAGAAGCCGGGGAACGTTTTTACCATGAGTGCTCTCCTTTGCTACAAAGGCTAACCACGGCAGCAGAGGAAATCACTGACGACTGCCGAGGAGCATCAGGCAAGATTAAGATATCGGCGCCTTATAACTTAACTAAGCGCATGATGATGCCGATGTTCAACAGCTTTATGAAGCAGTATCCGGACATCAATATCGAACTAACGACAGAAAATAATGCAGACAAGCTTGACCCGACTGAATGGGATGTCATTTTTCGAGTGGGGCCCCAACGTGATTCTAGCCTGATCGCACGTAAGATTGGCGAAGTGAAGGATATTCTTGTCGCAAGTCCTGACTACCTTGCCTCGAATCCAGCACCAAACCACGCAGAAGAGCTCTCTAACCATTCATTGCTAAAAGGCTACCCTCTGATCAAGTGGACCTTAATTAATAGCAAAGGCGAGTCTGTCGTAAACGTTGATCGTGGTCGCTTTCAGGCGAATGCACTAAATGTAGTACGCAGTGCTTGTTCCGAAGGTTTAGGCATCACGCTAATGCCAGATGTCATGATCAAAGAATACATCGAAAGCGGCGATTTGGTACGCATACTGCCAGATTGGAGTGCAAACCCGCGCGACATTTATATGCTTTACAACCACAAAGATCACCTGCCAGAGAAAGTTCGTCTCTTTATCGACTTTGTGATCGCTTATAACATTCACTAATTCGATAGCAAATACAAAAAACCAGAGCCGAAGCTCTGGTTTTTTTACGCCTCAAGAAAACGCCTATTATGCGCCTTCGTTATGCAGCTCTAGGTTTGCTAAATCCTGTTGGATTTCAAGTTGTGTTTTCGCATCATCGTTACGAAGACCATCTAAGAAGTCTAGGTATTGTTGGTCAATATCACCCGTTACGTATTCGCCGTTAAACACGGATGTATCGAACTGAGTAATATCTTGGTTTCCAAGGCCGACAGCCTCAACCAAGTCTTCTAGACGTTGATAAATCAATGCATCAGCACCAATCTGCTTACAAATTGTATCGTTGTCGCGGCCATGAGCAATAAGCTCGGTAGCACTTGGCATATCAATGCCGTACACGTTCGGGAATCGAACTTCTGGTGCTGCTGATACCATGTACACTTTCTTCGCACCAGAATCACGTGCCATTTCGATGATTTGTTCTGACGTAGTACCACGAACGATAGAGTCATCCACCAGCAACACATTCTTATCTTTGAACTCCGAACGAATTGCATTCAACTTGCGACGTACAGATTTCTTACGTTGTTGCTGACCAGGCATGATAAACGTACGTCCCACGTAACGGTTTTTCACGAAGCCTTGGCGGTAAGGGATATCGATCGCTTGAGCGATTTGAAGTGCGATGTCGCACGACGTTTCAGGGATAGGAATAACGACATCAATATCAAGATTTGCGTAGTCTTCACGAATACGTTCGCCTAACTTTTTACCCATTTCAACGCGAGCGCTGTATACCGAAATTTTATCGATGAACGAGTCTGGACGAGCAAAGTACACGAACTCGAAAATACAAGGGTTCAGCTTAGGATTGTCTGCACACTGCTTCGTGTACAGTTCACCGTCAAACGTTGCGTAGATTGCCTCACCAGGTGCAACATCACGGACAAAATCAAAACCGACCGCATCCAATGCTACCGATTCAGACGCAACCATGTACTCCGCTCTGCCATTAACTTCACGCTTACCTAAACATAGAGGGCGAATACCGTGTGGGTCACGAAACGCAATCATACCATGACCGATAATCATGGCGGTCACAGCGTAAGCACCACGAATTGTGCGATGCACATTGGTGACTGCGCGGAATACGTCTTCTGTCGTGACATTTCCTTTTACTGAGTCAATTTCGTGTGCCAGTACATTTAGTAATACTTCGGAGTCTGAAGTGGTATTGATATGACGGCGATCTTTTTCAAACAGCTTTTGACGAACTTCGTTAGCGTTGGTCAAGTTGCCATTGTGGGCAAGTGTAATACCGAAAGGAGAGTTTACGTAGAAAGGTTGAGCTTCTGAAGCGCTTGAACTGCCTGCTGTCGGGTAACGAACATGACCAATTCCGACCTCGCCTTGCAGGCGCTGCATGTGTCTTGCTTCAAATACATCCTTGACTAAACCGTTCGCCTTACGCAGACGAAAACGATTGCTTTCTATGGTACAAATACCAGCGGCATCTTGGCCACGATGCTGTAGCACCGTTAACGCGTCGTAAATAGACTGATTTACAGGCGTAGTGCCCACGATTCCAACAATACCACACATGTCCTAATCCTCGATTTGGCGACAGTAGCTGGCACTACTAGATAGTGCCAGACAGAAAACTTGATGTTGCTTGTAAATGCTCAAAGAAGGGAGCGATCACACGTTTGAACTCAGGAACTAACTGTGACGCTTTCCACCAATCTGAGCTTGGGAATGCAGTAAATGCATCCATAAAAAACAGCACCGCAGAAACAATTAAAACTCCGCGTAAACCACCAAATACCATCCCAAGAAGTCGGTCGGTACCCGATAAGCCTGTTTTTTGTACCAGTTGGCCAATGACGTAATTCACCACTGCACCAACTACCAAGGTTGCGACAAATAACGCCGCAATCGCCGCTCCGTTACGAAACATATCATCTTCGATGTTGGTGAAGTACACCGCCAATTTGGCGTAGTAATTACTGGAGATAAAAAACGCTCCGAACCAAATCACCAAAGACAAAGCTTCTTTAGCAAAACCGCGAACTAAACTGATCAGAGCTGAAAATCCGATCACACCTAAAATGATAAAATCTATCCAATTCATCTTTTCTTCATCTTAAGTTGGCGCGCATTTTAACAGAAAAAATGCTGACGCAAACGTTTTCTTATGGATTTAATGGCTTAAATTTAAGCAATTGACCTTTTGAACCTGTAATTTTTTGTAATTCCTTGACTTGCCGTTCAAGTTTACTTTTGGACACATCAGGACCAACAATCACTCTCGTAAACTCGTTTTCTTTCTTTGTATGAGCTTGATAGCCACGCTTTTGCAAATCAGCGACAAGCGCGACCGCATTTTCGTGATTCTTAAGCGCCATCAACTGAATGATCCAAGCAGAATCTTCATATTGATTTTTTTCTTGCACAGGACGAGTGGCCACCTCAACTTGCTCTGGCTGTTTGATGACCTCTGGTTTAGGCGTCGGCGTTGGGTCAGGCTCAGAAGCAGCCACTTGGGCGCCCTCTTGCTCCTGCACCA
This sequence comes from Vibrio sp. 11-4(1), assembly GCF_013048625.1. Taxonomy (NCBI): domain Bacteria; kingdom Pseudomonadati; phylum Pseudomonadota; class Gammaproteobacteria; order Vibrionales; family Vibrionaceae; genus Vibrio; species Vibrio sp. 11-4(1). The sequence continues at coordinate 42,717 of NZ_VHSY01000006.1, read as the reverse complement.
CCGCTTCAACTGGAGAGTCCGGTAACGCTATGTCGTCTTCCACTGGCTCTAATATTTCGAAGTTTTCCACATCACTATCAAGTTCAGGTTTGATAGGAATACTGGCAAATTCTTCTTTGTAGTGCAGTTTCTTACCATCTAGCACATCGGGAAGAACAATCACTCCGACTGCGACTAGAATGATGGTGCCGACTAAACGACTTTGGAATTTACTTGCCATCAAAATACCTTTGCTTATTTATTCTTTGATTGCCAATGTTCCAATACCTCTCCGACAGTATGGAATGAACCAACCACCAGAATGACGTCTTCTTGCTTTGCGTGGCTTCTTGCATTCTCAAAGGCGTCAACAGGGTTTTCAAAATGAACTTGCCCATCAGGTAAGTATTGGCACAATTCATCAGCTGTCGCCGCTCTCGGTCCAGTAAGCGACGCTGGATACCATTGTGTTGCAACTGGAGTTAGCGCTTCAATGGTTGCTTTAATGTCTTTGTCATGCAGCATTGCAACCACAATATGGATATTCTTACCCAGATATTGTTGCTTCACTCTCTCTACCAAATACTCAGCAGAGTGCGGGTTATGAGCGACATCAAGGACTATTTCAGGTTCGTGATGCAGTACCTGCATACGCCCTGCCAGGCGAGCATTATTCAAGCCATTGACAATGTTTATGTCAGTGATTTGCAATTCCGATGCTCCTAACGCCATCAATGCTGTTGCCGCATTTTGTAGCGGTAACGATGGGACAGGTAAATCCTCTAACGCAAATGCGCCACTGCTCCACTTCCAACCATTATTAGTTAGTTGGTAATCATACTGAATACCAACTTGGAAGAACTCAGAGCCAATATCGTCAGCATGAGCCGCCACGGTCGCCGGTGGCGTTGGTTGACCACAAATTGCTGGCTTCCCTGGACGATAAATGCCTGCTTTTTCAAAACCAATGACATTGATGTCATCACCAAGCCAATCCACATGATCGATAGCTAAGCTCGTAATAACAGAAACATCATGGTCAACAACGTTGGTGGCGTCTAGACGGCCGCCAAGTCCTACTTCAAGCAGCACAACGTCAACTTTCTCTACTTGGAAAATACGTAGCGCAGCAAGCGTACCGAATTCAAAGAGGCTAAGGCTGATATCACCACGCTGCTTTTCTACATAGTCGAATGCTTCACAGTGCTTTGCATCTACAACGTCGACGCCATTAATGCGCACACGCTCGTTGTAACGAATCAGGTGCGGAGAGCTGTAAACACCGACTGAATAGCCAGCATCGAGTAAGATGGCTTCCATTAACGCACACGTTGAGCCTTTGCCATTGGTGCCGGCAACAGTGATTACGGTTGGAGCTGGTTTGGTAAGATTGGCTTTGTTTGCTACCGCTTGGACACGGTCTAAGCCTAGATCAATTGCTGAAGAATGAATATTTGCTAAATAATCAAGCCACATCTCTAATGAAGATGTGGCTTGAGGAATTGGGTTTTGGGTCATCTAACTTTAACCATTAAATTCTTTGGTTTTTATGTTAGTTGATACTTTACCCTTTTTCGTCCGCTTCTGGTACAGAATATGGCTCTTCATTTGGAGATTCGTTAACCGAAACCACCAAAGGAGACTTGTGGTTAGTCATTTTCGCGATAAGACCACCCACACGCTGACGCATTTCACGACGGTCAACGATCATATCAATCGCACCGTGATCAAGTAGGAACTCACTACGCTGGAAACCTTCAGGAAGATCTTCACGTACAGTTTGCTCGATTACACGACGACCAGCAAAGCCAATAAGGGCCTTAGGTTCACCGATGTTGATATCACCCAACATAGCCAAACTTGCTGATACACCACCCATTGTAGGGTCAGTTAGAACCGAAATAAACGGCAGACCTTTTTCTGATAGACGCTCAAGCGCAGCACTGGTTTTTGCCATTTGCATAAGAGACATCAATGCCTCTTGCATACGAGCGCCACCACTTGCTGAGAAACAAACAAGTGCACAGTTGTTTTCAATGGCTGCATCCACCGCTTTTACGAAGCGAGCACCAACAACTGAACCCATTGAACCGCCCATAAAGGAGAATTCAAACGCACACGCCACAAGGGGTAGACCAAGCAGTTCACCTTGCATCACAACTAGCGCATCTTTCTCTCCACTGTTTTTTTGTGCTGCAGAGATGCGCTCTTTGTATCGCTTAGAATCTTTAAATTTCAGTTTATCCTGTGGCTCAAGTTCGGTACCTAATTCAACTCGATTGCCTTCATCTAAAAACGTTTCCAAACGACGACGCGCTTTCATGCGCATGTGATGGTTACACTTTGGACAAACTTCTAGGTTACGCTCTAGTTCAGCATGGTATAAAACCTGTTCACAAGAGGTACATTTAGTCCACACACCTTCTGGGATAGAAGCTTTGCGTGAACTTACTAGGTTGCTTTTCTCTAAAATCTTTTCAAGCCAACTCATGGAAGACCTTTTCTCTCAACTCTTCCGCTTCATTGCGAAAGATATAAATTCGACATAATACCGACGGATTAAACCATATCTTGCAGCTACTGTAGATAAAAAACTGGTTGTACCTATTTTTGATATCATAAATAGCGTATGTTTTCCGCTCACATTCAATGTAAACACTACCGATATTTTGAAATAAGTTTGTAAAATTAGTTCAAATTATCTGGCAAAAACAGTGGACCGATCGGCACTTCAGGTAACCCAAATTCTTCTGGATAGTCTACATCTACCAGGTACAGACCTTCCGCTTTCGCTGTCGCACCCGCTAGTTTGCGATCTTTAGCCTCTAGCAACCATTTGATCCATTCAGGGCTCTCTTCACCACGTCCAACCTTTATCAAGCTACCCGTGATGTTACGAACCATATGATGCACGAACGCATTAGCTTTAATATCAATAACCACATAGTTCCCATGGCGCGTAACGTTCAGATGCATCAAGTATCGAAATGGGCTACGAGACTGACAATGCGCCGCACGAAACGACGTAAAATCATTTTCACCAAGCAGATACTGCCCTGCCTCATGCATTTTTTTCTCGTCGAGCTCACCATGATAGTGGCTCACACCAGAGTTTAAGATACCAGGTCGTAAAGCATGATTGAAAATAATGTAGCGATAACGGCGCGCTGTCGCTGAGAATCGTGCATGGAAATCATCTGGGACTTCCTTAGCCCAACGAACCGCTATATCACTCGGCATGTTCGCGTTTGCGCCCATAGTCCAAGCTACCATTTTTCGAGTAACGTTGGTATCAAAGTGCACAACTTGTCCTGTGCCATGCACGCCAGCGTCTGTCCGACCAGCACACTGCACTTCAACTGGGTGATTAGCAATAACGGACAATGCTTTCTCTAGCTCTTCTTGGACACTTTTCACTTCTCTTTGGCGCTGCCAACCAAAGTAGTTTGTACCGTTGTACTCGATACCTAATGCGATTCTCATCTTAACCTTCGAACTCTAAAATGGGGCGGGAAGTATATACTCAAGTCACCTCAAGTTGCCAGTTTCAACAAGGATGACGTAAAGGCATCACCATACTAGCGAGACACAAAAAGGGTAGCCAACGCTACCCTTTTCGATTTATCGGCCATTAATGGCATCAATCAGGCTCTTTGCTTCGCGGCGAATATCATCTTCTCCGTAAACAATCGCCTCTTCTAGTAGCTTTATCGCCCCTTGAGAATCATTCATCTCAAGATAGATTTTAGCAAGGTCCAGTTTTCCGGCAGCTTCAGCGTTGCTATCTACGTCAACATCGCCGATCTCACCGATAACATCTGGAAACTCGTTCAATCCGACATCAAGCTTCAGATCTTCTTCTTCGAATTCACCACCTTCTTTATCGACCTGAGCCATCAATTCATCAATCGTCATAAATTGATTTTTCTTTGGGTCGAAGTCATCCAAGTCGCTTTGCTCTGCCCAGTTTTCTTGCGCGATCTCTGGCTGACTTAGTGCGTCACTCGAATTCCAAACATCACGCTGGTCCTCAGGCACATCTTCCGTAGAACTTACACTATCGGCAGCTGGTTTAAAGCCATCCCAATCATCTCCAACATCAAGCATGGTTTCAAAATCCATACCTGCGCTTGCGATGGTGTCACTGTCTAACTGACCTTCAAATACCTCTGAACTTGCGTCTTCAGCAAGAAGGTTAGCCATTGAAGATTCATCATCTAAGTCACTTAGTGGCTCACCCTCTGTCGCCGTTGGCTGCACTTCTGGTTCAGTATCAAAACCGTTTTGCTGCGCAAAGACTTCAAACAAAGCATCATGATCGTTATCGGCTTGAAGAGTTGGTCTCGATGTCTCAGCTTCAACATTAGGAGTCTCTGGCGCACTCTCATTCATTGATGCGAGAACATCTTCCTCATTGAACTCAGGAAGGTCTTGGTCGTCAAAACTTAGCTCTTCATCCTCACCGGAGATTGGTTCTATATCTGCGGTTTCAGAACTCGGTAATTCTGGCTCTTCTTCCATAGATGCCAACGCGTCTTCTTCACTGAACTCTGGTAGATCGAGTTCATCAAAATCGAACTCTTCTTCTGCTTCAGTAGCCGACTCAGCTTCAGAGCGCTCAGGCTCGACAGATTCTGGGTCATCAAACTTAGATTCGTCGGCCATAGACGCCAATGCGTCCTCTTCGCTGAACTCTGGTAGATCGAGTTCATCAAAATTGAATTCATCTTCTGCTTCAGTAGCCGACTCAGCTTCAGAGCGCTCAGGCTCGATAGACTCTGGGTCATCAAACTCAGGTTCGCCCGCCATAGACGCCAATGCGTCCTCTTCGCTGAACTCTGGTAGATCGAGTTCATCAAAATTGAGTTCTTCTTCTGCTTCAGTCGCCGACTCAGCTTCAGAGCGCTCAGGCTCTACAGATTCTGGTTCACCAAACGCAGGTTCGTCCGCCATGGACGCCAGTGCGTCTTCTTCACTGAACTCTGGTAGATCGAGTTCATCGAAATCGAACTCTTCTTCTGCTTCAGTAGCCGACTCAGCTTCAGTAGCCGACTCAGCTTCAGAGCTCTCAGGCTCGATAGACTCTGGGTCATCAAACGCAGGTTCACCCGCCATAGACGCCAATGCGTCCTCTTCGCTGAACTCTGGTAGATCGAGTTCATCAAACGCAGGTTCGTCGGCCATGGATGCCAGTGCATCTTCTTCACTGAACTCTGGTAGTTCGAGTTCATCAAAATTGAACTCTTCTTCTGCATTGGTGGCCGAATCAGTTTCTGATGCTAGTTCTGAACTTTCTGGCTCACTTTTGTTACCCGAGTTTTGTTCTTGTTCTGGTTGAGTTTCACTTTCTAGTTCAGGCTCATCCAGTAGCCAATCTTCTTCTTGTGGAACACCAAATTCATTTTCTACTGTATTTGGTGTCGGAGTGAACGCTGGAGCGTCTTCTACTGTCTCAACTTGAGGCGGCACTTTAGCATCAGGCTCTACTGATGCATCTTGAGTTGACTTAGAATTGGCATCCTCTTCTTGTTGTGGCGAAGATTCCTCTATCTCAGCTTGCGGCTCTTCAACTTGTTGTTGCGCTAAATCATCTTCAGTATCAAATAGCGCATCCAGTTCAGCAGAAAAGTCCGCGTTTTCTTGCTCTGTAGGCTGAAGCTCTTCACTGTCTGACTCAAACAAGTCGTCTAGCTCGCTCATTAAAGGATCGTTCTCTGGTGAGAGATCCTCTAAATCACCAAGAAACTCATCGCTGCTAAATGGCTCTGAATCAGTTTCTGGCTCGGTTAATGGTTGCTCTGGCGCTGTTTGTTGTGGGTCTGGTTGACTGTCACTTAATAAAGCGTCGATGTCCAAACCAGACTCAATTTCCGGCTCTTCATGAGCGGGCTCTGACTCGGCTATTGAAGATGGTTTTTCGTCGCCGTCTGGTTCGCCAAAACCAAGAGAAGCGAGTAACTCTTCCTCTTCCGATTTAGTCTGTGCAGGGCTTTCGTCCTCTCGAATCAGATCATCAAACGGGTCTAACTCAGTCTCAGTTCCTGTCTCTTCATCAAGTTCTGGTGTGACGTCATCAATGAGTTCATCCAGTAAATCTGTGCTATCTGCATCTAACTCTTCAATCGAGTCATCACCTTCAAAACCAGAGAGTGCTTCTAGCTCATTCAGTGGGTCAAACTCGTCGTCTGTTTCATCTTCGTCAAAATCGATCAGTTCATCGAGTAAGTCCGTACTGTTTTCATCTAGAACGGCGTCTTCGCTGGCGTCACCTTCAACTTCTGTCGGCTCAGTAACAGGCTGCTCGTATTGAGCTAATAGCTTATCGATATCGTCATCAGATGCCTCTCCTGCGCTGAAATCATCATCCGATACGGGCTGTTTTAGTTCAGGTTCATCGGTATCTAGGTCGAAGTCGTCATTGCCAAGTTCCGCAAACAAGTCATCAAGCATATCCTGATCGACAGTGTCACTTGGTAACTCTTCTGACGGCTCATCTGCTGCAAGTAGTTCCGCAAACGCGTCGTCTGAAAGCGAGTCTGCTTTCTCGTTCGTATCATCTGAAAGATCGAAGCCAGCCTCATCGTCATCGAGCACTTCTAGTTCTGGAGCAACCTCATCTAAGGCTCGCTCCATCTCTTCTAAACCAAGCGCTTTTTCTTCGCCGTTAACTTGGATACCATTGTTTGATGACTCAAACTCATCCAGACCAACATCCAGATCGCCATCATCACCGATACCCGCAAATGGGTCATCGTCCCCTTCTAGATTGAAATCAAGTTCTTCATCGTCAAGGTTGGCAAAGACGTCTTCTTCTAAGTCTGGCTTCTCTTCTTGTGTAGCCTGAGTATTTATATCTTCATCTGCGAACAACTCATCATCAAGTGTGAGTTCTTCATCCAGCTCGTCCGTCGCCGCTAAACCAATTGGCGCAGCTAATGGATCGGTTTCCTGCGGCGATTGCTCAGCAGGCTCTTCCTCTTTGTTTTTAGAACGGCGACCAAGCAACATCACAACCAACAGTGCCAGCAATGCACCTGGAATAAGCGCCGCTAAGCCGACAAGCCAACCATTAGACAAAATCTTGTCAATCGTACTTGGCTGCATGCGTTGTTGCTCAGCAAGGCGCTGGCGCTCTTCAGCAAGCAGTTTCTCGACTTCCGAGCGAATGCGTTCTTCGTCATTCAGCTCATTTTTCAAGGTTTCAACTTCGCTTTGCACTTCTGACAACATTAAGCGAAGACGATGGTTCTTCTCTTCCAATGACTCTAATTCACTTTGTGAGCCTTGAAGTTTGTCTTTTAACGCACTGACCTGCTTTTCACCCTGCGGAGAGGTGTTCACAGGTGGCGCAGGAATAACTGGTATTGTTTTTTGAACCGGTTTTGGTTCCGCAGCTACAGTAGTTTCTGGCTTAGGAGCAACAGGCTTGGGTTCTACTTTTATTTGTGGCTTTGGTTGCTCGGTGACGCGTTGCGCTGGCGTGGCTCTATTTGTCGGCTTCGGCTGTTTTAACTTAGCCTCGTGCGCCTTCATAATCGCAACAGCTTGCTCTGTAGTCGCGCTTTGCACTTGCTCTAGAGACGGTACTCGTAGTCGACTCCCTGGGATCAACTCATGAATGTTTTGGTTCTCAAACGCTTGAGGGTTAATTCGATAAATGGCAAGAAGCGTTTGTTGAACGGTAACACCGCGTGAAGGTCTTAATTCTGAAGCGATCGACCATAGTGTTTGATTTTCACCAGTCGGACCAAAGAAACGTGACGGCTGAGTATTTGCAGGAGGAGCAGGTAATGCTCGCTCAATATCTTCAGCATAGCTCGGAGATGATTGCACTTCACCAGACGGTCCAACAAGACGAATTCCTTCGGCTTGAACCACTGATGATGTCTGAGTCGCGCTCATCAACACAAGGGCTGCTAACAAACGCTTATAATTTTGACGCATAGAAGGCTCAGTTTTGTGCTAAATACAATTTGAAATGGTGATCGGTTAAATATATCGGATATCACATGCAAAACTATAGCGTTGAGAATAAAAAATGTGTGGCTCTCGCCATATTCGTACTAATCTCACACTATTTTGTTCCGTTCGTACAAAAAAGCCTCGCATAATGCGAGGCTTTGAAATGAACAGTAAGTGACTTAGTAGTAATCGCGGATCAGGACTTCAGCGATTTGTACCGCGTTAGTTGCTGCGCCTTTACGCACGTTATCCGCCACAACCCACAAGTTTACACCACTGTGGTGGCTGATATCGTTGCGGATACGACCAACCATAACATGATCTTTACCACCCGCATCACGCACTTGTGTCGGGAAGTCATCACCGTGGAAGACTTCGATACCGTCAGTTTGCTCAAGCAAGTTAACGACTTCTTGTGCATCGATTGGAGAGCGAGTCTCAATGTGAAGCGCTTCAGCATGACCATAGAATACCGGCACACGCACACACGTTGGGTTTACTGTGATTGATGGATCGTTAAAGATCTTCTGTGTTTCCCACACCATTTTCATTTCTTCTTTGGTGTAGCCATTTTCCATCATCTGATCGATTTGCGGAATACAGTTAAACGCAATCTGTTGAGAGAATTGCTTCTTATCCGCAGGCAGACCGTTTAGAAGCTTAGCCGTTTGACCTGCTAGTTCGTCAATGCCCGCTTTACCCGCACCAGATACGGATTGGTATGTAGATACGTTAATACGCTCAATACCCACTGCATCGTGAATTGGTTTTAGTGCCACCAGCATTTGAATGGTCGAACAGTTTGGGTTCGCGATGATGTTACGGTTACGAAACTCTGCAATCGCTTCTGGGTTTACTTCTGGCACAACAAGAGGAATGTCGTACTCGTAACGGAAGTGTGAAGTGTTGTCGATAACGATAACACCTTCATCTGCCGCGATTGGGGCCCATTTTTCAGATAGTTCACCACCAGCAGAGAACAACGCAATATGAGCTTGAGACCAATCAAACTCTTCAACGTTCTGTACACGAACCGTTTTGCCATTAAAGCGATAAGTCTTGCCTTCGCTACGCTCACTTGCCAATAAGTGAATGTCACCCACTGGGAATTTACGTTCTTGAAGCACTTCTAAAATTGTTTCACCGACCGCACCGGTCGCACCTAAAATGGCAACATTATATTGCTGGCTCATTGACTTACCTCAATCTGAAAACCTAGTTCTGCTAATGGAGCAAGGTTACATGTTTTGTTACCCACTAGCGTGACAGCGCTGTATTCACGGCGATCCCAGTAGTTTTTACGCATCAGGTCAAAAGCACCTGGCTTACTGATCTCACGACGGAAAAGAGCGTCATCTCTACGCACATCATAGATTAACTGCGTGATGTTATGCAGTGTTGCTTCATCCCAAGCTCTGTCCAATACCATAGTAGGAACAGGCGCGGTTGGCAGTAAATCGCTGGCATGCGCACGTAATTCGTTATTTAAGAACTCACAGTAGCTGTTGAAAATCATCGTCGTACCGCGAGCTTTCCCTTCCAAGCCGTAGCCTGCAACGTGAGGGGTTGCGAATGCTAGCAGAGGCAGAAGCTCCATATCAACCTCTGGTTCAAATTCAAATACGTCAAGCGCTGCGGTAAAACCGTCGTTTTTCAAAAGACGTTGCTTCAATGCCTCGTTATCAACGATTGGACCTCGCGCGGCGTTAATCAAAATCTGATCACCACGAAGCGAGTTTAAAACCGTTTCATCAATTAAATGATGAGTTGGATATAGGCCATCTTTGGTGATTGGCGTATGTAGTGTAATGATGTCTGAGCTTTCAATCAGTTCTGTCAACGGAGTAAAGCTACGAGGATCACCAGCCTCTTGTTTGAATGGGTCATTGATGAGAACTTTAATCCCCATGCCTTTCAAACATTTCTCTAGGTAGCTACCTACTTGGCCTGCACCAATAATACCTACCGTCTTGTCAAATACCGAGAAGCCTTGTTGCTGAGCGAGCACCATCATTACGCTGAACGCATACTCCGCCACACCCACTTTGTTACAACCCGGCGCAGCGGTGAAGAATATACCTTTCTCTTTTAAAAGCGCTTGGTCGACATGATCCATACCTGCTGTTGCGGTACCAACAAACTTTAGCTTGTTTGCTTTGCTGATTAGATCGGCATTCACTTTGGTTACCGAGCGAATCATTAGGGCATCAACATCCACTAAATCATCAGCCGTCAGTGTACGACCTGGTTTTAGAATCACTTCACCGAGTTGGCTGAATAGCTCTTCAGCGTACGGCATATTTTCATCAACAATAATTTTCATAGCGCCAGCGTTTTAACATCCATTTGTATGAGTTCGTTTATTCGCAAGATGCGAAACTAAAACGATTGTGCCCTTTTCCCGAAAAATCTCAAGAAATAACCCTAATAAACCTCAAGGAGATTGGCTCCAAAGAAATCGTTTAACGGGAAGCAACGTAATAAGCAGAAATTGAGAAAAGAAAAAGCCCGGCTAAATAGCCGGGCAAAGTTCCAGAACAAAAGGATCCTATCCCGCTCTCCATGGGATAGAGTCTGCGTCTGTTCGATCAGTGTGACTGATCAAGCTCTGGAAACTGGATTGTTGGCGCTGTTCTCACTCACGTGGCGCGCCAACAAATTCAGTTAACCTTGGTACTTTTTAATAACCAAAGTTGCGTTTGTGCCGCCAAAGCCAAAGCTGTTTGACATTACGGTTGTTAACTCTGCATCACGTGCTTCTGTCACGATGTCCAGACCTTGAGCTGCTTCGTCCAAGTTTTCAATATTGATGCTTGGAGCAATGAAGTTTTTGTCTAGCATAAGTGTTGAGTAAATCGCTTCGTGCACACCAGCGGCGCCTAGTGCGTGACCAGTCATTGCTTTTGTTGCAGAGATTGCTGGGCTGTTCTCACCAAACAATTGTTGGATCGCACCAAGCTCTTTCACGTCACCAACTGGTGTCGACGTGCCGTGCGTGTTGATGTAATCCACACCGTCAACGTCTTGCATCGCCATCTTCATACAACGGATCGCGCCTTCACCTGATGGTGCTACCATGTCGTAGCCATCTGAAGTCGCACCGTAACCTACGATCTCACCGTAGATTTTCGCGCCACGTGCTAGAGCGTGCTCAAGTTCTTCGATAACCAGCATGCCGCCACCGCCAGAGATAACGAAACCATCACGGTCCGCATCATACGTACGAGATGCTTTGTCTGGAGTATCGTTGTATTTCGTTGACAGCGCACCCATGGCGTCAAACATCATGGTTTGAGACCAATCAAGCTCTTCACCGCCACCAGCAAAAACAATGTCTTGTTTACCAAGTTGAATAAGCTCCATCGCGTGACCGATACAGTGTGCAGAAGTAGCACATGCAGAGCTCATTGAGTAGTTCACACCACGAATCTTAAATGGCGTAGCAAGACAAGCGGAAACCGTAGAAGACATAGTACGAGGAACCATGTAAGGGCCAACTCGTTTTACGCCTTTTGCGCGCATCGTGTCTGTCGCTACCGTTTGGTTATATGCAGAAGCACCGCCAGAACCTGCAACGATACCGGTACGATCGTTTGAAACCTGCTCTTCTGTAAGACCAGCGTCTGCGATTGCTTGCTCCATTGATAGGTATGCATAAGCAGCCGCATCACCCATAAAGCGCATCTGCTTACGGTCGATGTGTTCCGCCGGGTTGATTTTTAGGTCACCCCATACTTGCGAACGAAGACCGTGTTCTTTGAACTGCTCAGATGCAGTGATGCCAGATTTGCCCGCTTTAAGAGACGCTAGAACTTCTTCGACGTTGTTACCGATACTTGAAACAATACCCATACCGGTGATTACGACTCGTTTCATTATGACATTCCTATAATTCAAAAATCCGCTAGATGATAACTAAGATAGTCAACAAAAGTGGTCAGCTTTCCCATAAATTCGTACAATCGCCCCATTCTTACCGCGCCAAATCACAAATTTGCACCATTATGACTTCAATAAAAAACGCAGAACTTGGTTGGAACGAAGCTGGTACTCCGGTTTCAGACCAATTTGATGATGTTTACTTCTCTAACGTAAACGGTCTTGAAGAGACACGCTACGTTTTCTTAAAACAAAATCATCTCCCAGAAAGATGGCAGGAATTTGACCAAAGACGTTTTGTCATTGGTGAAACCGGATTTGGCACGGGATTAAACTTCTTAGCAGTATGCCAGTGGTTTAGTGAGTTTCGTCGTCAGCATCCGGACGCAACATTGAAAGAGCTGCATTTTATTAGCTTTGAAAAATACCCATTAAGCAAAGCCGATTTAAAGAAGGCGCATGAAGCTTGGCCTGAGCTAGCTGAATACGCGGAAAAGTTACAAAAGCACTACCCTGCCGCTGTGCCGGAGTGTCATCGCATTGTTTTAGAAGACGGCGCAATCACACTCGACCTTTGGTTTGGTGACATTAAAGACTGCATGCCGCAAGTTCCATACAACGAACAAGGTTTGATTGACGCTTGGTTCTTAGATGGATTCGCGCCAAGCAAAAACCCAGAGATGTGGAACCAAGGCCTGTTCAACAACATGGCAAAGCTAGCCAAGCAAGATTGTACAGTTGCCACGTTTACCGCAGCAGGCTTTGTACGTCGTGGTTTGAACGAAGCTGGCTTTACAATGAAAAAGGTGAAAGGTTTCGGCACTAAGCGAGAAATGATCGCCGGCTCTATGGAGCAAGGTGAAAAGCAGTCGAACCATCTCCCTTGGTTCAATCGCACAGCATCTAGCAATCTTGATTCGATTGCCATCATTGGTGGTGGTATAGCCAGCGCGGCGTTAGCGAAAACGTTAGTTCGTCGTGGCCAAAACGTCACCCTTTACTGTAAAGACAAACAACCAGCCAAAGGAGCGTCGGGTAATCGTCAAGGGGCCGTGTATCCATTGTTGAACGGTCCCCATACTGGCGTTTCGCGTGTGTTTGCTCCTGCATTTTTGTTCGCACGTCAGTTTGTTGAACAAGCAGCACAAGAGATCGATTTTGATCATGACTGGTGTGGCGTAACTCAGTTGATGTGGGATGACAAATCCACAGACAAACTGGAGAAAATGCTTGCGGGTAACTTCACTCCAGAGCTCATTCAAAAGCTGTCCGCCGAGGAAACTGCGAACACTATCGGGTTACCTATTGATATGGCGTCTGTGCACTACCCAATGGGAGGGTGGCTGTGCCCTGCCGAGTTAACTCGCGGGTTAATTAAACAATTGGAGAAGACGTCGTTACTCTCAACGAAGTTTGAACATCTTGTTGAGGCATTAGATTGGGATGAAAAGCGTCAGCTCTGGCTACTAACGGCGAGTGGTCAAACATTTGAGCACTCAACGGTTGTAATTGCGAACGGCCATGAGTTCCAGACATTGAGTCAAACCGCTTCCCTACCAATGGGACAAGTGAAAGGACAAGTCAGTCATGCGCCAGCAACCGAAACGCTGAGTCAGCTGAAAACGGTGTTGTGTTACGACGGTTACATGACACCTGTTAACCCAAGTAATCAACACTTGTGTATCGGTGCAAGCTACGACCGCAGTCACCTTGACTACGAATTTGATGAAAACGCCCAAAAAGATAATGCGGAAAAGCTAGTGAAATGTGTACCGAATCAAACATGGGCAAAAGAGGTAGATATCACTGGTAATCAATCTCGCCAAGGTATTCGTTGTGTTAGCCGAGATCACTTACCATTTGTCGGAAATGTGGGTGACTTTGAGACGATAAAAACGCAATACGCCAACTTACAAAATCAAAAAGCAGAAGAGGTAGAAACCGTTCATCAGTTCACTAACTTATTCTGCTTCTTAGGTTTAGGATCTCGTGGGCTGAGCTCTGCACCATTGTTAGCTGAAGTGTTGGCCTCGCAAATCTGTGGAGACCCGCTGCCATTACCTGTTGATGTATTGACCGAACTTCATCCAAGTCGAATGTGGGTTCGTAAACTAAGAAAAGGCAAAGCCATTACTGAGCTGTAAGAGTATTCTCTCGTTTACATTCCCGACGCAGGTATGTGTCGGGAATCGCTAACTCATTAAGTCACTCGTGTTGAAATTACTTCAGCTGTGCAATTGCCTGTTTCACTTGCTCTGCTACTTCCGGATTTACCGCCTCACCAGACTCCACATCAAAGTTCTCGTAGAAGCTCGGCACAGATAGCGATGCTTTCACATCTGCTCCGAAAAATTGCGCGGAACCTGTTGCCGCCGCAAGAACGCTCTGTGCGCCACCCGGGCCAGGAGAAGTTGCTAAGTAAACGACCGGCTTGTTTTGAAATACGTTGCGCTCAATGCGCGTCGCCCAATCAAACAGGTTTTTATACGCTGCTGGGTATGAGCCGTTATGCTCTGCGAAGGAAACAACAATAGCGTCAGCCTCAGCCAAATCACGTAAAAATGCGACAGCACCTTCAGCTTGACCAATTTCTTTCTCTTTGTCTTCGCTAAACATCGGTACTTGATAATTGTTTAAGTCTAAAACGTTCACTTGAGCGTCTTCGACTTGGTTTGCTGCGTATGTAGCAAGTAATTTGTTGATTGAGGTAGAGCTGGTAGAAGCACCAAATGCGACAATTTTCATGGTTGTAATCCTTTGTTCACGTTTTATGCTAACCAGAATAAAAGTTGAACAGTTTCGCTACAACCACAAAAATTTTATGGAGAGGTTCGAATTTTTCGAAGTAGTAAATGACTTAGACTAATAAATGGAGAACGACGTTCGGAGATTAAGCCTGAGCCTGCAGTTCTTGCCACAAGTCACTGACGATCACGCGATCTGCTGGGCTTAATTCGGTACGAGCGTCTTCCAAACTGCTCTCAATGCGTGACTTCAGCTCAGTAATATCGCTAATGCCTTCTTCTTCACAAGATGCCGCAGACAAAGAGATGTGACCACGTAGATAACCACCAGCAAACAATTCATCGTCAGATGCTGTTTCAATTCGAGCATCAATCAGTTCCAGTAGTTTTTCTTCAAATTCAATAATCATGGTGTATCTCTGAGGTTATTTGAGGTTATTTAACGCAAAAGTCTGACGCTTCCAGCGGCTTGGTTTGGTAAAACGCACGCAGAGCATCCGAAAGCATTTTCACTCGCAAAGGCAAGCCAGCTTCCAAAATACCCAACACTTCTTTATGCACTTTCTGCATAAAGCCGAGCCTATCTGGTTCAAAATCGCCGTGTAGATTGTCACAACTCACCGTAAAAGGGAAGCCAGCACTTTGTGCCAGAATCCATTCATAAGCTTGCGGACGCACTTCAACTTTCTCAAACTCCGCTTGAACTTCTGCCGTGCGCCCATCAGGTTCATACCAATAGCCAAAATCTTCCAGCAAACGACGCTCTGGCCCTGCCACACACCAATGCGAGATTTCGTGTAATGCGGAGGCATAAAAACCCCGAGCAAAAATAATCCGATGATGAGGATGCTCATCATCAGCAGGAAGATAAATAGGCTCATCACCACCTAACTCCAATTTCGTATTAAATTGGTCTAAAAAGGTGTCATTGAAAATGGTGATAAGGTCTTGGTATTCGTGGGTCATCGTCGAGTTTGTACTTCAGTTTGACATGCGATGCGTATTGTCGCTGTTTTTATCTATAAGGTAAAGGTGCTCCCACAGTTTTGGTTATTAGTTGAATTTATCTGAACATCGCTTTCTCCATATAATTTCTCATTCGTCAGCGTACTCATTTGCTACTACACTCTCGCCTTATTTTGATGCTGCTCAAACTGCTGTTTTTTAAGCGGTTTGATTACAGGCATGTTGCTGGTTTTAATCACTTTTTAAGAATGATAAAACCTTTTGTAAGTGTTGTTGCTGCGCCTACGATGATTCACGTAGAACGTAGTGACTTTTTACGTTGAGTGTCTCCCTATGTTGCTAAGTGTGTTGTATATCATTGGTATCACGGCTGAAGCCATGACAGGTGCGTTGAGTGCTGGTAGAAGAAAAATGGACTGGTTTGGTGTTATGTTGGTGGCCAGTGCAACGGCCATTGGTGGTGGCACCGTACGTGACATTTTACTGGGACACTACCCTCTTGGTTGGGTAAAAAACCCAGAGTTCCTAGCAATCACGTGTGTTGCGGGTGTACTTACCACAGGCTTAGCGAAATGGGTGATTAAGCTAAAAGGTCTATTCATCCGCCTTGATGCGTTAGGTCTAATCGTATTCAGTATCATCGGAACTAAGATTGCGATGGGCATGGGCTTACACCCTGGAATCTGTATGGTTTCAGCGCTAGTAACGGGTGTATTCGGTGGTCTACTCCGCGACTTAATCTGTCGCCAAACACCGTTGGTACTGCATGAAGAACTTTACGCTTCTGTCGCTCTTATCGCATCAGGAATGTACTTAGCGCTATTAGAATTTAATATTCCCGATGTAACAGCCACTATCATTACGCTGATCACCGGTTATATGCTGCGTATGGCTGCGGTACGTTTTAAGTGGCGTCTCCCTTCTTTCAATTTGGAAACGGAAGGCTCACTCCATTAACTTATCTAAACGCGTAATGAAAACACATTAAAAAGGCTGCCCATTGAGCAGCCTTTTGTCTCTTTATCAAGCTTATTTTTAAGCTTAAATCTTCGGTGTTTCAGTTGTTACGCCATGGTTTTGACCACGATGACGCAGCAAATGATCCATCACCACAATCGCTAGCATCGCTTCAGCTATTGGTACGGCACGAATACCCACACAAGGATCATGACGGCCTTTGGTGATCAACTGAGTTGGCTCACCTTCTTTTGTGATGGTCTCACCCGGAACTGTGATGCTTGATGTTGGCTTAAGCGCAATGTTAGCCACAATGTCTTGACCAGTTGAGATACCGCCAAGAATACCGCCCGCGTGATTACTGCCAAAACCTTCAGGAGCAAGCGTATCACGGTGTTGACTGCCTTTTTGGTTTACCACATCAAAGCCATCACCAATCTCAACGCCTTTCACCGCATTAATGCTCATTAGCGCGTGTGCAATGTCGGCATCAAGACGATCAAATACAGGTTCACCAAGACCAACAGGCACGTTAGTTGCCACAACCTGAATTTTCGCGCCAATTGAGTCGCCTTCTTTTTTCAGGTCACGGATAAGTTGGTCAAACGCTTCTACTTTGTCCACATCTGGGCAAAAGAACGCGTTGTTTTCGATTTCGTTCCAATCTACCTTGTCGATAGAAACATCACCCATTTGTGACAAGTACGCGCGAATCTCAACACCAAACTCATCTTTCAAGTATTTCTTCGCGATTGCACCCGCCGCCACACGCATTGCGGTTTCACGAGCAGACGAGCGGCCGCCACCTCGATAGTCACGGATGCCATACTTTTGGTGGTAAGTATAATCAGCATGACCCGGACGGAATTTATCTTTGATGTCCGAGTAATCTTTTGAGCGCTGATCGGTGTTTTCAATTAGCAAACCGATCGATGTGCCTGTGGTTTTGCCTTCAAAAACACCAGAAAGAATTTTAACTTCATCCGGTTCACGACGTTGTGTGGTGTAACGTGATGTGCCTGGACGACGGCGGTCGAGATCGATTTGCAGATCTGCTTCTGTAATTTCTAACCCCGGAGGACATCCGTCTACGATACATCCCAGTGCGATACCGTGACTTTCCCCGAATGTCGTCACTCGGAAATGTTGTCCGATACTGTTTCCTGCCATTACTTCCTCAAGTTTTTATCGCTACGCCCTCTCAAACCAGAGCGCAACTGCTTTCCAATTCTTCGTGGATTCATAGTGGCTTTATTACGTTTTGATGTAAAGAGTTAATATCGGCGAGGTATGCATAAAAAAACACCGAGCATAAAGCTCGGTGTTTTGACATTTAGTGCAAGACCCTATTAGTCTTTGTACAGTTTAAACTCTTCTGCACACTCAACCAGCTGGTCACGCGTTAGCATGAATACGCCGTGACCGCCGTTCTCGAACTCAATCCAAGTGAAAGGAATCTCTGGGTACTGTTCCATCATGTGAATCATTGAGTTGCCAACTTCACAGATAAGAATACCGTTATCTGTTAGGTAGTCTGGTGCATTTGCAAGAATACGACGCACAAGTTTTAGGCCATCCGTACCCGCTGCTAAACCAAGCTCAGGTTCGTGTGTGAACTCGTCTGGCAGGCTGTTCATGTCTTCTTCATCCACATATGGTGGGTTAGACACGATCAAGTTGTACTTCTCTTTTGGTAAGTCGCGGAACAAGTCAGAGCGAATTGGGAACACTTGCTGCTCCATGCCATGATCTTGTACGTTTTGCTCAGCCACTTGTAGAGCATCTGTAGAGATGTCGATCGCATCCACTTCAGCTTCAGGGAAAGCGTGCGCACAAGCAATCGCGATACAACCAGAACCCGTACATAGGTCCATGATGCGCGTAGGCTCTTCCACCAACCAAGGTTGGAATTCTGCTTGAATCAACTCACCAATTGGAGAGCGTGGCACGAGTACGCGCTCATCAACGAAGAATTCAAGACCGCAGAACCACGCTTTGTTGGTTAGATATGCAGTTGGTGTACGTTCATTGATACGTTTTACTACACGCTCAACAATACGCAGACGCTCGCTGGTCGTTAGGCGAGAGTTTAATACGTGCGGAGGCACATCAATCGGCAAGTATAAGGTTGGCAGGATAAGCTGAACCGCTTCATCCCACGCATTATCAGTACCATGACCGTAAAACAGGTTCGCTGCGTTAAAGCGGCTTACCGTCCAACGAATCATATCTTGAAGGGTATGCAGCTCCGATACCGCTTCTTCTACAAAAATCTTATCCAAAATTGCCTCCGAAAAGCGCTACAATACTGCCAATAAAAGTTTATTAATGAAATTGTTTACCTAATGAGCAAAAAAGACACCGAACACGATGACGATTTCGCCTTGTTTCAGGAAGCAGTACAGGGCGTAAAAAAGTTGCGACAGGATACCATAATCCAGCAACCAAAAAAAAATACTAAGCAAAAAGAAATCAAGCGCTCCAACCGTGAAGCGCGTGATTCTGAGTTTTACTTCTCCGACGAGTTTGTCCCTCTCTTAAATGAAGATGGCCCAACTCGTTATGCACGTGACGACGTCTCCACTTATGAAGTTAAACGTCTACGTCGCGGCGTGTATGTACCGGACGTATTCCTCGATATGCACGGCATGACACAACAAGAAGCTAAACGCGAACTTGGTGCGATGATCGCCTACTGCGTCAAAAACGAGATTCACTGTGCGTGTGTGCAACATGGCATTGGTAAACACATCCTGAAACAGAAAGCGCCACTTTGGTTAGCACAACACCCAGACGTAATGGCTTTCCACCAAGCGCCACTAGAATTCGGCGGTGATGGTGCGTTGTTAGTTTTGCTCTCGATTCCAGAAAAGTAACTAGCTCACTGTAGAAGCAATTAAACAAAAAGGCAGGAAATTTCCTGCCTTTCTTCATTCTATATCTAATGTTTAAATGCTTATTTGGTTTCGACGCTTATGGCGTAATATGCCACAGCACTTCACCGTTTTGCGTTTGTAGATCGTATTCAATACACACTAGACCTGATGTAGGAAACATCGGTGGTGCCATGTCTTTTACAAACTCTGAAGTGAGATAACCAACCAAAGGCAAGTGAGAGACAAGCAGAAGCGAGTCTAGTTTTTCCACTTCAATCAATGCACTTGCAAAATCAAATACATGCTCAGATTGGCCGTAAGGTGTAATATCTTCACAAGTTTCGATGCTTTTTGCAGCAAAATACTCGCTGATCTCTTGCCAAGTTTGTTGAGCTCTAATGTACGGACTCACCAACACTTTATCGAATTGCGCAAAACCTTGTTCTTTACAGGCTCTCGCAACCGCTTCTGATTCGACTCTGCCTCTTGGGGTCAATTGTCGTGCTGCGTCTGAATCTGCAAAATGCTCGGCTTCGCCGTGACGCATGATGAATATTTTCATGTTATTTCCTAGGGATAGCTAACGCTACCAAAAGGTTGACTGCTATCTTTATTAGATAGACGGGGCTAACTTTAATAATGACGAAACAAAAATACTGATATAATTATCTGTTCATTATACCAATTCGCTTGCTAAAGATAGCGACTTTCTTAACAATCTATTAAAAAGAATGTACTCAGTTCATCACAGTATTTAACTGTGCTATGAGTTCAGAGCATTCATTCAAACAGTTCTTCCCCATACGCAAACGCGATGGGCCTGTGCAGAAGTCTACGAATAACAAAAATACGGCAAGCAGTATTTGTCGAAACGCAAACTTTGCGCCCCCTAGCTAGGGGTTCATAATTACTGTAATGCGAAATCTGGAGACGCATCGTGCATCTAAGTCCTAACGATTCAAATCAATACCGCTACATTACCTTGAGCAATGATCTGCGTGTACTGCTGATTCATTCCGAGACAGCTCAACAGTCAGCAGCTGCTCTAGCAGTGAACGTTGGACACTTCGACGACCCAAACGATCGCCAAGGTCTGGCACACTATTTAGAACATATGCTTTTTTTGGGTACGGAAAAATACCCTAAAGTGGGCGAGTTTCAAAGTTATATTAGCCAGCATGGAGGAACAAATAACGCTTGGACGGGTACTGAGCACACTTGTTTCTTTTTTGATGTTACTCCGAATGCCTTTGAAAATGCCTTAGATCGATTTAGCCAATTTTTTACCGCACCATTGTTTAACGAAGAAGCTTTAGACAAAGAACGCCAGGCTGTCGACTCCGAATACAAACTCAAACTTAATGACGATTCTCGCCGCCTGTATCAAGTCAACAAAGAAGTCATCAATCCAGATCACCCTTTCTCTAAGTTCTCAGTCGGCAACCTAGATACATTAGGTGACCGAGAGGGTAAATCCATCCGCGACGAAATTGTCGAGTTTCACCACTCTCAATACTCTGCCGATCTCATGACGTTGACGCTCTTTGGGCCGCAGTCGCTCGATGCTCAGCAAGCGTGGGTAGAAGCCATGTTTGCCAATATCCCAAACCACCACCTTCGTGGAAAATCGATTGATGTCCCCATTAGCACCAAAGAAAGTACCGGAATTTTAGTTCAAGTTGAACCAATCAAAGAATTTCGAAAACTCATTCTCACCTTCCCAATGCCGGGAATGGATAAGCACTACGGCGTTAAACCACTCTCTTACTTCGCGCATTTACTCGGCTATGAAGGCGAAGGCAGCTTAATGCTCCAGCTAAAAAATGAAGGCTGGATTACGTCACTTTCTGCAGGAGGCGGCGCTAGTGGTAGCAACTATCGAGATTTTACGGTTAGCTGCACACTCACCCCGCTGGGTCTCAACCACGTTGACAACATCATCCAAGCGGTTTTTCAATACCTCTCGATGATCAAACAAGACGGGCTAGATGAATGGCGCTATCTCGAAAAACAAGCGGTGCTTGAGTCGGCGTTTCGTTTCCAGGAACCATCTCGACCAATGGATTTGGTTAGCCATCTTGTTATCAATATGCAGCATTATCAGCCAGACGATACCATTTATGGCGACTACAAAATGGCGGGCTATGATGAACAACTGCAGCGTTCGTTGCTGCAATACTTAACCATCGATAATGTCCGCGTAACCCTGATTGCAAAAGGACTGGAATACAATCGTACTGCCGAATGGTACTTTACTCCGTATTCCGTCACGCCTTTTAGTGATGAGCAACGCCGCTTCTATCAACAAATCGATCCAAGCTGGCAGTTCGTCTTACCAGAAAAGAACCCTTATATTTGCTACGATCTCGATCCCATGCCGTTCGAAAATGGTGGTTCACTACCAGAGTTAATTGAAGATCTCGAAGGCTTCCGACTTTGGCATTTACAAGATGATGAATTTCGCGTGCCAAAAGGCGTTGTATATGTCGCTATCGACAGCTCTCATGCTGTTGCATCACCGAAGAACATTGTCAAAACTCGCCTATGTGTCGAGATGTTCCTCGACTCGCTAGCAAAAGAAACCTATCAAGCTGAAATCGCAGGGATGGGTTACAACATGTACGCTCACCAAGGCGGGGTTACCTTAACCCTCTCAGGGTTCAGCCAAAAACTGCCTCAATTGTTGGAAATGATCCTGCACCGTTTTGCTTCTCGAGATTTCAGCCCTGCACGCTTTGAAACCATCAAGCAGCAACTGTTACGTAACTGGAGAAATGCTTCACAAGATCGTCCTATTTCGCAGCTGTTTAACGCACTTACAGGGCTACTTCAACCCAATAACCCGCCTTTCGCAACCTTAGTCGAAGCGCTAGAAGAAATCGAAGTCGATGAACTCTCAGTATTCGTAGAATCAATTCTTGCAGAGCTGCACGTTGAAATGTTTGTTTACGGAGATTGGCAGCGTCAACAAGCGCATGACATGGCGACGACCTTAAAGGATGCCCTAAGAGTAAAAGAGCAGCGTTATGAAGAGGCGCTCCGCCCACTCATCATGCTGGGAAAAAACGGCAGTTTTCAACGTGAAGTACATTGCAACCAGCAAGATTCGGCGGTCGTTATTTACCACCAGTGTGAGGATATTGAGCCTCGTAGCATTGCTCTATACTCATTGGCGAACCATCTCATGTCGGCAACATTTTTCCACGAGATCCGCACAAAACAGCAATTAGGTTACATGGTGGGCACTGGCAATATGCCACTTAATCGTCATCCGGGTATTGTGCTTTATGTGCAGTCACCCAATGCAGCGCCTGCCGAGCTGGTTACGTCAATCGATGAGTTCTTAAATGCCTTTTATATGGTGCTGTTAGAACTGAACGATTACCAATGGCATAGCAGTAAGCGCGGCTTGTGGAATCAAATAGCGACGCCGGACACCACACTGCGAGGTCGTGCTCAGCGTCTTTGGGTTGCAATAGGAAACAAAGACACCGAGTTTAACCAACGTGACAAGGTACTTGCTGAACTGAAGAAATTGACCCGAGCAGACATGATTCGCTTTGTCGTTAATGAGTTGAAACCTCGCACGGCAAACCGATTGGTCATGCACTCTCAAGGGCAATCGCATTCGGACGCTCCGCGCATCCACTTAGGGCAAGAAATTGGATCGATTGAAGAGTTCCAACTTAGGCCAAAAGATTGCGGCTTAGGATGATCTAATTGCGCAGTAATAAAATTATCGATTAGTAAGTATATACCTACAAACCAATGAGGTTGTGGGTCTCATAAATGGAATCGACACCATAATTGGCAGAAAATTGAAATTACGCCATTGCGGCTTATGCTCTAATTACCACACTAAAAATAAATTAATGAGGTAATCATGAAAAAAGCACTACTACTTGCGGCTATTTTACTGCCACTGGCATCTGCACACGCTGAAATCTCGGTGAAAGGTGATGGCTTTGAGCTAAGTAACGACTGTGTCCGCCTAAGCGGAGACAATGTTTCTATCAAATCAGATGATTGCTCTTCAAAACAGTGGAAAGATAAAGACAACAAAGGCAACAGCAGCGTTCACGGGGACGACAACCCAGGTAAAGGCCACAATAAAGATAAGAAAGACAAGAAGAAGTAACTATTTCTTATTTATGAAAAAGGCTTGCCACTGGCAAGCCTTTTTCTTTACCGAAGCAACGTTTAATAGAATGTGGTTCCTTCTCCAGCTCGAGTAAGCAAACCATCACACGGTGCGTAACGATCGCCATACTTCGATGCAAACTCATTCATTTTCTCAACCAGTTCTTTAATGCCAAACTGATCCATATAACGGAATGGACCGCCCAAGAATGGAGGGAAACCAATGCCAAATATTGCACCAATATCACCATCACGTGGCGAGCGAATGATGCCGTCATCCAAACAACGTACCGCTTCATTCAGCATTGGTAGTACACAGCGCAACGCAATATCGTTATCGCTCAGCTTAGATTCAGGATCGAGCTTAAGCAGCTTGTAGATAGATTTATCGACTTCTTTCTTCTTACCTTTGTAAGTGTAGAAACCTTTCCCGCTCTTACGTCCTTTGCGACCGTCATTCAATAAGATATCGAACACGTCCGGGCCTTTGAATCGCTCACCTAACTCGTTGACTAGAATCGGCATGATCTTCGCGCCAATGTCGACACCGACTTCATCCAGTAAGGTAATCGGGCCGACAGGGAAACCAAAATCAAGCAACGCCGTATCAATCTTTTCGATCGGTTCGTTAGCCAGCAGAATATGCGCCGCTTCGTTCATGTATGGCGCAAGAATGCGGTTCACGTAAAAGCCCGCTTTGTCTTTCACTACGATCGGGGTTTTACCTTGCTTTTTAGCAAGTGCAACGACTGTTGAAATGGTTTCATCTGATGTCGTTTCATGCGGAATCACTTCCACCAACGGCATTTTTTCTACCGGGCTGAAGTAATGCAAACCCACTACGTTTTCTGGACGCTCCGCTTTTTCTGCAATTTTGTGGATTGGTAACGAAGAAGTATTAGTCGCAAAGATGGTTTCCGGCTTGGCATTCACTTCAATATCCGCCACCATTTTTTGTTTAAGATCTAAGTCTTCAAAAACGGCTTCAATTACGACATCAATATGATTAAAGCTGGTAAAGTCGACACCGCCAGACAGTTGCAACATTTTCGCTTGCAGATCGGCTTTTGATAGAATGCGACGTTTACGCTGTTTCTCGAATAACTTGTAGTTATAGTTGAGTGCGTTTAGAACGCCATCGTTGCTGACGTCTTTGATGCGGACAGGCACCTTCGCTTTTGCAACAGACACATGGCTGATTCCTGCGCCCATCAAGCCACCGCCAAGCACGCCAACTTTATGAACTGGCGCGGGTTTCGCATCCGTACCATTTTCTTTCTTCATTTCAGTTGTCGCAAAGAAGATAGAACGGAGCGCTTTTGATTCAGAGCTCATCACAAGCTCACCGAAGCGTTTCGCTTCAAGCTCTTGTCCTTGGGCGAAACCTTTCTCTAAACCATGCTGAATAACGTCTAAAATCGCGACCGTTGCAGGATAGTTACCACGGGTTTTCTGATTGGTTTTCTTCGCTGCCTGTTCAAACACAAACTTGCGCCCTAACCCGCTACCCGACATCACTTTTTCTTTCGTCGATAGCTTTTTCGTACCCTTGTTTTTACCTTTGTCGATAAACTGTTTGGCTACGTCGAGCAAAATGGTGTCAGGGACACAGGTGTCCACAACGCCCAGTTTTTTAGCTTTCTTCGCACGAAGTTGTTTACCCGTCAGGATCAAGTCCAACGACGGTAACAGGCCAATCAAACGCGGCAGACGCTGCGTACCGCCAGAACCTGGCAGCAATCCAAGCTGTACTTCTGGTAGGCCTAAACGCGTTTTATCTGAATCCGTACAAACGCGATAATCACATGCAAGAGCAAGCTCTAAGCCACCGCCTAAACATGGACCGTGAATAGCGGCAATCACAGGATATGGTAAGTCCGATAGCTGCTGGAATAGCTCTTGACCTTGCCTCGCTAATGCTTCTGCTTCACTTGCGGTCGTGCACGCTTCTAGCATGCGAACATCGGCCCCCGCGACGAAGTTGTCCGGTTTTAGGGAATGAATGATCATCCCTTTGATGCCACTGGCGTCTTTTAGCTGAGCAAAGATTTCTTTCATTTCATCAGCAAAAGCCGCCTGCAGCGTATTCATTTTTTCATTAGGAACATCAATCGCTAACCAAGCAATATTTTGCTCATCAACCTTTAGACTAAATGCTTTTTGCTCGCTCATTACTCAACCTCCAGAATCATTGCCGCACCAAGACCGCCAGCTGCACATGCGGTATTCAATGCAATACCACCGCCACGGCGTTTTAGCTCTCGTAGGGTTTGCGTCATCATACGTGCACCAGTCGCAGCAAATGGGTGACCATAAGCAATTGATCCGCCAAGCACGTTGAACTTATCCATGTCAATTTCACCGATCGCTTTCGAACGACCTAGATTTTCTTGAGCAAACTTATCTGAAGCAAACATCTTCACATTCGCCAATGCTTGCGCAGCAAACGCTTCGTGCATGTCGATCAACGTCAGATCAGACAGCTCCAAGCCTGTATTTTCTAGCACTTTCGCTGTGGCATAAGTCGGTCCCATCAGCATGTCCTTTTCCACACCGATCGCTGAAAATGCGTAACCACGTATGTAGCCAAGAATCTCCATGCCAAGCTCTTTCGCTTTACCTTCGCGCATCAACATCACTGCCGCACCACCATCAGTCAGTGGCGTACTGTTAGCTGCCGTAACACTGCCATACTGGCGATCAAAGGCAGGTCGAAGTTTCGCGTACCCTTCTACGGTTGAGTCGTGACGGACATTGTTGTCTTCCGAAATCCATTTTTTGTATGGTTCGGGAAAAGCCGTCATCACTTCACCTTGGATCTTACCTTCTTTCCAAGCTTGGGAAGCCAGCGTATGAGAGCGATGTGCAAGCGCATCCTGCTCTGCACGAGAAATACCATGCGTCTTTGCCATTTGCTCCGCAGTTTGTCCCATGGATAAACCCGTAGAGTACTCGGCTACTGCTGGTGGCACTGGCATCAGGTCTTTAAAGCTCAAGTTTTTGAGGATACTAAGCTTCTGACCCATTGTTTTTGTCTTACTAAGAGCAAGCAGATTAGCAGCCAGTTTCTTTGATACGCCAATAGGCAGGACGGAAGAAGAGTCTGCACCACCAGCAATACCGATATCGATGGTTCCCGCCATGATGCTTTCTGCGACATTGACCGCCGCTTGAAAACTCGTTGCACACGCACGAGTCACACTGTAAGCATCAGTATGGATGTTCATACCAGTGCCTAACACGATTTCTCGTGCGATGTTTGGCGCTTCAGGCATTTGTACTACTTGTCCAAATACCACTTGTTCGATTAGCTTCGGATCAATATCTGTTCGAGCAAGCATTTCGCTTACTACCATTTTCCCTAAATCGACCGCTGGCACTTGGCTAAATTCCGTGCTTTGACGAGCAAAGGGAGTTCGAAGCCCCGCGACAATAGCGACACGCTCACCATTGCGTGTTTTTACTTCCTGCTTGCCCATTGTTTCTCCTTAAATACAAGAGGTCTGACCTGATGCATTGTAATGAATTTGTTAAATTTATCAAACATGCGTTTAAATAAACGTGAAGCAAGTAGATCAATTACTCTACTTCTTTGATTCTTATGCGATTAATAATGATTAACTATAGAGAGTTAAAACGGTAAGAGGTATACGGAAGGTAAAATCGAAGCAAAAAAAAACCACACATAACTGTGTGGTCGGAATATCTATAAAACAATTAACTTACGCCAATTGAAAATTAATCAGTTTCCTGATTAGGAGAAAGTAAAGTCAGCCTTCAAAAGGAAGTGTCATCTTGCTCAACATGTTAGTCGCAATGACTAACGAGATGACAAGATGTACTATAACCCCTTCACTGCTTGATATTTTGAAATAGATCAATTTTATAGTGATTTTACGAGCTTTAAGCACATCTAAAAGGCTCAGCGATGCAAACCGATTCAAAAATTCACCGCTAGCAGTCTCTTTTTATGTCCCATCGAATGAACTTATCCAAACCATTGATTACTAATGATGATATTGTTAACAATCTTTACCAATTCATGTTCGATGATATTTGGCATTTGCGTATACACTTTTAAGTAACCACATAGCTTATTGTGTCAGAGGTTATCTACGACACACGCTCAACCGAAACCGCGAGGCTATTGAAAAGTAAAGTCATGCTCAGAACAAATAAGAAACTCACAGAGCGAGGATGGAGGCTCCTGTGGCCATATTAAAAATGTTTGGAAAGAAAAATTCCAACAGTCCGGTCAACTCTGATATGGACAAGCAAAGAAAATACGAAGCGCTCGTCCGAGGGTACCATCGTGACTTATATCGCTACGCATACTGGTTGTGCAAAGATAAAGCGATAGCGGAAGATCTAGTTCAGGAAACCTGTCTTAGAGCCTGGAAGTCACTCGATAGTCTCCAGGATGAAAAAGCAGCCAAGTCTTGGCTCATCACCATATTGAGACGAGAAAATGCGCGCCGCTTCGAACGTAAACAATTTGATTTAGTTGATATCGATGATTACGGCAATGATGCTAAAGTCAGCGATGACCCACATCATCAGCAAGAATGGCTGCAAGCACAGATCATGAAACTCGATGTTGAATACCGCGAACCTTTATTTCTCCAAGTTGTCGGTGGTTTCAGCGGAGAAGAAATTGGCGACATTCTTGATTTAAATAAAAATACAGTGATGACTCGATTATTTCGCG
This sequence comes from Vibrio sp. 11-4(1), assembly GCF_013048625.1. Classification (NCBI taxonomy): domain Bacteria; kingdom Pseudomonadati; phylum Pseudomonadota; class Gammaproteobacteria; order Vibrionales; family Vibrionaceae; genus Vibrio; species Vibrio sp. 11-4(1). Next base: position 14,506 of record NZ_VHSY01000006.1, on the reverse strand, counting down.
CTCGTAATCAACTCAAAGAGATGTTGGATTCTCAAGATACTAAGAGAGGACAAAAGAATGGATGATTTAGAATTTCGTCGTCGTATTTTGTCGGATCCAAAACAAAAGGATGAAGAGATTCTGCAAGCTTTAGCTGGTAGCGACGCCAACAATAAGTTTGTTGATGACGTTTTGGATCTCGATGTAAAAATTAAACAAGCCATGAATGTGGATGTACCCGAAGATCTCGCAGATAAGATTTTATTTAGCCAGACGTCGAGTGCACTTGATGAAGAGAAGGTCGTCAGACCAAACTTTGTCCGCAAAGCAATGGCACTTGCCGCTTCTATTGCGTTCACCGCAGGGTTATTAGTTGGTCAAGTAAACTGGGGAAATGTTTTGGTGTCTCCAGCACAAGCCAGTTTAGCAGATACCGCGATGAAACACGTTATTCATGAAGAACCTTTTGTTCGTCATCTTGATGAGGATGTACCGAGCTCGCAAATTAATGCGAAAATGTCGCCATTTCATTACCAGTTTAGTGAAAGCTTTCCATATCACGTTTACTACCTAAACCACTGCGGTTTTGGTGAATCCAATGCGGTGCATATGGTATTCCAAGGTCCAAAAGGTAAAGTAACGTTATTTATTACTGGTATTCCGAGCGAACAAAGTACCGACTTTAATAAGGATGGCATGACCGGAATCGTTCAGCCCGTCGGGAGTTCAAGCCTGATTTTAGTCGGAGAAGAAGGTGAAAATATTGATGCGATCGCTACGACTCTTGCATCAATGATTAAGCCGATGTAACAACTTCGACGATTTCCAGCCTTCAAAAGGTTAAATGCCGCTAAATGGTCTTATTTAGCGGCATTTCTGTATAAATAGAACACAAAACATTCACCATTGCTATGGCATTTAGAGCTTAAACTCTAAATTATGCATTTTAAGTGCAATTTCCCGTCTTTTAGATATCATTTCTGCAATTTTTATTCAATTTTATCCAATGGTCGGATTTGTCCAAGCAACTATTGATACTACTATCTGCGCCACTGAGCAAAAGCTCAATTTATCGTCCAAAGAGACGAATCTAATAAGGAAAAACAAATGACTCAGAACACGCGTCTGTTTAAAAAGACTCTCCTAGCAGTAACGGTAGCTTTTGCCTCAGGTCAATCGATGGCAGCGGGTTTCCAAATCAACGCTCAATCAGCAACTGGCATCGGCCGTGCATTTGCTGGTGATGCAGTAATCGCAGATAACGCCGCAGTAATGGCTCGTAACCCAGCAGCAATGGCTCTATTTGACAAAATGGAGCTTTCGCTAGGTTTCGAAAGCATTACTTCAATGATTGAAGTGAAAGATGCGAAATATAACGTTAATACTCCTTTGGGTTCCAGTACTGTAAATGTTGCTGACACTGATGATGTGGGTGATACGTCAATAGCTCCAAACATTCACCTAATCGTTCCAGTAAATGACAAGTTTGCATGGGGCGTAAACGCATACTCTAATTTCGGCACTAAAACTGAATTTTCAGATAACTACACCGCAACCGAGTACGGTGGTCTTACGGATGTAAAAAGCTTCAACTTTGGCTTTGCGGGTTCTTACCGTTTAAACGAACAATGGAGCTTTGGTGCTGGTTTAGATTTAATCTACGGCCAAGGCACAATGAAGCGTACAACTAGCTCTTCAGTCCCAGGGGTTGGCGGTCAAAAAATTCTGGACGTAGATAAAGCTGATGGTTGGGCTGTTGGTTTCAACGTTGGTACTGTGTACGAACTAGATGAAAACAACCGTTTTGGTCTAGCGTATCGTTACAGCCCTGAATTTACGGCGAAAGACGACAAAGGTCAGGAAATCACGCTACCTCTACCAGATATGGCCGAGTTTTCTGGTTTCCACAAAATCCAAGACACTAAGTTTGCTGTACACTACAGCATCCAATACATCGGTTGGAAAGATTTCGACCAAATTGATTTTGAGAACCTAAATCAGGGTTTACTTAAAGGTGGTTACTCGAAAGACTATCAATGGCAAGATGGCTGGCACTACGCAATTGGTGGTACTTACTACCTAAACAACAACTGGACACTTCGTGCTGGTTACATGTACGATACAAGCGCTCAAGATAAAGTAACGTCTATCTCGGTACCAGATTCAGATCGCCAGTGGTTCTCAACAGGTTTCTCTTACCATATTGATAATAGCTCAAACATCGATTTTGGCTTCACATACTTGTTAGGTGAAGATGTAAAAGTTAATGAGAATACTCAATTAGCTCCTGGTCTTTCTACCGGTGTAACAGCAACAACTCATGCTGACGCAATTCTATTCGGCTTACAATACAGCCGTAGCTTCTAAACGCTTCGCTGTTAGTTAGTAGAAAAATACTTTATATAAAAGGCTGGATTTCCAGCCTTTTTTCATATCTACAATTTATTGCTCACTCAATTTGAGTGAACACGTGTATCTAAATCTCACAATTAGGACGCACAGCTGTTCGCTGAATTCCATTTACAAGCCCTTCACAGTTAGATTATTAAACCACCCAAACAACACTTGAAAGCATAACATTCCAAATGACTGCTTGTGCTGGATTTTCATTTCTAAAGTAAAAACTCTACCTTTAAACTTTCGTCCCACGTTATAAACAAATCAGCGAACATTCGAATGAAAACCAACAAGACTCTTCTATCAACAGCAGTGGCATTAAGCCTACTTGGCACAACGGGCATGGCTAACGCTGCAGGTTTCCAACTTGCTGAATATTCTGCAACAGGCCTAGGTCGAGCATATGCTGGTGAAGCAGCAATGGCTGACAACGCAAGTGCACAATGGCGTAACCCAGCAATGCTAACTTATTTGGAAGGCACTCAAGTGTCCGTTGGTGCAATCTATGTGAACCCAAATATTGATATTGAAGGTGATGTAAACTTCCACGGTAGTACTTCTTCTGCATCTTCAGATGATTTCGCACATGATGCAATCATTCCAAACTTCTACCTATCACACCAATACAATGAGAAATTCGCGATTGGTTTGGCATTTGGCACCAACTACGGCATGGAAACCGATTTAGGTAAAGGCTTTGGTGCATCACACTTCGGTAACGAAGCAAGCGTAACGACAATGGAAGCGAACTTAAACGCAGCTTACAAAGTCAATGAATCAATCAGCGTTGGTGGTGGTATCCGTTACATCATCGGCGAAGGCAGCTTTGGCGCAGCAGCACCTAAGAATAACGTTGTAGGACAGCACCCTGTCACTGGCGATCCTATCAGTGTTCCTCAAGGTACCGCTCTAAAATACATGGAAGGTGACGATACCGCTTGGGGCTGGCAAGTTGGTACTGCATGGCAGATCAATGAAAATAACCGTATCGGCTTCGGGTACAAATCTGAAGTTGAACTGAAGCTTGAAGGCCATGCTGAAGGTCTAGGTTTTGGCTTCGGTACTAAGCTTTCACAACTACGTGACAACGGCTACATGTACCTAAACCTGCCTGCAACGGCTGAGTTGGCAAGCTTCCACCAAGTAACAGACCAACTTGCGTTACACGCAAGCTTTAACTGGACGGATTGGAGCTCTTTCGAGAAATTGGAAGCACGTCTAGATACCGCTGGCACGCATATGGTTAAAGTAGAAAACTGGGAAGATAACTACCGCTTTGCTGTTGGTGCTACTTACCAGCTTGATCCTAAGCTAGCGCTACGTACTGGTATTGCATACGATACTTCAGCGGTAAGCGACAAAAACCGTACGATCACTATTCCAGAAACTGACCGTACGTGGCTAAGTATTGGCGCAACGTACGATTGGACGAAAGACTTCAGCCTAGACGCTGGCTTCACCTATATTTTCGCGAAAGACGCACCAATCGTTGAGTCTCGTGGTTACAAGTCAGACGACGCTGCAGAACAAGTCGGCGGCCAATTCGTAGGCGAAACTACGGGTAATGTTTGGCTAATCGGTGTTCAAGCAAACTACCGTTTCTAACCAAACAGCAAAAATACAAAAAGGCTTAGCAACAGCTAAGCCTTTTTTATTTGTATATTGTAAAGAACAGCGCTTAAAAGTCTTCTAGGTATTCGTCTAAATACTCTTCTTCTTCGATGTTCACTTCTTCAACGGTTTCAACTTCTGCTTTAAAGTTTTGACGCTGAATATAAACATCGCGAGTAAGAATATATGGATCCGGCGACGAGTCTAACTGTGCTTCTTGCGGTACTAATAAAGCACGCTTCTCCATGCCTTCAAACGCCCACTTACCCAAACTCGCCCAGAAGTTGAGGTAAGAGAGGGGTAAATACGTACTATCTACGGTATCTGTCACTTCACGTAAGGTATACGGGCCATAACCTGGAATCATGAAGTAAGGGCCATTTCCAACACCATAGTGGCCTACTGCATCACTGAACGCTTTCTCGTCGTATTTCGTAATACCCGCGGCACTTGCAATATCGAATAAACCGAAAATACCAAACGTCGAGTTAATCCAAAAACGGTTAAAGTGGTCCACGGCTTTCGTGCCGTTACCCATGACTAAGTTATTAACCATGCTGGCTGGCTCATCTAAGTTCGACAAGAAGTTAGCGATACCGGAACGAATAGGAACTGGCGTGTATTCCACATACGCAAGTGATACAGGACGAACCAAATACGGATCTAAATATTCGTAGTTGATTTCCCACATGGTTCGGTTAAAGCCTTCCAACGGGTCATACACATCAGAAGTCGTTTGATTTGTTTCTTGTCCTGTTACTGCTTCATCAGGCGCACTTGAACAGCCAACCAGTCCAACTGCAAGCAGTAACAAGAAGGTAGATTTACCCTTGTTATACATTTTATTTTCCATAACGACTATTAATGTACCTAAGTCACCCAATGAACAGTTGTACGTATGTTGAGCAGTATACGTAGTAAAGATGACTCAGATATGGGAATAAATAAAGGCCAGCAGTCGCTGGCCTTCGGTATTCTACTCGATCGTTTAAAGTCATACCACTAAAGGCAACAGACTCTACCCCGTTGTCATATTTCAGAGACAGACGCTAACGATTAATATTGCTGGTCAATGGTCACTTCAACCGGCGTGCCAAATTCAACGACGTCACTCTCTCCGTGCCAATCTTGGTCACGCGTTGCTACGTTACCGTCAGAGTCCACACGCACACGGACGATTAACTTGTCGAGTGAAGATAGTTTTTGCCCCTGCATCATAGCATTACCATCATCTAATACGACTGTACGAGGGAAAGTACCTAGCGGATAGCGAGCTGCAGCAACAGGCATTGGTGAGCCATCTGCACGATGTACCGATACAATGAGAACTGCATTTGGATCCAGCTGAGCATTTGGTGCCACATTAATTGTCACAGCTACACTCTTATCCGGTGAAACCGCTTCGCCCATTTGCTTACGAGCACTCTCAATACTGCGTGACAACATCTCGTAGCGGCTATCTTCTGGACCAATCATTTGCTGCATGATTCCCCAGTACTTGATGGCTGCCGGAAAGTCTTGACGCTCAAACGCATCGAACGCTAACAAAGAAAACACACGCAGATCGACATAGTCTTGCTGCATCAGCTTGCCGAGTAATGAGCGAGCCGTCGCTTGCTCCATTTCCTCTTGAGACAGCATCAGAGCTTGTGCATAACCCAACATCACATCAGGATCTTGGGGCTCTAGGCGATATGACTTTTCCATCGCATCGATAGCAGTCGTGACATCACGATTTGCTAACGCAATACGACCTAGCAGTAACCAACCTGTCGAGTCTTCCGGCTGGTAATGTAAGCGAGTTCGAAGGGCAAGGGTCAAATCCGCCATTTCATCGTCACTCAACGGCTCAGAAGAAGCCGACATCAGCTTTTTCGATAACTCAGGTAGATTTGCAGACACTTCTTGCCATTGAACAATATCGTCTGACGCGCCAAATTTGTAATACAAGCCATAGCTCAACGCCACCGTCAGAATTACCGATGGGACTAAAACCGCGATTGGTGAAACCTTGGTTTCTTTTTGCGCTTTATCACCAGGAATATCGTCAAGGAGAGACTGCTTTAGATCAGAAATCAGTTCGTCTTCGCTTTCAACCAGCCCTTCATCGGTTTCTTCTGCAAGCTCAGATAGACGGTCTTTATAAAATGCCTTGTTGAGCTCATCGCGTAATACATCATCATTGTTCGCTTTTTGTTTAAGCAGCGGCAAAGCCACCAGCGCACAAGCAATCAGCGTAAGAACAACGGTGGAAATCCAAAATAGTGTCATTACTTCTTATCTCCGTTGTTCTCTTCTTCAAGCAATGCTTTTAAACGAGCTTCTTTTTGCTCATCCCATTGCTCGTCACTGCTTGCTTTTGCCTTAACTCTAGATTTACGGCTACGCAGCACAATCAAACCAAAACCACCCAATACCACAGCGAGTGGCCCTAGCCACAAGATCGCAGTAGCAACCGTAAATGGCGGGTTGTAAGTCACGAAGTTACCGTAACGGGCGATCATGTAATCAACAATCTCATCTTTGGACTTACCTTCTTTGGTCATTTCGTACACCTTATGGCGTAAGTCTTGAGCAAGTTCAGCGTTAGAATCCGAAATCGTGTTGTTCTGACATTTAGGGCAACGGAGCGTATGGCTTAACTCTTTGAACTGCTGTTCTTGTTCCAAGTTATCGAACTCGTACACTTCAATGGCAGCGTGAGCAGCAAGAGATAATGTCATGGCAGCAAAAACTGCAAGGATCAGCTTTCTCATTGCTTCGCCTCCTCAACCAATTTGTTGTAAAGCGGCTCCAGTGTTTGTGGCCAATTACGTGGGTTTACATCCCCCACATGGCGATAACGAATTACACCATTTGCATCAATAATGAATGTTTCTGGTGCACCATAAACGCCAAGGTCAAGACCAAGCATACCACTACCATCAAATAGGCTAATTAAGTACGGGTTGCCGAGATCATTCAACCAGACTACCGCTTTGTTACGATCATCTTTGTAATTCATACCGATGATCTTAACGCCCTTACCCGCCAATTCGTTTAGGTATTTATGCTCTGCATAACATGTTGGACACCACGTTGCCCAAACGTTCAAGAGCAACGGCTCACCTTTAAAAATTGACTGGTCGTATTGTTTTCCAGGTTCAGCTAAGTCTTCTAAGTGAAACTCAGGAACTGGCTTACCAACCAAAACCGACTCCAATTTCGTTGGATCATCGCCCTCTTGGTTGCGCATTAACTGGGTTGCGAAAATGCCCGCCAAAATCATGAAAGCGACGAGCGGAATAAATAAGATTTTCTTATTCATGTTATGCCTCCTGCTCTTTTGACTTCGCGTTTTTCTTTGAAGATTTACGGAAGCGATAACGCTTATCTGAAATCGCTAATGCACCGCCTAACGCCATAATCAAAGAACCAGCCCAAATCCAACGAACGAACGGTTTATAGTAAATACGAACAGCCCAAGATCGGTTGTCGTCTAAACGTTCACCCATTGCAATGTATAAGTCACGACTAATTCCACGGTCAATGGCAGCTTCGGTCATCATAGACTTAGCCGTACGGTAGAAGCGCTTCTCAGCGTGAAGCGTATTCACGTATTTGCCATCATGTGTAATTTCAAAATCCGCGATGTAGCCATCGTAGTTTGGACCATCTTTATCACGCAGGCCTGAGAAGTAGAAATCATAACCTTGAATTTGGAAGTGTTCGCCAGGTGCTAAACGTACATCACGCTCGATGCTGTAGTTCTGTACCATCGCAATACCGATAACAGATACCGCCAGACCAACATGACCCAACATCATCGCCCAATGGCTACGCTGCAGCTTGCGAACGCCTTCACTAAAGCTATGACGGTGCGTTGCACGCTCATATAGTTCAAAGCCATGCATTGCAATAATCCAAATCGCCATTACCCAGCCAATGTAAGCCATAGTTGAGAAGAAGTCGGCAAACAGGTATATGCATACCGCGGCCAAAGCAAAAGCAAGCACACCTGAAACGAGCATTGGTTTCACAAGTTTAGATAAATTGTCTCGCTTCCAACGGATAAGTGGACCAATACCAAGTAGGAAAGCAAATGGCATCATCAACCACGCAAACAGCATGTCGAAGAATGGCGCACCGATAGAAACCGACCCCAAACCAAGCTGCTTATGCACGAGCGGCAATAATGTCCCGACTAACACCACAACAAGTGCTGCGATAAGTAATACGTTATTGGCTAGGAGCGCGTTTTCACGAGAGACTAAGTCGAAGTTACCACGTACACGTACTGCTGCCCCTTTTACGGCAAACAGCAATAAAGAGCCGCCGATAACGAAAACAAGGAAGCCTAGAATAAACATACCGCGCGACGGGTCAGACGCGAACGCGTGCACCGATACTAAAATACCGGAACGGACTAAGAATGTGCCCAACAAACTCAACGAAAATGCAGAGATTGCCAATAGTACCGTCCACGCCTTAAATGTGCCGCGTTTTTCTGTCACGGCAAGAGAGTGCATTAATGCGGTACCCGCTAACCAAGGCATGAATGATGCGTTTTCTACTGGATCCCAGAACCACCAGCCACCCCAGCCAAGTTCGTAGTAAGCCCACCAAGAGCCTAGTGCGATACCGAGTGTTAAAAATACCCATGCAGCGGTTGTCCAAGGACGAGACCAACGGGCCCAAGCCGTATCAAGGCGTCCGGTCATTAGGGATGCGATCGCAAAGGAGAAGGCAACCGAGAAACCAACGTAGCCCATGTAAAGCATTGGCGGATGAACAATCAAACCAGGGTCTTGAAGCAGAGGGTTCAAATCACGTCCGTCAACCGGGAAGAACGGTAACGTACGTAGGAATGGGTTTGACGTTAGGATGATAAACAGTAGGAAACCCACTGAGATCATGCCCATTACGGCAAGTACACGTGCAACCGACTCTTGCGGCATACCACGACTGAATGTCGCTACAGCGACAGTCCAAGCAGCTTGGATTAACACCCATAGCAACAGTGAACCTTCGTGTGCACCCCATACTGCGGTTAAACGGTAGTACCAAGGAAGCTGACTATTCGAGTTGCTCGCTACATACTGTAACGTGAAGTCGTTGGTATAAAATCCCCAACATAAAATGGCGAAAGAGAACAACAGCATTAGGAACATAGACCAAGATAGCGGTCGCGCTGTGTTCATGAGCATGGTGTTATTATTCGATGCTCCCCACAATGGCAATACGCTCAGCAGCACTGCCATTGCAAGCGAAAGAATGAGAGCAAAGTGACCGATTTCAGCAATCATTGGCCGCTTCCTTGTTTCTGTTCGGTGCTGTATTGAAGCGGTTCATGCGTTTTCTTCATCGCTTCCGCAATTTCTGGTGGCATGTATTCTTCATCGTGCTTCGCTAGGACCTCAAATGCCTCAACTGTCGTGGCATCTTTCAGTACACCTTGAGCCACAATACCCTGCCCTTCACGGAACAAGTCAGGAAGAATACCGTCATAAGTAATCGTCACTTTAGGACCGACATCGTGCAGGTCAAAACTCACTTTCAAAGAATTAGGATCTCGACGAACCGAGCCCACAACCACCATACCACCGATACGTAGACGCTGGCCTACTTCTGGTTTGGTGCCATCTGGCTTACCATTAACCAATTCCGTTGGAGTGTAGAAAAGGTCCATATTTTGGTTAAGCGCATAAAGTATCAAACCAATGGTGGCACTAATACCGATAAAGATCGCTAGTACGATACCTAGCCTCTTTTTACGTCTCGGGTTCATAAGGTGTTCTCCATGTTCTTCGCTGCGTCGATACGAGCTTGACGGTCAATTTTTGCTTTCACTTCTTTCAATAATGCATCACCGCGGCGAAGGCTAGTGATCAGAAGAATCAGCATGGATAAGAAAGTAATACCAAACGCACTCCATACGTATGATGCGTAGCCACCCATGGTAAAAAAGTCGCTCAGAGATTCAAAATGCATAATCAATTACCTCACTGAGTTTGTTCTGTTGAGAGTTTGCGCACCCAAGGGCGGTGACTTTCTTTGCTGATGATTTCGTTACGAAAACGTACCATCGTCACTGCACCAAAGAAGAACGCAAAGCCAAAGATGTTTAGCAATAACGGCCAAAGCATGTCGGATGAAATAGAAGGTTGTTCAAATTTCGTGATCGTCGCGCCTTGGTGAAGCGTGTTCCACCATTCTACGGAAAAGTGAATGATAGGTAGGTTCACGACGCCTACGATCGCTAAAATACCCGCCGCTTTTGCGGCTGTTTTCTGATCGTCAAACGCGTGATAAAGCGCAATAACACCAAGGTAGAGAAATAGAAGAATCAATTCTGAAGTAAGACGGGCGTCCCATACCCACCAAGTGCCCCACATTGGCTTACCCCAAATGGCACCAGTAAGTAGAGCAATGAAGGTAAATACCGCACCAATCGGCGCCATCGCAAGCGCCGCCATATCAGATAGACGCACTTGCCATACTAAGCCAATAAATGCCGCAATCGCCATCGACATATAAACGCCCATAGACCAAATAGCTGATGGGACATGAATGTAGATGATTCGGAAACTGTCACCTTGTTGGTAATCTGAAGGCGCAAATGCAAGCCCCCAAACCGTACCAACCGATAAGCATACGAGGGCCAATACAGAAAACCAAGGCAGAAACTTACCACTCAAACGGTAAGCGGTTTCTGGCTTGGCATAAGGATGTAGCCATTTCCACATGTTTTGTTCTCACTCTTACTTCAGGGACACTGTCTAAAAGGTTGAGACCGTAGCAGTGCTTTAATAATAATTCTTTGATCAAGCGCCGCTTCATTGGCACTTTATTGAGTTAGTTAACACTAACTCTCAATGCGGCACTAATGGCAAAAGGCGTTAACGTCATCGCTCCCATTAGCATCGCACCTAAAATTGCTAGTTGACCGTTATACGCCATACCAAGCGCGGCGGCATCAATTGCTGATGTTGCGAAAATCAAAATTGGGATGTAGAGCGGAAGAATAAGCAAACTCAAAAGAACGCCACCCTTTTGCAACCCAACCGTCAAAGCCACACCAATAGCTCCAATAAAACTTAGTGTCGGTGTACCGATCATCAAGGTTAGTACAACAGATAGCCAAGTATTGAAATCGAGCGAAAGTAAAACCGCCAATAATGGGCTAATTAGGATCAGAGGTAACCCTGTTAACAACCAATGTGCTATGACCTTTGAAACCACTACAAGTTGCAATGGAATCGGCATTAGCATCATTTGTTCCAATGCACCGTCTTGAAAATCATCACGAAATAGACGCTCTAATGATAATAAGGCGGATAGCAATGCGGCAACCCAAACAATGCCCGCTGCAATACGTGCTAACAAATTTGGTTCAGGCCCGATACTAAGAGGAAAAAGAGTAATAACAATAATAAAGAACCAAAGCGGGTTCAGAATGTCTGCCTGACGGCGAAATGCTATCAATAGCTCGCGGCGAATGATGGTGGTCATAGATGGAATCATATCAATCACCCAACTTTATTTTTCTAAGTTTCGGGCTGTCCGAAAACATATCTTGATGCGTCGTCAACACGACAATACCACCATTATCAGCGTGACTTGCGAACAAAGATTCAAGCACTTTGACGCCTTGCTTATCGATGGCGGTCAACGGTTCATCTAAAATCCATAAAATTTGCTTACTGAGCCATAACCTTGCTAGTGCCACTCGTCGTTGCTGACCTGCGGAAAGCTGTGCTACAGGCACATCTTCTCGACCGGCTAAACCAACTTGAGTTAAAGCAGTGAAGATTTCTTCGTCAGAAGAGCGGTTATTTTGAATAGATTGGTAAAAACGTAAGTTTTCTAGTGCGGTAAGCTCTCGTTTCACTCCAGTTTGATGCCCTAAGAACAGCAGATCTTGATGGAAAACATCACGAGATTTTTCAACCTCTTCTCCTTTCCACTTAATGATGCCTTCTTCTCTATCACCTAAACCTGTCACAATACGTAGTAACGTAGTTTTGCCAGTACCATTGCGCCCTTCTATCTGGACCAATTCACCAGGCTTTATTTCAAACTGCAGGTTTTCAAACAGGACCCTCTCATCACGGATCGCTGTCAGGTTAGATACTTCTAACATAGAGCTTCAACTAAAAAATGAACGAAGCGCTATATTAGCACAGCTTAGTTATGACAAAACAGGATAAGAGGGCTGGGATGTATGTAAGTTCATGTATTTTTGTTAATTAATCGTCACACTTTAATAAAATTAACTATAAGTAGTTATAAGCTTTCATTTTAACTTGGGGAGCGAGTGCTAAGAATGAAAATAGCTTAAGGTAATCTAGGGCTGTATTGCAAAAAGATAATTAGTAACCGAATACAAAAAAAGAGGCTTATCGCCTCTTTTTATCGTTTTAAAACCTTTAACGGCGACGACGTCCACGCGCCGGGTATTCTGCATCATCTGATGGCTGACCGCTTAGTGGTGGAATTTTCTCTTTTCCCGCCAGTTTTTTCTGTAGTGAAAGCATCAATTCCGCTTCAGCTTTTGGCAGTTCACACTCTTCAATGAGCTCATTGATATCTGCACCAAGCTGTACCATTTTAGAAGCTCGACTGTACAAGCGACCATCAGTATCAGCGTGCTCGAGTTCACGAATTCTCTCGTTTAGGTGCTGAATAATGTCTTGTTGTTCCGTTACTTTTTGTCCAAGACCAACGACAACCGAACGCACTTCGAGTAACTGCCTACTCAACTTTTGTACTTCTTTATCTACATGTCGAGACTGTGCTCGTTGCTGGTCTACTTGCTTTTGCAACCCCGAGCGAATGCGCAGTTGCAAAACAACCAACACCAACACGATAAAAGCGACGCCACCCGCAAGGAATGGAACAGATAAAAGAGTCTCTTCAGCCATCATTATTCAGCCCATTATAGGTGAGCCATCTCGTCCCATTCGTCATCCGTTAGGAGCTTGTTCAAATCCACAAGGATAAGAAGTTTGCCGTCACGGTTGCTCACACCTTGGATGAACTTCGCGCTTTCATCAGTACCGACAGAAGGCGTCGTGTCAATTTCAGAAGAACGTAGGTAAACCACTTCTGCCACACTATCTACCAAAATACCAATCACTTGACGCTCAGACTCGATCACAATAATACGAGTATTATCTGTAACTTCGCCTTCCATCAGGCCGAAACGCGAACGCGTGTCGATAACAGTAACCACGTTACCACGCAGGTTGATGATACCCAGAACATAATCTGGCGCACCTGGAACGGGTGCAATTTCAGTATAACGAAGTACTTCACGAACTTGCATTACGTTGATGCCGTACGTTTCTTCTTCTAGCTGGAACGTCACCCACTGAAGAACTTCGTCATTCGATGCATCTTTCTTCACTTCTACTTCAAAAGCTTGAGACATAGTTAATCCTCGTTAATGTCGTTCCCGACTTAAATCTAATTCAGTGATTTGACATCTAAACCGGCGTTTAGCATGTCAATGAGCGCCTGGACATGAATTAAGGCGCACATTTTTTCTTTTACCATGCCCGCTAGCCAAGGGCGCTTACCCGCCTGTTCACGCCAGCGAACCTTGTCGATATTGAGCGTTTCCGTCCCCATTAGTTGGTTACTGGCCAGCCCCCACATGCTCTCTCCAAGCATGACAACGTATTGGTAATTATCTTTGTAACTGTCATCGCGAAGCTTATCTGCCATCACCCACTTCGCGGTATCGACGACATCAAACTGTTGCTCACGATTTGTTTGTAGCCCCAAATACCAGGCGGGCTTTCCTATCAAATGGTTAAGCTCGCTGATGCGATGAATACCACCTAACTCATCAAGCGGTACGGCAAACGTGACATCATTCACATCAAAGTAAAGCACTTGAAAATCTTCACTTCGCTTCGTGCTTTCCCAGTCAGTTGGTATTTCGGAACCTGTTTGTGTCTCGAGCTCGGTATCAACGTTCGATTCTATATTGACATCATGCTCAATCACCGATTGAGGTTCAACCAGTTCTGGCTGAGTTTCCTCAAAAACTGGCGCATCAATCACCCAGTCTTGTATCTCTTCAACTGTTTGTAACTCGGGCGCCTCACTAACGGTTTGTACGTCTGGCTCAGCCGCTTTTATTTCTGCTGCAATATCAATCGTATTTTGTTCAAGAATACTATCAATATCTAACTCGGCTACAGGGTTGCTTGCTTCAAGCTGACTTAATAACCTTTGCACATCTTCCAGATTTGGGGCTTCCAATTCTGGCGGGTACGCTTCTTGACACTGGTAAGTTTCCGGCTCCGAGTATTGAAACTGCAATTCTGGCTCTGGCTCTGGCTCTGGCTCTGGCTCTGGCTCTGGCTCTGGCTCTGGCTCTGGCTCTGGCTCTGGCTCTGGCTCTGGCTCTGGCTCTGGCTCTTGCTCTGGCTCTGCCGCTCTCTCGGCCGCTTGCCCTCGCTCTCTCCATGCCGTTGATATCTCATGTCGCAGCCACACCTACTCTTCACCAATCATTGTGCTCTCACCC